>NZ_JBIVGP010000014.1:0-131601 GCF_044748725.1 Pseudomonas sp. NPDC089752
TATGGCACGGGCTACGCCCGTGTTCGCGGCTGAAGCCGCTCCCACAGCTCAATCCGCGCAGCTTTTTAAGTTTTGTGGAAGACAGTTGCTCCCACTGTCTACCTATGGCCAGTTATTACCTTGCCATCTTCACTGTCCGCCTTGTCATACACCAAGGCTGGCAGTGGAGATGACACTGACAAAATTGGCCGAAGGTAGACTTGTGGGAGCGGGCTTGCCCGCGAAGCGCCGCGCGGGCGGCGCTCGATCTCAAGAGCACCATAAATGTCGAGACATGCACCCGTCAGCGGTAGAATCACCCAATTACCGCAGTCGCCAGGCCCGTCCGCCCCATGAACACCCAGAGCATCATCGTCCCGAAACTCTCCACCGTGCCGGTCCATGAAGCCCGTGCCCGGGCCATCCTGCGTTGGCTGGTGCGTGAAAAAGTGGTCGAGGAGCAACTGACCACCTGCGGTCGCACCGGCAACCGCATGGGCTATGCCCTGGCCGAAGGCGCACGCAAAGTCGCCCTGCATCCGCACAAGCTGCCCTTCGGCGAACCGATCAACGGCCTGGAAGTGGTACTCAAACGCTGCATCTATACCCCCCACGACGGTTTCCTCGAAGAAGCCGGTTGCCCCGAATGCCGCCGCGAGGTGGGTGAGCCCCTGTTCGAAAGCCTGGAAGAGTGGATGCCAGGGGTGAGCGACAACTTCACCTGCCCGCTGTGCGGCCATGAGGACGACATCAATGGCTTCATTTTCCTGCAGCCATGTGCCTTTTCCAACCTGGGTTTCATCTTCAACAACTGGGGCCAGGCCGGTTTCACCCAGGCCTTTCTCGACAGCTTCGCCGACTGGCTGGACCAGCCGGTGGCGGTGGTGCAGGTAAAACTGCCAGAACGCTGACCGAAGGCCCTTATTTTGCATTGAGCGGCGCGCCGTGGATGAGTATAATGGCGCGCTTCCATTTTTCCCGCCCGGGAGCCCCCGCGATGCTGCGTATCAGCCAAGAAGCCCTGACTTTCGACGATATCCTCCTTGTACCTGGCTACTCCGAGGTACTGCCCAATGAAGTCAGTCTCAAGACCCGTTTGACTCGTGGCATCGAGCTGAACATTCCCCTGGTTTCCGCCGCGATGGATACCGTGACCGAAGCGCGTCTGGCCATTGCCATGGCTCAGGAAGGCGGCATCGGCATCATCCACAAGAACATGACCATCGAACAGCAGGCCGGCGAAGTACGCAAGGTCAAGAAGTTCGAGGCTGGCGTGGTCAAGGACCCGATCACCATCGAAGCCGACGCCACCGTACGCGACCTGTTCGACCTGACCCGCCTGAACAACATTTCGGGTGTTCCGGTGCTGGAGAACGGCGACCTGGTCGGCATCGTCACCTCCCGTGACGTGCGCTTCGAAACCCGCCTGGATGCCAAGGTGCGCGAGGTGATGACGCCCAAAGAGCGCCTGGTCACCGTGCGCGAAGGCGCCGACAAGAACGAAGTCCGCGAGCTGCTGCACAAGCACCGGCTGGAAAAAGTCCTGATCGTCGACGACAAGTTCAGCCTCAAGGGCATGATGACCGTCAAGGACATCGAAAAGGCCAAGGCCTACCCGCTGGCCAGCAAGGACGACCAGGGTCGCCTGCGCGTCGGCGCTGCGGTCGGCACCGGCAAGGACACCGGCGAGCGCGTTGCCGCCCTGGTAGCCGCTGGCGTTGACGTGGTGGTCGTAGACACCGCCCACGGTCACTCCAAAGGCGTGATCGACCGCGTTCGCTGGGTGAAAGAAACCTACCCGCAAGTGCAGGTGATCGGCGGCAACATCGCCACCGGCGCTGCGGCCAAGGCCCTGGCAGAAGCCGGCGCCGACGCCGTCAAGGTTGGCATCGGCCCAGGCTCGATCTGCACCACCCGCATCGTCGCCGGTGTCGGCGTGCCGCAAATCAGCGCCATCGCCAATGTCGCCGCCGCACTGGAAGGCACTGGCGTGCCGCTGATCGCCGACGGCGGCATCCGCTTCTCGGGTGACCTGTCCAAGGCCATCGTCGCCGGTGCATCCTGCGTGATGATGGGTTCGATGTTCGCCGGTACCGAAGAAGCACCGGGTGAAGTCGAACTGTTCCAGGGCCGTTCCTACAAGGCCTACCGCGGCATGGGCTCGCTGGGTGCCATGGCACAGGCGCAAGGCTCGTCCGACCGTTACTTCCAGGACTCCTCGGCCGGTGCCGAGAAACTGGTCCCGGAAGGCATCGAAGGCCGTGTGCCGTACAAGGGCGCCCTGGCCGCGATCATCCACCAGCTGATGGGCGGCCTGCGTTCGTCCATGGGCTATACCGGCAGCGCGACCATCGAAGAGATGCGTACCAAGCCGGAGTTCGTGCGCATCACCGGTGCCGGCATGGCCGAGTCCCACGTGCATGACGTGCAGATCACCAAAGAAGCCCCTAACTACCGCGTAGGCTGAGGCTTTTAGCAACATTTGCATGCGGGGCTGTCACGACAGCCCCGCGTCGTTTCCGATTTCCACTGACGAGATTGAGTCATGGCCCTCGACATTCACGCTCACCGCATCCTGATCCTCGATTTCGGTTCCCAGTACACCCAGCTGATCGCCCGCCGCGTGCGCGAGATCGGCGTGTACTGCGAACTGCACCCGTTCGACATGGACGATGAAGCGATCCGCGAATTCAACCCGCGCGGCATCATCCTCGCTGGCGGCCCCGAGTCGGTCCACGAAGCCAACAGCCCGCGTGCACCGCAGGCCGTATTCGACCTGAACGTACCGCTGCTGGGCATCTGCTACGGCATGCAGACCATGGCCGAGCAACTGGGCGGCAAGGTCGAAGGTTCCGACCTGCGCGAGTTCGGTTATGCCCGCGTTGACGTGGTCGGCAAGAGCCGCCTGCTGGACGGCATCGAAGACCACGTCGACGATGACGGCGTACTGGGCCTGGACGTGTGGATGAGCCACGGCGACAAGGTCACCCAGATGCCGGGCAGCTTCAACGTTCTGGCCAGCACCCCGAGCTGCCCGATCGCCGGCATGTTCGACGACGCCCGCGGCTACTACGGCGTGCAGTTCCACCCGGAAGTGACCCACACCAAGCAGGGCGGTCGCATCCTGTCCCGCTTCGTGAAAGACATCTGTGGCTGCGAAGCCCTGTGGACCGCCTCCAACATCGTCGAAGACGCTATCGCCCAGGTGCGTGCCCAGGTCGGTTCGGCCAACGTCCTGCTGGGCCTGTCCGGCGGCGTCGACAGCTCGGTGGTTGCCGCGCTGCTGCACCGCGCCATCGGTGACCAGCTGACCTGCGTATTCGTCGACAACGGCCTGCTGCGCCTGCACGAAGGTGACCAGGTTATGGCCATGTTCAAAGAGAACATGGGCGTCAAGGTCATCCGCGCCGATGCCGAGAAGCAATTCCTCGACAACCTGGAAGGCGAAGCGGACCCGGAGAAGAAGCGCAAGATCATCGGCCGCACCTTCATCGACGTGTTCGATGCCGAAGCCAGCAAACTGGACAACATCCAGTTCCTCGCCCAGGGCACCATCTACCCTGACGTGATCGAGTCGGCTGGCGCCAAGAGCGGCAAGGCCCACGTGATCAAGTCGCACCACAACGTTGGCGGCCTGCCGGAGGAGATGAACCTCAAGCTGGTCGAGCCACTGCGTGAGCTGTTCAAGGACGAAGTACGCAAGATC
Organism: Pseudomonas sp. NPDC089752; assembly: GCF_044748725.1. NCBI lineage: Bacteria > Pseudomonadati > Pseudomonadota > Gammaproteobacteria > Pseudomonadales > Pseudomonadaceae > Pseudomonas > Pseudomonas sp. NPDC089752. The sequence goes on from NZ_JBIVGP010000014.1 coordinate 3,686, forward strand.
GGCCTGGAACTGGGCCTGCCGTACGACATGGTCTACCGCCACCCGTTCCCAGGCCCGGGCCTGGGCGTGCGCATCCTCGGTGAAGTGAAGAAAGAGTACGCCGACATCCTGCGTCGCGCCGATCACATCTTCATCGAAGAGCTGCGCAAGGCCGACTGGTACCACAAGACCAGCCAGGCGTTCGTGGTGTTCCAGCCGGTCAAGTCGGTTGGCGTCGTTGGTGACGGCCGTCGCTACGCCTGGGTCGTGGCTCTGCGTGCGGTCGAGACCGTGGACTTCATGACCGCGCGTTGGGCACACCTGCCGTACGAGCTGCTGGAAACCGTCAGCGGCCGTATCATCAACGAGATCGACGGTATCTCCCGCGTTACCTACGACGTGTCGAGCAAACCGCCAGCCACCATCGAGTGGGAATGAGTTAAACCGCCAAGGGCGCCGCAAGGCGCCCTTGGCGTTAGCAAGGCTGAAGAGACCAGCTTGCTTCAGGCACGGGGGATCTTGATTTCCCGCATTCTGCGCAGGACGGCGAGCGCGATATGCAGATCGGAAAGGCGTTCGTAGGTGCGCTCCTGGATGGATGGCCATTCGGGGCGCACGACGGTGTAGCGATTGCCGTTTTGTCTAACCTCCGTCCGCTGCAGGATCATGTCTCGAGTGCGGTTGACGATCCATAGCCTTTCACCTTTCCGCTCCAGCGTATAGTCGCCTGGCCTCGCCAGCAAAGTCTCCAGATCAGGCTCTCGTCGATTAACTGGCTTGATCGTGGCTCGCAGCCTGAGGTCGCTTTTCACGCGCAAGACCTTGCCGTCCAGATCAACGAGGTCAGCGCCGGTATCTTTGCCCCAGGTTTCAGTTGCGTCGAGAGGCGCGTCCTCGACCCGCAGCCCAAGTACCCCTTCGAGTTCGGCCAGGCCCTTGACTGAGCCAATATTATTGGCGTGGCTATTACCCACCAGGGCTACCCAGTTGGTTGGGCCTCGCAGTGCCTGGTCTGCCTGGATAACTCGATGCGCATAGAAATTCATCATTTCCTGCCGGGTGATGTCCGGTACTACTCTCTGCCAGGCTTGACGGTAACTTGCCAGGCAATCTATCCCTTGAATGCGCACGCCGTTTTTTTGCGCTTCAAGGATGACCTGCCGAAACGTGTACCGGCCTGAGGCGTCAGTGTGATGGCCATCGTCCTGTATGGATATATACTCGTCCAACTCCGGGGGCAGGCGGCCGGTACGATTGAAGGTGTCCAGATGCGGCTGTTGAAAATCTGTCGTGTAATGCTCCAGGTAGAGCACCTTGACCTTCAACTTGCGTAACTGTTTCATGTTGTCGATCAGCAAGCGTTTGCTGGCCAACCCACTGTGTGATTCCCCTATGACCATGCCACGGCTGTTGTCGTAGATCGACTGCAGGATTTGTTTGGGTGGCGTTCCTTGCGGTATTGCAGGAATGGTCGGGCGTTCGGGTACGGTCACGGTTGCCATGAATTCGTGGGCATCGCTGGCCAATTGGTCGCGGATCATTTGAAAGCGATAGACGGCGTCGATTCGCTCGGGGTCGTGGATGGCCGCATGTGCGCCGCTAAGCTCTGCATCCCCCACATCGGTGAGCAGTGGACGCAGGTCGGCAGGAACTTCATAGCCTGTTTCGGCGAGTGGCGGCAAGTTGGAACCGGCTACGCGCCCCCAGATTCGGAGGCGCGGCAACATGCCGCCTTTGAGGCCCCCCCGGTTTACCAGGTACCACTGACCGTCGGCATCCAGGCGAATGGGTTGACTTCTGTAGAACGAGAATGGGTTATCGGGTGAAACGATGGACCATGATTTGAACTCGTTTACGTAGCGCACCTGATACGGCAGTTCATCGATCAGCACGTAAAATTGCCCATCCTGAGTATAAATGCCTTCGAATTCGCCTGTTCCTGGGCTGCCGGACAGTATTACGTTGGTTTCGAACGGGCTGAGCAGTTGGTGGTCGGCCTTGGGTTGGAAGGGCTCGGGTACCCACTCTTTGACGGCTTGGGCGACGCTTTCCGGCGTTTCGTCTTCGGTGGCGGGTTCGATGGACGGGACGCTTTCCTCGCCTGCTTCGCCAAGGTCTGCCAAGGGTTTGCCCGGTGCGCTGAGCAGGAAGGTGGCATTGAACAGCGTCTCGATAGCCGCCAGGATGGCACCGATCACGCCACCCTCGCGTTCCCGGGTGGTGTGGCCGTTGATCGCCTGATCGATGTTCAGGCCTGTGTCGGCGAGGCCTGCTCCCACAATGGCCAGTGCAACGGGCCAGTCCAGCGCTGCCAGCGGGCCGAATACCTTGAGTGAGGCGCTCAGGTAGCCGATCCACATCTGTTTGCGCAAATCGCCATTGGAACGCAGGGCAAAGTGTGCGTCATCCAGCATTCGCTGATGGGCCTTGTCGCGCAGCCAGCTGAACGCATCGCCGTGAATCTGTTTTGCAAGGGTATTGATACCCGAGTAGTCGTCCTGACCCCAGGCGCTGTAAAGCACATCGATCAAATGGTGGAGGCCTACGCGGTCGCTGCCTTCTTCGCGGTCGTCGAGGGAAAAGTGCGCCATGAAGCGGGCTCGATTTTCCGTATGGTTGCAGCTTTCGAGTACCCACCAGAACAGCGCTTGTTCATTGGCGAACAGGTGCAACCCATCCTCGTCTCCAGGGCTGTAGACCAGCTGGCTACCGTCCTCGAGCCGCATGCACAGCATGTCCGTTGCCACGTGCCCGCCGATGTCGAAGGCGCTGACCTGATCGTCGCCGCCAAGGGCCTGCTCTTGCCGCAGGGCCTCCATGGTCGGCGGCCAGGGCGCCTCGCCAACCAGACGCTGGATGGCTTGACGGCACCCCGTTGCCAGTATTGAAGAAGGCTCCCGGGCAATGGCTTCGAGTGCCTTGCTCATGAAATTGGCTTTGGCCAACAAGCGGAAGTCATCCGCATGGCTTGCCCAGAAATCCTTCAGCCGGGCCTTGAAATCGTTGGCGAAATCGATGTTCCAGAAGTAGTCCAATACGTCTTTGGGATCGAGACGAACCTCGTTATGTTCATCATAGGGCGCTGTGCCCGGACCCTTCGAATAGAAACCGACGAGGTAGCTGAGCAGGTCGGCGTTGTCCTGATCCTTGGCGTCGAACCGGTGCATGACCAGCTGGGGCAGGCTCAGCGATTCATAAGGCTCATCGAGGTGCTGCCAGCCATTGTAGGTTCGGGGGCTGCTGACAGCCGTATGAAACCTGTGAAGATAGACCTGGTCGGGATCGAGGGCCTGAAGGCCGTGCTGTTCGAGAATCCGTACCGCGACCTCTCGAGCCTGCTGGCGCATGTCCGGGCAGGCTTCGACTAATGTAGCGGCAAGTGAGCGTAAGGTCTGGTGATCGTTGGCAGGGCTGAGGGAGGAGGTCATCACATGCGTCCGTTTTGAGGGATGAGCCTGAGTGTTCACATGGATGCCGCTTTGCTTGTGGTACATATTGCTGAGCCGAAACTGGCTCCCTACTCGGTCCGAGCACTGTTCACTTAAAATTTGGTAAATGCAGGTGTATCGTATTCGCCCTTCATCGCCAGCCACTGCTGGCAGACTGATTGCGCCGAACACGAGGTACCCGCACCGATGTCCTTTACCCGTCGACAAATGCTCAAAGGCCTCACCGGCTTGGTTGTGGTTGGCCTTGGCGCCGGTGGTGTGGCCCGTTACTGGCTGGGCAAGGTCGAGGACGATAATGCCGGGCATGACTACGAGCTGATCGCTGCCCCCCTGGATGTGGAGCTGGTCACCGGCTTCAAGACCGAGGCATGGGCGTTCGGTCCCTCGGCCCCGGGTACCGAGCTGCGGGTTCGTCAAGGTACCTGGCTGCGGGTTCGCTTCATCAACCAGCTGCCGGTGGAAACCACCATCCATTGGCATGGCATCCGCCTGCCGCTGGAAATGGACGGGGTGCCCTATGTTTCGCAATTGCCGGTCAAGCCGGGTGAGTATTTCGACTACAAGTTTCGCGTCCCGGATGCCGGCAGTTATTGGTACCACCCGCATGTCAGCAGCTCCGAGGAGCTGGGGCGCGGGCTGGTCGGCCCGCTGATCGTGGAAGAGCGCGAGCCGACGGGTTTCAAGCATGAACGCACCCTCAGCCTCAAGAATTGGCACGTGGACGAGCAGGGCGCCTGGCTGCCGTTCAGCATTCCTCGGGAAGCTGCGCGCAATGGCACCGCCGGGCGGCTGATCACCATCAACGGCCAGGCCGGTTCGGTGACCGAACTGCCGGCCGGGCAGGTGGTGCGTGTGCGCCTGCTCAATCTGGACAACACCTGGACCTACCGCATCAACCTCAAGGGCAACTGCGAGGCGATGATCTACGCCCTCGACGGCAATCCGGTAACCCCGCGCCCGCTCGAAGACGATTACTGGCTCGGCCCAGGCATGCGTATCTGCCTGGCGATCCGCATTCCTCAGGCGGGCGAAGAAATTTCCTTGCGCGATGGTTTCGTGCGCCTCGGCACGTTGCGTTCGGTGGCCAGCAACGATGCGCCGAGCGACTGGCCGCCAGCCTTGCCGCCGAACCCGGTGGCCGAGCCTGACCTGGAGAATGCCGAAAAGCTGAACTTCAATTTCGAGTGGGTCGGCAAGGTGTCGGTCAACACCGAGAATGGCAAGCCGCCGAGCCTGTGGCAGATCAACGGGCAAGCCTGGGACATCACCGACAAGACCTGCGCCGACCGGCCGATCGCCACGCTGCAGAAGGGCAAGAGCTACATCTTCGAGCTGAAGAACATGACCCAGTATCAACACCCGATCCATCTGCATGGCATGAGCTTCAAGGTAATCGCCTCCAACCGCCACAAGATCGTCGAGCCGTGGTTCACCGACACCTACCTGCTGGGCAAGAACGAACGCGCCCAGGTAGCTTTGGTGGCGGATAACCCAGGCACCTGGATGTTCCACTGCCACGTCATCGACCACATGGAAACCGGCCTGATGGCCGCGATTGCGGTGGTCTGATGCGCCCGCAGATCATCGATCGCAGCCGCGATCAGGATTTCATGCGTCTGGCCCTGGCCTTGGCCGCCGAGGGCGCGGCCATGGGCGAAGTGCCGGTGGGGGCGGTGCTGGTGCAGCATGGTCAAGTGATCGGGCAGGGCTTCAATCGGCCCATCTTCGACAGCGACCCCAGTGCCCACGCCGAAATGGTCGCCATCCGCGCGGCGGCGAAATCCGCCAGCAACTACCGGCTGCCGGGCAGCACGCTGTATGTGACGCTGGAACCCTGCAGCATGTGTGCGGGGTTGATCGTGCATTCGCGGGTGGCGCGGGTGGTGTATGGCGCGCTGGAGCCCAAAGCCGGCATCGTGCAAAGCCAGGGGCAGTTCTTCGGGCAGGGCTTTCTCAACCATCGGGTGATGGTCGAGGGCGGGGTGCTGGCGGAGGAGTGCGGGCAGATCCTTAGCGAATTCTTCAAGGCTCGGCGGACAAAGGGTTAACCTGGTCTGGCCTCTTCGCGGGACAAGCCCGCTCCCACAGGATATGCGCAACATCTGTGGGAGCGGGCTTGTCCCGCGAGGAGGCCCGTGCAGTTTCACATCGGCGGCGACTGCTCGGTCGGCTTGTCCTTGTTGACTCCCGGCACATGCAGATTGCCCTCGGCCACCTGGCCTTCGAGCTGCGGCTGGGTCACCCAGGTGAGGATGTCGTAGTAGCGGCGGATGTTGGCCACGAAATGCACCGGCTCGCCGCCGCGGGCATAGCCGTACTTGGTCTGGCGGAACCATTGCTTCTGCGACAGGCGCGGCAGCATCTTCTTCACGTCCAGCCATTTGTTCGGGTTGAGCTTCTCGCGCCGGGCCAGGGTGCGGGCATCTTCCAGGTGGCCACTGCCGACGTTGTAGGCAGCCAGGGCGAACCAGGTGCGGTCCGGTTCCTTGATGCTGTCGTCGAGCTGTTCCTTGATCAGCATGAAGTACTTGGCGCCACCCTGGATGCTCTGTTTCGGGTCCAGCCGGTTGGACACGCCCATGGCCTGGGCCGTGCGCTGGGTGAGCATCATCAGGCCGCGCACGCCGGTCTTGGAGGTGACTTCCGGCTGCCACATGGATTCCTGGTAACCGATCGCTGCCAGCAGGCGCCAGTCGACCTGCTCGACCTTGGCGTAGCTTTTGAAATGTTTTTCGTACTTGGGCAGGCGCTGCTGCAGGTGTTGGGCGAAGGTGTAGGCGCCGACGTAGCCAAGTACGTCGACATGGCCGTAATAGCGGTCTTTCAGGCGCTGCAGAGTGCCGTTCTTCTGCGATTTGTCGAGAAACTCGTTGACTTCGTTGAGCAGGCTGTTGTCTTCGCCAGGGGCCACCGCCCAGCGCTGGTCGCGGGTTTCGCCGAGGTCGAAGGCCACGCGTACGTTGGGGAAGTACACCTGATTCATCGCCAGCTCGTTGGAATCGACCAGGGTCAGGTCGATTTGCCCTTCATCGACCATGCGCAACAGGTCGACCACCTCGACTGCGTCCGACTCTTCATATTCCAGGCCTGGGTACTGCCGCTTCAGATCGGCCAACTGGTCAGCATGGCTGCTGCCCTTGAGCACCATGATCTTCTTGCCCACCAGGCCCTTGGGGTCGGTCGGGCGCGAACGGCCATTGCGGTAGATGACTTGCGGAGTGACTTCCAGGTACGGGTGGGAGAATCGCGCCTGGGCCTTGCGCCGCTCGCTGGTGACCAGGCCGGCTGCCGCCAGCACTGGACCGGACGGTTTGCGCAGGTCGTCGAACAACTCGTCGAGGTTGTCGGCGGTCTCGATCTCCAGCTTGACCCCCAGATCATCGGCGAAACGCTTGACCAGCTCGTATTCGAAGCCGGTTTCGCCGTTGCGGTCCTGGAAGTAAGTAGCCGGGCTGTTGCGGGTGATCACGCGCAGCACGCCATCCTCCTTCACGCGCTCGAGGGTGCTGGGTTTTTCAACGCAGGCACCGAGCAGCAGAAAGAGTCCGGTTGCGAAAAGCCATTTGGCGCAACGCTGGCGCAAAGCAGTGTGGGCGAACATAGCTTGCAGTATACGCAAAGGATGAAGCCCGCCATATCTCGACATCCAATTGCTTGTCTGGTAGCAGCTGAAGCCCGGCACCGGTTTTTTTGACCTCGAAGTCCGGTTCCACCGCCCGGCAGCATTGGCTTCTGGCGGGTGCCGAAAGCCGTTGAATTAGGCTAGAATGCACGGCCTCTAAGCACACCCCTTCCTGAGGCTGTCCCGACGATGTTGATCCTGCGCGGCGCTCCTGCCCTTTCTGCCTTTCGCCACGGTAAATTACTCGAGCAACTGAGCCAGAAAGTCCCCGCTGTTACTGGTTTGTATGCCGAATTTGCCCACTTCGCCGATGTCGACGGCGAGCTGACCGCCGACCAGCAGCAGGTGCTGGGCCGTCTGCTCAAGTACGGCCCGAGCGTGCCGGTGCAGGAGCCGACCGGCCGCCTGTTCCTGGTCGTGCCGCGCCTGGGCACCATTTCGCCCTGGGCATCCAAGGCCAGCGACATCGCCCACAACTGCGGCCTGCAGTCGATCCAGCGCCTGGAGCGCGGTATCGCCTACTACGTCGCCGGTGACCTGAGCGATGCCGATGCCGCCGTTGTCGCAGCCGAGCTGCACGACCGCATGACCCAGCGCGTGCTGGCCCAGCTGGAGCAGGCATCCGACCTGTTCAGCCATGCCCAGCCCAAGCCGATGACCTCGGTCGACATCCTCAAAGGTGGCCGCGAAGCCCTGGCCAAGGCCAACATCGACCTGGGCCTGGCCCTGGCCGAAGACGAGATCGACTACCTGGTCAACGCGTTCCAGGGGCTCAAGCGCAACCCGAACGACATCGAGCTGATGATGTTCGCCCAGGCCAACTCCGAGCACTGCCGCCACAAGATCTTCAACGCCAGTTGGGACATCGACGGCCAGGCGCAGGAAAAAAGCCTGTTCGGCATGATCAAGAACACCTACCAGATGCACAGCGAAGGCGTGCTGTCCGCTTACAAGGACAACGCCTCGGTGATCGTCGGTAACGTCGCCGGCCGCTTCTTCCCGAACCCTGAGACCCGCCAGTACGGCGCGGTGCAGGAGCCGGTGCACATCCTGATGAAGGTCGAGACGCACAACCACCCGACCGCCATCGCCCCGTTCTCCGGCGCCTCCACCGGCTCCGGCGGCGAAATCCGCGACGAAGGTGCCACCGGCCGTGGCGCCAAGCCAAAAGCCGGCCTGACCGGTTTCACCGTTTCCAACCTGCGTATCCCGGGCTTCGAGCAGCCATGGGAACAGGCCTACGGCAAGCCGGAGCGTATCGTCGACGCCCTCGACATCATGATCGAAGGCCCGCTGGGCGGCGCTGCGTTCAACAACGAATTCGGTCGCCCGGCACTGACCGGTTACTTCCGTACCTTCGAGCAAAGCATCAACACCCCCCACGGCGAAGAAGTGCGCGGCTATCACAAGCCGATCATGCTCGCCGGCGGCATGGGTAACATCCGTGAAGACCACGTGCAGAAGGGCGAGATCACCGTCGGCGCCAAGCTGATCGTGCTCGGTGGCCCGGCCATGCTGATCGGCCTGGGCGGCGGCGCCGCTTCGTCGGTCGCCACCGGTGCCAGCTCCGCCGACCTGGACTTCGCCTCGGTGCAGCGCGAAAACCCGGAAATGGAGCGCCGTTGCCAGGAGGTCATCGACCGCTGCTGGCAGCTGGGTGACGAAAACCCGATCGCCTTCATCCACGACGTCGGCGCCGGCGGCATTTCCAACGCCTTCCCAGAGCTGGTCAACGACGGTGGCCGCGGTGGCCGCTTCGAGCTGCGCAACGTGCCCAACGACGAGCCGGGCATGGCCCCGCACGAAATCTGGAGCAACGAATCCCAGGAGCGTTACGTGCTGGCTGTCAGCGCGGTCGACTTCGAGCGCTTCCAGGCCATCTGCGAGCGCGAGCGCTGCCCGTTCGCCGTGGTCGGTGAAGCGACTGAAGAGCCGCACCTGACCGTCAGCGACAGCCACTTCGGCAACACCCCGGTGGACATGCCGCTCGACGTGCTGCTGGGCAAGCCGCCGCGCATGCACCGCTCGGTCACCCGCGAAGCGGAGCTGGGCGATGACTTCGACCCGAGCGAGCTGGACCTGGACAACGCTGTTCAGCGCGTCCTGAACCACCCGGCTGTGGCCAGCAAGAGCTTCCTGATCACCATTGGCGACCGCACCATCACCGGCCTCGTCGCCCGCGACCAGATGGTCGGCCCGTGGCAGGTTCCGGTGGCCGACTGCGCCGTCACCGCCACCAGTTTCGACGTCTACACCGGTGAAGCCATGGCCATGGGCGAGCGCACGCCGCTGGCCTTGCTCGACGCCCCGGCCTCCGGCCGCATGGCGATCGGCGAGACCCTGACCAACCTGGCTGCCGCGCAGATCGAGAAACTGTCCGACATCAAACTGTCGGCCAACTGGATGTCCGCTGCCGGCCACCCAGGTGAAGACGCCCGCCTCTACGACACCGTCAAGGCAGTCGGCATGGAGCTGTGCCCGGAGCTGGGCATCACCATTCCGGTCGGCAAAGACTCGATGTCGATGAAGACCAAGTGGAGCGAAGAGGGCGTCGAGAAGAGCGTTACCTCGCCGATGTCGCTGATCATCACCGGCTTCGCCCCGGTCACCGATATCCGCAACACCCTGACCCCGCAACTGCGCATGGACAAGGGCGAAACCGACCTGATCCTGATCGACCTGGGCCGCGGCAAGAACCGCATGGGCGCCTCGATCCTGGCCCAGACCCACGGCAAGATCGCGGCCCAGGCACCAGACGTCGACGACGCCGAAGACCTCAAGGCCTTCTTCGCCGTGATCCAGGGCCTGAACGCCGATGGCCACCTGCTGGCCTACCACGACCGGTCCGATGGCGGCCTGCTGACCACCGTGGTGGAAATGGCCTTCGCCGGCCACTGCGGCCTCGACCTGCAGCTCGACCCGCTGACTGACAACCGCAAGGACGTGCCGGCCATCCTCTTCAACGAAGAGCTGGGTGCGGTCATCCAGGTTCGCCAGGATGCCACCCCGGACGTGCTGGCGCAGTTCAGCGCCGCAGGCTTGGGTGAGGGTTGCGTGGCGGTGATCGGCAAGCCGGTCAACAACGCCGAAGTGTCCATCAGCCTGAATGGCGAAGTGCTGTTCGACGACGACCGCCGCATGCTGCAGCGCCAGTGGGCCGAAACCAGCTACCAGGTCCAGCGCCTGCGCGACAACGCCGACTGCGCCGACCAGGAGTTCGACGCGCTGCTCGAAGAAGACAACCCGGGCCTGTCGGTCAAGGTTGGCTTCGACGTCAACGAAGACATCGCTGCGCCCTACATCAAGAAAGGCGTGCGTCCGCAAGTGGCGATCCTGCGCGAGCAGGGCGTCAACGGCCAGGTCGAGATGGCTGCCGCCTTCGACCGCGCCGGCTTCGCCGCCATCGACGTGCACATGAGCGATATCCTCGCCGGCCGTGTCGACTTCGAAGCCTTCAAAGGCCTGGTCGCCTGCGGTGGCTTCTCCTACGGCGACGTGCTGGGTGCCGGTGAAGGCTGGGCCAAGTCGGCGCTGTTCAACGCCCGTGCCCGTGATGCCTTCCAGGCCTTCTTCGAGCGTACCGACAGCTTCGCCCTGGGCGTGTGCAACGGTTGCCAGATGATGTCCAACCTGCACGAGCTGATTCCGGGCACCGAGTACTGGCCGCACTTCGTGCGCAACCGCTCGGAGCAATTCGAGGCCCGCGTGGCAATGGTCGAGGTGCAGAAGTCCAACTCGATCTTCCTGCAGGGCATGGCCGGTTCGCGCATGCCGATCGCCATTGCCCACGGTGAAGGCCATGCCGAGTTCGCCAGCGAAGAGGCACTGCTGGAAGCCGACCTGTCCGGTTGCGTGGCCCTGCGCTACGTCGACAACCACGGCAAGGTCACCGAAGCCTACCCGGCCAACCCGAACGGCTCGCCGCGCGGTATCACCGGCCTGACCAGCCGCGACGGCCGCGTGACCATCATGATGCCGCACCCGGAGCGTGTGTTCCGCGCCGTGCAGAACTCCTGGCGCCCGGATGAGTGGCAGGAAGACGCCGCGCTGATGCGTATGTTCCGCAACGCGCGCGTCTGGGTGAACTAAGCGGGTGTACAAGCTCGCCTTCTTCGTCCCGGCCAGCCACGTCGACGTGGTCAAGGCCGCCGTGTTCGCCGCCGGTGGCGGGCGTATCGGCGACTACGACCACTGCGCCTGGCAAACCCTCGGCCAGGGCCAGTTTCGCCCGTTGGACGGCAGCCAGCCGTTCCTCGGGAAAACCGGTCAGGTTGAGGTGGTCGAGGAGTGGAAGGTGGAGTTGGTGGTGGCTGACGACCTGATCGCTCAGGTCGTCGCTGCGCTCAAGCAGAGCCATCCGTACGAGACGCCGGCCTATGAAGTCTGGCGCCTCGCCGACTTCTAGACTGCATCAGCTTCTTCGCGGGGCAAGCCCGCTCCCACAGGGATATCACAGGTCCGGAATCTTGTGAGACTCCTGTGGGAGCGGGCTTGCCCCGCGAAGAGGCCGTTTTAGCCAGCAGCAAGCCAACAGCCCCACCTCGAACAGCACCCACATCGGCACCGCCAGCATCGTCTGCGAAAACACATCCGGCGGCGTCAGAATCATCCCCACCACAAAGCAGCCGACGATCACGTAGGGCCTGCTGCGCCGCAACGTGGCCACATCGGCCAACCCCACCCAGACCACGATGAACGTCGCCACCGGGATCTCGAACGCCAGGCCGAACGCCAGGAACAGCGCCAGGATGAAGTCCAGGTACTGGCTGATGTCGGTCATCATCGCCACGCCATCCGGCGTCACGCTGGCAAAGAAACCGAACATCATCGGGAACACCAGGTAGAACGCGAACGCCATGCCGGCGTAGAACAGCACGATGCTCGACACCAGCAACGGCAGGGCAATGCGCCGCTCGCGGCGATACAGCCCCGGTGCCAGGAAGCCCCAGGCCTGGTGCAGCAGCAGCGGCATGGCCACGAACAGCGCGCACATCGCGGTCAACTTGAAAGGCGTGAGAAACGGCGAAGTGACGCTGGTTGCGATCATGCTGGCGCCTTCCGGGAGAAAGCGGCGCAGCGGTTCGGAGATCAGTGTGTAGAGTTGCTGGGCGAAGGGAAACAGCCCAGCGAACACCACCGCGATCAACAGCAGGCAACGCATCAGGCGCTTGCGCAGGTCGCGCAGGTGGTCGGTCAGCGGCATGCGTGCAGCAGGGTCCAGGGCAATGCTCATGAGGTGCTCTCCCGAGTCAGGTTGACCGGTTCTGCCTCAAGGCTGATGCCCTGGCGGATTTCCTGTTCAAGACGTTGCAGTGGCGCGCTGTCCAGATTGGGCATGTCTATTTCACGTTCCATCTGTGCGCGTAAACCGTGCATCGCCCTACGCGCCTGGCCAAGCCCCCGCCCCACTGTGCGCGCCGCCACAGGCAGGCGCTCCGGGCCGAGGACCAGCAAGGCGACGATGCCCACCAGCAGCAGCTCGCTGAAACCTACCTCGAACATCAGGCCTGCCGTTCCGCTTGGGGCTGTGGTGCCGCTTGGCTGGTCAAAGGTGGCTGCTGTACTTGAGCAGCGGGCGGTGTAGTGGTTTCGCCTTCACCGCCCATGGATTTGCGAAAGCCCTGGATCGCTTCGCCGACATCGCTGCCCAGGCCCTTGAGGCGCTTGGTGCCAAACAGCAGAAACACGATCAACAGTACGATCACCAGTTGCCAGATGCCGATGCCACCCATACCAACTACTCCTGTAAGGTCATGAAAAGAAAGGCCAATCCTGCCTCGCGCAGATGACGCCAACATGAATGCAAGGCGATTGCCATCCAACTGCAACAACCCGGGTGTTGACTGGCGCCTCGATCGAGCGCAAGGGTGGTTGCAGGATGGGCGGCAAGCGACAACAGGGCGCGGCACTGCTGATGGTGATGGTGGTGCTGGCAATGCTCGCTGCGGGCATGGCCTGGCTGGTGGAGGATGGTCGACGGCAGGTCGATGACGTGCAGCTTTTGCGCCAGCGGGTACAAGTACGGGCCATGGAACAGGCCGGGCTGGCGTATGCCGAGCAAGCCTTGCGCGACCCTGCCTGGCGCCTTAGCCCGTTGTTCTGGCAGGCGTTGCGCGGGCAGCCGCTGACCTACGATTTTGGTGCGGGCCAGGCGCAACTGCGGGTGCGCGACCAGCACACCTGCTTCAACGTCAATGCGTTGCTGGGGGCCGATGGCGAGCGGGCTGAGCGCCAGCTGCGGTACCTGCTGGGCGACGACATGGCGGCTGAACGCCTGGTCGACGCCTTGGCCGACTGGCTCGACAGCGACAGCGATGCGCGCCTGCAGGGCGCCGAAAGCAACCAGTACCTGCGTCAGCAACCACCACGCCTGGCTGCCAACCAGCCGATGCTGGAAACCAGTGAACTGAACCTGCTGCTGGTACCGGATGCTGCGCGACAAAGCCGCTACCCGATGCTGTGTGCGTTGCCGCAGACCACGGGCTGGCGCCTGAATGCCAATGCCCTGGGCCTGGAGCATCTGCCGTTGCTCGATGCGTTGTATGAAGGACGTTATTCGCGCTCGCTGCTGAGCCGAATCATCAGTGGCCGGCCGGCGTCTGGATATGAGGATGCGTCGGCGTTGCGCCAGGCGTTGGGAGCGGTGGATGACGAGACGTTCGAGCGGTTGAGCGAGGGGTTGCTGCTCAACAGTGGGCATTTTCTGTTGCAGCTGTCGTTTGAGGAGCAGGGGAGGACCATGCGCAGCGAGTTTCAGGTGGAGGCGCTGGGGGTGGTGCAATGGCATGCGCGGGTGCCGGCGCAGCAAGTGCGGGTGAAGAGTCGCGAGCCGATGCTCTGGTGAACCTTAATAGCCCTTTCGCGGGTCAAGCCCGCTCCCACAGGATGATCAACACGATCATTGTGGGAGCGGGCTTGCCCCGCGAAAGGGCCGGTACAGCCAGCCAAAGGCTGACTGCCCGGCAACCCATCAAACGGTCCGAGTTTCCCCGCCATCATCTCGCTGGATCATCACCGTCGAAGCCCGCGGCTGCACCGTGGCACCTGCCGGACTGACACCAGCGGCGATTGATAGAAGTATTTGGCAAGCCCGAGATACCTAGCATTTTTGCCAGTTTCATTAGAAACGATACGACAGGATCCTGACCTACCTGGCCCGGCGTTGAGCCGGGCCTTTTGGAGAGTCGCCCATGACCACTCCCACTGCCACCTCCCTGCACACCGGCACCCCGACGGTGCAGGTGTTTGACAACCGCAGCCTGACGATCCGCACCCTGCAGTACCACCGCCATCCCGATACTCCCTCGGCCACCGACGAACGTATCACCCGCCAGCACTATGATCTGCGCGGTTTCCTGGCCAGCAGCGTCGACCCGCGGCTGCTGGATGCCGGTAGCCCAAACTTCACCTACCAGTCAGACTTGGTCGGTACCCCTTTGCGTAGCGATAGCGTGGATGCCGGCACCACCGTGGCCCTGAGCGACATCGCTGGTCGTCCGCTGCTGGCGGTCAGTGCTACTGGGGTCACCTACACCAGGCGCTACGAGGCGGATATGCTGCCCGGCCGTCTGCTGGCGGTCATGGAGCAACCAGCTGGGGAAGCACTACGCATTACCGAACGCCGGGTCTGGGCCGGCAACACCCCGTCCGAGCAGGCTCTGAACCTGGCCGGGCAGTGCGTGCGTCACTACGACACCGCCGGACTGAATCAGCTCGACAGCCTGGCGCTGACCGGGGGACCACTGTCGGTTACCCGCCAGTTGCTACCTGATACGGCGACCGCCGACTGGCAGGGGGAGGACGAGTCGGCCTGGAACGACCTGTTGGCCAGCGAATGCTTCACCACGCTCAATACCGCCGATGCCCAGGGAGGCCTGCAGACCAGTACCGATGCCCAGGGGAATGGGCAGCGCCTGGCCTACGATGTGGCTGGCCAGCTCAAGGGCAGTTGGTTGACGCTGAAAGACGGTCAGGAGCAGGTTATCGTGAAGTCCCTGACGTACTCGGCGGCCGGGCAGAAGCTGCGCGAAGAACACGGCAACGGCGTAGTGACCAGCTACAGCTACGAGCCGGAAACCCAGCGCCTGGTGGCGATCAAAACGGAACGCCCCTGCGGCCATGCCGCCGAGGCGAAGGTGCTGCAGGACCTGCGTTATGACTATGACCCGGTGGGCAATGTGTTGCATATCAGCAACGATGCCGAGGCCACTCGGTTCTGGCGCAACCAGAAAGTGGTGCCGGAGAACACCTATGTCTACGACACCCTGTACCAACTGGTCAGCGCCACCGGGCGCGAGATGGCCAGCAGCGGTCAGCAGGGCAGCCACCTACCGCTGGCCATCGTCCCCCTGCCTGCCGACAACTCGACCTACACCAACTACACCCGCACCTACAGCTACGACACCGGCGGCAACCTGACGCAGATACGCCATAGCGCACCGGCGACGAGCAACAATTACACCACCGCCATCACGGTCTCGGACCGCAGCAACCGAGCAGTACTGAGCACTCTCACAGAGACCCCATCAGCGGTCGATGCCCTGTTCGATGCCGGCGGCCATCAGTACCAGTTGCAGCCGGGACAAACCCTGGCCTGGACCCCGCGGGGAGAGCTGCAACAGGTAACACCGGTGGTGCGCGAGGGACAGGCGTCCGATAGCGAATTCTACCGTAATGACGCCGGCAGCCAGCGCCTCCTCAAGGTGAGCAGCCAGCAGACCAGCGGCAGCACGCAGACGCAGCGTGTGTTGTACCTGCCGGGGCTGGAACTGAGGACGACTGCAAATGGCGGTACGGAAACGGAAAACATGCAAGTTGTTACGGTGGGCGAAGCCGGCCAGGCGCAGGTGCGGGTACTGTACTGGGTATCCGGCCTCCCGGCGGGCATGGGTAACAATCAGGCGCGCTACAGTTACGACAACCTGGTGGGCAGCAGCGGCCTGGAGGTGGATGGCAGCGGCAATGTGATCAGCCAGGAGGAGTACTACCCGTACGGCGGGACGGCGGTATGGACGGCGCGCAGCCAAGTGGAGGCGGATTACAAAACCATCCGGTACTCGGGTAAGGAGCGGGATGCAACGGGGTTGTATTACTACGGTTATCGCTACTACCAACCGTGGGTGGGGCGGTGGTTGAGTGCGGATCCGGCGGGGACGGTAGACGGGTTGAACCTGTTCAGAATGGTTGCGAATAATCCTGTTACCTACTTTGATGATGACGGCCGTATGCTAAAAAGTTTGACCAGTTTTCGCAGTAGAGAACAGGGAATAACAACAGTTTCTCAGGAACCCGACAATCTGGAAGAACCGGCGAGTGAAAGAATCAGCATAACCAGCATAAGTCTGACGCCTGGTCAAATAAGGCAGCACAAAAAAGCCATTTCAGAAGGGCAATACCCGCAAAATACCATCAGGTATAATTTTACCTCAGGTAAACAGGGCCTGCCGGAGCCCGATAACCTTCCATCTGACCTTTATAAAATGGGGGATAGTGAGACAGTTACGGGTAACTTTCTTTTCTCCATTGATAAACTTTCTAATTATAGCGGTGGAAAGGTAATTTACCGTGGCACAACCTTGCCGAAAGATATGTTTGAAAGCCTAAAGGTAGGATCATATCTGCAATCCCATCAACTCTCCTTCTCTAGTGAAAGCGATATGGTGTCGCGCACATTTATTGACTCTTCAAGCAAGGGCGAACAGTATCCGGTGCTGTTTAAATTGAGTGAAACCCCAAGTGACGCATTTAAAGAAGGCCTATTGTCAAGCGAGGCTTATGATGACCTTAAGTCGTCCCTGAGTAAGAAAGGTGTCAGCACGGCTAAAATGGCAGGAATCGGCTCAACCGTTAAAGAAGTGATTGCTTTGCCAGGGACGCTGTTTAGTGTAAGTAAAATAAAAAAAATAAAAAGCAATATTCATAAGGAGAAAATTTATCAGGTCGAGCTTAGGTATGTTTCCATTAATACAAGGGTTCATCGCCAAGCACTGTATTAACATTACAATAACTAGCGCCTGGCAACTTACCAAAATTATCAAATAAGTTGTCAGGCTGCGAAAGGGCCGCAAAGCGGCCCCATTGACAATGATGGATCAGGCAGTCCCGATCTCCCCGCCATCATCCCGCTGAATCACCACCGTCGAAGCCCGCGGCCGAACCGTGGCACCTGCCGGGGTCACATCCGTGGCCCTGTCGGTATACGGCCAGTTCTCTGGATGCTGGATATTCACGAACATCGATTTGTTATCCGGCGAGAACGCGATCCCGGTCACCTCGCAGCCGTTCGGCCCGACGAAGAAGCGACGCAGGTCTACCTGGTTCTGCGCATTGACCGGCACCTGCTTGCCAGCGCCATCCACCAGGTCGGTCGGAATCACCGCCAGCAACTGGTCGTTGGTGTAGTCGGTAAGGGTAGTCTCACCGTTGTCGGTCTCGAACCACAGCACGCCACGGCTATCGAAGCTCATGCCGTCGGGGCTGGCGAACTGGTTGAGTTCGGTCAGGCCCGAGCGGTTGATGTCCGCCGTACCGGCGGCGTTGGCGCCGAACACGAAGATGTCCCAGGTGAAGCTCAGCTGGTCGTCGCTGTCGTGCCAGCGAATGATATGGCCGTGGCGGTTCGGGCCACGCGGGTTGGCGGCGTCGACCTTTTCCGGGGTGCGTGCGCTGTTGTTGGTAAGGGTCAGGTAGACATCGCCATTGAGCGGGTTGACCGCCGTCCATTCCGGGCGGTCCATCGGCGTTGCGCCTACTGCATCGCCTGCACCACGGGTATTGAGGATGATACCCGGCAGGTCGCCATAGAGCGCGCCGAGGGTGCTGCCGGTGGTGGTCGGGGTGGCCACGTCGAGCAACAGCCACACGCCCGTGCCGTCGGCATTGAAGCGGGCCACGTAGAGCTTGCCCTGGTCCATGTACTTGGCACCCGTGGCCAGGCGGTCGGCGGGGGTGGCGTCAGCGGCATCCCACACGGCGGTGGAGACGAACTTGTACAGGTACTCGTTGTTGGAGTCGTCGCCCATGTACCAGACCAGCGGCTTGCCGGCTACCGGCAGGCCCGGGCAGCAGCCTTCGTGGCGGAAGCGGCCGAGGGCGGTGCGCTTGGTGGCCAGAGTGCTGCTGTTGTAGGGGTCGATCTCGACGATGTAGCCATAGGTGCTGGCTTCGTTGCGGTAGTCGTCGGTGGCGCTGGCGCCCTTGACCGTCACATCGAAACGGGCGAACTCGTCGCTCACTTCGGTGCTGTCACCGGCGGCGCTCTCCCACTTGTACTGGCCGCTGGAGGTGCCGACACCGATGCGGCGCTGATCTTCAGGGCGGGTGCCCTTGTTGACGAAGATGCCTGGCCAGTTCTCTTCGCAGGTCAGGTAAGTGCCCCACGGCGTGTAGCCGTTGCCGCAGTTGTTGTTGGTGCCGCGGCAATGGGTGCCGGCCGCCGAGTACTTGGTCTTGACGTGGTCGGTGCCACGCAGCGGGCCGGTGATTTCCATGCGCGAGGCGGTGGTGAAGCGGCGGTTGAGCGGGTCGTTGTCGACCACCTGCCAGCGGCCGTTGAGCTTCTGCAGGCGCACCACACCGGCGCCGTGGGCGTTGATCTCCTTGCGCACTTCCTCGGCCGGGCGCTTGCCGCTGACGTCGGTGGTCGGGCCGTTGGGGTGCAGGGCAGCGGCATCGATGTATTCGAAGTTGATTGCCAGCAAGCCGTCTTCGGAGCTGCCGTTGATGGGGAAGAAGTGCATGCCGTCATGGTGCATGCCCATGGCGTTGGCCTGGTCGGTCGAGGTGTTGCTGCCGTCCGATTTCCATGGGTTGCCGTTGCTGTTGATCGGCGTGCCCCACGGCGCCAGCACATAGGCGCTGTAGCCGGCGGCGACCACGCAGGCGTCGGTGCGCGAGCCCGGGATGGACTGGAAGCCCAGAGCCATTTTCGGTTCGGGCTCGGGCTCGGTTACCGGTGGCTCGGTCACAGGCGGTTCGGTGACCGGGTCGTCGTTGTCGGAACCGCCACCACCGTCGAAACAACCGCTCAGGCCGGTACCGGCGATCATGGCGATCGCGGCGCCGAGGCTGCCGCGCATCACGCTGCGACGGCTCAGGTAAGCGTCCATGACGCTGGCCATCGGCAGGTTGCCGCTCAGGTTGCGGTCCAGGTTATCGCCGGATTCTCGACTCATCAGGGTGTCCTTATTAGTGGCTGAGTTAGAGGAAACCGCGACTTTAGAGCGCAAGTGTGATGATTGATTGGCAGAAATATTTCCACCCTTTTAAAACTGTAAGTTCTTACTACGAAGGCGGCCATATCAATTTGGAATGACTGTCCGATTTCTGCCATCAAACTGTCATGCCAACGCCGCAACATCCGGGGCCCAAAGAGAACTCGGTTAAGGATGGCGGGCCCGATGGCAAGCAGTGTGAACAGGCGCGAAGTGATCAGCTGGATGGGTGTCGGTGCGCTGGCACCGTTGCTCGGCGCCTGTTCGGCCTTCCCAGGCCAGAATCGTGGTAACGCAAGCCTGGACCTGCTGTACGTGGCCGACACCCTCGATGCACGGCAACCCGGCCTTCCCGTGGTGCCGGCGACGCGCCTGGGCCCGGTCAGCCACTTGGGCCGGGCACCGTGGATGACCGGCGCCAGCGCCAGCCTGGCTTACCCGCAACTGGCTCCCTTGCTGGACGCCAATCTGGCCACCACGGCGCAACTGGGTGGTTATGCCGTGCTGGCGGCCCTGCTTGAACAATTGCGCGGCGAGGCGGGGGCAGGCAACAGCCTGACGCTGGAGAATGGCCAGGGTTGGAATGGCAGCGGCCTGGCCTACCTGACCCAGGGTGAGAGCGGGGTGCAGGGCAGCCAACTGCTGGGCAGTGAAGTGCGGGTCAGCAGCGATGAGCGCGTGCTCTGGCCGCAGCGCAGTGCGGGGCTGTATCGCCAGTCTTCTGCTGTCACCCTGGGCGCCGGGATTGCTGACGAACAGCGCAAGAACCTGGGGCTGGAGCCTCTGAAAATCTTCGAACGGGGCGGCGCGCGCATCGCCGTGGTCGGGGTCACCGACCCATATGCCCAGGACCAGAAAGCTTCCCTCAAACAGTGGTACCAATCGTTGTTGCCCACATTCGAGCAGGCGCGTCGCGAAGCGGACCTGGTGGTGGCGCTGGCCGATGTCGGTACTGGCCCGGGGCTGTGGCTGGCTGAGCGGGTGGCGCAGATCGATGTACTGCTTTGTGCGCGTGGCCAGGACCTGTGGCCGACCCCCGTCCAGGCCACGCAATCGAGCGGCCGTCGCGTCCCGGTCTTGTTCGCCGGCTGCCGTGGCAGCGGCGCCTTTCGCCTGCGTTGCCAGCAAGTGGCGGGGCAATGGCAATTCGATGGGCGTTTCTTCCCGGCCTTGGCCCAGCAACTCTCACCCGCCGCGCAGTTGCGCTCCAGCCAGTTGCACGCCGAGTTGCGCCAGCAACGCGCCGGCCACGCGGCCTGGCTCGACCAGCCGCTGGCGCGCGCCCCACAGGCGCTGTGGCGGCGCGACACGCGTGGCGGCAGCTGGGACCGCCTGCTGCATCAGGCCCTGACCGATGACAACAGCACGCCGGTGCTGTTGCCGGGCCTGCGCTACGACTATCCCCTGGCCGCCGGTGAGTCGATCACCCGCGAACACCTGATCAGCCTCACCGGCAGCTACCCGGCGCCGGTGGTCGAGGCCCCTGCGCGACAGGTCGAGCAGGTGCTGGAAAACGCCGCCGAGCAATTGTTCGGCGACCCACTGCTGCTGGACAACAGCCAGGATTTGCCACGCTGGCAAGGCCAGGCCTGGGATGTGAGCTACAGCCCGCAAGGCAAACGCATCACCGGCCTGGCCCCGGTGCAGGGCCAGTGCCGCACCTTTGGCCTGCAATTCGAGGCCAAGGCCGGCGAGCCGCTGTGGCAGCGGGTCGAGGCCTGGCTCGGCCGGCAGCGGCCAGGCTGGCAACTGGCGGCCCTGCAACTGCCCGACGTGCGCTACGTGCAAGGCCACCCGGGCTGGCATCCGCGCCAGGCAATATCGTGAACCTCGCCTCGCGTCTGTTCACCGGTGGCCTGCTGACCCTGGCCGGCTGGCTGGCCGCGCAATGCGTGCTGCAACTGGCGCGCCAGCCGCAACCGGCCAGCCCTCCGGCCGCAGTCGACACGCCGTTGCCGGGGTTGCTGGTCGGCCATTGGCAGGCCCCGGCCGATGATGGCGCCATCGCGCTTACCCGCTTGCCTTTGCAGTACCTCGGCGGCCTCAAGGCCCAACCCCTGTCGGCCAGCGTAGTGGTGCTGCGCTACGGCCAGCAGGTACGCACTCTCGGCCGTGGCCAGCGCCTGGCGCCGGGGATCGTGTTGCAGGACATCGACGCCGATGGCCTGATTTTCGACAACCAGGGGCGGCGCGAACGCCTGCCCTGGCCGCCACGCCCCGTCGTGACCGGCTTCAAGCGGCAAGGATGAACGATGCTGGTGAAATATTGCGTGGCCGCTGCCTTGAGCCTGGCGCTTACCGTGGCCTTGGCAGAGGAGCCGGAAACCTTCGCCGATGACGGCACGCCGCTGTACGAGGTGAACTTCGTCGACACCGAACTGAGCGAATTCATCGACAGCGTGTCGCGTATCACCGGCACCACCTTCATCGTCGACCCCCGGGTCAAGGGCAAGGTCACCGTGCGCACCGTCGACCGCCACGATGCCGATGCGATCTACGACATTTTCCTCGCCCAGCTGCGCGCCCAGGGCTTTGCCACGGTCGACCTGCCCAACGGCAGCGTGAAGATCGTCCCCGACCAGGCCGCGCGGCTGGAGCCGGTGCCGGTCGAATCTGCCGGCAAGAAAAGCGAAGGCAGCGATGGCGTGGCCACCCGCGTGTTCAATGTGCGCAACGCCGCCAGCGAACAGATGCTCGGTATTCTCAAGCCGTTGATCGACCCCCGCGTCGGCGTGATCACGCCGTATCCCGCCGCCAATCTGCTGGTGGTCACCGACTGGCGCAGCAACCTCGAACGCATCGACAGCCTGTTGCGTCAGCTCGACCAGGTCAGCGACGAGCCGTTGCAGGTCATGCCGCTGCGCCACGCCAGCGCAGCTGATACCGCGCAGTTGCTGACTCGCCTGCTGGCTCGCGAGCAGGGCGCCGACAGCACCCAGGTGGTCGCCGACCCGCGCAGCAATGCGTTGCTGGTGCGTGGCAGCACCGACAGGGTAAGGGCGCTGTTGCGCCAGCTCGATCAGCCCAGCGAAAACCGCCAAAGCAGCAACACCCAGGTGATCTACCTGCGCCATGCCAATGCCGGCGAGGTGGTCAAAGTGCTGCGCGGCCTGAGCCAGGAAGGCGCCGCGCCCAGCGCAGCCACGGGCGAGGGTGAGGCCAAGGACCAACCGGTAATGGCCGCCGCCAGTGATTCGGGCATCCGCCTGGAATACGAAGAAGGCACCAACGCCGTGGTCATGGTCGGCCCCGACAGCGAACTGGCCGCCTACCGCTCGATCGTCGAGCAACTGGACATCCGCCGCGCCCAGGTGGTGGTCGAGGCGATCATCGCCGAAGTCTCTGACAGCCGCGCCCAGGAGCTCGGCGTGCAGTGGCTGTTCGCCGATGAAAAGTTCGGCGCCGGCATCGTCAACTTCGGCAGCAACGGGGTAAACATCGCCAATATCGCCGGCGCCGCTGCCAGCGGCGACAACGAGGCGCTCGGCGACCTGCTGTCGGCCACCACCGGTGCCACTGCCGGCATCGGCCACTTCGGCGGTGGCTTCAACTTCGCCATGCTGATCAACGCACTCAAGGGCAAGAGCGGCTTCAACCTGCTGTCCACGCCGACCCTGCTGACCCTGGACAACGCCGAGGCGTCGATCCTGGTCGGCCAGGAAGTGCCCTTCGTCACCGGCTCCGTGACGCAGAACAACGCCAACCCGTACCAGACCATCGAGCGCAAGGAAGTCGGGGTCAAGCTGCGCATCAAACCGCAGATCAACATCGACAACAGCGTGCGCCTGGACATCGTCCAGGAAGTTTCGTCGATCGCCGACTCCAGCGCCGCCAGCGACGTGATCACCAACAAGCGTGAGATCAAGACCAAGGTCATGGTCGAGGACAACGGCCTGGTGATTCTCGGCGGGCTGATCAGCGACGAGTTGAGCACCAGTGACCAGCGTGTGCCTGGGCTGGGCGATATTCCTTATCTCGGCCGGCTGTTCCGCTCCGACGCCAGCAAGAACACCAAGCAGAACCTGATGGTCTTCATCCGCCCGCGTATCCTGCGCGACGGGCCGAGCCTGGCCGGCTTGAGCGAGGACAAGTACCGCACTCTGCAACGGACCACCCCGCTGAAGCTGCCGGACCTTGCACAAGATGGCCAGCTGCTGCGGGTGTTCCCGGCCAGCCGTGCGCGCCTTGAAGGCGGTGACTGGTGATGTTGCCCTATCGCCTGGCACGCCAGGCCGGGCTGGCCATGGCCCCTGGCGAGGCGGGCTGGCAGTTGTGGCTGCGCCACGATGCCGACAGCGATCAACTGCAGGAACTGCTGCGTGTGCATGGCCGTCCGGTGACGTTGCAATACCTGGAGCCTGCCGCCTTCGATGAGCGCCTCGGCCAGTTGTACCAGGCCGGCGATGCCGCCACCGCAGCGCTGATCGAAGGCATCGGCGAGCAGGTCGACCTGGACAGCCTGATGAGCGAAATGCCGCGCATCGAAGACCTGCTCGAAAGCGATGACGAAGCGCCGGTGATTCGCCTCATCAATGGCCTGTTCGGCCAGGCCCTGCGCCTGCGCGCCTCGGACATTCATATCGAGACCTTCGAGCAGAGCCTGGTGGTGCGCCTGCGCGTCGACGGCCACCTGCGCGAGGTGCTGCGCCCGCCACGGGCGCTGTCGGCGATGCTGGTGTCGCGGATCAAGGTCATGGCGCGGCTGGACATCGCCGAAAAGCGCCAGCCCCAGGACGGCCGCATCACCTTGCGTGCCGCCGGAAGAGAGGTGGATGTGCGCGTCTCGACCCTGCCCGGCATCCATGGCGAACGCGTAGTGATGCGTGTGCTCGACAAGCAGGCCAGCCTGCTGGCGCTGGGCAACCTGGGCATGCCCGCTGCCGTGCTGCAAGGCCTGCGCAGTTGCCTGGCGCGCCCCAACGGGATCGTGCTGTCCACCGGCCCGACCGGCTCGGGCAAGACCACCACGCTGTATGCCAGCCTGAACAGCCTCAATGACGGCAGCCGCAACATCCTCACCGTCGAAGACCCGGTGGAATACGCCATCGCCGGCATCGGCCAGACCGCCATCAACCCGCGTGCCGGGCTGACCTTCGCCAGTGGCCTGCGCGCCATCCTGCGCCAGGACCCGGATGTGATCATGCTCGGCGAAATCCGCGACCAGGAAACCGCGCAGATCGCCGTGCAGGCCAGCCTCACCGGCCACCTGGTGTTGTCGACACTGCACACCAACAGCGCGGTGGGCGCGGTCACCCGTCTGCGCGACATGGGCATCGAGCCGTTTCTGATCGCCTCGTGCCTGCGCGGCGTGCTGGCCCAGCGCCTGGTGCGGCGCCTGTGCAGTTGCGCGGTGGCGCAGCCGCTGCAGCCAGCCGAGCGCGCGCTGTGGCCGGAGCTGGCAATGCTCGGCAGCAGCCATCACCCGGTGGGTTGCGAGCAGTGCCAGGGCAGCGGCTATGTCGGCCGCCTGGGCCTCTATGAATTCATCGAGCTGGACGCCGGGCTGATCGCCTTGTTGTACGACGGTGCCAGCGAATTGGCGATGCAGGATTACCTGGCCGAGCGCCGCCAGAGCCTGGTGGCGATGGCTAGCGACTGTCTGGCCCGCGGCGAGACCAGCCTGGCCGAAGTGCTGCGTGTGGTCGAGGGCTGACCCATGCCGACCTTTCGCTACCAGGCCGTCGACCTTGCCGGCAAGACTCACAAAGCCAGCCTGCAGGCGGATACGGAACGCCACGCGCGCCAGCTGCTGCGCGAGCAGGGCCTGTTTGCCAGGCAGTTGCAGCGTGATGCCGGTGGCACCCGGCAACCACGCCGGCAGCGCCTGAGCCGTGCCCAGCTGTGTGAGCTGACCCGCCAGCTGGCGACCCTGACCGGTGCCGGCATACCGCTGGTCGATGCCCTGGCCACGCTCGAACGCCAATTGCGTCAGCCGGCTCTGCACGCGGTGCTGGTGGCGCTGCGGGGTTCGCTGGCCGAAGGCCTGGGGCTGGCCCGCAGTCTGGCTCGTCAGGGTGCTCCGTTCACCGGTTTGTACTGCGCGTTGGTCGAGGCCGGCGAGCGCTCCGGGCGGCTGGCCCAGGTGCTGACTCGCCTGGCCGATCACCTGGAGCAGGTGCAACGCCAGCAGCACAAGGCGCGTACTGCCTTGATCTATCCCTGCGTGTTGATGGGCGTGTCGCTGGCCGTGGTAATCGGCCTGATGACCTTCGTCGTGCCCAAGCTCACCGAACAATTTGCCCATGCCGGGCAGAGCCTGCCGCTGATCACATCACTGCTGATCGGCATCAGCCAGGGACTGGTGCAGGCCGGCCCCTGGCTGCTGGGGTTGGCAATCCTCAGCTCGCTGCTGGGCAGCTGGCTGCTGCGTAAACCGCACTGGTGTTTGCGCCGCGACGACCTGCTGTTACGCCTGCCACGCATCGGCGCGTTGTTTCAGGTGCTGGAAAGCGCCCGCCTGGCACGCAGCCTGGCAATCCTCACCAGCAGCGGCGTGGCCCTGCTCGAAGCCTTGCAAGTGGCCACCGAAACCGTCGGCAACCGGCGCATCCGCCTGGCCATGGAACAGGTACGCCAGCAAGTGCAGGGCGGCACCAGCCTGCACCGCGCGCTGGACGCCAGCCAGCAGTTTCCGCCGTTGCTGGTGAACATGGTCGGCAGCGGCGAAGCCAGCGGCACCCTGGCCGACATGCTCGAACGCGTCGCCGATG
Organism: Pseudomonas sp. NPDC089752; assembly: GCF_044748725.1. Taxonomy (NCBI): domain Bacteria; kingdom Pseudomonadati; phylum Pseudomonadota; class Gammaproteobacteria; order Pseudomonadales; family Pseudomonadaceae; genus Pseudomonas; species Pseudomonas sp. NPDC089752. The sequence goes on from NZ_JBIVGP010000014.1 coordinate 29,658, forward strand.
ATCAGGAGCGCGGCTTCGCCCGCCAGGTGGACACCGCCATGGCGCTTTTCGAACCCCTGATGATCCTGGTGATGGGCGCCGTCGTGCTGTTCATCGTGCTGGCGGTGCTGCTGCCGATCATGCAACTCAACCAGGGCCTGCAACTGTAGATGACAAGGAGTATCCCCATGCAGCATCGACGCAACCGCCAGCGCGGCTTCACCCTCATGGAAATCATGGTGGTGATCTTCATCATCGGACTGCTGATCGCCGTGGTCGCCCCCAGCGTGCTCGGCAACCAGGACAAGGCCATGAAGCAGAAAGTCATGGCCGACCTGGCCACGCTGGAGCAGGCGCTGGACATGTACCGCCTGGACAACCTGCGGTTTCCCAGCAATGAACAGGGCCTGGCCGCACTGGTGAAAAAACCGGCCCAGGAACCGCTGCCGCGTTCGTGGCGCAGCGACGGCTATGTGCGTCGCCTGCCGGAAGACCCATGGGGCACGCCGTACCAATACCGCATGCCGGGTGAGCATGGCCGGGTCGATGTCTATTCGCTGGGCGCCGACGGCGTGCCGGGTGGCGAAGGGCAGGATGCCGACCTGGGCAACTGGGCGCTGTAATCGATGCCTGACCAGCGGGGTTTCAGCCTGATCGAGTTGTTGGTGGTATTGGCCATCGCCGGGCTCATGACCGGGCTTGCCGTGGCCTGGCTCGACAGCGGCAAAGCCAGCGGCGACCAGGCCTTGCAGCGCTTGGCCGCGCAAGTTCACGCGCAGGCGGCGCTGGCCCGGCATGCCGGGCAACTACGCGGGCTGCGCTGGACAGGTCAGCGACCGGAGTTCGTGCGCCGCGAACGTCAAGGTTGGGTGGTCGAAGCCGTCAGCCTGGGGGATTGGCCCAAGGGCCTGCGTCCGGACTGGCCTGCCGCTAGCCAGCCACGCTTGCTGTTCACGCCGCAGGGTTGGGCACAGCCAGGCGCCGTGCAGTGGCGCTGGGCCGAGGGTGGCCAGCGTTGGGAGTGGGACCGCCATGGTCAATTGCGCACGGCGTTGTCACCATGAAGCGTCGGCAGCATGGTTTCACCTTGCTGGAAGTGACCGTGGCTCTGGCGATCGCTGCGCTGCTGGCGGTGATCACCAGCCAGGTCCTGCGCCAGCGCCTGGCGGTGCAGGCCAGCGTGCAGCAACACCGCCTTGGCGTGCTGTGCGCGCGTGAACTGCAGGCGCGTTTCGCCGTCGAGCAGTACTGGCCGGCCAGTAACCAGGCCGATGGCGTGCTGAACCAGGGCGGCCAGGCCTGTCATTGGCAGCTGCAGCTGCGCCGTACCGGGGTGCGCGATCTGCGCCGCGGTGAGATGCAGCTGTACGCCGACCGCGACCAGCGCCTGCCGCTGGGCCAGTACACGGTCTTTCTGGAGCGCCCATGAAGCGGCGCCAGGCAGGTTTGACCCTGATCGAACTGATGGTGGCCATGGCGCTGACTGCCTTGCTCGGAGTGATGCTCGCCGCGTTGGTCAATGGCTGGCTCAAGGTCCGCGAGCGCTTGCAGGTCACGCGGCAGGAGACCGGCGTGCTGGAGTTTTGCCTGGCCCTGGAGCGGCGCTTCGACAGCCCGGTGCTGCGCCGTGTGTACGAACAGCGCTTGCCTCTGGCCAGCCGCTGGCTCGACTGGCAAGCCGACCGCCAGCAATTGTTGTGGGTGGCGGCCACTGCCGTGCCCGAGGCCGAAGGCGGCGCGCGGCTGCAGCGCCAGCGCCTGCGTTTCGATGCCCATGATCAGCGCCTGATACTGGAGACTTCAGCAGACCTGTATGCCGCCAGCGAACCGCGTTGGGTTGTGCGTGAGCAACTGCGGCAGGTCACTGCGTTCAACGTTCTTTATCACCAGGGCGGCCGCTGGCTGCCCTGGCCTTCCGATCAACCCGCGCATCCCGGCCGTGGCGTGCGCGTGCAACTGCAGCGTGATGGAGCACCCTATGACTGCACCTTCATCCTACCGTGGGGGCGTTCATGAAGCTTGAATGGCGCCGACGTGCGCCGGCCCAGCCCTGGTTGCTGCTGCGACCGGGTGAAACCTGGGACTGGCTGTTGGTGGTAAACGGGGTCGCCCAGCGCGAAGGGCAGGGCGAGCCACCGGCGGGCCTGCACGCACGGGTTGCGTTGATCATGCCTGGCGAGCACTGCAGCCAGTTTCAGCTGGCCGCACCGCCCGGGCTCAAGCGTGATGAGTGGCCGCTGCTGCTGGAAGATCACTTGCTGCAGGGTGCGGACGAGGTGCAATGCGCCTGCCTCTCTCGCCAGGCAGGGCAGTTGCGCCTGCTGGCGGTCGATCGCCAGCGGCTGGATAGCTGGCGAGGGCAATGTACCGAGTGGGGGCTGCAGATCGAACGCTGTTGGGCCGAGTTCCAGTTACTGGCCAGAGCCGAACCGGGCTCGGCCCTGCGATGGCAGCGATCATCCGGTCTTTGCATTTATCAGGGGGTTACGCAGGAGGGACGTGAGCACTGGCTGGCGTGGCCCGATGCGCTGGGTGATCCGCCGCCGCAGCCCTGGAATGCACTGAGCAGCGTCATGTTGGCGGGCCGCTGGCCGACCACGCTGGCGCCGCTGGACAAGCTGCCAAGCCTGTTCGACCGCTCGCGTCAGGTGCGCTCTTTACCTGCGGTGCCGACACCGCAACGGCGCCTGATTGCCGCCTGCCTGGTGTTGGCCGTGGTGTGGGGCGGTTTGTGGCTCAGCCAGCAGTGGCGCCAGGTGCAAGTATGGCGTGGGCAAGTGCTGGCGGTAACCGGCGCCCAGGCCAGTCCCCGGCAGGCGGCCCAAGCCTTGAAACGCCTGCGCGAAAGCGAATTGCAGCAGCAACTGCGCATGCGCCAGCTCGAAGACCTGCAGGCACGCCTGCAAGCCTGGCTGCAAGACCACCCCGATTGGCGCCTGCAAGCGGTACGTTTCGACGGCCAGCGCTGGCACCTGCGCCTTGAGGGCGAAGGGAGCGCGCCGCCATGGCAGGAAATGGCCAGTGCCGCTGGGGCTGCTGTGCAGGTGCAAGGCACCGCGCCGTCAACGCAGGTGGTGTTCGATCTGGGAGCGGCAACATGAGCCGAGACTGGTTTCAGCGCCATCGCCTGGCGCTTGCCTGGTGCCTGATCGGCGCCTTGCTGGCGTTTCTGGCACTGCGCGAAGGCGTGGGGCAGTGGCGTGAGCTTGGCCAGTGGCGCGTGCTGGCCGAGCAGGCTGGCGCTTTGCACGGCGGCGCTGGGGTAAGCCTGGAGCGGTTGCGCCAGTCGGCCCAGGCCAGGCAGATCGAACTCGTCGATGTCCAGGCGCAAGGTACAAACTGGCAACTGCGCGGCCAGGTGGCCGATGAGCGTGTGCTGCAAGGCTGGATGCAAGCCTTGCAGGCTGAAGGCACTCGGCCGCTGCAGTGGGGCCTGGAGCAGGATGCCAAAGGCCTGCATTTCGATCTGCTGGTGCAACCATGAGGCGCAGGTGGATGCTATGGATCGGGCTGGTCTTCTGCCTGACTTTGCTGATAGAGCTGCCAGCCGCCTGGGTAGTACGCGTCGCTGGCCTGCCGCTGCATGACGTCAGCGGCAGCCTGTGGCGCGGCCAGGCCCGCCAGGCTGGACCTGCCGGGCCTGTGCAATGGACGGTGCGGCCCTGGCGCTTGCAGGCCGATGCGCAGCTCGGGTTTCAAGGGCAGGGCTGGCAGGTGCGCGTTGAGGGTTGGCCATGGCGCTGGCGCTTGGAAGCGCTGACGTTGGGCGCGCAAGCAACTGCGCAGACGGATTATCGGCTGGCCGGGCAGTGGCAGGGCAGGCTGCAGTTGCAAGGCGCTGGACGCCAGTGCCGCACAAGCGAAGGGCGCTTCACGGTCAATGATCTGGCGTTGAGCCAGCCCTGGTCACTGGGCCTGGGCCAAGGCTGGTTGGAAATGGATTGCCGCACTGGTTGGCGCCTGCATGGCCTGGTGGTGCAACCCGGGCAGCATCAACTGTCGGTTGATGCCGATCTGGTGGAACGTCGGGCGCAGGTGGCCTTTGAGCTGCAGCCGGACGCCGAGCTGATACCCGTCCTGCGCGGCGCTCAATGGCTGAGCCCACAGGCCAAGGCGGGAAATCGGAGCCTGCACTGGTAGCGGGGCGGGGGTGCGTCAGTCCGGTTGAGCAAAGCCGCGGCGCTGGTTTTCCAGGCGTTTGAGATGTTCAACGGTGATGTCCATGGGGCCTGCCGCTTCGTCGGTCGAAGGCTCCCGGCTCTGGGTCAGCGTGGTGATGGGACCGTGCCGGTCGAGGAAGATGGCCCGGCGCAAGGCATCAAGGCACAGGGAGGACAACTGCGAGCGTGTCGGCATGTTCTTGTTCTCAGAATCCCGCAAATGGCGTACGTCATTCGTACTCGTTTGCGTGGATGCTAAAAGCTCTTCAGTTCGATTGGATGCAGTCTGCTGCTTGAGCGGGCGTAGGACAGTTAAATAACTGAGGTATGAAACTTCCTACACATTCAGCCTGCGGAGTAGGAAGGTCATGGTCGAATTTCGATCAACGTGCCATCGCGCACCAGGTCCCAGACTTCGCGCATGTCGGAATTGCGCATGGCGATGCAGCCATCGGTCCAGTCGAGTGTGTGAAAGTACCACTCCGGATACTCGTCGTTGATCGGGGTGCCGTGAATCATGATCATGCTGCCGGCACTCACCCCTTCCCGAGTCGCGCGCGCAGCATCGCTGATATTCGGGTAGTTGATGTGCATGGCCAGGTTGAAACGGTCGCTTTCCTTGCGCCAGTCCAGCCAGTACAGGCCTTCGGGAGTCTTTTTGTCGCCCTCGCGCTCCTTGGCGCCCTTGGGCTGCTTGCCCAGGGAGATGCGGTAGGTTTTCAGTGGCTCGCCGCGGCTGATCAGTTGCAGGCGGCGTTCGGACTTGATTACCAGCACCTTGTCGATCAGCGGCTGCATTGCCGCTTGCGATTGCGACTGCGATTGCACCGGCACGGGCGGTTGCGGCTTGCGGATGATGACTTCGGTGAAGGCCGCCTGGGACACCGAGGTAACGCAAAGACAGATAAAGGCGAACAACCAGCGCATGAAGCGGCACCTGCAGGCTTAAGTAGTGGGCGAAACGTTCATCGGCGGCAGGTACTCGTGGCCAAGGGGGTAGTGCTGCTCGATGCGGTCGCGATAATAGCATTCTAGTGTGCGTGTGACGGTGCGGAAAGCCAGCTCGCCCCACGGTATCTCGTGTTCCTCGAACAGTCGCACTTCCAGGCTTTCGACACCGATGGCGAAGTCCAGGTCGGCCAGCTCGGCGCGGAAGAATACATGCACCTGGTTGATGTGCGGCAGGTCGAACAGCTGATAGAGCGCCATGTCACCGACCCTGGCACAGGCTTCCTCGACGGTTTCGCGACGGGCGGCCTGGTCGAGTGTCTCGCCGTTTTCCATGAACCCGGCAGGCAAGGTCCAGAAGCCGCGGCGTGGCTCGATGGCGCGGCGGCACAACAGCACCTGGCTGCCCCAGGTCGGCAGCACCCCGGCAACGATATTGGGGTTCTGGTAATGGATGGTCTGGCAATGTTCGCAGACATACCGCAGGCGGCTGTCGCCCTCGGGGATCCGCTGAATGACTGGCTGGCCGCACGCGCTGCAGAATTTCATGCTGTTCTTCCCTATTGACGGGCCTATCTTGGCGCGTCACCCAGGCCTGCCGCAAGCGCGCAGGGCTTGGGTGCTTCGCGGCTTTGGTGCATCATGCAGGGCAGGCCTTGGAAACGAGAGTGCGCAATGCTGGACGAGCTACTTCGGCGAATGAGCAACCACCAACCCGCTTCATTGGAAACCGACCGACGGTTTCCCGAGGCCGCAGTACTTTTGCCCATTACCCGCAGCGAAGCGCCCGAACTGGTATTGACCCTGCGTGCCAAGGGCTTGTCGACCCATGGCGGTGAAGTCGCCTTCCCCGGTGGCCGACGCGACCCGGAAGACCCTGATCTGATGTTCACCGCGCTGCGTGAAGCGGAAGAAGAAATCGGCTTGCCGCCCGGCCTTGTGGAAGTACTCGGCCCGCTCAGCCCGCTGATATCGCTGCATGGTCTGAAAGTGACGCCATTCGTCGGGGTTATCCCCGACTTTGTCGAATACCGCGCCAACGATGCGGAGATCGCGGCAGTATTCAGCGTGCCGCTGGAGTTCTTCCGCCAGGACCCGCGTGATCACACCCACCGAATCGATTACCAGGGCCGCAGCTGGTATGTGCCCAGCTATCGTTTTGGCGAGTACAAGATCTGGGGGTTGTCGGCAATCATGATCGTCGAACTGGTCAACCTGCTGTACGACGCAGGCATCAGCCTGGATCAACCCCCCGAGCGCTACATCGAAATCTGAGCGGGGCCCACCCTGCCGCCGTTGCTACCCTGAGGAGCGAACATGAAATACCGCCTGGGCGACCTGCGGGTCGAAAGCCATCCCACCAGCTGGGCCGCACCCAACGCCATGCTGATCGGCAAGGTGCGCCTGCAGGCGCGTGCCAGCGTGTGGTTCGGCGCGGTGCTGCGCGGGGACAACGAGCTGATCGACATCGGCGAGGACAGCAACGTCCAGGACGGGACCGTGATGCACACCGACATGGGCGCGCCGCTGACCCTGGGCAAGGGCGTGACCATTGGTCACAACGCCATGCTGCATGGCTGCACGGTCGGCGATTACAGCCTGATCGGCATCAATGCGGTGATCCTCAACGGCGCGCGGATCGGCAAGCACTGCATCATCGGCGCCAATGCGCTGATCCCGGAAGGCAAGGAAATTCCCGACGGTTCGCTGGTGATGGGCTCACCGGGCAAGGTGGTGCGCGAGCTGACCGAGCAGCAGAAACGCATGCTCGAGGCCAGCGCCGCGCACTACGTGCACAACGCCCAGCGTTACGCGCGGGAGTTGGTGGTGGACGATGAGTGAGGTGATCGCCACTGAGCGCCCGGTCGCTTCGCCGTGCGTGAGCATATGCGCGCTGGACGAGGATGATATCTGCACCGGGTGCCAGCGTACCGTGGCCGAGATTGGCCGCTGGGGACGGATGGATAATACCGAGCGCCGGGCGGTGTTGAAGCTTTGCCATGAGCGGGCGGTGGCGGCGGGGTTGATCATGGGCTGACGAGACGTTGGATTTTTCCCCGCAACTTGGTTGGACGCTAGGCGCCATGGTGATCATCTCCGGTACTGGAAATGCACTTACGCGGCCAACCAGCCCCTGAGAATGTTCGCCACAACCGGCGCAAAGGGTTGCAGTTTACCGTCGATTGGAAGGTTTAAGTCGTCGATTAGCATAGTTAGCAAATCATCGTCTTCCAACGGCGATTCTGGGTCGAGACCATTGCACACCATTAATGCATGTGAGAGTTGTTTACGTTTTTCGATAAGAGACCTGTTGTTGCGTTCATGGTCTCCCAGATTGAGTATACGAATGGTTTCTTGAGCTCTAGGGCTCGTCCCTTCTACACGTCCGCTGATGCGAAATCTCAATTCATCTTCACATTCCGCCATTATCGGCGTCAGCGAAAGGGGCTGGTGGCCGTGGGCGTCATCACATTGCCCCTTGCTGGTGCAGCTCGCCACGATATTATTAAAGTCCAGACTAAGATTGTTATGAGAGTGCCTTGACTGAAGATGCTCATTCATCGTGTCTGTCGAGTTGCCGCTTATAAACTGACAACAGTAGGCGCAAAGATAATGTTGTTCCCAGGTGCACGCTTGTCGAATAGCGTGGCGCTCACCCCGGCCGAGATCTTCGTAACGTTTACCGGGATGCCCGGCTTTCCAGCGTGTTAAGATGTCTGGCTCGGCTCCTTTAGCTATTTTTTTCAATGCGAAGCTCCTGCTTGCGGAGCATGAGCTTCGCTTTGGCGAGTTCAAAATTGGAAATAGGAAGGTCCTGTTCAAGTAATTGAATTAGTGTTCTTGCTTCTTCCAGTTTTCGATCTTGGATAGCATCAAGCAGATCGTTCAACTGACTGTCTATGTCGGTGTTTCGTATGGGGGTTTCCATGACGTCGAGTAAAACCGAGTTTGCGTCTTGGCCGTATTGTGACGCGACCCTTGTTAATTCGCCGTCGTCAAGTGCAAAGACGAGCGTATCCTTCATGTCGCTGATGACCAATGGCGAATGAGTCGTCAGGATAAATTGACAGTTGGGGAATGTACGCGTTAATTGATGAATTATGTTGCGCTGCCATTTTGGATGAAGATGCATGTCGACTTCATCAATAAGAATAATGCCGGTGCCTTCAAGGGGGTCATCAAGTGCAGGGTTTAGCATTGCCAGGCGACGAGCGATATCACCCACTAACGCCATCAGTGTTTTCTCGCCTTGAGATAGCTGCAGAATGTCTAGCGTCTGGCCTTCTTTTTCTATCAACAGCTGCAAATGGGGTTTTCGCTGTACGCGAAGCTTGGAAAAGCCAGGCATGAAATTTCGAATAGCTTGTCGCACTGCGTTGAGCTGAGGATCTTTAGCTGTAGCTATTGACGGGTCCATATGTTGGACGCTGGACGTTAGGGTTTTCTTCAGCGCGTCTGCCTGGTGCTTGAACTCGATTATCAGTTTTTCGAATTCTATGTCGCCGTCATGGGACCAGTCCAGTGACTCTGTCGCTATCAAAGCGTCCAGCAATTTTTTTTGGTCAGGTGGAAGCGAGGCTTTCAATTCATTTTCATGATCTTCACGGTCTCTGAACCATTCGAAGAAGCGGCTGAAATGTATCGAATCCTCCGAGAGCCCTTCATACCCTTCAAATTGTGGAGATGGGGAAGCAATACGTGGTTTTAGCGGCGTTTGATTGACTGACCGTTCAACAGGGTAATACGCAATTAGGGGAAGGTTGACATTCTCCTGCTCTGTAAGCGCGCGGCGGTAGAGCGCTGCTAGTTGAGTGACGTCAGCGCTCTGAGGTCGCTCTTTGCTATACATGCCTGCGCGCGCACCAGTGCGTGTCCAAGTGAAGAGGGTTTTAGGGCTCTCAGAGAACTCTTGATCTTCAACGTGAAGGGTGATGCAGGCGGATTTGGCTGAATTTCGGATATCGAAATCCTTGATCTTCCCGTCACTACCTTCTTCTGACTTGAGTTTTTGTACAAAAAAGTCTAAGGATGACGACAGCGCTTGGAGGATTGATGTTTTACCCGCGCCATTATTACCGATGAATACAACAATACTTGAAGTGGACTCGTCTCGCTGGGCGAATGTGGCCTCAAGTGACTCGAAACGACCGATGTTGTGCAACTTAAATGCTTTGATTCGCATGGGGGTAGTCCAATTCTGCTCGGCAGTATGTTGGGTGCCTGAATAAAACGATCATAGCATGCTCCTCAGGGGCCACGATGCCACCTAAGAATGCGTTTTGTACGCAAACATGACCTTCATGCCGATTGGGTTGGGCAACACGTTACGACCGTTGAACTATGCCAAAGGGAGGTTTACCTGTGGCGAGGCCAGAGGTACCCTGTAACGCTTGTCTACAGACTACCTATCATGTTCTATCTCATCGCCTACATCAGCAGCGTCGTACTGATCAACTACGCCTTCTCCAGCGCCCCGCACCTGGACGTCATCTGGTCCTGCTGGGGCGGGCTGGTGTTCATTCTGCGCGACATGGTGCAGACCCGCTACGGTCATGGCGCGCTGATCGCCATGCTGCTGGCCCTGGTGCTGTCGTACGTCACCTCGGAGCCGGCCATCGCTCTGGCCAGCGCCACGGCGTTTTTCATTTCCGAACTGATCGACTGGCTGGTGTTCAGCATTACCCGTCGGCCGCTGCGCGACCGCCTGTGGCTGAGCTCGGCGTTGAGCATTCCGGTGGATACTTTCATCTTCTTCGGCATGATCGGCGCCTTGACCCCGGCTGTGATCGGCACCGCCATGGCCTCGAAATTCGCCGGCGTCACGGCCGTCTGGCTGGCCATGGCATTTCGTGCGCGGCGGGCTGCCGTGGCGGGCTGATGGTGTAGAATACCGGTCCTTTTTCAGCGGGCCGTACCAAGCCTGGTGCGGCCCCGGACGCCTTCGAGGACCTGAAATGACCCGTATCGGAACCCCCTTGTCGCCGACTGCGACCCGAGTACTGCTCTGCGGCTGTGGCGAGCTGGGCAAGGAAGTGGTGATCGAACTGCAGCGCCTGGGCGTCGAAGTGATCGCCGTCGACCGCTACGCCAATGCCCCGGCCATGCAGGTGGCGCACCGCAGTCACGTGGTCAACATGCTCGATGGCGTCGCCCTGCGTGCGGTGATCGAAGCTGAAAAGCCGCACTACATCGTCCCTGAAATCGAAGCCATCGCCACCGCGACGCTGGTCGAGTTGGAAAGCGAAGGTTTCACCGTGGTGCCGACCGCCCGCGCCACTCAGCTGACCATGAACCGCGAAGGCATCCGCCGCCTGGCCGCCGAAGAGCTGGACCTGCCGACCTCGCCTTACCACTTTGCCGATACTTACGAAGACTACGCCAAGGCCGTGGCCGACGTCGGCTACCCATGTGTGGTCAAGCCGGTGATGAGTTCGTCGGGCAAAGGCCAGAGCTTGCTGCGCAGCGATGCCGACCTCAAGCAGTCATGGGATTACGCCCAAGAAGGTGGCCGTGCCGGCAAGGGCCGGGTGATCATCGAAGGCTTCATCGATTTCGACTACGAAATCACCCTGCTGACCGTGCGCCATGTGGGCGGCACCACCTTCCTCGAGCCAGTCGGCCACCGTCAGGAGAAGGGCGACTACCAGGAATCCTGGCAGCCCCAGGCCATGAGCGCCAAGGCCCTGGCCGAGTCGCAGCGTGTGGCCAAGGCGGTCACCGATGCCCTGGGCGGGCGTGGCCTGTTCGGCGTCGAGCTGTTCGTCAAAGGCGACCAGGTATGGTTCAGCGAAGTGTCGCCGCGCCCGCATGACACCGGCCTGGTCACCCTGATTTCCCAAGACCTGTCGCAGTTCGCCCTGCATGCCCGTGCCATTCTCGGCCTGCCGATCCCGGTGGTGCGCCAGTTCGGCCCATCGGCGTCGGCGGTGATCTTGCCGCAAGGGCAGTCGCAGCAGACCAGCTTCGCCAACCTTGGCGCTGCGTTGAGCGAGCCGGATACCGCGATCCGCCTGTTTGGCAAGCCGGAAATCAACGGCACTCGCCGCATGGGTGTTTGCCTGGCGCGTGACGAGTCGGTCGAAGCGGCGCGGGCCAAGGCGACCCGCGCTTCGCAGGCGGTCAAGGTCGAATTTTGATCTGAAACCGTACGGGGCCGCTTTGCGGCCCATTCGCGGGGCAAGCCCGCTCCCACAGGATTATCGCAGTCCTTGTGGGAGCGGGCTTGTCCCGCGAATGGGCTGCGCAGCAGCCCCAATTGCTCACAGTTCGGTATGACGGGTTTCTTTCAGGCACAACACAGCAATCAAGCTGATCACCGCTGCCACCGACACATACCCACCCACCCAGCTCAGCCCGCCCATGCTCACCAGCTTCTGCGCGAAGAACGGCGCCGCCGAAGCGCCGACGATCCCGCCCAGGTTATAGGCCGCCGAAGCGCCGGTATAACGCACGTGGGTCGGGAACAGCTCTGGCAACAGTGCACCCATCGGCGCGAAGGTCACCCCCATCAGGAACAGCTCGATGGCCAGGAACAGTGCCACGCCCGTGGTCGAGCCCGAGGTCAGCAACGGCTCCATGGTGAAACCCGAAGCCACTGCCAGCAGGCCGCCGACGATCAGCACCGGTTTGCGCCCGTAACGGTCGCTAAGCCAGGCTGACAGCGGGGTCGCCAGGGCCATGAAGACTACGGCGAAGCACAGCAGGCCGAGGAAGGTTTCTCGGCTGTAACCCAACGTGGTGACGCCGTAGCTCAGCGAGAACACCGTGGAGATGTAGAACAGCGCATAGCACACCACCATGGCTGCGGCGCCGAGCAGGGTCGGCATCCAGTATTTGCTGAACAAATCGACCACCGGCATTTTCACCCGCTCATGGCGAGCGACGGCCTTGGCGAACACCGGGCTTTCTTCCAGTTTCAGGCGTACGTACAGGCCCACCAGCACCAATGCGGCGCTGAGCAGGAACGGAATACGCCAGCCCCACTCGCGGAACTGCTCGTCGCTGAGCAGCAAGGCCAGGGTCAGGAACAGGCCGTTGGCGGCGAGGAAGCCGATCGACGGACCCAGCTGCGGGAACATGCCGAACCAGGCACGCTTGCCAGCCGGGGCGTTTTCCGTCGCCAGCAATGCCGCGCCACCCCATTCACCGCCCAGGCCCAGGCCTTGGCCAAAGCGCAGCAGGCAAAGGATGATCGGTGCCCACACGCCGATGCTGTCGTAGCCCGGCAGCACGCCGATCAGCGTGGTCGACACGCCCATCAGCAGCAGCGAGGCGACCAGGGTCGACTTGCGCCCGATGCGGTCGCCGAAGTGGCCGAACAGCGCCGAGCCCAGCGGGCGGGCGAGGAAGGCGATGCCGAAGGTCAGGAAGGCCGCGAGCATCTGCGCAGTGCCCGAACCGGACGGGAAGAACACCGGGCCGATCACCAGGGCGGCGGCAGTGGCGTAAACGTAGAAGTCGTAGAACTCGATGGCAGTGCCGATGAAGCTGGCGGTGGCCACCCGCGCAGGCGAGTTGACCGGCGCGGCAGGCGCTTCGGCGTAGGTGCTGGTGGTCATTAAGTAGGTCCCTAACAGTCTTGTCGTGCTCCATGGGCTTGCACCACGCATGTGTGGGCGCCGGAGCGTATTGTTCTTTTGCTCGCCCGACTGACGATAGCCCAAGGGGGATAGGGGCGGGGAGCGGGCACTGTTCGGGGTGTTGAAGCAGGACCGCGGGGCGTGTCAGTGGAGCGGACTGGCCGTGGAGCGCCGGGTGCGGGTAGCAGGCGGGACGGCGGGGCTGGGTAAGCGTGACCCGAGTATAGCTAGCGGGTCACGGTCCACACCAGTACCTTGCTGGCGCAATTGTCCTCTGTTTCGAGGATTTCCAGGCGATAGCGGCCGATCTTCAGGCACACGGCGCTTTCCGGGATGCTCTCCAGGGCCTCGGTGACCAGCCCGTTGAGGGTTTTCGGGCCGCCGTCAGAGGGCAGGTGCCAGCCGAGGGTGCGGTTGATTTCGCGTAGTGAGGCGGTGCCTTCGATCACGAAGGAGCCATCGTCCTGCGGGTGTACGTGGGGGTTGTCGAGGCTGTGTTCTTCCTCGAACTCGCCGACGATTTCTTCGAGGATGTCTTCCAGGGTGACGATGCCTTGCACCTCGCCGTACTCGTCCACCACCACACCCAGGCGCCGTTGCTGCTTGTGGAAATTCAGCAACTGCAGTTGCAGCGGGGTGCTTTCGGGGACGAAGTAAGGCTCGTAGCAGGCGCCATGCAGCTTTTCCAGGGTCAGCTCGGCCTTGGGCAGCAAGTGGCTGATCAGCTTGGTGTTGAGGATCGCTTCGACCTGGTTGATGTCGTTGTGGTAGACCGGCAGGCGCGTGTGGCGGCTGACGATCAACTGCTCGATGATGCGCTCGATCGGCTCGTCCAGGTTGATGCCATCGACTTCGTTGCGCGGCACCAGGATGTCGTTGACGGTGACCTTGTCCAGTGACTGCAGGCCATCGAGCAGGCCGGGGCGCGGCACGTCGTGGTCTTCATCTTCGGCAAAATCATCGTCTGCTTGCGGGTGCAGGGCCACGGCAGTGGGCTGTACACGAAACGGCCGCAGGATCAGCTTGGCAATGCCGTCCAGCAGGCAGGCCAGTGGCTGCAGCAGGGCGAGGGGGAGTCTCAGCAAGCTGGCGCCGAGGCTGACGAATGCCATCGGGCTGCGTCGGGCCAGGCGGCGTGGCAGGTATTCGGCAAACACCAGCAAAGCCAGGGTGGCGGCCAGGCCCGCGAGCCAGAAACCGTGCTCGCCGCTGTAGCGCTGGCCAATCAGGCAGGCCAGGCCCAGCACCAGCAGCTTGCCCAGGCTGGCGCACAGCACCAGGGCCTGGGCCGGCAAGGGCGGCTGGCCGTCATCGCCGCCCCGCAGCGAGCCATTGAGCTGCAGGCGGGCGGCGTCCACTGCGGTGAACAGCGCCGACCACAGCAGCGCCAGTGCCAGAGTGCCGAGTAGCGGTGCGTACGGCAAGTTGTCCATGGTCAGCCGTCAGATATGCAGAATGAATTCGCGAACCAGCTTGCTACCGAAATAGGCCAGCATCAGCAGGCAGAAACCGGCCAGCGTCCAGCGGATCGCCTTGTGCCCACGCCAGCCCAGGCGGGTGCGGCCCCACAGCAGCACGCTGAAGACGATCCAGGCCACGCAGGCCAGCAAGGTCTTGTGCACCAGGTGTTGGGCAAACAGGTTGTCGAGGAACAGCCAGCCGGAGATCAGCGACAGCGTCAGCAGGCACCAGCCGGCCCAGAGGAAGCCGAACAGCAGGCTTTCCATGGTTTGCAGCGGCGGGAAGTTGCGGATCAGGCCGGACGGATGCTTGTTCTTCAGCTGGCGGTCCTGAAGCAACAGCAGCAGCGACTGGAACACCGCGATGGTGAACAGCCCGTAGGCCAGGATCGACAGCAGAATATGCGCGAGGATCCCCGGTTGCTCATTGATCAGCGGCACCGTGCCGGGTGGCGCGAACTGCGCCAGCAGGGCGGTGATCGCGCCAAGCGGGAACAGCAACACCAGCAGGTTTTCCACCGGTATGCGCAGGCAGGCAAGCAGGGTCAGGGCGATGACCGCCACGGCGATCAGGCTGGCGGCGCTGAAGAAGTCGAGGCTCAGGCCCAGCGGGGTGATCAGCTGGAAGAACAGCGCGCCGCCCTGGGCGACGACGGCGAGCGCACCGAGCAAACCGAGCAGCCGTTTGTCGGCTTTGCGCGACTGGGCCAGGTGCGAACCCTGATAGATGGTCGCTGCTATATAAAGGCCGGCGGCGATCAGGTTGGGGATGAGGCTGGGTGAGGAGACCATAAGTCCTGGTGGGCAAGCCTTAAAGAGACGGAGTTTGGCATAGATCGCGCCGGTCTAGGAAGACTGATGCTTGCCGCCGGGAAGCCGAGGTGTGCGGCGCCGTCGCTCTTCGCTATAATCGCCGCCTTGCTGTGCCCAGCGCGTGTGCATTTTCACCTGGGCGCCTGACAAACCTCGGCTTTTACTGGGCCTGAAAGGATCACCATGTTCGAAAACCTGACCGACCGCCTGTCACAGACGCTGCGCCATGTCACCGGCAAGGCCAAGCTGACCGAAGACAACATCAAGGATACGCTGCGCGAAGTGCGCATGGCCCTGCTCGAGGCCGACGTTGCCCTGCCGGTGGTCAAGGATTTCGTCAACAGCGTCAAGGAACGTGCGGTCGGCACCGAAGTGTCGCGCAGCCTGACCCCGGGCCAGGCGTTCGTGAAGATCGTCCAGGCCGAGCTGGAAAGCCTGATGGGCGCGGCCAACGAAGACCTCGCGCTCAATGCCGCACCGCCTGCCGTGGTGTTGATGGCCGGCCTGCAGGGTGCGGGCAAGACCACCACCGCCGGCAAGCTGGCGCGCTTCCTTAAAGAGCGCAAGAAGAAAAGCGTGATGGTGGTGTCGGCCGACGTCTACCGCCCGGCAGCGATCAAGCAGCTGGAAACCCTGGCCAACGACATCGGCGTGACCTTCTTCCCGTCCGACATCAGCCAGAAGCCGGTAGCCATTGCCGAAGCGGCCATCCGCGAAGCCAAGCTCAAGTTCATCGACGTGGTCATCGTCGATACCGCCGGCCGTCTGCACATCGACGCCGACATGATGGACGAGATCAAGGCGCTGCATGCCGCAGTCAAGCCGATCGAGACCCTGTTCGTGGTCGACGCCATGACCGGCCAGGACGCCGCCAACACCGCCAAGGCCTTTGGTGAGGCCCTGCCGCTGACCGGCGTGGTGCTGACCAAGGTCGACGGTGACGCCCGTGGCGGTGCCGCGCTGTCGGTGCGTGCCATCACCGGCAAGCCGATCAAGTTCATCGGTATGGGTGAGAAAACCGAGGCCCTCGAGCCGTTCCACCCAGACCGCGTCGCTTCGCGCATCCTCGGCATGGGTGACGTGCTCAGCCTGATCGAGCAGGCCGAGCAGACCATCGACAAGGCCAAGGCCGACAAGCTGGCCAAGAAGCTGAAGAAGGGCAAGGGCTTCGACCTCGAAGACTTCCGCGACCAGTTGCAGCAGATGAAGAACATGGGCGGGCTGGGTGGCCTGATGGACAAGCTGCCGAGCATCGGCGGGGTCAACCTGTCGCAGATGGGCAATGCCCAGGGCGCGGCCGAGAAGCAGTTCAAGCAGATGGAAGCGATCATCAACTCGATGACCCCGGCCGAGCGTCGCGACCCCGACCTGATCAGCGGTTCGCGCAAGCGCCGTATCGCCCTCGGCTCCGGCACCCAGGTGCAGGACATCGGCCGGCTGATCAAACAGCACAAGCAGATGCAGAAGATGATGAAGAAATTCTCTGCCAAAGGCGGCATGGCCAAGATGATGCGCGGCCTGGGCGGCATGATGCCTGGCGGCGGCATGCCGAAGCTGTAACCCTATTCCGAGTGCTTGTCCGTTACCGGATGAGCGCCCAGAACCCCCGCTGCGGCGGGGCAACGGCCACGCGCTGCGTGGCTCAACCGGCAAATCTGAACGCCATGGCGAGGCCGTGGCGAAAAAGTCATTTGCAAATGTCCGTGTATTCCCCGAGAATATGCGGCCTTTTGGGCACGCGTGTGCCTATTTGGCATTCAGATTTGCAGCACCGACTATAGGAACAATGTTCACATGGTAACCATTCGTCTTGCCCGTGGCGGCTCGAAAAAGCGCCCATTCTACCACCTGACCGTGACCAACTCGCGTAACGCCCGTGACGGCCGTTTCGTTGAGCGCGTAGGTTTCTTCAACCCGATCGCTGCTGGCGCCGAAGTCAAGCTGTCGGTCAACCAAGAGCGCGTTACCTACTGGCTGAGCCAGGGCGCACAGCCGTCTGAGCGCGTTGCTCAGCTGCTGAAGGAAGCTGCCAAGGCTGCTGCCTGAGCAATATGAACGCGACGCCAGAAAAGGCTGACGACCTGATCGTCGTTGGCAAGATTTTTTCGGTTCACGGCGTTCGCGGCGAGGTGAAGGTGTATTCCTTTACCGATCCGATTGAAAACCTGTTGGATTATCCACGCTGGACGCTTCGGCACGAAGGCAAGGTAAAGCAGGTCGAGCTGGTCAGCGGTCGTGGCTCCCAAAAGGGCCTGGTCGTGAAACTGAAAGGCCTCGATGATCGTGATGAAGCGCGTCTTCTGAGCGGCTTCGAAATCTGCATCCCGCGGAGCCTTTTGCCCAACCTGGCCGCAGACGAGTACTACTGGTACCAGCTGCAGGGCCTGAAGGTCATCAACCAGGACGAACAACTGTTCGGCAAGGTCGATCACCTGTTGGAGACCGGTGCGAACGATGTAATGGTGGTCAAGCCTTGCGCAGGCAGCCTGGATGATCGCGAGCGTCTGTTGCCCTATACGGCGCAGTGCGTGCTGGCAATCGACCTGGAAGCAGGCGTGATGCGGGTTGAGTGGGACGCGGACTTTTAAACGATGGGTAACCTTCGCGTAGACGTCATCACGTTGTTCCCCGAGATGTTCTCGGCCATCACGGAGTACGGCATTACCAGCCGCGCGGTGAAACAGGGGTTGCTTCAGGTGACTTGCTGGAACCCGCGGGACTACACCACAGATCGCCACAACACCGTGGATGATCGGCCGTTTGGCGGTGGTCCGGGGATGGTGATGAAAATCAAGCCTCTGGAAGACGCCCTGGTTAGCGCCAGGCAAGCGACCGGAGCATCGGCAAAGGTGATCTACCTTTCGCCGCAAGGCCGCAAGCTGACTCAGCAGGCGGTCAAAGACCTGGCCGAACAGGAATCGTTGATCCTGATCGCCGGTCGTTATGAAGGCATCGACGAGCGCTTTATCGAGGCTCATGTCGATGAGGAGTGGTCGATTGGCGACTATGTGCTTTCCGGTGGCGAGCTGCCGGCCATGGTACTGATCGATGCGGTTACACGGCTGCTGCCCGGAGCTTTAGGGCATGTGGACTCGGCGCAGGAAGATTCCTTCACCGACGGTCTGCTCGATTGCCCGCACTACACCCGACCTGAGGTGTATGCGGATCAGCGTGTTCCCGACGTGTTGCTAAGTGGCAACCATGCACACATCCGGCGTTGGAGGATGAAGCAGTCCCTTGGTAGGACCTTCGAACGACGCGCCGATCTTCTGGAAAGTCGCTCGCTTTCTGGAGAAGAGAAGAAGCTGCTCGAGGAATATCTCCGCGAGCGGGACGATAGATAAACGTATCGATGGTGGATCAAGTATCCATCTTAGGAGCACAGCATGACCAACAAGATCATCCAGCAGCTCGAAGCAGAGCAGATGAGCAAGGAAATCCCGACCTTCGCACCAGGCGACACCATTGTCGTCCAGGTTAAAGTGAAGGAAGGCGAGCGTTCCCGTCTGCAGGCGTTCGAAGGCGTCGTTATCGCCAAGCGTAACCGCGGCCTGAACAGCGCTTTCACCGTGCGCAAAATCTCCAGCGGCGTAGGCGTTGAGCGTACCTTCCAGACCTACAGCCCGCAAATCGACAGCCTGGCCGTGAAACGTCGTGGTGACGTGCGTAAAGCCAAGCTGTACTACCTGCGCGACCTGTCCGGCAAAGCCGCTCGCATCAAGGAAAAACTGTCCTGAGTACAGTTTGCCTGGTGGCCTGAGGCCCCCTGCGAGAAAAAAGCAGCCTTCGGGCTGCTTTTTTGCGTTTTGAAACCCGAAAAAAGTGACGCACATGACCAGCCGAGACCAGCAAATCCAGCACCGCACAGAACTGTCGGTGACCCGCGTGACCAAAGCGGTGTTCCCCAGCACCACCAACCACCACAACACCCTGTTCGGCGGCACCGCGCTGGCCTGGATGGACGAAGTGTCGTTCATCGCCGCCACGCGGTTCTGCCGGTTGCCGCTGGTGACCGTGTCCACCGACCGCATCGACTTCAAGCACCCGATTCCGGCGGGTTCGATCGTCGAGCTGGTGGGCACGGTGATCAAGGTCGGTAACACCAGCTTGCAGGTGCAGGTGGATGTGTTTGTCGAAAACATGTACCTGGACGGGCGCGAACGCGCCATCCACGGCGTTTTCAGCTTTGTCGCCATCGACGAGGACAAGCGTCCGGTGCCGGTGCTCCCGGAGGCTTGAGGCTTCAGCTCGTCGCGGCAACGGGTGCAGGTTCGATCAGCGCCACCAGGGTCCAGCCCGGTTGTGGGGTAAGCGGGCTCTCCGGGCTCGCAACGTGCACCCAGCCCTGGCCGTCACGGGCGAACAACAGCTGGGCGCGCTCACCATGCAGTGCCTGGTAGTTCTCCCAGTCGAAGCCCTCGGTCAGGTTGGTGCTGTACAACTCGGCACCCTGGTGCAGGCGATTGGCCAGTTGATGGTAGGTCATCGGGCTTGCGCCCAGCAGTTGGCCACGGTGTTCTTCGCTGGCGCGATGCTTGTCGCTGCGCTGTTTCTCCAGGCCGCTGGCCAGTACGTACAGGCGACTGTGGCCAAAATCATGGCGAAAGCGCGCGCAGGCCAAGGCATTGATTTCGCCGGCGGGCGACAGCCCCAGCAGGTGGCCTAAGCCGACCAGGTCCAGGTGCGCGTCGGCATGCTGCGACGCCGGATTGCCGAAGTAGGTCGGCAGCCCTTCCATGCGCGCGGCGCGGATATTCTCCCAGCTCGAATCGGTCAGCAGCACCCGGCAACCCAGTTGCTGCAGGGCTTTGCCGATGGTGCGCGCGGGCCCGTTGGCGCCGACGATGAGAAAGCCGCTGGGTGCGGGCTCTGCCACCTTGAGCAGACGCGCCAGGGGCCTGGCGGTTGCGCTCTGCAACACTACCGTGCCGATGATTACGGCGAAGGTGAGTGGCACCAGCAGCAGCGCGCCCTGGTGCCCGGCTTCGTGCAGGCGAATGGCAAAGATCGCCGACACGGCGGCGGCAACGATGCCACGCGGGGCGATCCAGGCCAGCAGGGCCCTTTCACGCCAGTTCAACGTGGAACCCAGTGTCGACAGGAACACATTGAGTGGCCGCGCCAACAGCTGAATCACCAGCAGCAACGCCAGTACCGCCGGGCCCAGGCCTAGCAGCGCATTCAGATCGAGGCGCGCGGCCAGCAGGATGAACAGACCAGAAATCAGCAATACGCTGAGGTTTTCCTTGAAGTGCAGGATTTGCCGCACATCGACCCCGCGCATGTTCGCCAACCACATGCCCATGACGGTCACCGCCAGCAGCCCGGACTCGTGGACGATCTGGTTGGCGGCGATGAAGATGCCCAGCACGGCGGCCAGCGACGCCAGGTTGTGCAGGTATTCCGGCAGCCATTGCTCGCGCATGATCTGCCCCAGCAGCCAGCCACCGGCGGCGCCCAGAGCGCTGCCACAGAAGATGACCCCGGCGAAGGTGCCCAGGCTCTGGCTCAGGCCATTGCCATCGGCGCTGGCGATGATGAAGCTGTAGACCACCACGGCCAGCAACGCGCCGATCGGGTCAATGACGATGCCTTCCCAGCGCAGGATATTGGCGATCGTCGCCTTTGGGCGCACCACGCGCAGCATGGGCACGATCACCGTCGGGCCGGTCACCAGAGTCAAGGTGCCGAAGAGGATCGCCAGTGGCCAGTCGAAACCCAGCAGCCAGTGGGTCGCCAGCGCAATCACCAGCCAGGTCGACAGCGCCCCAAGCGTGACCAGGCGATGCACCACGCTACCGATTTCGCGCCACTGTGACAGGTGCAGCGTCAGGCTGCCCTCGAACAGGATCAGCGCCACAGCCAGCGACACCAGCGGCATCAGCAGCGGGCCGAACAACGCCTGCGGGTCGAGCCAGCCGAGCACCGGGCCAACGGTGATGCCGGCCAGCAGCAGGAAGAGGATGGCCGGCAGCTTCAGGCGCCAGGCCAGCCACTGGCAGGCGAGGGCGGCGGCACCGATGCCGCCGACACTGAGAAGGATCTGCTGTTCGTTCATGCGGGCTCCCTATGCCGGCTTGGTTATGAAAGACTAAGCGCCATTTCGTCGTTTGCCACAGAGTTTTCATGCCTGCCCTCGACCACCCCCTCATCGACCAGTTTCTCGACGCCCTGTGGCTGGAAAAAGGCCTGGCCGACAACACCCGTGTCTCCTACCGCAGTGACCTGGCGTTGTTCAACGGCTGGCTCCAGGAGCGCGGAGTAGCATTGCCAAATATCGGTCGCGAGCTGATATTCGATCATTTGGCCTGGCGCCTTGACCAGGGTTATAAACCACGCTCCACTGCGCGATTTCTCTCCGGCTTGCGTGGTTTCTTTCGTTACTTGCTTCGGGAAAAGCTGATCACTGTCGACCCGACCCTGCAGGTCGAGATGCCGCAGTTGGGTAAGCCCTTGCCTAAATCACTGTCCGAAGCCGATGTCGAAGCCTTGCTGCAGGCCCCGGACCTGGGCGAAGCCATCGGTCAACGCGACCGGGCCATGCTCGAAGTCCTCTACGCCTGCGGCCTGCGGGTCACCGAACTGGTCAGCCTGACCCTGGACCAGGTCAACCTGCGCCAGGGCGTGCTACGGGTGATGGGCAAGGGCAGCAAGGAGCGCCTCGTGCCGATGGGCGAGGAGGCGGTGGTGTGGCTGGAGCGCTACCTGCGCGACGGCCGCGGCGAACTGCTCAACGGGCGCCCAAGCGACGTGCTGTTCCCCAGCCAGCGCGGCGAGCAGATGACCCGGCAGACCTTCTGGCACCGCATCAAGCATCAGGCGCAAGTGGCCGGCATCGATAAGTCGCTGTCGCCGCACACCCTGCGCCACGCCTTCGCCACACACCTGCTCAACCACGGCGCCGACCTGCGCGTGGTGCAGATGCTGCTGGGCCACAGCGACCTGTCGACCACGCAGATCTATACCCATGTGGCCAAGGCGCGCCTGCAGCAGCTGCACGCCCAGCACCACCCGCGTGGATGAATGATTTTCATGTTCCGCTGACCGGTAGGTGCAAGCCCCTTGTTGCCCGGTGTGATGTGGTAGGCTTGGGCGGTTTGCACCAAGGGCCGCACGGTTGCCGCGTTTTTTCCGCAGGTGACGCCCTCCGGCCCCTGTCCGCCTTCAGGAGTTTCCATGCGTTTGACCCAGATTTTCGCCGCCGCCGCGATGGCGCTGGCCAGTACCTTTGCCGTTGCCGCGGCAACCGACAGCAATGCCGGCGCCGAGCAGGCCATCCGCAAGTCGTTGCAGAACCTCGAACTGGAAGTGCCCGTGGAAAGCGTGGCCAGCAGCCCGCTCAACGGCTTGTATGAAGTCAAGCTGCAGGGCGGCCGTGTGTTGTACGCCAGTGCCGATGGCCAGTTCGTCATGCAGGGCTACCTGTACCAGATCCAGGACGGCAAGCCGGTCAACCTGACCGAAAAGACCGAACGCCAGGGCGTGGCCAAGCTCATCAACGGCATTCCAGCCGCCGAGATGGTGGTTTATCCTGCCAAGGGCGAGACCAAGTCGCACATCACCGTATTCACCGACACCACCTGCCCGTATTGCCACAAGCTGCACGCCGAAGTGCCGGAGCTGAACCGCCGCGGTATCGAAGTGCGCTATGTCGCCTTCCCGCGCCAGGGTCTCGGCTCGCCGGGTGATGAGCAGTTGCAGGCGGTGTGGTGCTCCAGTGACCGCCGCGCGGCGCTGGACAAGATGGTCGAAGGCAAGGAAATCAAGGCCGCCAAGTGCGCCAACCCGGTCAGCAAGCAGTTCCAGCTGGGCCAGTCGATCGGCGTCAACGGCACGCCGGCGATCGTGCTTGAAAGTGGCCAGGTGATCCCGGGCTACCAGCCGGCGCCGCAGGTGGCCAAACTGGCCCTGGCCGGCCAGCAGCAAGCAGCCAAGTAATTCATTCAGTACGCCGTCGTCATGGGGTGACGGCATGTTTCACGGTCGGCGCAGGTGCCGGCCGTTCAATGGGGAGTTCACAGTGAAACCGGTCAAAGTAGGCATCTGTGGGTTGGGGACCGTCGGTGGCGGTACCTACAATGTACTTCAGCGCAACGCCGAGGAGATTGCCCGCCGTGCCGGGCGCGGTATTGAAGTGGCACAGATCGCCATGCGCTCGCAGAACCCGAACTGCCAGATTACCGGTACCCCCATTACCGCTGATGTGTTCGACGTTGCGAGCAACCCGGAGATCGACATTGTCATCGAGCTGATCGGTGGCTACACCGTCGCCCGCGACCTGGTGCTCAAGGCCATCGAAAACGGCAAGCACGTGGTCACCGCCAACAAGGCGCTGATCGCCGTGCACGGCAACGAAATTTTCGCCAAGGCCCGCGAGAAAGGCGTCATCGTCGCCTTCGAAGCCGCCGTTGCCGGTGGCATCCCGGTGATCAAGGCCATCCGTGAAGGCCTGTCGGCCAACCACATCAACTGGCTGGCCGGCATCATCAACGGCACCGGTAACTTCATCCTCACCGAAATGCGTGAGAAGGGCCGCGCTTTCCCTGACGTGCTGGCCGAAGCCCAGGCGCTGGGTTACGCCGAGGCCGACCCGACTTTCGACGTCGAAGGCATCGATGCCGCGCACAAGCTGACCATCCTTGCTTCCATCGCCTTTGGCATCCCGCTGCAATTCGACAAGGCCTACACCGAGGGCATCACCCAGCTGACTACCGCGGATGTGAACTACGCCGAAGCCCTGGGCTACCGTATCAAGCACCTGGGCGTGGCCCGCCGCACCGCCGAAGGCATCGAGCTGCGCGTACACCCGACGCTGATCCCGAGTGACCGGCTGATCGCCAACGTCAACGGTGTGATGAACGCCGTCATGGTCAACGGCGACGCCGCGGGCTCGACCCTGTACTACGGCGCTGGCGCCGGCATGGAGCCGACCGCTTCGTCGGTGGTCGCCGACCTGGTCGACGTGGTTCGCGCCATGACCTCCGACCCGGAAAACCGCGTGCCGCACCTGGCGTTCCAGCCGGATTCGCTGTCGGCTCACCCGATCCTGCCGATCGAAGCCTGCGAAAGTGCCTACTACCTTCGCATCCAGGCCAAGGATCACCCAGGCGTGCTGGCCCAGGTGGCGAGCATCCTGTCGGAGCGCGGCATCAACATCGAGTCGATCATGCAGAAGGAAGCCGAGGAGCAGGACGGCCTGGTGCCGATGATCCTGCTGACCCACGGTGTGGTCGAGCAGCGCATCAACGATGCCATCGTCGCCCTGGAAGCCCTCCAGGACGTGGTCGGCAAGGTCGTGCGCATCCGCGTCGAACAGCTCAATTAACGAATAGCGCCGTTGGGCTGCGTTAGCGGCCCCGGCCCCCAGCATCGAAGGTTTGTAGCCATGCGTTATATCAGCACCCGCGGCCAGGCACCGGCCCTGAATTTCGAAGACGTCCTGCTGGCCGGCCTCGCCACCGATGGCGGCCTGTACGTGCCAGAAAACCTGCCACGCTTCACCCAGGAAGAGATCGCCTCCTGGGCCGGCCTGCCGTACCACGAGCTGGCCTTCCGGGTGATGCGCCCGTTCGTCGAAGGCAGCATCGCCGACGCCGACTTCAAGAAGATCCTCGAAGAAACCTACGGTGAGTTCGCCCATGCTGCGGTGGCCCCGCTGCGTCAGCTGAACAGCAACGAGTGGGTCATGGAGCTGTTCCACGGCCCGACCCTGGCGTTCAAGGACTTCGCCCTGCAGCTGCTCGGTCGCCTGCTCGACCACGTGCTGGCCAAGCGCAACGAGCGCGTGGTGATCGTCGGCGCCACCAGTGGCGACACAGGTTCCGCCGCCATCGAAGGCTGCCGCCGTTGCGACAACGTCGACATCTTCATCCTTCACCCGCACCAGCGAGTGTCGGAAGTGCAACGCCGCCAGATGACCACGATTTTCGGCGACAACATCCACAACATCGCCATCGAAGGCAACTTCGACGACTGCCAGGAGATGGTCAAGGCCAGCTTCGCCGACCAGTCGTTCCTCAAGGGCACGCGCCTGGTCGCGGTCAACTCGATCAACTGGGCGCGGATCATGGCCCAGATCGTCTACTACTTCCACGCAGCCCTGCAGCTGGGTGGCCCGGCGCGCTCGGTGGCGTTCTCGGTACCGACCGGCAACTTCGGCGACATCTTTGCCGGCTACCTGGCACGCAACATGGGCCTGCCAATCAGCCAGCTGGTGGTCGCGACCAACCGCAACGACATCCTGCACCGCTTCATGAGCGGCAATCAGTACGTCAAGGACACCCTGCACGCGACCCTGTCGCCGTCGATGGACATCATGGTTTCGTCCAACTTCGAGCGCCTGCTGTTCGACCTGCACGGTCGCAACGGCGCAGCCATCGCCGAGCTGATGGCGAACTTCAAGCAGGGTGGTGGCTTCAGCGTCGATCAGGACCGCTGGACGGAAGCGCGCAAGCTGTTCGACTCGCTGGCCGTCAGCGACGAGCAGACCTGCGAAACCATCGCCGAAGTCTTCGCCAGCACCGGTGAAGTGCTCGACCCGCATACCGCGATCGGCGTCAAGGCCGCCCGCGAGTGCCGCCGTAGCCTGGATACGCCGATGGTGGTGCTGGGCACCGCGCACCCGGTCAAATTCCCGGAAGCGGTGGAGAAGGCGGGTGTCGGCAAGGCGCTGGAACTGCCGTCACACATGAGCGACCTGTTCAGCCGTGAAGAGCGCTGCACGGTCCTGGCCAACGACCTCAAAACGGTCCAGGCCTTCGTCAGCCAGCACGGTAATCGCGGCAAGCCGCTTTAACTTGGTCCCATCTCTGTGGGAGTGGGCTGCGCGGCGGATAGGTCGCAGCATGGATGCAGCGGACCCCTGGTAGGAGCGGCTTCAGCCGCGATCACCGGCGAAGCCGGTGCCATCCACCGCGTCGCTTGCTTCGCGGCTAAGCCGCTCCCACAAGTGTTGCGCAACCTTTTAAATTTTGAGCAAGACAGTTGCTCCCAAAGCGGCCGTTTCGAGCTTTTTCGTTCGAATTACTCGGAATCGTCCTATATAGAGCGCGCAGTGGGTTGCATAGAGTTACCGGTCCTTCTCTCAAGGATCGGTTCATGCATCAGCCCTACGTGTTGATTCACCAGGCACGGCCTTCTCACCAGATTCTCCTGCACCAGGCGTGCAACGCCCAGCGCATATTCGACGTGCGGATCACCCTCGATCTTGCCGACCTCGACGCCTGCCTGGGGCGCAAGCGCAAAGTCGACCTGCTGATCCTCGACCATGCATTGGCCCTGGCCGGTGGTGTTGCCCTGCTCAACCGCATTCAGCGCAATCCGACGCTGCGCGCGTTGCTGTTCACCGGCCAGGGCAGTGCCCACCGCCCTGACCTGGCAAAAGAGGCACGGCGGCGCGGGCTCTGGGTATTGGCCGATCTGCCCTGGCCGTTGCCGGTGCAGCGCTGGCAACAGGCCCTGCAGCGTATTCAAACGGTCACATCGCCCACGCATGCTCAATGAAACGGCGCGGCATAGCGAACTTTCCGCTGCGCTTGTTGGTCAGTTCCTTCATGTCCCACCACGCAGCGAGTGATCCGGATGGAAAGAATTTGCAGACTGCTTAATGACGCCCTGAGCCCCTACCAGACCCAGCTCGGCCCCGTGGACACCAGCGGCAACCGCCAATTGATCGTGTTCGACAGCCTCGGTGGCACCACCTTGCGCCGAACAGTCAGCTCGCGCCAGTTGCAGGAGCAACGCTTGCTCATTGACCTGGTCGACGGTTTGCACCGTGACCTGCAAATTGCCGAAGGGCGCCTGCAGCCTTGTGTCATTGCAGCGCTGCAACAACGTCAGCAGCCTCCGGGAACCTTTGCCTGAAAGGCTTATCAGAGACAGTGACGGCAGCCAGCCAGCACACAGCTCCGGTGATGGCAGGTTGTCGCGGGAAGCCCGACAGGGCTTTCGATTGGCCCCGGACGTCCTCCCCAGCGTTCGGGGTTTCTTTTTACTGCCCTTCGAAGAAGTGCTTGCTCCGTTCCAGGTAATCCGCTTGCAGATCCGCGTCCAGCCACCGTGCATAAAGCGCGGGCAAAGTGCCCTGGCGTAGTGTGGGCAGCAGCTGATCGATATGGGCGATGGCTTCGCGTCCCAGCGCTGACTGTGTGCAACCTACGTGCAGGAACTGGTAAGGGTTCACGCCTTGTATAGGGTGAAACTGGTAGTCAGCCAGCGTTTCGCCTTGCTGTTGAATCAGGTAACGCACTTCTGGCCAGTAGCCGAGCACCAGTTGCAAGCGCCCCAGTCGTTGCATCTGCAGCAGGCTGGCGGTGGCCTCGTTGCCATAGTGGCGGCTGAGGGCGGTGGCGGGCAATTGCCGCAGTATGGCGTCGATCTGGGTGCTGTAGCTGCGCTCGGCGACGATACCGAGTTTGAGCTCCGTGGTGCTCAGCATACCCAGGAGGTCGACCTGCTGGTCGCGCAGAAACGGCGTCAGCAGCGCCTCGCCTTGCTTGCGTACCACCAGGCCACCGCTCATCACGCCCAGCGTCGGCTCGGAAAAGTGCACGAACTTCGCGCGCTCCGGCGTCCACAGCAGCGTCGGGTCGCAGGTAAACAGGCTTGGGTCCTGGAGCATCTGGATGCCGCGCGCCCGGTTGACGCGGACGATAGCGTGGTCGTACTCAGGCATTTGGCTGATCAGCAGCGGCAACATCTGGTCCACCACCCCCTGGCCTTTTTCCTCACCCTCGAAGATGGTGAACGGCGGCAGGTCACGCACCAACCACAGCAGGCGCTCCTTGGCCTGGGCCGGCGCGATGGCCATGGCGAGCAGCAACCCGCACAGCAAGGCCAGCGTGCGCATGGGCGAGGGCAGCCTCAGACCGTGCCCGCCTGGCGCAACCCGGCAATGGCGGCAGCGTCGTAACCCAGGGTGGTCAGCAGGGCATCGGTATGCTCACCCAACGCCGGGCCGACCCACTCGGTGGAGCCGGGCGTTTCCGACAACTTGGGCACGATGCCCGGCATCTTGAAGGGTTTGCCGTCGGGCAGGCGGGCCTGCAGGAACATTTCGCGGGCCAGGTACTGCGGGTCGTTGAACATGTCTTCTGCCGAATAGATACGACTGGCCGGCACTTCGGCGGTATTCAGGATCTGCATCACCTGCTCCAGCGGCAGGCTGTTGGCCCAGCGGTCGATCACCCCGTACAGCTCGTCACGCCGAGCGTCGCGGCCATCGTTGCTAGCCAGCGCCGGGTCGTCCGCCAGGTCGTCGCGGCCGATGGCCTGCATGAAGCGTTTGAAGATGGCATCGCCATTGGCACCGATCTGCACATGTTTGCCGTCGGCGCTGGTGTGGATGGAAGAGGGGGTGATGCCCGGCATGATGTTGCCGGTGCGTTCGCGAATGAAACCGAACACGTCGAACTCCGGGACCATGCTTTCCATCATGGCGAAGATCGCCTCGTACAGCGCCACATCTACGACCTGCCCCTGGCCGCCATTGACTTCGCGATGACGCAGCGCCATCAGCGCGCCGATCACGCCCCATAACGCGGCGATCGAGTCGCCGATGGAAATGCCGGTGCGCACCGGTGGGCGGTCGTCGAAGCCAGTGATGTAGCGCAGCCCGCCCATGGACTCACCGACGGCGCCGAAGCCCGGTTGGTCTTTCATCGGCCCGGTTTGGCCAAAGCCCGACAGGCGCACCATCACCAGCTTCGGATTGAGGGCATGCAGCACATCCCAGCCAAGGCCGAGCTTTTCCAGCACGCCAGGGCGGAAGTTCTCGATGAGGATGTCGGCCTCGGCGAGCAACTGCTTGAGGATCTCGCGGCCTTCGAGATGTTTGAGGTTGAGGGTCAGCGACTGCTTGTTGCGCGCCTGCACGAACCACCACAACGACGTGCCCTCATACAGCTTGCGCCACTTGCGCAGCGGGTCGCCGCCATCGGGCGACTCGACCTTGACTACTTCGGCGCCGAACTCGGCGCAGATGCGCGAGGCGAACGGGCCGGCGATCAGGGTGCCGAGTTCGATGACTTTCAGGCCGGCGAGGGGTTTGCTGGGCGTAGACATGAGGCATCCGTGGCAACTGGGCAGATCCGTGATTTTTATCATAGGTCGATAACGGCAGATACTGCTGCGGGGCAACGAAGATCAGGATCGGTTAGACTGTGCCACTTTTCTTTACGCAAGAAGCCCGTCGACCATGGCCCAGCCGTCCATCACCTACAAATTCGAACTGAATCTGACCGATCTCGATCGCGGCGTGTACGAAAACGTCCGGCAGACCATTGCCCGGCACCCTTCGGAAACCGAAGAACGCATGGCTGTGCGTTTGCTGGCTTATGCGCTGTGGTACAACGAGCAGCTTTCGTTCGGCCGTGGCCTGTCTGACGTGGATGAGGCGGCGCTGTGGGAAAAGAGCCTGGACGACCGCATCCTGCACTGGATCGAAGTCGGCCAGCCGGACGCCGACCGCCTGACCTGGTGCTCGCGCCGCACCGAGCGCACCAGCCTGCTGGCCTACGGCAGCCTGCGCGTGTGGGAGACCAAGGTGCTGAGTGCGGTCAAGGGCCTGAAGAACCTGAATATCGCTGCGGTGCCCCAAGACGTGCTGGAAGTACTGGCCACCGACATGCCGCGCACCATCAAGTGGGATGTGATGATCAGCGAAGGCACGGTCTTCGTCACCGACGACCGCGGCCAGCACGAAGTGCAGCTGCAGTGGCTGCTCGGTGAGCGTGGCTGAGCCGACTGACCGATGCGTATCGAACCCCGCCCGCTGCCACCGACCCTGCCATTTCTGGGTAATCTGCCACCCTTGTTGACCCGCCTGTACGCCGCCCGTGGCGTGCAGTCCGAGGCCGAGCTGGACAAGAGCCTGGCGCGGCTGCTGCCGTACCAGCAACTCAAAGGCATCGATGCAGCGGTCGACCTGCTGGTCGACGCCCTCGACCAGCGCCAGCGCATCCTCATTGTCGGCGACTTCGATGCCGATGGCGCTACCGCCAGCACCGTCGGCCTGCTCGGCCTGCGTCTGCTGGGCGCGGCCCATGTCGATTACCTGGTGCCCAACCGCTTCGAGTATGGCTATGGGTTGACCCCGGAGATCGTCGAGGTGGCGCTGCAGCGTCAGCCGCACTTGCTGGTCACCGTCGATAACGGCATCTCCAGCGTCGAGGGCGTCGCGGCGGCCAAGGCGGCTGGGCTCAAGGTGCTGGTCACCGATCACCACCTGCCTGGCCAACACCTGCCGGACGCCGATGCCATCGTCAACCCGAACCAGCCAGGCTGCGACTTCCCGAGCAAGTCACTGGCCGGCGTCGGGGTAATCTTCTACGTGCTCATGGCCTTGCGCGCCCGCCTGCGCAGCCTGGGGCGTTATGAAAACCAGGCGCAACCAAACATCGGCGAACTCCTCGACCTGGTAGCCCTGGGCAGCGTCGCTGACGTGGTGCCGCTGGATGCCAACAATCGCATCCTCGTGCACCAGGGCCTTGAGCGCATACGCGCAGGCCGTGCGCGGCCGGGGCTGAAGGCGATTCTGGAGGTGGCGCGTCGCGATCACCGGCGCATCACCTCTACCGATCTCGGCTTCATCCTCGGCCCACGGCTCAACGCCGCCGGGCGTCTGGACGACATGAGCCTGGGCATCGAATGCCTGCTGTGCGAGGAGGCGGCGCTGGCCCAGGACATGGCCCAGCAGCTGGACGACTTGAACCAGGACCGCAAATCCATCGAACAGGGCATGCAGCGCGAGGCGCTGGCCCAGCTCAAGGACCTGCCGGTCGAATCCATGCCCTATGGCCTGTGCCTGTTCGATGCCGACTGGCACCAAGGGGTGATCGGCATTCTCGCCTCGCGTCTGAAGGAACGCTACCACCGGCCCACCATCGCCTTCGCCGATGCCGGCGATGGCATGCTCAAAGGCTCGGCGCGGTCGGTGCCGGGGTTCCATATCCGCGATGCGCTGGATGCAGTAGCGGCGCGTCATCCGCAGTTGATCAGCAAGTTCGGCGGACATGCCATGGCGGCGGGATTGTCCTTGCCGGAAGGTAATTTCCCGGCATTTGCCGAGGCGTTCGACGAAGAAGTGCGGCGCCAGTTGCGCGAGGAAGACCTCACCGGGCGACTTCTGTCGGATGGCAGCCTGGCGGTGGAGGAGTTTCACCTCGACCTGGCCAAGGCCCTGCGTCACGCCGGGCCCTGGGGTCAGCACTTCCCAGAGCCGTTGTTCCACGGTGTGTTCCAGTTGGTCGAGCAGCGGGTGGTCGGCGAGCGTCATCTGAAGGTCGTGCTCAAGAGCGAATGTGGTTCGGTACGCCTGGACGGCATTGCCTTCGGCATCGACCGCGAGGTCTGGCCCAACCCCACCGTGCGTTGGGTGGAGCTGGCCTACAAGCTGGATGTCAACGAATTTCGCGGCAATGAAAGCGTGCAACTGATGATCGCCCACATCGAGCCGCGGTGATCGATTGAGCTTGTCTCGGGGTATTGGGGGGTGCTCGATCTGATAGGCGCCGCAAACTCCCAGTGAACCTTTCCGGCTGGCAATCTGGTCTAGTCTGAAGAATGACCGATACCGGGCCAGCGTCGTGCATGAGTGTCCGGGCCGGATCACCATTGGAGTCCTTGGGAGGTGCCCTCATGAGCCTGCTGCTCGAGCCTTACACCCTGCGTCAGTTGACGCTGCCCAACCGCATCGCCGTCTCGCCGATGTGCCAGTATTCTGCCGTCGATGGCCTGGCCAACGACTGGCACCTTGTCCATCTGGGTAGTCGCGCCGTGGGGGGCGCCGGCCTGGTTATCACTGAAGCGGTGGCGGTCACCGCCGATGGCCGCATTACCGCTGAAGACCTTGGCCTGTGGGCAGATGAGCAGATCGCTCCGCTGCAGCGCATCACTCGCTTCATCACCGCTCAGGGCGCCGTGCCGGGTATCCAGCTGGCCCACGCCGGGCGCAAGGCCAGCACCTATCGCCCGTGGCTGGGCAAGCAGGGCAGCGTCAAGCTGGAGGAGGGTGGCTGGCAGCCAGTCGGGCCGTCGAAAATTGCCTTCGACCCGCAGCACACGCCACCGCGTGAATTGAGCCAGGCCGAGATCCAGGACGTGATCGACGCGTTCGTGGCATCGACCGAACGGGCGTTGCAGGCTGGCTTCAAAGTTGTCGAAATCCACGCCGCCCATGGCTACCTGCTGCACCAGTTCCTCTCGCCGCTGAGCAACCAGCGCCGTGATGAATACGGCAGTTGCTTTGAAAACCGCATACGCCTGACCCTGCAAGTGACCGAGGCGGTGCGCAAGGTCTGGCCGCAGGAGTTGCCGGTGTTCGTTCGCGTGTCGGCGACCGACTGGGTGGAAGATGGCTGGAACCCGGACGAAACCGTCGAGCTGGCGCGCCGCCTGCGGGCGCTGGGTGTCGACCTGATCGACGTGTCTTCCGGCGGCACTTCGGTGAATGCCGAGATCCCTACCGGCCCCGGCTACCAGACCCGCTTCGCCGAGCGGGTACGCAAGGAATCGGAAATCGCCACCGGCACCGTAGGCATGATCACCGAGCCGGCGCAGGCCGAGCATATCCTGCGCACCGGGCAGGCCGACTTGATCTTCCTTGCCCGCGAGCTGTTACGCGACCCGTACTGGCCGTTGCATGCCGATGACGACCTGGGCGGTAACAGGGCGACGTGGCCGGCGCAATATCAACGGGCGACCAGCCGGGCGAATCCAATACATGAATCGGATTTGCGGGATTGATGTACGGTCTCAGGTGTAAGCCGCCTTGCTGAGAATATCGCTGACCCATTGATTGATGCTTTTTTCCGCCAGCTCGGCCTTTGCGGCCACGCTGGCGTGAAGGGTGGGCTCCAGACGCAGGCTCAGCTTCCCCGAATAGGTCTTTTGCGGCTCTCGACCCAGGCGTTTGCAGGTTTCGAGGTAGTCATCGACGGCCTCCTCGAAGGCTTTTCGCAACTCGCTGATCGATTCGCCGTGAAAACCTATCACGTCGCGTATGCCCGCAACATGCCCAATCAACAATTGGTCTTCGTCGCTGTATTCGATTCTTGCGGCATAGCCGCGGTAGGTCATGACATTCATGGTGTTACTCCAGCCTGCTCGAGGAACTGGCGAGCGTCTCGCACTTGATAGGTTGGCGTGTCTGTCCGGGTGAGGCCGATGGAACGTGGCAACCGCTCCATTGAGCTCAAAGCGAACTCGCGATCCTCGACCTTCGCTGACATTGGCTCCAGCCGATACCAATAATGATTCCAGACGGATCCACTCCAGGGTCTTGGGGGCTGGTTTTCTGAAAAATGCTTCAAGGGTCGATCGTTGATGATTATTCATGGTATCAGACTATGATACCAGTTGATTTTGACTCAACAGCTTACGTGTAAGACAAAGGGTCGGTACTTGAAGGAAAAGTAAGCGGTGTATACCTATGAGAAACATGGGGATTTTGCAATGGCCTCTCCTCAGCAACCTTTGAGAGAGGCCGGTTGGTCACTGCACCCTCAATGCTTGATCATCACATGCCGCACACAGGTGTAATCCTCCAACCCATACATCGACAGATCCTTCCCATACCCCGAATGCTTCTGCCCGCCGTGTGGCATTTCGCTGACCAGCATGAAGTGGGTATTGACCCAGGTGCAGCCATACTGCAAGCGCGCCGCCAGGCGGTGGGCGCGGCCGGTGTCGCGGGTCCACACCGAGGAGGCCAGGCCGTATTCCGAGTCGTTGGCCCATTCCAGCGCCTGGGCTTCGTCGGTGAAGCGGGTCACCGACACCACCGGGCCAAATACTTCGTGGCGAACGATCTCGTCATCTTGTAGCGCATCGGCCAGCACCGTCGGTTCAAAGAAGAAACCGTCCCCCGGTAACGCTTTACCGCCGGTCACCAGACGAATGTGCGGCTGGGCGATGGCGCGCCCGACCAGGCCGGCCACCTTGTCGCGGTGCTGGGCGCTGATCAGTGGGCCGAGCTCGGTATCCTCGGCGTCCTGCAGGCCGGTTTTCAGGCTGGCCACGGCTTTGCCGAGGCGCTCGACGAAGCGTTCGTAAACGCCGGCCTGCACATACAGACGACAGGCCGCGGTGCAGTCCTGGCCGGCGTTGTAGAAGCCGAAGGTGCGGATGCCGTCGATGGCGGCATCGAGGTCGGCATCGTCGAACACCAGCACCGGTGCCTTGCCGCCGAGCTCCATGTGCATGCGTTTCACGCTGTCGGCGGTGGCACCGATGATGTGCGCGCCGGTAGGGATCGAGCCTGTCAGCGAGACCATGCGCACCTTGGGGTGGATGACCAGCGGATTGCCGACCGTCTGGCCACGGCCGAAGAGGATGTTCAGCACGCCGGCCGGCAGCACGTTCCTGGCCAGCTCGCCGAGGCGCAGGGCGGTCAGCGGGGTCAGTTCGGACGGTTTGATGACCACGGTATTGCCGGCGGCCAGGGCCGGCGCGATCTTCCATGCCAGCATCATCAACGGGTAGTTCCAGGGCGCGATCGAGGCCACCACGCCGAGTGGGTCGCGGCGGATCATCGAGGTGTGCCCAGGCAGGTATTCACCCGCCGCCGAGCCACCGAGGCAGCGGGTAGCGCCAGCGAAATAGCGGAACACGTCGGCAATGGCCGGTATCTCGTCGTTCAAGGCCGCGCTGAATGGCTTGCCGCAGTTCTGCGATTCCAGCCTGGCCAGTTCATCGGCATGCGCTTCGATGATGTCGGCCAGCGCCAGTAGCGCCAGTGAGCGTTCCTTGGGGCTGGTCTGCGACCAGCTGTCGAAGGCCTGGTCGGCTGCGCGCACGGCGGTATCCACCTGCGCCTCGGTGGCTTCGTTGATCTGCGCCAGGGCACTGCCTTCGGCCGGGTTGAGCACGGTCCAGGTCGGGCCTTCGCCTGCCACCAGGCGACCATTGATCAGCATGTGCGTTTGCATCGGGGGCTCCTTGTAGGTCATTTGCCGCTGCCCGCGACGCTTTCACCGCCGCGGGTCAGGTAGTAGGCGCCGAGGATCGGCAGCATGGTCACCAGCATCACCAGCATGGCCACTACGTTGGTCACCGGCACGTCGCGCGGGCGGCTGAGCTGGTTGAGCAGCCAGATCGGCAAGGTGCGCTCGTGGCCGGCGGTGAAGGTGGTGACGATGATTTCGTCGAATGACAGGGCGAAGGCCAGCATGCCGCCGGCCAGCAACGCCGAACCAAGGTTTGGCAGGATGATGTAGCGGAAGGTCTGCCAGCCGTCGGCGCCCAGGTCCATCGAGGCTTCGATCAGGCTCTGCGAGGTTCGCCGCAAGCGGGCGATCACGTTGTTGTAGACGATCACCACGCAGAAGGTCGCGTGGCCGACCACGATGGTGAACAAGCCGGGCTCGATGCCCAGGGTCTTGAAGGCCGAGAGCAAGGCGATGCCGGTGATGATGCCGGGCAGGGCGATGGGCAGGATCAGCATCAGCGAGATGCTTTCCTTGCCAAAGAAGCTGCGCCGGTACAGCGCCGCCGAGGCCAGTGTGCCGAGCACCAGCGCGATCAGCGTGGCCAGGCAGGCCACCTGCAGTGACAGCTTGATCGCTTCGAGCACGTCCGGGCGGGCAAACGCCACGGCGAACCATTTGAGGGTGAAGCCCTTGGGCGGAAAGCTGAACGCTGCGTCTTCGGTGTTGAAGGCGTACAGGAAGATGATCAGGATCGGGAAGTGCAGGAACAGCAGCCCACCCCAGGCCGCCAGGCGCAGGCCCGTGGACGCTTTTTCAGAGTGCATCGAAGGCCCCCAGGCGCTTGACGATCGACAGGTACACCGCGATCAGCACGATCGGCACCAGAGTGAAGGCTGCTGCCATCGGCATGTTGCCGATCGCACCTTGCTGGGCGTAGACCATGCTGCCGATGAAGTACCCCGGCGGGCCGATCAGCTGAGGCACGATGAAGTCACCCAACGTCAGCGAGAAGGTGAAGATCGAACCGGCGGCGATGCCAGGTATCGATAGCGGCAGGATCACCTGCATGAACGTCTGCCCGGGCCGCGCGCCGAGGTCTGCCGAGGCTTGCAGCAATGAAGGCGGCAGGCGCTCCAGCGCGGCCTGCACCGGCAGGATCATGAACGGCAGCCAGATGTACACGAACACCATGAAACGCCCCAGGTGCGAAGTCGACAGCGTGCTGCCGCCCACGCCGGGCACGGTCAGCAGCGCCTGCAGTAGCCCTTCGAGGTGCAATTGCTGGACGAACCACTGGGCCACACCGCCCTTGGCCAGCAGCAGGGTCCAGGAATAGGTCTTGACGATGTAGCTGGCCCACATTGGCATCATCACGGCGATGTAGAAGAAGGCCTTGGTCTTGCCGCTGGTGTAGCGCGCCATGTAATAGGCGATTGGGAACGCCAGCACGGCGCTGGCAAGCGATACCGCCACGGCCATGGTCAGAGTACGCAGGATGATGTCGAAGTTTGACGGGTTGAACAGCGCGGCGAAGTTGCCCAGGGTCAGTTGCGGGGTCACCGCCATGGTGAAGTCGTCGAAGGTATAGAAGCCTTGCCACAGCAGGTTGAGCAGCGAACCCAGGTAAATGGCGCCGAACCAGATCAGCGGGGGAATCAACAGCATCAGCAGATACAGGTTGGGGCGGCGGTAGAGCAGATTGGAGATGCTGCGCAAGAGGCTCATCTCACTGCCCCTCGGCCAGGACGGTTTCCTGCAACGCCGTCATCGCCTCGCGCGGCCAGTGCGCCTTCACCCGCTGGCCGGGTTGCCAATCGTGGGGTTGCGCCTGCCAGCGGTCGTTGGCCTGGCTGACCGCCAGCAGCTGGCCGCTGTCCAGTTGTACTTCATAGCGGGTGGCGCTGCCTTGGTACTGGATGTCGCGCAGCAGGCCGCTGATCTGCACGCCGTCGCCGACTGCGGCTTCGCTCAGCAGGCGGATATGCTCGGGGCGGATGGAGAAGGGCGCGCGGCTGCCGCTGAGGTGTTCGGCCAGGTCGCCGCGAACCACGTTGGAGGTGCCGACGAACTCGGCGACAAAGGTGGTGGCCGGCTTCATGTACAGGTTACGGGGCGTATCGACCTGTTCGATGCGACCGCGGTTGAACACCGCCACTCGGTCCGACATCGACAGCGCCTCGGTCTGGTCATGGGTGACGAAGATGAAGGTGATGCCCAGCTGGCGCTGCAGTTTCTTCAACTCGCCCTGCATCTGCTCGCGCAGTTTCAAGTCGAGTGCGCCGAGTGGTTCGTCGAGCAACAATACCCGTGGCCGATTGACCAGGGCGCGCGCCAAGGCCACGCGCTGGCGCTGGCCACCTGACAGCTGCGCCGGTTTGCGCTCGCCATAACCTGCCAGGGCGACCATGACCAGCGCTTCCTCGGCACGCGTATGGCGTTCTGCCTTGGCCACGCCCTTGACCTTGAGGCCGTAGGCGATGTTGTCGCGCACGTTCATGTGCGGGAACAGTGCGTAGTCCTGGAATACCGTGTTGACGTCGCGCTGATAGGGCGGCACGCCGGCGGC
Source organism: Pseudomonas sp. NPDC089752 (assembly GCF_044748725.1). Lineage (NCBI taxonomy): Bacteria > Pseudomonadati > Pseudomonadota > Gammaproteobacteria > Pseudomonadales > Pseudomonadaceae > Pseudomonas > Pseudomonas sp. NPDC089752. The sequence continues at coordinate 67,089 of NZ_JBIVGP010000014.1, forward strand.
TTCGATGCCATGGATACGGATGGAGCCGCTGCTGGGTTGTTCGAAGCCGGCGATCAGGCGCAGGCAGGTGGTCTTGCCTGAGCCTGAGGGGCCGAGCATGGAGAAGAATTCGCCATCGATGATGTCGATGCTGACCTGGTCGACGGCCTTGACCTCGCCGAAGGTTCGGGATATCTGGGTGAACTGGACGGCTAGGGGCATGGGCAGTCCTCGGCTGTACTTGTGCTGCCAGTGCCGGCCTCTTCGCGGGGCAAGCCCGCTCCCACAAATATCAAGGGGTGTGCAGAAACCTGTGGGAGCGGGCTTGCCCCGCGAAGAGGCCAGTACAGGCACATTAGAACTTAGCGCCCGCCCATAATCGCAATGTAGTCCTGCGTCCAACGGCTATAGGGCACGAACTTGCCGCCTTGGGCTTGTGGAGTCTTCCAGAAGGCGATCTTGTCGAAGTTGTCGAAGCCATTGGTCTTGCAGCCTTCGGCGCCGAGCAGCTCACTGCCGGTACACGCCGCCGGGACTGCCGGCAGCGAACCAAACCAGGCCGCCACATCGCCTTGCACCTTCGGCTGCAGCGACCAATCCATCCATTTATAGGCGCAGTTGGGGTGCTTGGCCTCGCTGTGCAGCATGGTGGTGTCGGCCCAGCCGGTGGCGCCTTCCTTCGGTATGGTCGAGGCCACCGGCTGGTTCTCGGCCTTGAGGCCATTGACCATGTAGCCCCAGGAACTGGAAGCGACCACGCCTTCGTTCTTCACATCGCTCATCTGCACCGTGGCGTCATGCCAGTAGCGGTGGATCAGCGGTTGCTGTTGGCGCAGCAGTTCGAGTACCGCCTTGTACTGGGCCTCGTTCAGCTCGTAGGGGTCCTGAATGCCGAGTTCCGGCTTGGCCGACTTCAGGTACAACGCTGCGTCGGCAATGTAGATCGGCCCGTCATAGGCCTGCACGCGGCCCTTGTTCGGCTTGCCGTCGGGCAGGTCCTGGGGTTCGAACACCACGCTCCAGCTGGTGGGCGCCTGCTTGAAGGCCGTGGTGTTGTACAGCAACACGTTCGGACCCCACTGGTACGGAGTGCCGTAGACCTGCTGGTCGACCACGTACCAGCCGCCATTCTGCAGGCGCGGGTCGAGGTTCTTCCAGTTGGGGATCAGCGCGGTGTTGATCGGCTGCACCTTCTTGCCGGCGATCAGGCGCAGCGAAGCATCGCCGGAGGCGGTGACCAGGTCGTAACCACCCTTGTTCATCAGGCTGACCATTTCATCGGAGGTAGCCGCAGTCTTGACGCTCACCTTGCAGCCGGTTTCCTTCTCGAAACCCGTGACCCAGTCGTAGGCCTTGTCGCTCTCGCCGCGCTCGATGTAGCCCGGCCAGGCGACGATATCCAGGCGACCTTCACCGGCGCCCAGCGCCTTGGGCAGCTCGGCAGCCTGCAGGCCGGCGCTGGCCAGCAGTGCGCCGGTCACGGCGCCGAGCAATGCGGTCTTGTGCACTGACATGGTGTTCCCTCTTCTTGGAGATCTTTGAATGTCATAAGCGTAGTGCGCTTGCGCGTTGTCGAGTCTAGTTGGCTTTTTGTCCGCTAATGCAACATCTGGAAGCAAATCCACGGGTGGCCATGAACCCGGCAGGCCTTACTCTGGCCGTTACTTTCCGCAGCGTGGAGACATGCGAATGAACACTCGGGGCCTGCTCGATCAATTGCTCAAATCTGGCCAGGAACTGCTCAACAAACAGGCTGGCGCGGGCAAGTCCGCGCCAGCTGGCAAGGGCCTCGGAGGCTTGCTTTCAGGTGCCGGCGGCGGGGCGTTGGGGGCTGGCGCCATCGGCTTGCTGCTGGGCAGCAAGAAGGCCCGCAAGTACGGTGGCAAAGTCATTACCTATGGCGGGCTGGCCGCGCTCGGTGTGCTGGCTTACAAGGCCTACGGCAACTGGCAGGCGCGCCAGGGCGCAGGGCAGGCGGTTGAGCCGCAAACCCTCGATCGCCTGCCGCCGGCCCAGGCCGAAGTGCATAGCCAGGCGGTCTTGCGGGCGCTGGTGGCGGCGGCCAAGTCCGATGGCCATATCGACGAGCGCGAGCGCGAGTTGATCGAAGGCGAGTTCACGCGCCTGGACAGCGACCGCGAGCTGCAGCACTGGCTTCATACCGAACTGAACAAACCGCTGGACCCTGCCGAAGTGGCCCGTGCCGCGCAAACGCCGGAGATGGCCGCCGAGATGTACCTGGCCAGCCTGATGATGGTCGATGAGCAGAACTTCATGGAGCGCGCCTACCTGGACGAACTGGCCCGCCAGTTGCGCCTGGACCCGGCACTGCGCCAGGAACTGGAGAGCCAGGCCCGACTTGCCGTGGGCCAATAACGGATAAATGGCCTGTCCATCAGGCAAGGATGCCTGAATACCCTCTATTCAGCCGCAAAAGCGTAGGAAGCCTGGGCTATACTTCGGCGATTTTTCCCGCTCGTTGTGAATTCCTGAGGGCTGAATGTGAAGAACTGGACCTTGCGCCAACGGATCCTGGCAAGTTTCGCCGTGATCATCGCCATCATGCTGCTGATGATCGTGGCCGCCTACTCGCGGCTGGTGGCGATCGAAAGTGCCGAGGAGGCCGTAGGTACCGACAGCATTCCCGGGGTCTATTACAGCTCGATGATCCGTAGCGCCTGGGTCGACAGTTACGTCACCAGCCAGCAACTGGTGGGGTTGTCCGACCATCGCGAGATCACCGCCGCCGACATGGAGCTATTCAAAAGCTTCGAAGACCGCCTCAAACAGCATATGGCGAGTTACCAACAAACCATCCAGGACAAGGATGACCAGGCGCGGTTCGACACCTTCATCCAGATGCAGGAGAACTACACCCATATCGTCGACCAGGTCCTCGAAGCCTACCGTCGACACGACTATGCCGAAGCCGAGCGGCTGATCAAGGATGCGCTCACCCCAGCCTGGGTGGATGGCCGCAAGCACCTCAACGCGGTGATCGAATACAACCGCGAATCGGCCGACGCTGCCACTCACGAAATCGTCAGTGCTGTGAGCACCGCCAAGGGCAGCATGGTCGTCTCGCTGCTGCTGGCAATCGTTGCCGCCGGTATCTGCGGCCTGCTGCTGATGCGCGCCATCACTGCCCCCGTGCAGCGTGTGGTGCATGCCCTGGATAAATTACGTTCGGGTGACCTGAGCATGCGCCTGAGCCTGGACCGCAAGGACGAATTCGGCGCCATCGAAAGCGGCTTCAACGAAATGGCCGAGGCGCTGGCCAACCTGGTGTCGCAGGCCCAGCGCTCGTCGGTGCAGGTAACCACCTCGGTCACGGAAATTGCCGCCACCTCCAAGCAGCAGCAGGCTACCGCCACCGAAACTGCCGCAACCACCACTGAAATCGGCGCCACCTCGCGCGAGATTGCCGCCACTTCACGCGACCTGGTGCGCACCATGACCGAGGTCACCAGCGCCGCCGACCAGGCGTCGAGCCTGGCCGGCTCCGGCCAGCAGGGCCTGGCGCGCATGGAAGACACCATGCACCAGGTGATGGGCGCCGCCGACCTGGTCAACGCCAAGCTGGCGATCCTCAATGAAAAAGCCAGCAACATCACCCAGGTGGTGGTGACCATCGTCAAGGTCGCCGACCAGACCAACCTGCTGTCGCTGAACGCCGCCATCGAGGCGGAAAAGGCCGGTGAATACGGGCGCGGCTTCTCCGTGGTGGCCACCGAAGTGCGCCGCCTGGCCGACCAGACCGCCGTGGCCACCTATGACATCGAGCAGATGGTGCGCGAGATCCAGTCGGCGGTATCGGCTGGGGTCATGGGCATGGACAAGTTCTCCGAAGAGGTGCGCCGCGGCATGTTCGAGGTGCAGCAGGTGGGTGAGCAACTGACCCAGATCATCCATCAGGTACAGGCGCTGGCGCCGCGCGTGCTGATGGTAAACGAAGGCATGCAGGCCCAGGCCACCGGTGCCGAGCAGATCAACCAGGCGCTGGCCCAGCTAAGCGATGCCAGTACCCAGACGGTCGAGTCGCTGCGCCAGGCCAGCTTCGCCATCGACGAGTTGAGCCAGGTGGCCGCAGGCCTGCGCGGCGGTGTGTCGCGCTTCAAAGTCTGACTGCCATGACCGACCAGCCTCTACATCCGGTTGCAGCGGCCAGCGCCAAGGGCACGCTGTACCTGCAGTTTCGTCTCAACCAGCAACGCTTCGCCCTCGACGTGCGCGAGGTGATCGAAGTGCTGCCGCGCCGGCCACTCAAGCCGATCGCCCAGGCCCCGGCCTGGGTCGCCGGTATCGTCGCCCACCGGGGCGTGCTGGTGCCGGTGGTCGACCTGTCGGCCCTGAGCTTCGCCCAGCCGGCAGCCGAGCGCACCAGCACTCGCCTGGTGCTGGTACGTTATCAAGGTGAGCACCAGTTGGGCTTGATCCTCGAACAGGCCACCGAAACCCTGCGCTGCCCCGCCGATGAGTTCCAGCCTTACGGCCTGGACAATGGTGAAGCGCGTTATCTGGGCCCGGTTCGTCAGGACACCAATGGCCTGCTGCAGCGCATCGAAGTCGATGACTTGCTGCCCGCTGCCGTGCGCGAACTGCTGTTTCCCCGCGAGCCTGGGCAGGTGCCGGCATGAGCGAGCAACGGTTCTTCCGCTTCCTGCAAGAGCGCATCGGCCTGGATGTCGACTCGGTCGGGGTGCCCATGGTCGAGCGCGCCCTGCAGCAGCGCTGTGTCGCGGTCGATGCCGTCGACCTGCACGACTACTGGCTGCGCCTGCAGCAATCGGCAGATGAACAACAGGCGTTGATCGAAGCGGTGATCGTCCCGGAAACCTGGTTTTTCCGTTACCCGGAATCGTTCACCGCCTTGGTCGGGCTGGCCCAGAAACGCCTGGCCGAACTGGCCGGCGAGCGGCCGCTGCGCTTGCTGAGCCTGCCATGCTCGACGGGAGAAGAACCTTACTCGCTGGCCATGGCACTGCTCGATGCCGGGATGACCCCGACATCTTTCCACATCGACGGTATCGACATCAGCCCCAACTCGGTGGCCAAGGGCGTGCAGGCCGTTTATGGGCGCAACTCGTTCCGTGGCAGTGAGCTGGCTTTTCGCGAGCGCCACTTCCACGCGCTCGATGACGGCCACGCGCTGGACGAGCGCGTGCGCGAGCAGGTGAGCCTGACCGTGGGCAACGTGCTCGACCCTGCGCTGGGCAGCCGCAACGGTTACTACGATTTCGTGTTCTGCCGTAACTTGTTGATCTACTTCGATGTGCCTACCCAACAGCGGGTCTTCGAAGTGCTCAAATGCCTCACCCACGAGAACGGTGTACTGTTCATAGGGCCGGCCGAGGGCAGCCTGCTGGCACGGCTGGGTATGCGCCCGCTGGGGATTGCCCAGTCGTTCGCCTATGTTCGCCAGCCTGCCGATGCGCCGCCAGCGCCTGTCCCGCCACGGCGTAGCCAGCCAGTACCCGCTGTCCCCGTTGCGCTGAACAGGCCCACGCCGGCTCCGGTTACGCGGCCTTCGCGCGCTGCCCCGGTGGCTGCGCCTGCAGCCGCGCAGGGTGATAGTGAAAGTGCGTTGCTGGCCACTATCGCCCGCCTGGCCAATGCCGGTGACAGCGCCCAGGCCAGAGCCAGTTGCCAGCGTTACCTGCAGCAATTCGCACCCAGGGCCCAGGTGTATTACTGGCTGGGACTGCTCAGCGATACCGAAGGCGATGCCCGGCAGGCGCTGACGCATTACCGCAAAGCCCTGTACCTGGAGCCCCAGCACCCTGAAGCACTCTTGCACCTGGCCATGCTGCTTGCGGCTCAGGGCGACGAAGCTGGCGCCAGGCGCTTGCAGGAACGTGCGCTGCGCGCCGGTCGGGAGTCTGAGCGATGAATGTCGAACACGCGATCGAGCTGCTCGCTCAACAGGACATGCACATCGATGATTGCTGGAACCGTATCGGCGTGCACGGCGACAAGCAGTGCCCACTGTTGGAGCGGCATATCCATTGTCGAAACTGCGACGTCTACGCTGGGGCAGCTACGCGCCTGCTCGACCGCTACGCGCTGGTCCAGGACGAGCACGTTCACCAAGCGGCAGAACCTGAGGCCAATGTAGGGCGTTCGTTGCTCTTGTTCCGTCTCGGGGATGAGTGGCTGGCCCTGGCGACTGCCTGCCTGGCCGAGATTGCCCCGGTGCAGTCGGTGCATTCCTTGCCCCATCAGCGTTCACGGGTGATGCAAGGGGTGGCCAATGTGCGGGGCGCCCTGGTGCCGTGCCTTTCGCTGAGCGAGCTGTTGGGAATGAGCGCTGCTTCCGGGCAGCCTTACGGCGGTCGGGCGATGCCACGCCTGCTGATTCTCGCGGCGGCGGGTGGGGCGGTGGTGCTGGCAGTTGACGATATCGACGGTATCCATCGTCTCGACCCCGCCCTGCTCGGTGCCACGCAAGACGCCGCGCCATTCACCACTGCGGTACTGCAGTGGCGTGGGCGCAGCGTGCGGGTGCTGGACGATCAACAATTACTGTCTGCCGTGCAGCGGAGCCTGTCATGACCCCTGAGCAAATGCGCGACGCATCGTTGCTCGAACTGTTCAGCCTGGAGGCCGAAGCTCAGACCCAGGTGCTCAGTGCCGGGCTGATGACGCTTGAGCGCAACCCGACCCAGGCCGACCAGTTGGAAGCCTGCATGCGCGCGGCCCACTCCCTGAAGGGCGCGGCACGGATCGTCGGCATCGATGCCGGTGTCAGCGTGGCCCATGTGATGGAAGATTGCCTGGTGGCCGCGCAGGAAGGCCGCTTGCTACTGCGCGCCGATCACATCGATGCGCTGCTGCGCGGCACCGATCTGCTGTTGCATATCGCTACCCCCGGGGATCCGGCGGGTGAAGCGGCAGTGCCAGCGTTTCTGGCGCAGATGGCTGGCCTGCTCGACCCCGCCGCCGCGTCGGTCCCAGCAGCGCTACCGCCGCCGCCCGTCATGCCCCTGGTCGAACCGGTGATCAGCGAGCCTGAGCCCGAGCCTGAAGTGCAAACACCGCGCAAGGCCGGCAAGCGCGGCGGTGATGGCGGCGAGCGGGTCTTGCGGGTGACCGCCGACCGCCTCAACAGCCTGCTTGACCTGTCGAGCAAGTCGCTGGTCGAGACCCAGCGCCTCAAGCCGTACTTGGCCACCCTGCAGCGCCTCAAACGCATGCACGGCCAGGGCATGCGTGCCCTCGATGGCCTGAAGACGCAACTGGAAGACAGCGGCCAGAGCGTGGAGGTGCTCGACGCCTTGGCCCAGACCCAACGTTTGCTGGTAGAAACCCAGCAGATTCTGCAACAGCAGGCCGCCGATCTCGACGAGTTTGGCTGGCAGGCCAGCCAGCGTGCCCAGTTGCTCTACGACACGGCGCTGGCCTGCCGCATGCGCCCGTTCGCCGATGTGCTTGCCGGTCAGAGCCGCATGGTCCGTGACTTGGGGCGTTCGTTGGGCAAGCAGGTACGTCTGCAGATCGACGGCGACAAGACCCAGGTCGATCGCGACGTGCTGGAAAAGCTCGAAGCGCCGCTGACCCATCTGCTGCGCAATGCGGTTGACCATGGCATCGAACAGCCCGAACAACGCCTGCTGGCGGGCAAGCCGGTGGAGGGCACAATCCGCCTTCGCGCCTCGCATCAGGCCGGCATGCTGATCCTCGAGCTGAGCGATGACGGCGCGGGCATCGATCTGGAGCGACTGCGCCGCAGCATCGTTCAGCGCGGCCTGTCGCCGGCTGAAACCGTGGCGCAAATGAGCGAGGCAGAGCTGCTGACCTTCCTGTTCCTGCCCGGCTTCAGCATGCGCGACAAGGTGACCGAAGTGTCCGGCCGCGGCGTTGGCCTGGATGCCGTGCAGCATATGGTCCGTGACTTGCGCGGCTCGATCGAGCTGACTCAGCAGGCAGGTGTGGGTTGCTGCTTCCACCTGGAAGTGCCGCTGACCCTGTCGGTGGTGCGCAGCCTGGTGGTGCAAGTGGGCGGTGAAGCCTATGCGTTCCCGCTGGCGCATATCGAGCGCACTGTGGAGGTGACGGCCGAGCAGATCGTGCAGATCGAGGGGCGTCAGCATTTCTGGCACGAAGGCCGGCATATCGGCCTGGTCGCGGCCAGCCAGCTGCTCAACCGGCCGACCGCGCCAGGCAATGAAAGCAGCTTGCGGGTGGTTGTGATCCGCGAGCGCGAACAGCTGTACGGCGTGGCCGTGGAGCGCCTGATCGGCGAGCGGGTGCTGGTGGTAATGCCGCTCGACCCGCGCCTGGGCAAGGTCCAGGACATCTCCGCAGGAGCGCTTCTGGACGACGGTTCGGTGGTGCTGATCGTCGACGTCGAAGACCTGCTGCGCTCGGTCGAAAAATTGCTCACCACCGGCCGCCTGGAGCGTATCGAACGTGGCGCGCAAGGCGGCCGCGGGGCCAGCCGCAAGCGCATCCTGGTGGTCGACGATTCGCTGACCGTGCGCGAACTGCAACGCAAGCTGCTGAGCAACCGAGGCTTCGAAGTGGCCGTGGCGGTCGATGGCATGGACGGCTGGAACGCGCTGCGCAGTGAAGATTTCGACATGCTGATCACCGACATCGACATGCCGCGCATGGACGGTATCGAGCTGGTCACCCTGGTGCGACGCGACCAGCGCCTGCAGTCACTGCCGGTGATGGTGGTGTCGTACAAGGACCGTGAGGAGGATCGACGGCGTGGCCTGGACGCTGGCGCCGACTACTATTTGGCAAAGGCCAGCTTCCATGATGATGCGTTGCTGGATGCCGTGGTAGAACTGATCGGAGATGCTCAAGGATGAAGATCGCCATCGTCAACGATATGCCCATGGCGGTAGAGGCATTACGCCGGGCCTTGGCCTTCGAGCCTGCGCACGAGGTGATCTGGGTGGCCGGCAATGGCGCCGAGGCCGTGCGCCAGTGTGCCGACGCCACGCCTGACCTGATTCTCATGGACCTGATCATGCCAGTGATGGATGGCGTCGAGGCGACCCGGCGGATCATGGCCGAGACGCCGTGCGCCATCGTCATCGTCACCGTCGACCGCAAGCAGAACGTGCACCGGGTGTTCGAGGCCATGGGCCATGGCGCGCTGGATGTGGTCGATACCCCGGCCCTGGGTGCCGGGGATGCGCGCGAGGCAGCGGCGCCGCTGTTGCGCAAGATCCTCAACATCAGCTGGTTGATCGGCCAGCAGCGGCCCAGCGCGACCAAGCCGGTCGCTGCCCCCTTACGTGATGCTGCGCAGTGCAAAGGCCTGGTGGCGATCGGCTCGTCGGCGGGCGGGCCAGCGGCGCTGGAGGTGTTGCTCAAAGCCTTGCCCAAGGCGTTTCCGGCGTCGATCGTGCTGGTCCAGCATGTCGACCAGGTATTCGCCGCCGGCATGGCCGAGTGGCTCGCCAGCGCCAGCGGGCTGCCGGTGCGTCTGGCCCGGGAAGGCGAGCCGCCACAGCCAGGGCAGGTATTGCTGGCGGGTACCAACCACCATATCCGGCTGCTGCAAAACGGCCAGTTGGCCTACACTGCCGAACCTGTCAACGAAATCTACCGGCCCTCTATCGATGTGTTTTTCGAGAGCGTGGCGCGCTATTGGCGCGGCGAAGCCGTGGGCGTGCTGCTCACCGGCATGGGCCGCGATGGCGCCCAGGGCCTGAAACTGATGCGCCAGCAGGGCTTTCTGACCATTGCTCAGGACCAGTCCAGCAGCGCAGTCTATGGCATGCCCAAGGCCGCCGCGGCAATCGACGCGGCGGTGGAAATCCGTCCGCTGGAGCGAATCGCCGGGCGTTTGATGGAGCTCTTTGCAAAATGACGCTATGTAACGAATCACCCCGCCCGTGCGGCCGTGATCAGGTGAAAACGAATGACTGATCTACCGATCGAAGGTTTTGCGACCGCCAATGAAAATTCGGCCATGGTCTTGCTGGTCGACGATCAGGCGATGATCGGCGAAGCGGTGCGCCGTGGCCTGGCCCACGAGGAGAACATCGACTTCCACTTCTGCGCCGACCCGCACCAGGCCGTGGCCCAGGCCATGCGCATCAAGCCTACGGTGATCCTGCAGGACCTGATCATGCCCGGCCTCGACGGCCTGACCCTGGTGCGCGAGTATCGCAACAACCCGGCTACCCAGGACATCCCGATCATCGTCCTGTCGACCAAGGAAGATCCACTGGTCAAGAGCGCGGCCTTCGCCGCCGGGGCCAACGACTATCTGGTCAAGCTGCCGGACACCATCGAACTGGTGGCGCGCATCCGCTACCACTCGCGCTCGTACCTCACCCTGCTGCAGCGCGACGAGGCCTATCGCGCGCTGCGCGTCAGCCAGCAGCAATTGCTCGATACCAACCTGATGCTGCAGCGGCTGATGAACTCCGACGGCCTCACCGGGCTGTCCAACCGCCGCCACTTCGACGAGTACCTGGAGCTCGAATGGCGCCGGGCCATGCGCGAACAGCAACAGTTGTCGCTGCTGATGATCGATGTCGACTACTTCAAGGTCTACAACGACAGCTTCGGCCACCTGGCGGGGGACGAGGCCTTGCGGCAAGTGGCCGAGTGCATCCGCAGCTCCTGCCAGCGGCCCACCGACCTCCCTGCACGCTATGGTGGCGAGGAGTTCGCCCTGGTGCTGCCCAACACCTCGCCGGGTGGCGCGCGGCTGGTAGCCGAAAAACTGCGCCAGTCCGTGCATGGGCTGAATATCCCGCATACCGCGCCCCAGGAAGATTCGCGCCTGAGCGTGAGCATTGGCCTGGCAACGCAGACACCGGCGGTCGGCAGCCATTGCCGGCAGCTCATTTCTGCGGCCGACAAGGGGTTGTACCTGGCCAAGAACAGCGGGCGTAATCAGGTCGGCATCGCCTGAGGCAGAAGCGGCTGCCCAACGGGCTGCCGCTGCTCCCTGGATCGGTTATACTCGCGGGCTTTTCACCGAATTCGTACGAGAGCCCCGCGCCCATGGAAATCCAACCGATTCTGAACACCATCAAGGACCTCACCGAGCGTTCGCAGTCCATTCGGGGGTATCTTTGACTACGATCAAAAAGCTGACCGCCTGATCGAAGTCAACCGCGAGCTGGAAGACCCGGCCGTGTGGAACAAACCCGAGTACGCCCAGGCCTTGGGCCGTGAGCGCGCCATGCTGGCACAGGTCGTCGAGACCCTGGACAAGATGTCCGGCGGCCTGGCTGATTGCCAGGACCTGCTCGACATGGCCGTCGAGGAAGACGATGAAGGCGCCGTAAGCGACGTCGTGACCGAGCTGGAAGGCCTGGAAGAAAAACTGGCCCAGCTTGAGTTCCGTCGCATGTTCAGCGGCGAGATGGACCCGAACAACGCCTACCTGGACATCCAGGCCGGCTCCGGCGGTACCGAAGCGCAGGACTGGGCCAACATCCTGCTGCGCATGTACCTGCGCTGGGCCGACAAGCGCGGTTTCGACGCCACCATCATCGAACTGTCCGAAGGCGAAGTCGCCGGCATCAAGGGCGCTACCGTGCACATCAAGGGCGAGTACGCCTTTGGCTGGCTGCGTACCGAAATCGGCGTGCACCGTTTGGTGCGCAAGAGCCCGTTCGACTCCGGTGCCCGTCGCCACACCTCGTTCTCGGCAGTGTTCGTATCGCCTGAGATCGACGACAAGGTCGAGATCGACATCAACCCGTCCGACCTGCGCATCGACACCTACCGCTCCTCCGGTGCCGGTGGTCAGCACGTCAACACCACCGACTCGGCAGTGCGTATCACCCACGTGCCGACCAACACCGTGGTGGCTTGCCAGAACGAACGTTCGCAGCACGCCAACAAGGACACCGCCATGAAAATGCTGCGGGCCAAGTTGTACGAGCTGGAAATGCAGAAGCGCAACGCCGCTTCCCAGGCGCTGGAAGACAGCAAGTCGGACATCGGCTGGGGCCACCAGATCCGCTCCTACGTGCTGGATGACTCGCGTATCAAGGACCTGCGTACCGGCGTCGAGCGCAGCGACTGCAACAAGGTGCTGGACGGCGACATCGACCAGTACCTGGAAGCGAGCCTCAAGCAGGGGCTGTAAGCCGCACACCACCGCCGCGATGCCTGGCCGACCGCCGGCATCGCGTGCCCTGCCCGAAAAGGGCAACGAATACCTGATGGAAAGAATGACGACATGAGCGACCTCAAGACCGAATCGCAAGACCTGCAACAGGAAGAAAACACCCTGATCGCCCTGCGCAAGGAAAAGCTTGCCGCCGAGCGCGAGAAGGGTCAGGCCTTCCCCAACGACTTCCGCCGCGACAGCTACTGCAACGACCTGCAGAAACAGTACGCGGACAAGACCAAGGAAGAGCTGGAAGCTGCAGCGATCCCGGTCAAGGTCGCCGGTCGCATCATGCTCAACCGTGGCTCGTTCATGGTCATCCAGGACATGACCGGGCGCATCCAGGTCTACGTCAACCGCAAGACCCTGCCGGAAGAGACCCTGGCGGCGGTCAAGACCTGGGACCTGGGCGACATCATCGCCGCCGAAGGCACCCTGGCCCGTTCCGGCAAGGGCGACCTGTACGTCGAAATGACCAACGTGCGCCTGCTGACCAAGTCGCTGCGCCCGCTGCCGGACAAGCACCACGGCCTGACCGACACCGAGCAGCGCTACCGCCAGCGCTACGTCGACCTGATGGTCAACGAAGAAACCCGCCACACCTTCCGTGTGCGTTCGCAGGTGATCTCGCACATCCGCAAGTTCCTCATCGAGCGCGACTTCCTCGAAGTCGAAACGCCGATGCTGCAGACCATTCCTGGCGGCGCTGCGGCCAAGCCGTTCGAAACCCACCACAATGCCCTGGACATGGCCATGTTCCTGCGCATCGCGCCAGAGCTGTACCTCAAGCGTCTGGTGGTCGGTGGCTTCGAGAAGGTCTTCGAGATCAACCGCAACTTCCGTAACGAAGGCGTTTCGACCCGGCACAACCCCGAGTTCACCATGCTCGAGTTCTACCAGGCCTACGCCGACTACAACGACAACATGGACCTCACCGAAGAGCTGTTCCGCGAGCTGGCGCAGCTGGTACTGGGCAGCACCGACGTGCCGTACGGCGACAAGGTGTTCCACTTCGGCGAGCCGTTCGTGCGCCTGTCGGTGTTCGACTCGATCCTCAAGTACAACCCCGAGCTGACCGCCGCCGACCTGCAGGACGTCGACAAGGCCCGCGCCATCGCCAAGCAAGCCGGCGCCAAGGTGCTCGGCCATGAAGGCCTGGGCAAGTTGCAGGTGATGATTTTCGAAGAGCTGGTCGAGCACAAGCTGGAGCAGCCGCACTTCATTACCGAGTACCCGTTCGAAGTCTCGCCGCTGGCCCGCCGCAACGACGAAAACCCGGCCGTGACCGACCGCTTCGAGCTGTTCATCGGTGGCCGCGAGATCGCTAACGCCTACTCCGAGCTCAACGACGCCGAAGACCAGGCCGAGCGCTTCCTGGCCCAGGTGGCCGAGAAGGACGCCGGCGACGACGAAGCCATGCACTACGACGCCGACTTCGTCCGCGCCCTGGAGTACGGCATGCCGCCGACTGCCGGTGAAGGCATCGGCATTGACCGCCTGGTGATGCTGCTGACCAACTCGCCGTCGATTCGCGATGTGATCCTGTTCCCGCACATGCGTCCACAGGCCTGAGTGAATTGAACAAGCCGCCTTTCGGGGCGGCTTTTTCTTGCCTGTACACTTGTATTGGCTGTGCCGGCCTCTTCGCGGGGCAAGCCCGCTCCCACACAGTTGGTGTTTTACCCTGTGGGAGCGGGCTTGCCCCGCGAAGAGGCCGGCACTGACAAACCACTGTCTATGAGGTAACCCGTGACTCCCGCCATGCCTCACCAGGGCGCCGCCGGCATCGCCACCGCCGTCGCCGAAAGCGTGCAATACCAGGGCCGCAAGACCGCTCGCCAAGGCAGCGAACAACGCCGCCAGCTGATCCTCGACGCCGCCATGCGCATCGTCGTGCGTGATGGCGTGCGCGGCGTGCGCCACCGCGCAGTGGCTGCCGAGGCCGGAGTGCCTCTTTCGGCCACCACCTACTACTTCAAGGATATCGAGGACCTGCTCACCGATACCTTCGCTCAATACGTCGAGCGCAGCGCCGCCTATATGGCCAAGCTGTGGGCCAACACCGAGGTGGTGCTGCGCCAGCTGCTCGCCCAAGGTGACGGCAGTGCGCAATCGCGGGCGCGCCTGGCCGACGAAGTGGCGCGCATGACCGCCGACTATGTTTCCCGGCAGTTGTTGAACCGCCGCGACTTCCTGATGGCCGAGCAGGCCTTCCGCCAGGAAGCGTTGCTGTGCCCGCGACTGGCCGAGTTGGTGCGCGCCCACGAGCAGATTCTGCTGCACGGCACACGGCAGCTGTTGCAAGTAGTGGGCTCGCAGCAACCGGAACAGGATGCCCAGATGTTGACGGCGATTATCGAGCAGATGGAATATCAGGGCCTGCTCAAGGATGCTGATGCGCAAGCCGATGGGCAGATGCTCGCTATGCTTAGCCGTTACCTGCATTTGGTGCTGGCATCGGCCTGAGCTGAGAACGAACTTTCAAGGAGAGCTTGATGAGAGCCTGGCGTGTGGTGTTGTTGACGTTGTCCTTCCTGCTGCTGGGCGGTTGTCTGGTGACCTTCCATGAGCCGCTGCCGAGCAACCAGGCGGCGCCCAAGGCTCTGCTCGGCAAGTGGAGCAGCAAGGACGCCTGGGGCGAGCCGCTGAAGCTTGCGATCAGCCGCAGCGGCGCCGATGCCTACAAGGCCGTGGCCACGGCCAAGGGCAAAAAGCCAGAGGAGTACGTGTTTACCGTGTCTCGCCATGGCAACCGTTGGTACCTTTCGGCCGGTGTGCCGAAAAAGCTGGGCGGCAATTTCCTGATTGGCGGCTTCGACATCGTCGATGGCAAGGAGCTGGTGCTCTACAACCTCGACGTCGAGCAGGTACAGCAGGCGGTCGAGAAGAAGGAATTGAGCGGGCGCAGCACTGAAGTGCCGGAGGACAACGGTGAGGGTGTGCTGATCGATAGCCCGGCGGCGCGGGTGCTGGCCTACCTGGATGATCCGGCCAACTCTGATCTGTTCGTCGAGGTGGCGCGGTTCCAGCGTTCCGGTAAATAGCGGATACCGCGTGGGCCTCTTCGCGGGCAAGCCCGCTCCCACAGGAATCGCGCTGCCATTGAGATCAAACTGTACCTGTGGGAGCGGGCTTGCCCGCGAATGGGCCTTACAAGGAGTCCCCGGTGGACGAGTACCAGCAGACCATACGCACACTCTCCGACCGCATCGTCGCGGCGCAGACCCCCATCCGCGTGCTCGACGCGGTGAAGTGGGACGATAGCATCCGCCAGGGCTTCCTCAAGGCCAAGGGCAAGGAGCCACCCGCTGTAGACCGCGCGTACTACCAATCGCGCCCCTTGTCGTTCGACTCCAGCGCGGTCAAGGCCGAGTTCCAGAGCATCGAGCGCGACATCACCCGTCAACTGGGCCAGTTCAACCCGGTCGGGCAGATCATGCGGCGCATGTGCAAGGAATACCGCATGGTGGTGCGCATGCTCGAAGCGCGCGGCACCGAAGATTTCGGGCTGATCTCCCAGGAACTGTATGGCGCGGCGTCCGATGCCTTCCACGCCGGTGACCCGACCCTGGCCGACCTCGGCCTGATGCTGTCGGATTACCTGAACAACATCGATGGACGTGGCGACCTCAAGGACGAGCCGAAGAACCTCACCGCCAAGGAGGCCGTGGACATCCTCCAGCGCCGCCTGAACAAGGTGTTCGGCGAGGCCGAGGAAACCATCCGGGTGTTCGAGTCAGATGGTATCGTCGCAGACGCGGCAGCGGGCGCCGACTACATCAAGGTGCGCGCCGATGCCATGTTCAACAGCCGCGACGTGCGTGCGCTGGAGGTGCACGAAGGTCTGGTGCACGTCGGCACCACACTCAACGGCCTCAACCAGCCGATCTGCACCTTCCTGGCCAAGGGCCCGCCCTCGTCGACGGTGACCCAGGAAGGCCTGGCGATCCTCATGGAGGTGATTGCCTTCGCTTCTTACCCAAGCCGCCTGCGCAAGCTCACCAACCGCACCCGCGCCATCCACATGGTCGAAGAGGGTGCCGATTTCCTGCAGGTGTTCGAATTCTTCCGCGCCCAGGGCTTCGAAATGGCGCAGAGTTACAGCAATGCCAGCCGGGTGTTCCGCGGTTCGGTGCCCAATGGTCTGCCATTTACCAAGGACTTGTCCTACCTCAAGGGTTTCATCATGGTTTACAACTACATTCAGTTGGCCGTGAAGAAGGGCAAGCTCGAACAGATTCCACTGCTGTTCTGCGGCAAGACCACCCTTGAAGACATGCGCACGTTGCGACAGTTGGTAGAAGAAGGGCTGGTTGAGCCACCCAAGTACCTGCCGGAGCAGTTCCGCGACCTCAACGCGTTGTCTGCCTGGATGTGCTTCTCCAACTTCCTCAACCACCTGAGCCTCGATCGCATTGAAGCCGATTACGCGAACATTCTCTAAGTGCTGCCGTGGGCTGGCACTGGGCTTGATGTTGCTGGGGCTGGGAGGTTGCAGCAGCCTGCTGTTCTACCCTGAGCCGGGCCAACCGTTCACCCCGGAGCGGGCCAAGCTTGCGTATCGCGATGTCACCCTGATCACCTCAGACGGCATTCGCCTGCATGGCTGGTGGCTGCCGGCCAAGGCCGGTGTGGCGGTCAAGGGCACGGTGCTGCACCTGCATGGCAACGGCGGCAACCTGGCCGGGCACCTGGGTGGCAGCTACTGGTTGCCGGAGCAGGGCTATCAGGTGTTGATGATCGACTACCGGGGCTATGGCTTGTCCGAGGGCAAGCCCGGTTTGCCAGAGGTCTACCAGGACCTCGCGGCAGCCATGGCCTGGCTTGACCAGGCCCCTGAGGTCAAGGGCAAACCTCTGGTGTTGCTGGGGCAGAGCCTCGGCGGGGCGATTGCCATCCACTATCTGGCGGACCACCCCGAGCAGCGCCAGCGCTTCAGTGCCCTGGTCTTCGATGGCGTGCCAGCCAGCTACCGCGATGTAGGGCGTTTCGCCCTGAGCACTTCATGGATGACCTGGCCGTTGCAGGTACCGCTGTCCTGGCTGGTGCCCGACGGCGACAGCGCGATTCGTTCGGTCGAGCGCCTGAGCAGCCCGCCGAAGCTGTTCTTCCACAGTATCGACGACAACCTGGTGCCGATGGACAACGGTATCCGCCTGTACCAGCACGCACCGCCACCGCGGGTGCTGCAGCTGACCCGAGGCGGCCATGTGCAGACCTTCGCCGACCCGGTGTGGCGCCAGGTGATGCTGCGGTTCCTCGATGACCCCAACCGTTTCAACGGCCTGCGCCGGCTGGCCGAAATTCCCAATTACCCTGACGAGAAGAACAAGCAATGAGTGAAGAACGCAACGCCATCCCGCTGATCCTGACCGGTGTCGGCAGCATCATCGTGACGGTGGGGGCTCTCTGGTATTACGGCTACCTGCATTTCGCCAAGCCGGAGGATGCGCTGCTGTTGCAGGACTTCACCATGCTCAAGACCATTCCAGGTGAGGATTACAAGGTTTCGCTGGACCCCGCGCCGCAGGTGGCGCAGTGCCTGGATGGCGTGCTGGTGTTGTTCGATACCCAGCAGAAAGGGCTGACCGGGGTGCTGGTGGACAATCGCAAGCGCGCCGTGCGCTGCATGGGCGAGGAGACGCCGCAGCGGGTGCAATAAGCTAGTGAACATCCCATCAAGCGAGACTGCGCAGCCTCGTACACATCGCTGCGCTCTCGCTTGCCTACTGCGATGACGATAACCACCACACGCTCATCGATGACCTGATAGACCAGGCGATATCCCGAAGACCTCAGCTTGATCTTGTAGCAGTCGGGCATGCCGGACAGCTTGTCTTTCTCGACTAGGGGCTGCGCCAAGCGCTCCTTGAGTTTCCTCGCAAACTGGATCTGCAATTGGCTATCCAGTTTTCTGTATTCCTTCTGTGCCCGGATATTGAACTCAAGGCTGTGGTTTTTTGCGGCCTTCGGCATCGGCGACGAGCTCATCGATATCTACACTCACTGTAGGCTCGCCACGTCGCTGGCGTACCAGCTCAGCTAACTGCATGTCGTCGATCAATTCCATCATCGCTTCGTAGCGCTCAGGCGGTACAGCATAAAAAGCTGGCTCGTTGCGGTTAAGGATGACCACGGTTTCACCAGCAGCTTCGCGAATCGTGCCCATGGGATCTCTTTTGAGGTCAGTGATGGATGCTGCCAGATCAGCCAGAACGGGGTAGGTCATAGTTGTATCAACCTGTGAGAGCAATGAACGATTACAGGATTCTAGATCCTTTAAAAGTGCTTTTAAAGGTGCTTTTCTATTTCTCGATAAAATGAAAAACCCCGCCATGTTGGGCGGGGTTCTGATTTCAGCCTGTCATCCTTACTGCACTTGGCTCACCGAACGCGGCGCCACCGGCTGGTTGTCGTTGGAGATGGTCACCTCCACCCGGCGGTTCTGCGCACGCCCCGTGTTGCTGGAATTCTCAGCCACCGGGTACTCCTTGCCATAACCCTGGGCGACGATACGCGCAGGGTCAACGCCTGCGCGGACCAGCGCCATGCGCACGGCACCGGCGCGGCGCTCGGACAGGGTCTGGTTGTAGTTGGCCGAGCCGACGCTGTCGGTATAGCCCTCGACGATCACCTTGCGCTCAGGGTTTTCCTGAAGGAACTGTGCCAGCTTGGTGACGTTAGGCAAGGCGCTGCTCTTGAGCTCGGCCTTGTTGAAGTCGAACAGCACGTCGCCGAAGGTCACCAGCGTACCGCGGTCGGTCTGCTTGGCGTTGAGGCTGTCCTGCAGCTTGGCGATCTGCGCGTCGCGGGCATCGAGCTTGGCCTGGGCGCGATTGGCGGCCGCGTTTTTCAGCTCGGCTTCGGCGGTGCGCAGGGCGATGGTCTGCTTGGCCACTTCGACGCGCTGGTTGGTCAGGTAGGCCAGTTGATCGACC
The DNA here is from genome assembly GCF_044748725.1 of Pseudomonas sp. NPDC089752. NCBI lineage: Bacteria > Pseudomonadati > Pseudomonadota > Gammaproteobacteria > Pseudomonadales > Pseudomonadaceae > Pseudomonas > Pseudomonas sp. NPDC089752. Next base: position 86,100 of record NZ_JBIVGP010000014.1, read on the forward strand.
TGCTTGCTGTCCTCACGCTCCATGTAGGCTTTGTCGGCCTTGTTCAACCAATCCTGGGCGTCCTTGGTCTCAAGGGCCGCGACCTTGCTTGCCTGCGGGTCGCTCTGCAGTGAGGAGAAGTTGGTGCGGGCCGACTCCAGGTTGGCATTCGGGTCGTGCGAGCAGGCAGCGAGACCGACGCTCAGGGCCAGCAGGGCGGGAATCATGACGTAGTTGCGCATAGTGTTCATCCTTTGATCGAGTGCGAAGGCTTAGGTGGACTGGGCAGGCTCACTGAGCGCTGCGCAGGCCTTCCTCACGTACGTCCTGAACGCCCTGGCGGGCATCCTGTACGGCCTTCTGGGCCTTGGCCGCCTGGGCCTTGCGTTCGGCGAGGCGAGCGTCCCATTCGGCCTGTTGGGCCAGGCGCTTGGCGTCGTCGTACTTTTTGTCGTGCATGGCGATTTCGGCCTGCTTGAACTTGTCCTGCGCCGCTTTCATCTCGACGGCGGCGAACTCGGTGCCGCCAGCGCTGACGGCGGAGTTCACGGCGGACTGGGTCACGGCGTATTGCTCGGTGGGCGGGTTGCCCGCACAGCCGGCCAGGACCAGGCTACTGCCCAGGGCCAGCGCGGCCAGCTTGAACCCGCGCAGGTGGGTGGATGTGAGTTTCGAAGTGCGGGTCTTCATGGTGGTCAGTTCCATTGGATCACTCCTGATAACGACGATGTCCGTGCAGTCCATCGCTCAATCCCTGGCATCGCCTCGCGTTACAGCAGAACGGTGCACCACGGCAGGTGTGCAGGGTTTTAGCGTGATGGCTATTGGCTCGGACTCTGGCGTTTTTTCAATAGTTCAGAAAAAAATGCCAAGAATTTCTGACTGATTGGTCAGCGAGTTTTAGTTGAACTTCCGGGATTTGACGCGGTACTCCGGGCTGATGATCAGCCCGGAACCGGAGGAAAGGATGGTCAGTTGCCGGTGTCGTCGCCGGCGTGGCTCAGGGTCTGCAGGTGGCGCCGCGACAGGCTCAGAAAGCGCGGTGTAGAGCCGATGTCTTCGTACAACGGGTCGCCTTCCTCATCGGTGGAAATGACCTTGCGACCCTGTACGTAAGGGAAGCTGGCCTCCAGCTCTTCGAGCGCCGCCGCAACCAGTTCGCCGAGCAGTTCCTCGGCCGTGCGCTTGGGGTACATGTCGATTAGCGCCGCCAGGCGCGCCTCGGACTCAAGGTCCAGGTGCAAGGTGTGGCTGGTCGGGCTCAGGGTGCCGGCGGCGTTCTGTTCCCAGTGCTGGGCGAGTTCGCGGATTTTCATGATGACCTCTGTCAACGCCTTGAAAGGCTGCATTGCATCGGACTGCGGTGATCTAACTTTAGTTTGCTTTGCCCTTCGCGGCTTGCCATTGCGTCCCGGCTTTGGGCACTCTTGGGCCAGTGCTGTTTCCTGAGCAGAGCGCGGGCGAGCCGCGCCGAAGAGAGGGCCAATGACCGATATCGATGTGCGCTTGCGTGAAGATGTCCATGTGTTGGGAGAGTTGCTCGGCGATACCATCCGCCAGCAGCACGGCGAGGCGTTCCTGCAGAAGATCGAGGACATCCGCCACAGCGCCAAGGCCGACCGCCGCAGTGCCGGCGAGCAGTTGAGTTCGACCCTGGCGGACCTCGCCGAGGAAGACCTGTTGCCGGTGGCGCGGGCGTTCAACCAGTTCCTCAACCTGGCCAACATGGCAGAGCAGTACCAGCTGATCCGCCGTCGCGATGCCGAGCAGCCGGAATCCTTCGAGGCCCGGGTGCTGCCTGAATTGCTGGCGCGTCTGAAGCAGGCCGGGCACAAGGACGATGCATTGGCCCGGCAACTGGCCAAGCTCGATATCCAGCTGGTACTCACGGCGCACCCGACCGAAGTGGCACGCCGCACATTGATCCAGAAGTACGATGCCATTGCCGGCCAGCTGGCCGCCCAGGACCATCGCGATCTGACCCCAGCAGAACGCCAGGCCGTGCGCGAGCGCCTGCGCCGACTGATCGCAGAAGCTTGGCACACCGAAGAAATCCGCCGCACTCGGCCAACACCCGTAGACGAGGCCAAGTGGGGCTTTGCGGTGATCGAACACTCCCTCTGGCATGCCGTCCCCAGCCACCTGCGCAAGGTCGACAAGGCGCTGTTCGAGGCCACTGGCCTGCACCTGCCATTGGAAGCCGCGCCGATTCGCTTTGCCTCATGGATGGGCGGTGACCGTGACGGCAACCCCAATGTCACGGCTGCGGTGACCCGTGAAGTGCTGCTGCTGGCGCGCTGGATGGCCGCCGACCTGTTCTTGCGTGATATCGACGCGCTGGCCGCCGAGCTGTCCATGCAGCAGGCCAGCAGCGCCGTGCGCGAACGTGTGGGCGAGAGCGCCGAGCCTTACCGTGCCGTGCTCAAGCAGTTGCGTGACCGCTTGCGGGCGACGCGCACCTGGGCCCAGGCGTCGCTGACCAGCACCCAGCCGGCCAGCGCCGAAGTGCTGGTGGACAACCGTGACCTGATCGCCCCGTTGGAGCTGTGCTATCAGTCGCTGCACGAATGCGGGATGGGTGTGATCGCCGATGGCCCACTGCTCGACACCTTGCGCCGTGCGGTGACCTTCGGCCTGTTCCTCGGGCGCCTGGACGTGCGCCAGGATGCCGCCCGGCACCGCGACGCGCTGGCGGAGATCACCGACTACCTTGGTCTGGGCAGCTATGCCGAGTGGGACGAAGACAAACGCATCGACTTCCTTCAGGCCGAACTGAAAAACCGCCGGCCATTGCTCCCGGGCCATTTCAAGCCACAGGCCGACACCGCTGAAGTGCTCGCCACCTGCCGTGAGATCGCTGCGGCGCCAGGGGCATCGCTGGGTTCCTATGTCATTTCCATGGCCGGCGCAGCGTCCGATGTGCTGGCGGTGCAGCTGCTGCTCAAAGAGGCTGGCCTGACCCGGCCGATGCGCGTGGTGCCGTTGTTCGAAACCCTGGCCGACCTGGACAACGCCGGCCCAGTGATGGAGCGGTTGCTCGGCCTGCCGGGCTATCGTGCAGGTTTGCGCGGGCCGCAGGAAGTGATGATCGGTTATTCCGACTCGGCCAAGGACGCCGGCACCACGGCGGCCGCCTGGGCTCAGTACCGGGCGCAGGAAAACCTGGTGCGCATCTGCCGTGCGCATCAGGTCGAGCTGCTGCTGTTCCACGGCCGCGGCGGCACGGTCGGGCGTGGCGGCGGCCCCGCCCATGCGGCGATTCTGTCGCAGCCACCGGGCTCGGTGGCGGGGCGATTCCGTACCACTGAACAGGGCGAGATGATTCGCTTCAAGTTTGGTCTGCCGGGTATCGCCGAGCAGAATCTCAACCTCTACCTTGCGGCAGTGCTGGAAGCCACCTTGCTGCCTCCGCCGCCACCGGAGCCGGCCTGGCGGACGTTGATGGACCAGCTCGCCGCTGACGGCGTCAAGGCCTATCGAAGCGTGGTGCGGGAAAACCCCGATTTCGTCGAATACTTCCGCCAGTCCACGCCCGAACAGGAGCTGGGCCGACTGCCGCTGGGCAGCCGCCCGGCCAAGCGTCGTGCTGGCGGCATCGAAAGCCTGCGGGCAATCCCGTGGATCTTCGGTTGGACCCAGACGCGGCTGATGCTGCCAGCCTGGCTGGGTTGGGAAACCGCGCTGAGCAATGCACTCGCGCATGGCCAGGGTGAATTGCTGGGGCAGATGCGCGAGCAATGGCCGTTCTTCCGCACCCGCATCGACATGCTGGAGATGGTCCTGGCCAAGGCTGACGCGCAAATCGCCGAGGCCTACGACGAACGTCTGGTGCAACCGCACCTGCTTCCTTTAGGTGCGCAGCTGCGCGACCTATTGTCGCAGTCGTGCCAAGTGGTACTGGGCCTCACCGGGCAGCCGGTGCTACTGGCGCACAGCCCGGAAACCCTGGAATTCATCAGCCTGCGCAACACCTACCTGGACCCGCTGCATCGCCTCCAGGCCGAGCTGCTGGCGCGTTCGCGCAGCCGCGAAGCCGCTCTGGACAGCCCATTGGAGCAGGCCTTGCTGGTGACCGTGGCGGGCATCGCGGCGGGCCTGCGCAACACTGGCTGAAGTCAGGTAATGCGGCCCCCGCCCAGGTGCGGGGAGTTGGCCAAGGCAGGGCAGGGAGGGTGGTTGCGCCGGGCGCAACCACCTGCTGGCGAGGTTACCAGTGGCACATTCCTGTACATTTCGGGCGCTTGTCTGGCTGACGGGCGCTGTGTATCTTGAGCAGCCTTCTGACCGATTTATGGTCATACCCGATATTCCGGACTTGGCCCAGGTTGCCGAATCCATTGAATTTCATAAAAAAATTTGAGGAGCACGAGATGCGCGTAATTCTGCTGGGAGCTCCCGGGGCCGGTAAAGGTACTCAGGCAAAGTTCATCACCGAAAAGTTCGGTATTCCACAGATCTCCACCGGTGACATGCTGCGTGCCGCCGTCAAGGCCGGTACCCCACTGGGCCTGGAACTGAAGAAAGTCATGGATGCCGGCCAGCTGGTTTCCGACGAGCTCATCATCAGCCTGGTCAGAGAACGCATCGCCCAGCCGGATTGCGCCAATGGCTGCCTGTTCGATGGCTTCCCGCGCACCATTCCGCAGGCTGAAGCCATGGTTGCCGCTGGCGTGGATATCGACGCCGTGGTCGAAATCGCCGTCGACGACGAAGAGATCGTTGGCCGCATGGCAGGCCGCCGTGTGCACTTGGCCTCGGGCCGCACCTACCACATTCAGTACAACCCGCCGAAAGTGGAAGGCAAGGACGACGTTACCGGCGAAGACCTGATCCAGCGCGACGATGACAAGGAAGAAACCGTGCGTCATCGCCTTTCGGTCTACCACAGCCAGACCAAGCCGCTGGTGGACTTCTACCAGAAGCTGTCGGCCGCCAACGCTGGCAAGCCGAAGTACAGCCACATCGAAGGTGTAGGCTCGGTCGAGTCGATCACCGCCAAGGTGCTGGCAGCCTTGAGCTGATCCGTCACCCTTTGTCACAACAGCCCGCTTGCGGGCTGTTGTCGTTTATACTGCCGCTCTTTTCATTCGCACCTGGATACCCGTTCGATGACCACCCTGCTGGCCCTGGATACCGCCACCGAAGCCTGTTCCGTCGCGCTGCTGCATGATGGCAAGGTAACCAGCCATTACGAGGTGATCCCGCGCCTGCACGCGCAGAAGCTGCTGCCGATGATCAAGCAGCTGCTGGGCGATTCCGGCGTCGCCCTCACTGCCCTCGATGCGATCGCCTTTGGCCGTGGCCCGGGTGCCTTCACCGGTGTGCGGATCGCCATTGGCGTGGTGCAGGGCCTGGCATTTGCTCTGGAGCGCCCGGTGCTGCCGGTGTCCAATCTGGCCGCGCTGGCTCAGGGCGCGCTGCGCGAACATGGCGTCGAGCAGGTAGCTGCGGCCATCGATGCGCGCATGGACGAGGTCTACTGGGGGTGCTACAGGGCGGTGGCTGGCGAGATGCGTCTGCAAGGCCAGGAAGCTGTGCTGCCGCCTGAGCGCGTGGCGTTGCCTGACGGCAGCAGCAGCGGCGACTGGTACGGCGCCGGTACCGGCTGGGGCTACGCCGAGCGTCTGGCGGTGCAGGCCACTGCCAGCAACCCGGCGGCGCTACCGAACGCGCTCGACATTCTCAGTCTGGCCAACTTCGCCTGGGCCCGTGGCGAGGCGATCGCCGCCGAACAGGCGCAACCGGTATACTTGCGCGATAATGTAGCTACGCCCAAAGCCCGCTGACGGCTGTTCGTCGGTTATCGCGGCTGTCGATAAAACCTTTGGTGCAAACTGTGGTCTGGTTATCACTTGCGCATTAGCGATGGAACTCTGATGCTGCTAAATTGCCATCATTGGTCCTGAGTGCTCATCATGCGTATCGACGGTTTCTCATCGCAGTCCTACCCGGTCAAGCGCACACCGCGCAAAGCGGCGGTGCGCGATGAGAGCATCGACGATGCCGAGCTGGTCGAAGAGGGCGAGGTGGCTCAAGAAGCGGCGCCACGTCGTCGTCCTGGTGGACTCCCAGCACGCCCACAGGACATGGTCTTCCCCCGCGCTCGTGATCGGCGCACTGCAACCGCGCTGGCCAGCTACCTCAGCACTGCCGGTTTCACCGATTGGGACATGGAAGTACTGGGGCTCGACCTGTACATTTGATGGATGAGTCCATCACCCCTGCCTTACTTTCTCGGTTGCCCGTCATGGAGTGAAAATGCCTGGCGTGACTACCTTTACCCCGCTGACGCCGTAACCCGCGAATACCTGGGGCTGTATAGCCAGGTGTTCAACGCGGTCGAAGGCAACACCACTTTTTATGCGCGCCCCGCGCCCAGCACCGTCGCGCGCTGGGCCCAGGTGATGCCTGCGCACTTTCGCTTCACCGCCAAATTCCCCCGTGACATCAGCCATGAAGGCGACTTGCGCGAGCGCTTCGAAGCGGCGTGCGACTTCACGCGGTTGCTGGCACCCCTGGGCCAACGCGTTTCGCCCTACTGGCTGCAGCTACCAGCGCAGTTCGGCCCGTCACGCCTGGCGGAGCTGGGCCAGTTTCTGGATGAGATTGGCCTGCCGGTTGCCGTAGAAGTGCGTAACCAGGCCTTCTTCGCCAAGGGTGAGGAAGAGCGCCAGCTCAACCGACTGCTGCGTGAACGCGGCGTGGAGCGCATTTGTCTGGACCCGCGTGCGCTGTTCAGTTGCACCTCGCGTGATGCCGCGGTGCTCGATGCCCAAGCCAAGAAACCCAAGGTGCCGCCGCGCCCCGCCGCCTTCAGCCAGCACCCGCAAGTGCGGTTTATCGGCCATCCGTTGCTTGAAGCCAACGAACCTTTTCTCGACCCCTGGGTGGAAAAGATCGCCAGCTGGATCGAAGAAGGCCGTAGCCCTTACATTTTCTTGCACACCTCGGATAACCGCCTGGCCGCCGCCCTGGCCCAGCGCTTTCATCAGCGCCTGATGGCGCGTCTTCCAGGCTTGGCCGCTTTGCCGGAATTGCCGCGCGCCCCTGAGGTCGAACAACTGGGACTACTCTGACCCTCACCAGACCAGCCGGAGATTGTGACCATGGATGTACAAACCCTGCGTGCCGAGGCCTTCAAGGCGCTGCACGAGCGCGATGGCGCCTTCGTCATCCCCAATCCCTGGGATGCGGGCTCCGCCAAGCTGTTGGCCAGCCTGGGCTTCGAGGCGCTGGCTACCACCAGTGCGGGATTGGCTTTCAGCCTCGGGCGGCCGGATGCCGAAGCGGCATTGAGCTTGGACGAGACGTTGGACAACGCCGGCGTGATCGTCGATGCCACAGCCTTGCCGGTGGCCGCCGACCTGGAAAACGGCTTCGGCGACCTGCCGGAGGACTGCGCGCAGACGATCCTGCGGGCCGCCGAAGCGGGTCTGGTTGGTGGTTCCATCGAAGATGCCAGTGGTCGCAGCGATGCACCTATCTACGATTTCGAACTGGCCGTGGCGCGTGTGCGTGCTGCGGTGCAGGCGGCGCGAAGCCTGCCATTCCCCTTCATGCTCTGTGCCCGCGCGGAAAACCTGCTGCATGGGCGCATGGATCTGGATGACACCATCTTGCGCCTGCAGGCCTACGCCGAAGCAGGTGCAGATGTGCTCTACGCACCGGGCTTGCGCAGTGTCGACGAAATTCGCGCAGTTGTGCAGGCAGTGGCGCCTAAACCGGTGAATGTGCTGATGGGGCTGGCCGGCGTGCCGTTGAGCGTCAACCAGTTGCAGGACCTGGGTGTGCGCCGCATCAGCGTGGGCTCCTCGCTCGCCCGTGCCGCGCTGGGAGCGTTCCAGCGAGCGGCACTGGAAATCCGCGATCAGGGCACGTTCAGCTATGGCGAGCAGGCTTTGCCGTTCGCTGAGCTCAACGACCTGTTCCGCCGCTGAGCAACGTGCGCGCACTGGCGCTGCTGTTCGGCCTGCTGGTCCTCGCAGGCGTGCTCTGGCATTCAGGCTGGCGCCTGCCGGATGCCTGGAACCCTTGGGCGGCGCTGGATGTGCGTCAGCCTCCCAACCTGCTGACCCCCTACAAACTGTCGCGTCTGCGTGATGACCCAGGTTTGTGTCGCGAAGCGCTGGAAGCCAGCCAATTGCGTTTCAAAGCCCAAGCCGACAGCCCTGCGACGGCCAAGTGCCCGTTGCAAAACGTGTGGCGCATCGAACAGGGCGATGCCCGCTTGAGCAGCAGCTTCCTGGCCAGCTGCCCGTTGGCGGTTGCCTATGCGCTGTTCGAGAACCACGGCCTGCAACCGGCGGCGCGGCGCGTGTTTGGTCAGGCCGTGACGCAAGTCGATCACTTGGGCAGTTTCGCCTGCCGCAACGTCTATAACCGCAAGCAAGGCCGGCTCAGCCAGCACGCCACGGCCAACGCCCTGGATATCAGCGGCTTTCGCCTGCAGGACGGTCAGCGCATCGTGCTGGCGCGGGACTGGCAAACCGGGGGACAGAAGGCGCAATTCCTGCGCGAGGTGCAGCAGGCTGCGTGCGAAAGTTTCAGCACGGTGCTTGGCCCGGATTACAATGCGGCGCACCACAATCACTTTCATCTGGACATGGGGCGCTGGCAGATCTGCCGTTGAACTCAGGCGTGCACGCGGACGTTGTTCAGCACCACCGGGCGCGCCCAGTGCAGGTCGAATTCCAGGTCGTTCTGCTGTTTGGCCAGGGTCGGTTCGTCGAACGGCTCCGGCGCAGGGTCGAGCAGGTTCATCTCGAATTCGGCGATGGGCAGATGCAGAGGGCGCGGAGAAGGTCCTGGGCCTGGCTCGGCGACAGGCTGGCCCTGGCTCATGACTACCGGGCGTAGCCAGCTGTTGCTGATATCGAGCTGGCGCTGTTGCTGGATCATCTCGGCGGCGCTGAAAGGCTCCGGGGCTGGCTCCAGCAGGTTGGCTTCGAGCTCGGCCTTGGGCAGGAACAATGGCTCGGGCGGTGCGACGATGGTGTCTTGCACTGGGCAGGCGCGCTGGGCGTCGATCAAAGCCAGTGCCCTGGCTCCGCCAACCGGTTCGCCGCTGTTCTGGTCGTACTGCACCAGCGCCTGGCTGACGCTGTCTGGCTCGACCGCTTGCTGCTCGGCCATGGCGCGGGCAAAGAAATCCTGCCACAGGTGGCTGACGCCCCCGAGTGCCTGGGTATTCTGCCGACCGTAGTTGCCGACGGGCGACAGGTAGGTCAAGCCGATGGGAAGAGTATCTGTCATGGCAGTCGCGCGCGTTGTGCTCTGGCAGAATAGCGGGATATTGCCTGTATCGGCCGTGGTCGATGATTCATTAAGGGCGTCATCAATTTTTTTCGAGTGCGGGACGTGATGGAAGAGCAAGAGCTGGGCACAGGGCTGAGGGTCGAGGCGCTGGCGCCGGAGTACGCGGAGCAGGCTGGCGCATGGGCTGAGCGGCTGAGCTTGCCGCTGAACGATGAGCGTGCCGGCTTTGCCGTGCAGATCGGCGCAGACGGGCTGCAGATCCAGCAGTTGGGGCCGCAGGCACCGGGGCCGGTGCGGGTCGATTTCGTCGAGGGCCAGGCGGCGCATCGGCGCCAGTTTGGCGGTGGCAATGGGCAGATGATCGCCAAGGCGGTCGGGATCGCTCAAGGCGTGCGGCCCCAGGTGCTGGATGCCACGGCCGGTTTGGGCAAGGACGCGTTCGTACTGGCCAGCCTGGGTTGCCAGATGACCCTGATCGAGCGTCAGCCGCTGATTGCGGCGTTGCTCGAAGACGGCCTGGCGCGGGCCAGCGCCGATCATGAAGTGGGGCCAATCGTCGCTCGCATGCGCTTGTTCACTGGCAATGCCATAGAGCGCATGCGCGCCTGGGAGGGCGAGCCGCCGCAGGTGATCTACCTCGACCCGATGTTCCCGCACCGTGACAAGAGCGCGTTGGTGAAGAAGGAGATGCGGGTGTTCCGGCCATTGGTCGGCGATGACCTGGATGCACCGGCGTTGCTGGAAGCGGCCCTGGCGCTGGCCAGCCACCGGGTGGTGGTGAAGCGGCCGCGCAAGGCGCCGATTATCGAGGGGCCGAAGCCTAGCCATAGCCTGGAAGGCAAGTCGAGCCGGTATGACATATATCCGAAGAAGGCCTTGAAGGCCTGATTCAGCCAGTTCTGGCCTCTTCGCGGGGCAAGCCCGCTCCCACAGGGTTTCGCACCCAGTCTGTGGGAGCGGGCTTGCCCCGCGAAGAGGCCTGCACATTCAGCCAAAAAATCAGGCCTTGAACGCCCGAACAAACACCCCCACCACCTCGCGCACATGCGCCTCAGCCTCATCCCCCTCAAGCGGCCCCGCACAGCCCAGCAACAACCGATAATCCGGCGCCCCTTTGACCAGGCAGAAGAAGTGCTCGGCCGCCCGCAGCGGATTGTCGATGCGCAGCAATCCCCGCTCGGCTACCCCGCGCAACAGCGCTTCCATCCCCGCCAGCACGCGCTTCGGGCCAGCCTCATAGAAGAACTCGCCAAACCCCGGATCCTGACTCCCCAGCGCCATGATCAGGCGGCTCAGCTTGACCGCTTCATCACTGCTGATCAGTGCCTGAAAGCCCCGGGCGATATTGAGCAGCACGTCTTCCACAGGCGCGCCCTCAGGGTACTCGAACATCAGGTCCGGCAACTGGTTCTGGCAGGTCGCCATGACCGCCGAGCCGAACAGCGTCTGCTTGTCGGTGAAGTGGCTGTACACCGTGAGTTTTGAAACACCTGCCGCCGCAGCGACCGCATCCATGCTGGTGTTGGCATAGCCAAGGCTGAGGAACAGCGTCTTGGCCGCTTCGAGGATCGCCTCGCGCTTGGCCAGGTCCTTGGGGCGACCTGGGCCGCTGGGTGCGTCGTTGGGCATGGGAGTCCGCATCTGGGTGAGGGGCGCACATCTTACCGGGTCGGCGGCTTTCCGGCGTCAGAGAATGGCCCATGGCTAATGTTGATTTTCTTTCCGACGCTGGCTTCCCGGCTTCGGTTCCCTGACTTAATATACTCGCCAGTATAAATATTCGATGCGCTCGTCGCGAAAGGATTCATCATGTTGCGTCATGCCTTGTCCCTCGCCCTGCCTGCCGCTGCCGTGCTGTTCCTGGCAGCCTGCGGCCAGGAAGCCACCGCCCCGGCGGCGCCGCGCCCGGCGCTGGTGGTCCAGCCGCAGCCAGCCGCAGCGGCTGCCGACAGCTATCCAGGCGAGGTGCGCGCGCGCCTGGAGCCGGAGCTTGCGTTCCGCATTGCGGGCAAGGTCAGCAAGCGCCTGGTCGAGGAGGGGCAGCGGGTCAAGGCCGAGCAGCCCCTGGCAGAGCTCGACCCGCAGGACGTGCGCCTGCAACTGGAAGCCAACCGCGCGCAACTGGCCGCCGCCGAGGCCAACCTGGCGCTGGTGCGCGCCGAGCGCGACCGCTACCAGAAGCTGCTCGACCGGCAGATGGTCAGCCACTCTCTCTACGACAATGCGGAAAACCTCTACCGTGCCGGCTTGGCGCGGCTGAAGCAGGCCAAGGCCGAATTCGACGTGGCCGGCAACCAGGCTGAATACGCCGTGCTGCGTGCGCCCCAGGCCGGAGTAATTGCCAAGCGTCAGGTCGAGGTCGGTCAGGTGGTCGCTGCAGGGCAGACGGTGTTCACCCTTGCCGCCGACGGCGAGCGGGAAGTGGTCATTGGCCTGCCAGAGCAGCAGTTTGCCCGCTTCGCTGTGGGCCAGGAGGTCAGCGTCGAGCTGTGGTCACATGGCAACGAGCGCTTCCCGGGGCGCATCCGTGAGCTGTCGCCGGCGGCCGACCCGCGCTCACGCACGTTCGCCGCGCGCATCGCCTTCACCTCGGCCAAGGTGCCTGCGGACATTGGCCAGAGCGCACGCGTGTTCATCGCCCACGATGGGCTGATCCCCTTGGCCGTGCCGCTGTCGGCGGTCACTGCCGAGAACGGCCAGGCCTATGTCTGGCGTGTCAACCCGGAGCGACGCCTTGAGCGTGTCACGGTGCGCCTGGGGGCTTATGGCACGGACAGTGTGCCGGTGCTGGAAGGGTTGAACCCTGGCGACTGGGTGGTCGCCGCTGGCGGCCATGTGCTGCGCGAAGGGCAGGAGGTGCGACCTGTGGATCGCACCAACCGTGTGGTGAACCTGACGGCCAAGGAGTAAGTCCCGATGGGTTTCAACCTTTCCGCCTGGGCGCTGCGCAATCGCCAGATCGTACTGTTCCTGATGATCCTGCTGGCTGCCATTGGCGCCATGTCCTACACCAAACTCGGCCAGAGCGAAGACCCGCCGTTCACCTTCAAGGCCATGGTCATTCGTACTCTGTGGCCGGGTGCCACGGCCGAGGAAGTTTCGCGCCAGGTCACCGAACGCATCGAGAAGAAGCTGATGGAAACCGGCGAGTACGAGAAGATCGTCTCGTTCTCGCGCCCCGGCGAATCGCAGGTGACCTTCATGGCCCGCGATTCGCTGCATTCCAAGGACATCCCCGAGCTGTGGTATCAGATCCGCAAGAAAGTCGCGGACATTCGCCACACCTTGCCTCCAGAGATCCAGGGGCCGTTCTTCAATGACGAGTTCGGCACCACTTTCGGCAATATCTATGCGCTGACCGGCGCCGGTTTCGACTACGCGGTGCTCAAGGATTACGCCGACCGCATCCAGATCCAGCTGCAGCGGGTCAAGGACGTGGGCAAGGTCGAACTGGTCGGCCTGCAGGACGAGAAAATCTGGATCGAACTGTCCAACCTCAAGCTGGCCACCCTCGGCGTGCCGTTGCAGGCCGTGCAGCAAGCCCTGCGTGAGCAGAACGCGGTGAGCACTGCCGGATTCTTCGAAACCCCCAGCGAGCGCTTGCAGTTGAGGGTCAGCGGGCAGTTCGACAGCGTCGAGCAGATTCGCCAGTTCCCCATCCGCGTCGGTGATCGCACGTTCCGCATCGGTGACGTCGCCGACGTGCACCGGGGTTTCAACGACCCGCCCGCGCCGCGCATGCGCTTCATGGGCGAGGACGCCATCGGCCTGGCCGTGTCGATGAAGGACGGCGGTGACATCCTGGTGCTGGGCAAGGCCCTGGAGGGTGAGTTCGAGCGCTTGGCGCGCAACCTGCCAGCCGGCATGGAACTGCGCAAGGTGTCCGACCAGCCGGCGGCGGTCAAGGCGGGCGTCGGCGAGTTCGTCCAGGTGCTGGTCGAGGCGCTGATCATCGTGCTGCTGGTGAGCTTCTTCTCGCTGGGCCTGCGCACCGGCCTGGTGGTGGCCCTGGCCATCCCGCTGGTGCTGGCCATGACGTTTGCCGCCATGCACTACTTCGGCATCGGCCTGCACAAGATTTCGCTCGGCGCGCTGGTGCTGGCCCTGGGCCTGCTGGTGGACGACGCGATCATTGCCGTGGAGATGATGGCGATCAAGATGGAGCAGGGCTACGACCGGTTCAAGGCGGCCAGCTACGCCTGGACCAGCACGGCGTTCCCGATGCTCACCGGCACCTTGATCACCGCCGCAGGCTTTTTGCCGATTGCCACGGCGGCGTCGAGCACCGGCGAATACACCCGCTCGATCTTCCAGGTGGTGACCATCGCGCTGCTGACCTCGTGGGTCGCGGCAGTGGTGTTCGTCCCTTACTTGGGTGAACGGCTGCTGCCGGATCTGGCCAAGTTGCATGCCAAGCGTCACGGCAGCGACGGGCAGGCCCCAGACCCTTATGCCACGCCTTTCTACCAGCGTGTGCGGCGGGTGGTGGAATGGTGCGTGCGGCGACGCAAGACTGTCATCCTGCTGACCATCGCGGCTTTCGTCGGCAGCATCCTGTTGTTCCGCTTCGTGCCTCAGCAATTCTTCCCAGCCTCCGGGCGCCCGGAGCTGATGGTCGACCTCAAGCTGGCCGAAGGGGCATCGCTGGCCAACACCGCCGAGCGGGTCAAGCAACTGGAGGCGCTGCTCAAGCAGCAGGAAGGCATCGACAACTATGTGGCGTATGTCGGCACTGGCTCGCCACGTTTCTACCTACCCCTCGACCAACAACTGCCCGCTGCCAGCTTCGCCCAGTTCGTGGTGCTGGCCAAATCGATGGAGGACCGCGAACGCCTGCGCAGCTGGCTGATTAGCACCGTCGATCAGCAGTTCCCCGACCTGCGCGCGCGCGTCACGCGCCTGGAAAACGGCCCGCCCGTGGGCTACCCGGTGCAGTTCAGGGTAACCGGCGAGCATATCGAAAAAGCCCGCGCCCTGGCCCGTGAAGTGGCGGACAAGGTGCGTGAAAACCCGCATGTGGTGAACGTCCATCTGGACTGGGAAGAGCCGAGCAAGGCAGTGTTCCTGACGATCGACCAGGACCGCGCCCGCGCCTTGGGCGTCAGCACCGCGCACTTGTCCAGCTTCCTGCAAAGCTCGCTGACCGGCACTACGGTCAGCCAATACCGCGAGGACAACGAGCTGATCGAGATCCTCCTGCGTGGCACGCAGAAGGAGCGCGGTGAACTGGGCAGCCTCGGCAGCCTGGCGCTGCCCACCGACAATGGCCAGAGCGTGGCGCTGTCGCAGGTCGCGACTCTGGAATATGGCTTCGAGGAAGGCATCATCTGGCATCGCAACCGCCTGCCGACGGTGACCGTGCGCGCCGACATCTACGACAAGCAGCAGCCGGCGACCCTGGTGCGGCAGATCGAACCGACCTTGAGTGAAATCAAGGCCAGGCTGCCGGATGGCTACCTGCTGGAAGTGGGCGGCACCGTCGAGGATTCCGAGCGCGGGCAGAAGTCGGTGAATGCCGGCATGCCGCTGTTCATCGTGGTGGTGTTGAGCTTGCTGATGATCCAGCTGCGCAGTTTCTCGCGCACGGTGATGGTGTTCCTCACCGCGCCACTGGGGCTGATCGGCGTAACGCTGTTCCTGCTGGTGTTCCGCCAGCCATTCGGCTTCGTCGCCATGCTCGGGACCATTGCCCTGGCGGGGATGATCATGCGCAACTCGGTGATCCTGGTGGACCAGATCGAACAGGACATCGCTTCGGGGCTGGACCGTTGGCAGGCCATCATCGAAGCCACGGTGCGGCGCTTCCGGCCGATCGTGCTGACCGCGCTGGCGGCGGTGCTGGCGATGATTCCGCTGTCGCGCAGCGTGTTCTACGGGCCGATGGCGGTGGCGATCATGGGCGGATTGATCGTGGCCACGGTGTTGACGCTACTGTTCCTGCCGGCGTTGTATGCGGCGTGGTTCCGGGTCAAGAAAGGCTGAAGATTGCAGGGGAGGGCGTTGCCCTCCATTCGCGGGCGGTCCGACGTCTCGGCAAGCCCGCTCCCACAGGATCACCTCGAGCCTGAGGTGGTGAGGTCCCTGTGGGAGCGGGCTTGTCCCGCGAATGGGGCGCAAAGCGCCCCCCAGGCCATCAAAGAGTGCCGAACACCTTCTTGGCCAGGCTGGTAGCTGCCTGGGCCGGGTTCTGGCGAATGCCCTGCTCCTGCTTGGCGATCATTTCGAACAGGCCATCCAGGGCCTTTTCGGTCACATAGCTTTCGACGTTGGCGCTCTTCGCGTCACCCAACCCCAGGGCTGAGGCCTGCCCGGCAAAGCTGTTGTACTGCTGAACCACGCCCACCTTGTCGGTCGCCGCCTTGACGATCGGCAGGAACTTGGCGCGAATCTGCTCGCGGCTGCTCTTGTTCAGGTACTGGGTGGCCGAATCATCGCCGCCGCTGAGGATGCCCTTGGCATCGGTCACGCTCATGTTCTTCACCGCATCCACCAGGATCGCCTGGGCTTGCGGTACCGCCGCCTCGGCAGCCTTGTTCATGCTGTCTTCCAGGGCCGTGACCTGGTCACCCTTGCCAAACATTTTCATGGCCTTGGCGGCCTTGCCGAGGTTGCCCGGCAATTCGATACGCACGTCCGGGTTGTTGCTGAATCCACCTGGGGTGCTCAGTTGCTTGACGGCGACCTGTGCACCTTGGGTGAGGGCGTCTTTCAGGCCGCCGGTGGCGTCCTTCTGGGTCAGGTCGCCCAGCGACAGGGCCAGGGCGCTGGCGGACAGCAGCAGGCCGGCGCACAGGGTGGTGAAGCGCAGGGAGGAGCGAATCATGAAATGTTCCCTTTCAACAGAAGTAGGCGGATGTCAGCGTACGGGATCGACTTTGATCCGTACCGGCTGTGCGTCGCTGCCATCGAGCTTGACGCCGTGGTGTTCGGTGTTGATGAACAGCAGCTTGCCGTCCAGTTCGATGCGCGCGCTCACCGCGTAGCGGTGGCCGGGCTTGACCTGGGCGGGGTCGTAGGTGAGGTGGAACGGCAGCGGTACGTTGCCTTTGACCGGGCCGGCCTGGCGCGCCAGGGTCACGGCGGGGGCGTCCATCAGCGACACGTCCTGCAGTTCCACGCTCAGGGTGGCGGCGGGCGGCAGGGCGATGCGCTGCAGGTAGAAGACTTCGCCATCCAGGGTTGCCTGGGTCGACGGGGTAGGGCTGGAACAGGCTGCGAGCAGGGATGCGCAACACAGCATAACGAGCTTTTTCATGGAATCTCCGGTGTCCGTAGGGCTGGCTTGTGGCCAACCCCCCGGACTTTAGCGGATTTTCCTGGGCAGGTGGTTAAACCATGAGGTTGCCGCCGTGGATACCGTCAACAACGGTCTGGACCTTCTCGACTTCAACCAGATACGTGCCTACGCCTGGTTCCACCGTGTAGCTATTGGTGTTGATGTACATCAGTTGCCCGTCATTCTCGATGCGCGCTGCGATGGCATATTCGCGTTTCTGGTCGATCTGGCTCCAGTCAAAGGGCAGCGGCAGGATGATCGGGAAGTTGGTTCCCCAGCGCAGATTGAGTTCGGTGACAGGGATGGACGGAGCATCCGCTCGCGAAACATCAAGCAAACTTAATTTGACCAGGCCCGCCGACGGAGTGGTGTCGTCCGAGCAGGTGATCTCGACGGTAAACGATTTGATGTCTGGCATATTGCAGTCCTTGAAAGGGATAGGTGGGGTGCAGCAGGTTGGTCCCTTTCAAGGACTGGAGGCAGGCTGAAAACCTACCCCTGTACGATGTCCACCGGCTCATCACGGTGCAGTGCCACCTGGCGGATCGACAGGCGCAGCTCGGCCGACAGCACGCGCTTGGCCACGCCTTCGGCAAGTTCCCCCAGCTTGTCGTGATAACCCAGCTTGCCATTGTCGTCCGGGCGCAACACACCCTGTTCGATCAAGGTCTGGATGAAGTGGCGGAACAGGGTCTTGTCGAAGAACTCCGGCGCATTGAGACCGTGCAGGATCGACAGGCGTTGAGCCATCATCACGCACAGGTCCTCCAGCGCTTCCGCGCTGAGCGTGTTCTGCCCACTGTTGAGCAGCAATGAAGTCGCCATGTAGAAGCGTTGCAGGGTTTGGGTGATGGTGCGGGCCAGCAGGGTCAGCAGGACGAACTGGCGCGAGCTCGGTGCTGGCCGTATGTAATTGTCGTTTTCCTGGCGCAGCAGGCCCTGTTCGACCAGCGCCGCCAGCCACTGGTCGATCACCTCGTCCAGCTGCTCTGGCGCCCAGCGCAGGAACAGCTCGGCCTGCAGGTACGGATAGAGCGCGTGCACGTACTGGCCAAGCAGTTCACGACTCATCCGCGAGCTGCTGTGGAAGAAGCTCGCCAGCAACGCCGGCAAGGCAAAGATGTGCAGCACGTTGTTGCGGTAATACGTCATCAGTACCGCGTTGGCTTCATCCAGGTAGAGAATGCGGCCGAGGGCGTCCTTCTGCTCGGCCAGCAGGTCCATCCCCCTGACGTGTTCGATCAGGCTTTTGCCGTCACCGTCGGGCAAGGTGGTGTGTTCGGAGTAGGGCACTTTGCGCAGCAACGCCAGGTACAGGTCGAGCACGCGGGTCAGGGCGCTTTCGTCCAGCGCCAGGCGGCTGGTGGACAGCAGCGCCAGGGCCACCAGGTTGACCGGGTTGACCGCCGCCGCCTCGTTGAGGTGGCGGGCCACGGTTTCGCCCAGGCGCGTGGTGGTTTCGTTGAGCCAGGCCGGGCGGTACTGCGGGCCCAGTTCCTGCTCGCGCCAACCGGGTTGCTGCTGGTCGAGGAAGCCCGCCAGGCGGATCGGCTCGCCAAAGTTGACGTAGACCTGGCCGAAGCGCTGCTTCAGGG
Organism: Pseudomonas sp. NPDC089752; assembly: GCF_044748725.1. NCBI lineage: Bacteria > Pseudomonadati > Pseudomonadota > Gammaproteobacteria > Pseudomonadales > Pseudomonadaceae > Pseudomonas > Pseudomonas sp. NPDC089752. The sequence continues at coordinate 104,205 of NZ_JBIVGP010000014.1, forward strand.
CCCCGATGACCTTGAAGATGTCGAAGATCGATTCTTTCTTCTTGCTGGCCCCGCGCAGTTCACCCAGGTAGGTGCGGCCTTCGAGCACCCGCTCGTAGCCGATGTACACCGGCACGAAGACGATTGGCGTGCGCGACGAGCGCAGGAAGCTGCGCAGGGTGATCGCCAGCATCCCGGTACGTGGCTGCAGCATGCGCCCGGTGCGTGAGCGCCCACCCTCGACGAAGTACTCGACCGGGAAGCCCTTGGTGAACAAGGTGTGCAGGTATTCATTGAACACCGCGGTGTACAGCGGGTTGCCCTTGAACGTGCGGCGCATGAAGAAAGCGCCGCCCCGGCGCAGCAGGCCGCCGATCACCGGCATGTTGAGGTTGATGCCGGCGGCGATGTGCGGCGGCGTCAGGCCATTGCGGAACAGCAGGTAGGACAGCAGCAGGTAGTCGATGTGGCTGCGGTGGCAGGGCACGTAGATCACCTCGTGACCCGGTGCGATGCCCTGCACCTGCTCGATGTGGTTGACCTTGATACCGTCGTAGATCTTGTTCCAGAACCAGCTGAGCACCACTTCGAGGAAGCGGATGGCGGTATAGGTGTAGTCCGAGGCGATCTCGTTGCCGTAGCGCAGGGCCTGCGCCTCGGCCTTGGCCAGCGGTATGTTCTCGCGCTGCGCTTCGTCGCTGATGGCCTGACGCACCATCGGCGCATGCACCAGGCCTTTGACCAGGTTGCGTCGATGCGAGATGTCGGGGCCGATGACCGCGGTCTTGAGATTGCGGAAATGCACGCGCATCAGGCGCTGGGCCATGCGCACGGTACGTTCATGGCCTTTGTTGTGCTGCACCAGCTCGCGTACGTGGATGGGTGCGGAGAACTGCACGCGGGTCTTGCGCCCGAGGATCAGGATGGTCAACAGCCGGCGCAGGCGCCCGGTGACTGCCCAGCTGTCGGCGAACAGCAGCTTCCAGGGGCTGGATTCGCTGGCCGGGGTCTGGCCCCAGAACACACTGACCGGGATGATCTGCGCGTCTTCTTCGGGGTGCTGGCTGACCGCGCCGATAACCCGCTCCAGGGTTGGCGGCGCGCCGCGCTTGTCGTGGCGGCCGAGCCAGTCGGGGTCGGGGGTGAGGTAGAAGAAGCCGGCAGGTTCGTGCAGTGAGCCGACTGCCACCGGCAATACCGGTCGCGGCAGCCCCGCTTTGGTGCACTCGTGGTCGAGCACGGCCAGGTCGGTGAGCGATGGCGAAGGCAGGGCGTAGAACACCGGGCGGCTGCGGTCGAGCTGCAGGCGCATGGCGGACTGGTTGATGGTCTCGGAGCGCACCCACAGATACAACAGGCGACGCAGAGCGCCGAAGATCAGGCGGCGCAGGGGAGAACGGGTCATGGGGTGTGTGCCCTGAGGAGAATTATTAGTGAGTGTGCAATCAGTTAGTCTGCCGTATCTGCGTAAGTTCAGCAAAAACCTGCAAATGGCGCGGCGGTCATGAAAAATCTTTGTTCTGTGTCATATACTCGGCCTGCCCCTTGCAGGAAATTTCGGCAAGCGGCGTCGGCACAGGGAGGAAACCTTGTGTCTGCAAGGCGATCTTCACAATAAAAATCCGGAGTAGTTCAGATGTCGTCTCGTGAGACTGGGAATGTAAAGTGGTTCAACGATGCCAAGGGCTTTGGCTTCATTCAGCGCGAAGGTGGTGCGGATGTGTTCGTCCACTATCGGGCGATCCGCGGTGAGGGGCATCGTACCCTGGTCGAAGGGCAGCGGGTCGAGTACTCCTGCGTGCAGGGCCAGAAGGGCCTGCAGGCTGAGGACGTGGTAGGGCTCTGAGCCTCATGTGATAAGCCTCAAGCTGCAAGTTGACCGTGTGACTTGCAGCCTGATGCATACCCTTTTCAGCTAGTGCGCCAGGTGATTTCCTCTTCACCGTCGGCGCTGATGCGGACCCAACGGTCGGCATCTTCCTCGCCATCTTCCTCGACCCAGCCACCCGGTGCACAGCGCACTTCGACGCCCAGTGCGGCGAACGCGGCGCGGGCGCATGCAATGTCGTCGTCCCAAGGAGTCTGGTCGCTTTCCAGGTACAGGCTGTTCCATTTCCCTACAGCCTTGGGTAACCAAGTGACCGGAATGTTACCGGCCTTGCATTTGAAGGTCTGGCCTTTCTGCTGCCATTCGCTGCACGGGCCGACCGCTTCGCCCAACCATTGGGCAATCTGCTTGTGGTCGACGTCGGCGTCCTTCAGGTAAATCTCGATATCAGGTTGGCGCATAAGGGCTCCGGGTGTGCTCAGGCTTGGCGCACGAAATAGTCATAACGCATGGAAACCGTGACCTCGAATGGCTCGGGCTGGTCGATCACCTGGGCGCGCTTCTCGGCGCTGGCACGCCAGCCGTGCGGGGTCATCGCCAGCAGGTCGGCGCGGGCCTTGGGCGCGGCCAGGCTCAGGCGGAACTCGAGGGTTTCGCCGTGGGCGTGGACCATGCCCTCCGGGACCAGCGCCAGGTGTTTGTCGTCGGCATAGGGGCGTACTTCATCGTAGAGCACTTCGCGCAGCTCCATCAGGTGGCCGCTGGTCGGCCCCACCCGCATCAAACCGCCGCCCGGGCTGAGCAGGCGCTTGGCCTCGGCCCAGTCCAGCGGGCTGAACACGCTGGCGATGAACTGGCAACTGGCGTCGGCCAGCGGCACGCGGGCCATGCTGGCGACCATCCAGGTGACCGCAGGGTCACGCCGGCAGGCACGTTTGACGGCTTCGCGCGAGATGTCCAGGGCATAGCCGTCAGCCTGTGGCAGCGCCTGGGCCAGTTGCGCGGTGTAATAACCTTCGCCGCAGCCGATGTCGAGCCAGGCACCGGGCTGGCGTTCGGCGGCCAGCTGCGCCAGGCGGCGGGCCACCGGGGCGTAGTGGCCGGCGTCGAGAAAGTCGCGGCGGGCTTCGACCATGGCCTGGTTGTCGCCCGGGTCGCGGCTGTTCTTGTGCTGCACCGGCAGCAGGTTCAGGTAACCCTGTCGGGCACGGTCGAAGCGGTGGCCGGCCGGGCACACCACGCCGTTGTCGAGCCGCGTCAGGGCTGACTGGCAAATTGGGCAGGCGAGCATCAGGCGAGCAACCGGACCAGGGTCTGGTAGTAGATTTCGGTCAGCAGGTCGAGGTCGCTGGCCAGGATGCGTTCGTCGACCTGGTGAATGGTCGCATTGACCGGGCCCAGCTCGACCACCTGAGTACCCATGGTGGCGATGAAGCGGCCGTCCGAGGTGCCGCCGCTGGTGGACGCGTGGGTCTCGCGGCCGGTAACGCCCTTGATGCTCGCCGACACGGCATCGAGCAGTTCACCCGGTTCGGTGAGGAAGGGCAGGCCCGACAGTGCCCAGTCGATCGACCAGTCCAGCTGGTGCTTGTCGAGAATGGCCGACACCCGTGCCTGCAGGCCTTCGACCGTCGACTCGGTGGAGAAGCGGAAGTTGAACAGCGCGGTCAGGTCGCCCGGTACTACGTTGGTGGCCCCGGTGCCGGAATTGAGGTTGGAGATCTGGAAGCTGGTCGGCGGGAAGAACGCGTTGCCTTCGTCCCAGTGCTCGGCGGCCAGCTCCGCCAGTGCTGGCGCGGCCAGGTGGATCGGGTTGCGCGCCAGGTGCGGGTAGGCCACGTGGCCCTGTTTGCCGCGTACGGTCAGCTTGGCGCCGAGCGAGCCACGGCGGCCGTTCTTGACCACGTCACCGAGCAAGGTGGTGCTCGACGGTTCGCCGACGATGCACCAGTCCAGGCGCTCGTTGCGCGCGACCAGGCGCTCGACCACCGCCTTGGTGCCGTGATGGGCCGGGCCTTCTTCGTCGCTGGTGATCAGGAAGGCGACCTTGCCGCGGTGGTTCGGATAGTCCTGCACGAAGCGCTCGCTGGCCACCACCATGCAGGCCAGGCTGCCTTTCATGTCGGCCGCGCCGCGGCCGCAGAGCATGCCGTCGGCATCGATCAGCGCCTCGAACGGCTCATGCTGCCACTGCTGCACCGGGCCGGTGGGGACCACGTCGGTGTGGCCGGCGAAGCACAGCACCGGGCCTTCCTGGCTGCCATGGGTGGCCCAGAAGTTGTCGACGTCCTCGATGCGCATCGGTTCGAGCTGGAAGCCCACGGCGCCCAGACGATTCATCATCTGCGCCTGGCAGTCGGCATCGACGGGGGTGACCGAGGGGCGACGGATCAGGTCGCAGGCCAGTTGAAGGGTAGGCGAGAGCTCGGCTGGGGCCGTCATGGGGAACTCCGGGGCAAGGCAAGGCGGAAAAACGAGGGCGTTATCTTATATCAAACGGTGACAGTGTTCACGGGCCTCTTCGCGGGGCTAGCCCGCTCCCACAGAGACACCACAGTGCTTGAAACTGGTGCAAATCTGTGGGAGCGGGCTTGCCCCGCGAATGGGCCGCACAGCGGCCCCGACTAGTTCAAGCCTGTTGCGGCTCTGCAGCTTTCTCCACCGGCTTGGGCAGTGAAGACAGAAACGCCATCACCAATGCCGCCAGGTACGGCAGCGACTGCACCAGCAGCATGACCACCCAGAAGCGCATGTCCGAGCTCGGCAGCCCTTGCACCAGGTAGATGCCGGCCGCAGCGCCCCACAGCAGCAGCATGATGAACAACTCTTCCCGTGCTTCGGAAATCGCCACCAGCAACCCGTGGCTGTCTGCATTCTTCGGTGTGCGGAAAAACGGCATGCTGCTGGTGAAGAACCCGTACAGCACCGCCTTGGCGATGGTGTGCGACAGCGCCAGCCCCGCCAACGCAGCAGCGAAGGCATCCTTGAGGTTGACCCCCACCGCCCGGCGGTAGAGGAAGATGATCTTGCCGACCTTGAAGAAGAACAGCGCGAGCGGCGGGATGGCGAAGATCATCAGCGGCGGGTCGACCCGGTGCGGCACGATGATCATCGCCGCCGACCACAGCAGTGCGCCGACGGTGAAGAAAATGTTCATGCCATCGGCGACCCACGGCAGCCAGCCGGCCAGGAAGTGATAGCGCTGGCCACGGGTCAGCTCGCTGCCCTTGCCGCGCAGCAGAGCGGCGGCGTGGTGCTTGATGATCTGGATGGCGCCGTACGCCCAGCGGAAACGCTGCTTCTTGAAGTCGATGAAGGTGTCGGGCATCAGGCCCTTGCCATAGCTGTTGTGGGCGTAGGCGGCCGACAGGCCTTTCTCGAACACGCGCAAGCCCAGCTCGGCATCTTCGCAGATGCACCACTCGGCCCAGCCCAGCTCTTGCAGCACGCTGCGTCGGGTCATGGTCATGGTGCCGTGCTGGATGATCGCGTCACGGTCGTTGCGGGTGACCATGCCGATATGGAAGAAGCCCTTGTACTCGCTATAGCAGAGCTTCTTGAAGGCGCTTTCGTGTTGGTCGCGGTAGTCCTGGGGCGACTGCACCACGGCGATTTTCGGGTCGGCGAAGTGCGGCACCATGTGCTTGAGCCAGTTGCGGTCGACGCAGTAGTCCGAGTCGATCACTGCGATCACTTCGGCATCCTTGGCGGTGTGCGGCAGCAGGTAGTTCAGTGCCCCGCCCTTGAAGCCGGCGAGCGGCGCGACGTGGAAAAACTTGAAGCGTTCGCCGAGTTTCTCGCAGTGGGCCTTGAGCGGCTCCCACACGGCCGGGTCCTTGGTGTTGTTGTCGATCACCAGCACTTCGTAATCGGGATAGTCCAGCGCGGCGAGTGCGTCGAGGGTCTGTTTGACCATTTCCGGCGGTTCGTTGTAGCACGGTACATGCACCGAGACCTTGGGGCGGTAGGCGCTGTCGCCTTGCACTGGCAGGAACTCCCGGCGGCGCTTGTGTATCCACACGGCCTCGGCCAGCTCGTGGGCTTCGGTGAGCAGCACGATGAATACCCCGAGTGCACCGAGCGCCAGCAATACGCCCACGGTCAGGCTGAACCAGGTGCTGTATTGCTGGCTGTAGTCGTAGGCGATCCACACCAGTACCGACCCGCACAGGAAGGTAATGAAGGTCAGGAACGTACGCCCGCGCTGGCGCAGGGCCGAGCCGTCGATGAACAGCACCATCAGCGCAACCACCGCCAGCACCACAGAGGCCACCGCCAGGGCGCGCCACTGCGGAATTGCCACCACGGGGCCTTCGAAATTGAATTTTTGCTGGCGCTCGGCGTTGTACACGCCCCAGTAGGCGCCTACCGAGCCTTCGTCACTGGCCTTCCAGGGCTGGTCATAAGCTTCGATGACGAAATAGTTGTAGCCGCGCCGGTTGAGGGTGTTGACCAAAGTCCGCAGGTAGATGGCCTGGTCGGCCTGGGTGGCGTCGGCGCCACCGCGCATGCGGCCATTGCTCGGCCAGCCGACTTCCGAAAGCAACAGCGGTTTACGCGGGAACTGCTGCTTGAGTTCCCGCGCGCGGTCGAGCACGAATTCGACCGAATCCTTCATTGGCACGAATTCCCAATAGGGCAGGATGTGCGCGGCAATCAGGTCGACATGCTGGCCAATTTCCGGATTTTCTTTCCAGATGTGCCATTGCTCACTGGTAGTGACCGGCACCTTGACCGCTGCGCGTACCCGGTCGAGGTACTTGATCAGGTTCTCGGGGGTGACCTCTTCACGGAACAATGCCTCGTTGCCGACCACTACTCGCACCACGCTGCGCGAGGTATTGGCCAGCTGGATGGCCGTAGCGATTTCCCGCTCGTTGCGCTCCAGGTCCGGGCTGATCCAGATGCCCAGCGTCACCCGCAAGCCAAACTCTTCAGCAAGGCGCGGAATGTTCGCCTGAGTGCCCTCCACGGTGTAGATACGCACGCTGTCGGTCAGTTTGCTCAACTGCTCCAGGTCCTGGCGCATCTCGTCATCACTGGGGTACTGGCCTTTCTGCGGGCTCTCGCCCAGACGGAACGGCGAATAGGAAAACCCCGATATCTGCTCGGGCCAGGCGGGGGCGGACACCGGGCGATTGACCAGCGCCCAGAACCCGGTGAACAACGCGGCGATGGCCAGAACCACTACCAGGTTCAAGCCGAATTTTCGTGAAGACATGGTCGTCCAAATCTGAATAGCGATAGGACATTAAAGCAGGGTTCGTAGTCTCTTTCCTAACGATGGAGGCCGTGCGCCCACTGGCCTATAATGCGTGCCGGTTTTTTGAGGTATGAGCATGAGCACAGAAGATCCACGCTTCGCCGGCGTCGCCCGGCTCTATGGCGACCAGGGGCTGCAGCGCCTGAGCCAGGCCCATGTGGCGGTCGTCGGCATCGGCGGGGTCGGCTCGTGGGCGGCCGAGGCACTGGCACGCAGTGGCGTGGGCGAGATTACCCTGTTCGATCTGGATGACGTCTGTGTCAGCAACACCAATCGCCAGGCCCATGCGCTGGAAGGCCAGGTAGGGCGGCCGAAAGTCGAGGTGATGGCCGAGCGCTTGCGGGCGATCAACCCCGCGTGCACGGTGCATGCCGTGGCCGATTTCGTCACCCGCGAGACCATGGCCGAGTACATCACCGAACAGATGGATGCAGTGATCGACTGTATCGACAGCGTGATGGCCAAGGCCGCGCTGATCGCCTGGTGCAAGCGCCGCAAGATTGCCGTGGTGACCACCGGCGGCGCTGGGGGGCAGATCGACCCGACGCAGATCCAGGTCGGCGACCTCAACAAGACCTTCAACGACCCGCTGGCGTCACGCGTGCGCTCGACCTTGCGCCGTGATTACAACTTCTCCCGTAACGTCAGCCGCAATTATGGCGTGCCGTGCGTGTTCTCCAGCGAACAGCTGCGCTACCCCAAGGGTGATGGCAGCGTGTGCCTGCAGAAGAGCTTCGTCGGTGAGGGCGTGCGCCTGGATTGTTCGGGGGGCTTTGGCGCGGTGATGATGGTCACCGCGACCTTTGGCATGGTGGCGGCCAGCAAGGCGATCGAAAAACTGGTGGCCGGCGCACGGCGGCCGTCGGAGCGGGTCAAGCCTGAGTAAGGCGTGGGATCAGCGGTGAGCCCTTCGCGGGGCAAGCCCGCTCCCACACAGACCCTGCCAAACCGGAAAGTAGCGAGGTGCCTGTGGGAGCGGGCTTGCCCCGCGAAGCATTCACCACCTATTCAACTGACTGAAACCAGCTCCGCCATCCGCTGCAACACCGCATGCAGCCCATTGCTGCGCGATGGCGACAATTGCCGCTCCAGCCCCAGCCGGGTAAACCACTCCCGCACATCCAGCTGTGCCAGTTGCTTGCTGTCGAGCCCTTGCACCCGCACCAACAACAACGCCAACAGCCCACGCAACAACCGCGCATCGCTGCCGGCCTTGAACCGCCATTGCCCCTCGCGCTGCTCAGCCACCAGCCACACCAGGCTTTCACAGCCGTGAACGCGATTGCTTTCGGACTTTTCCGCATCGCTCAGCGGTTCCAGACGATCACCCATCTGCATCAGCAGCCGCGCACGCTGTTCCCAGCCGCGGGCCTGCTCGAAATGCTCCAGCGCTTCCTGGGCGAGGAGGGACAGGCTCACCGCAGCAACTCCAGACCTTGATCGAGAGCGTCAAAGAAGCGCTGCAGGTCGTCGCTGTCATTGTACAGCCCCAGCGACACCCGAATAGCGCCCTCCAACCCAAGCCCTTTGAGCAACGGCATGGCGCAGTGATGGCCGGCACGCACGGCGATGCCTTGCTCGGTCAGCAGATGAGCGATATCGGCGTTGTGCACGCCCTCGATGACGAAACTGGCCAGGGCCGCCTGCGGTGTGCCCAGCACCCGCACGCCTTCACGGTCAGCCAGCCCGCGCAGCAGGTGCTGATGCAGGCTGGATTCGTGGTTTTCGACTGCCAACGCATCGAGGCTGGCCAGATAATCGAGGGTCGCCCCCAGGCCGATGATCCCGGCGATCGGTGGTGTGCCCGCCTCGAATCCCAGCGGGGCGGGGCGGAAGCTGGCGCTCTGATAGTCAGCCAGTTGCACCATCTCACCGCCGAACTGCCAATGGCGCAGCAGCGCCAGCGCCTGAGGTCGACCATAAAGTACGCCGACCCCTTCCGGGCCGTACAGCTTGTGGCTGGAGAACACGTAAAAGTCACAACCCAACTGCTGCACATCGTGGCGGCCGTGCACAACCCCTTGGGCGCCATCGACCACAGTCAGTGCGCCCTGGGCGCGGGCATGGGCCAGCAAGGCCGGCAGGGGTTGCCAGGTGCCGAGCACGTTGGACAACTGGCTGACCGCCAGCACCCTTGTGCGAGGGCCAATCAGTTGCAGGGCGGCGTTGAGGTCGATGCTGCCAAGTGCGTTCACCGGCAGCACCACCAGGCGCAAATTGCGCCGCTGTGCCAGTTGCTGCCAGGGCAGCAGGTTGGCGTGGTGCTCCAGAGCGCTGACAGCAATTTCGTCCCCGGCCTCGAAGCGATGTTCCAGGCCGTAGGCCAGCAGGTTCAGCGCCGAGGTAGCGCCGTGGGTGAAGATGATCTGCTGCGATTGCGCGGCATTGAGCCAGGCAGCAACCTTGTCGCGGCTGGTTTCGAACGCCTGGGTCGCCATCGCGCCGGGCAAGTGCTGTGCACGGTGCACGTTGGCCGCACCGTGGCCGTAGTAGTGGCTCAGGGCATCGATCAGAGCCTGGGGCTTCTGGGTGGTGGCGGCGCTGTCCAGGTAGGTCTGGTGCTGCCGTTGCAGGGCGGCGATGGCGGGGAAGTCGGCACGCCAGGGGGAGGGCTGGAACATGATCACGGGGCCTGGAATGAAAATCGGGTCTGGCGTGAGTGCGCCAGACCCGATCTTAACACTTCGAACCCGCGGGGAGTTCTCAGTTGTGGGCGTGCAGCGCCTCGTTCAGCTCGATCGCCGATTTGTGCGTCTTGCACTCGACGGCACCGTTCAGCGAGTTGCGGCGGAACAGCAGGTCGGTCTGGCCGGCCAGGTCACGGGCCTTGACCACTTTCACCAGCTCGTTGTGCTCGTCGAGCAGGTTCACCTTGGTGCCAGCGGTGATGTACAGGCCGGCTTCGACGGTGTTGCGGTCGCCCAGCGGAATGCCGATACCGGCGTTGGCACCGATCAGGCAGCCTTCGCCGACCTTGATGACGATGTTGCCGCCGCCGGACAGGGTGCCCATGGTCGAGCAACCGCCACCCAGGTCCGAGCCCTTGCCGACGAACACGCCCGCCGAAACGCGGCCTTCGATCATGCCAGGGCCTTCGGTGCCGGCGTTAAAGTTGACGAAGCCTTCGTGCATGATGGTGGTGCCTTCGCCGATGTAGGCGCCCAGACGCACACGGGCGGTGTCGGCGATGCGCACGCCGGCTGGGACCACGTAGTCGGTCATCTTCGGGAACTTGTCCACCGAGAACACTTCCAGCAGCTCGCCCTTCAGGCGCGCTTCCAATTGCAGCTCGGCCAGCTCGGCCAGGTCGACCGCGCCCTGGTTGGTCCAGGCGACGTTCGGCAGCAGCGGGAAGATACCGGCCAGGCTCAGGCCATGCGGCTTGACCAGGCGGTGCGACAGCAGGTGCAGCTTGAGGTAGGCCTCTGGCGTCGAGCTCAGGGCAGAGTCTTCGGCCAGCAGGGTGGCAACCAGCGGCTTGTGGCTTTCGGCCAGGCGGGTCAGCAGGGCGGCTTGGGCGGCATCGACGCCTTTCAGGGCTTCGGCCAGTTGCGCGGCTTGGCCGTTGCTGAAGCTGATCGCCTGGTTGCCGCCTTCATAGCCGAGGATCGGCGCAACGGCGGCGACCAGCTCGGCGCTCGGCTTGAGCAGCGGTTGTGCGTAGAACACTTCCAGCCAGGTGCCCTGGCGGTTCTGGGAGCCGACACCGAAGGCCAGGCTGAACAGGGTATTGGACATGTGATTACCTCGTGCGAAATAGGGTAGGGGCTCAGGCCAGCGCGGCGGCGTACAGGTCTTGCTTGAAGCCGACCAGGGTGCGGGCGCCAAGGTCGAGCACCGGGCGCTTGATCATCGACGGTTGGGCCAGCATCAGTTCGACGGCTTTGGCCTGGTCGAGGTCGGCTTTGCTGGCGTCGTCGAGCTTGCGGAACGTGGTGCCGGCACGGTTGAGGATGACTTCCCAGCCGTGTTCGTCGCACCAGCGGTTCAGGCTGTCACGGTCGATGCCTTGGGTCTTGTAGTCGTGGAATTCGTAGGCGATGGCTTTGTCTTCGAGCCAGGTCCGCGCCTTTTTCATGGTGTCGCAGGCTTTGATGCCATAAATGGTGTAGGTCATTGAATTTATAGGAATAGGCGTTTTTTCCAAAACCTCTTCCGCTATCTCCCCAAAATGAATCGCTGGATTATGCGACATCGTTCCCGCCAGCGCCACGGCTGTTGCCGTTCCCTTCGGCCACAGGGGCCAAACGGTGCCCCGGGCAGACGCTGTGCGCATCCGCAAAGCGTGGGCTAAGCTCAATGGCCGTCGATCCATAAAACGAAAATGACTTCGAGAGAGACGCATGCCAATCACCGATATCACCCCGTTTCGTCAATTGACCCGCGCCTACACAGCGCTGCTCAATATCAACCATGCGGTAGTGAACTTTCAAACCTTGCAGCGGGATGCTATCCGCGAAGGAATGGTTGGTGTTGAGAATGCGCTCGTTGGTGTTCAGGGCGCAATTTCCGAGATGGCACGGTCTGCCACCCCGCCCGTTGAGTTGCCTGTGCGCGATATCGCTTTGCATGACCGGCTGGGCCTGAGCCTCTTGCTCGACAACTCCTCGCTCGTGGATCGCTGCGTGATCGAGTCGGGTACCTGGGAGGCTGATCAGCTGGCCTATATCGCGCAGCTGACGGAGCTGTTTCGCAAATTCGACAAGCCGCTGTTTCTGGATATTGGTTCGTACTGGGGGTTGTATTCGTTCCTTGCCATGAAGTCTGGGGTTTTTGCCGAGCAGTTTGCATTCGAGGCGGATCGGCATAATTTCTCGCAACTTCAAGCAAACATGTTTCTGAACAAGGCGGGTGGCAGGATCACCGCGATCAATAATGCCGTTTCTGAGGCGCGCGCCGTTTTGAGGTTTCGTGACAGCACCACACACCCTGAAGGGAACCGCGCGGGCGCGAGCGTTATCGGCTGGGACGAAGCTTTTGAAGGTTATGAGGTCGACGCGATCCCGATCGACGCGGTCATTAGCCATACAGGGCGTCACATTCTGATGAAACTCGATGTGGAGGGGCATGAGGCGCAGGTGTTGCGCGGGATGAGGCAAACCGTTCTGAACAACAAAGTGGTGCTGCAGGTTGAGGTTTTCGACCAGCACGCGGATCAGGTCATGGTAGAAGTCGAGAAACTAGGACTTCGCACGATTCACGCTATCTACCCTGATCGGTACCTGACAAACATGACCGACGCCGAACTGGGGCTTGTGTCACCTGCAGCCATGCTTGCCCAGGATTCCGAGGTGGCTGCCACAGTTTGAAACAACCTGCGCCTTACCCGGTTGATTGCCGTGCAATGCCGGGTTTGGTCAAGCCTGACTTGTTTGCGCTCGCGCCCTCTTATGCCCCCTATGGCGGTATCATTGTGTTACATATTCGCATGTTGCCCGCGACTATCGTGCAGGAGCCCCAGGTCGCCCTTCCCCGCTAACATGTTGTTTCAATTGCGATGTCATCGCCCGCTGTCGATTTTGATTTACACAGGAAGCCTTCACGGATGCAGTCCGCCTACACCGTCCTTATCTTGCTGACCTTGGTAAGCGTGTCGAAACTTGTCGGGCGAGTGGTGCCGCTGCCATTGCCACTGGTACAAATCGCCGCCGGTGCGCTGCTGGCCTGGCCGACCCTGGGCCTTCACGTGGCCCTGGACCCTGAACTGTTCCTCTTTCTGTTCCTGCCGCCATTGCTGTTTGCCGATGGCTGGCGTATCCCCAAACGCGAACTGTGGCGCATTCGCGGTCCGGTAGTCGCCTTGGCTGTGGGCCTGGTGCTGTTCACCGTGGTCGGTGCCGGTTACTTCATCCACTGGCTGTTGCCGAGTATCCCTCTCGCTGTGGCGTTCGCGCTCGCCGCCGTGTTGTCGCCGACCGACGCTGTGGCGGTCTCGGCGATTGCTCAAGATCGCCTGCCGACCCCGCTGATGCATATGCTGCAAGGCGAGGCGTTGATGAACGATGCTTCGGGTCTGGTGACGTTCAAGTTCGCCCTGGCTGCGGCGATCACCGGGGTGTTTTCCCTGGCCGATGCCAGTTTCAGCTTCGTTCTGGTCGCCCTCGGGGGCCTGGCGGTGGGGGTTGCCCTGAGCTGGCTGATCGGCCGCCTGCGTAGCTGGATGATCGCCCGCGGCTGGGATGACCCGGCCACCCATGTGGTGTTCATGCTGCTGTTGCCATTCGCCGCCTATGTGCTGGCAGAGCGCCTGGGGGTGTCGGGCATCCTCTCGGCAGTGGCTGCCGGCATGATGCAAAGCTGGCTCGATTTGCTGCCCCGCCAGACCAGTACCCGCTTATTGAACCGCAGTGTCTGGTCGCTGCTGGAGTTCGCGTTCAACGGCCTGATTTTCTTGTTGTTGGGCTTGCAACTGCCAGACATCATCAAGGCGGTGGTCAGCCACGAGGCGACGCTCTGGCCAACCTTGGCTTGGCGCTGCCTGGACGTGCTGGCGATTTTCGCTGCACTGATCGCGCTGCGGTTCATCTGGGTGCAGAGCATCTGGCGCGCCGTCGGCGTTGTCCGGCGCTGGCGCGGCAAGCCGGCGCTGGTGTTGATGCCGACCGCGCGCTCCTGTTGGCTGCTGACGCTGGGCGGCGTGCGCGGGGCGGTGACCTTGGCGGGCGTCATGTCGGTACCCTTGGTGATCGGTGCAGGCCAGGCGTTTCCCGAGCGTGACTTGCTGATTTTCATCGCTGCCGGGGTCATTCTGCTGTCATTGATCAGTGCCTGCATCGCCCTGCCTTTCTTGTTGCGGGGCATTGTCAAGAGCCCGGACGAGCGGCTGCGTCAGGAGGTTCAGGAAGCCTGGCGGCGGACTGCCGAGGCGGCCATCCATGCGCTGGAGGCGGAGGAAGTGATCGATGCCAGCGCGCCGCAGGATGCGGCCCAGGCGACGTTGGCCACCGAGTTGAAGGCGCGGTTGATGGCTGAATATCGAGATGAGCTGAGTGCCTATGACGACACCGCTGAAGCGCGGGCTCTGGCCGAGCAGATGGATTTGCTGGAGCGGCGCTTGCGTCTGCGGGCTTTGCGCGCCCAACGGCTGGAACTGTACAACCTGCATCGCCAGCATCGGGTGGGCGATGAGGTGGTGCGGCAGGTGCTTGGCGAGCTGGATTTGAGCGAGGCGAATCTGGGGCAGGTCAGGTAAAGGGCTGCGACCCGGATGGGCCGCAGCCTGCGCTGGGTTCATTCGCAAGGCGGGGTGCTGTCGATGCGGATGAAAAACTCATTCACGCTGATGAACCCGTCGTTATCGAGGTTCACTTGCTTGATGATCTCGTCGAACTCTTCTTCGCTGTAGACGTCGAGCCAGGCGAGCTTGAACTCTTCGACCGAGACCTTGCCGTCGCCGTTGGCGTCGAGCTCCAGCAAGGTGCTCCTGGCCTTGTCGCACAGGTCCTGGTTGGGCTGTTTCATGGCGTTTGCCTTCTACCGTTTCGGGAATACCCAATGTGCCCGGTAGCAGGCGCCCTGCAGGTCAGGTTTTTCCTCAAGACAGCAGGAAATTGCGGATTCGTTCCGCCGCCTCGATGCATTCGGCCAATGGCGCCACCAGTGCCATGCGCACGCGGCCTGCACCTGGGTTGACACCTTCCACTTCACGCGACAGGTACGAACCCGGCACCACCGTCACATGCTGGGCTTCGAACAGATCGCGGGTGAACGTGGCATCATCGCCCGGGACCTTGGCCCACAGGTAGAAGCTGCCGTCCGGCCGTTGCACATCCATTACCGGCTGCAGGATATCCAGCACGGCGTCGTACTTGGCGCGGTACTGGTCGCGGTTCTCGCGCACATGCGCTTCGTCCTGCCAGGCGGCGATGCTGGCCAGCTGGGTCTGCACCGGCATGGCGCAGCCGTGGTAGGTGCGGTACAGCAGGAACGGCTTGATGATCGCGGCGTCACCGGCGACGAAGCCCGAGCGCAGGCCTGGCAGGTTGGAGCGCTTGGACAGGCTGTGGAACACCACGCAACGCTTGAAGTCGTTACGGCCAAGCTCGGCGCAGGCGCTCAGCAGGCCTGGTGGTGGCGCTTCTTCATCGAAATACAGCTCGCTGTAGCACTCGTCGGCGGCGATCACGAAATCGTGTTCATCGGCCAGGGCGATCAGATTTTTCAGCGTGTCCATCGGCACCAGCGCGCCGGTGGGGTTGCCGGGTGAGCACAGGAAGAGGATCTGGCAACGCTGCCAGACGTCAGCTGGCACGGCATCGAAGTCAGGGTTGAAGCCATTGTCTTCCAGGCACGGCAGGTAATGCGGCGTGGCACCGGCGAGCAGGGCAGCGCCTTCGTAGATCTGGTAGAACGGGTTGGGGCTGACCACCAGGCCGTCGTCGGCGCGGTTGACCACAGCCTGGGTGAAGGCGAACAGCGCTTCGCGGGTGCCGTTGACCGGCAGGATATGGCGGTCGGCATCCAGCCAGCCAGCGGGCACGCCAAAGCGACGTTCACACCACTGACCGATGGCCTGGCGCAGGGCCGGCAGGCCGATAGTGCTCGGGTAGACCGCCAGCTTGTCGAGGTTGTCGGCCATGGCCTGGGCGACAAACGCCGGCGACTCGTGCTTCGGCTCGCCAATCGACAAGGCGATGGCGCGCTTGTCCGCCGCAGGCGTCACGCTGCCCAGCAGGGCGCGGAGTTTCTCGAACGGGTAGGGCTGCAGCTGGGTCAAGGCATGGTTCATCGGCGCAAGGTCTCGTCAATCGTCTAATCGTTAAAAGGTCACGCGGGTGGGGCTGGCGTCGCTGGCCTGGCCGGCCTGCAGCTGCTGCACGATGGCTTCCTGCAGGCGACTGCACAGTTGCGGGTCGGACAGCGGCTGGTTGTTGGCATCGGTGATGAAGAACACGTCCTCCACCCGCTCGCCGAGGGTGGCGATCTTGGCGTTCTGCAGCGACAGGTCGAACTCCAGGAAAATCCGCCCGAGCCGCGCCAGCAGGCCCGGCCGGTCTGGCGCGGTGATTTCGAGGATGGTTACCGGGCGCTGAGCATCGTTGAGGATGGTCACCTGTGGCGGGAAATCGAAGTGCTTGAGCTGGCGCGGCACCCGACGCTGGATGATGGTCGGGTAGTCCTCGGGGTTGCGCAGCGCTTCGGTCAGGCCGTCGCGAATCTGCTTGACCCGCTGCGGGTTGTCGCCAATCGAGCCGCCGTCGTTGTCGAGCACGATGTAGGTGTCGAGGGTGAACTGGCTGCTCGAGGTGATGATCCGCGCGTCATGAATGTTCAGGTTGAGCTGCGACATGGCCGCCACGGTCACCGCGAAGAAATCGTGTTGGTCGGGTGCGTAGATGAAAATCTGCGTGCCGCCTTCGAATTCGCGCGAGGTGGTTTCCTTGATCAGCACCAGCGGCCCGCCATCGGCCGGCTGCTGGAGGATCGCATCGCTGTGCCAGGCCACGTCGGCAGCGGTGTGCTTGAGGAAATAGTCGTCGCCCAACTGCGACCAGAGCTGCTCGACATCGTCTGGGTCGGTGCCCTCGCGTATCAGGATATCCAGCGCCGCGCTCTGGGTCTGGCGGATCTGCTCTTCGCGGTCCAGCGGGTTTTCCAAACCACGGCGCAAGGCGCGCTTGGTTTCGGTGTAGAGCTGGCGCAGCAGGCTGGCGCGCCAGGAGTTCCACAGGCTGGGGTTGGTGGCGTTGATGTCGGCCACGGTCAGCACGTAGAGGTAGTCCAGGCGCGTCTCGTCGCCCACGTGCAGGGCGAAGTCATTGATCACCTGCGGGTCGGAGAGGTCCTTGCGCTGGGCGGTGGTCGACATCACCAGGTGGTTGAGCACCAGCCAGACGATCAGGCGGCTGTCCCAGGCCGGCAGCTGGTGCCGTTCGCAGAACCGCTGCGCGTCTACCGCGCCGAGCTCGGAGTGGTCGCCCTGGCGGCCCTTGCCGATGTCGTGGTACAGCCCGGCCAGGTAGATCAGCTCAGGTTTGGGCAGGCGGCCCATGAGCTTGCTGGCCAGCGGGAATTTCTCGGACACCGGCGTGTACTGCAACTTGCGCAGGTGCTTGATCAGGTTGAGGGTATGCGCATCGACCGTATAGATGTGGAACAGGTCGTGCTGCATTTGTCCGACGATCAGCCCAAACTCCGGCAGGTAGCGGCCGAGGATGCCATAGCGGTTCATCCGCCGCAGGTTGCGGTGGATGCCGATCTCGCACTTGAACAGCTCGATGAACAGGCTGGTGTTGCGGATATCGTTGCGGAAGGTGTCGTCGATCAGGTGCCGGTGTTCGCGCAACAGGCGCACGGTGTCGGCACGCACGCCCTTGATCTCCGGGTGCTGGGCCATCAGCACGAAGATTTCCAGCATGGCGAATGGCGTGCGCTTGAACACATTCGGGCTGACTGCTTCGATATAGCCGTCATGCAGGCGGAAGCGCGCGTTCAGCGGCTGGGTGGTGCCGCTGTCGTCGTCGGCGAGGATCACTTCTTCGAAGTGCTGGATGATCAGGTCGCACAGCTGGCTGATGCTCATCACCACCCGGTAGTACTGCTGCATGAACTGTTCGATGGCGCGCTTGGGGTTTTCGTCGCTGTAGCCCAGCAACGCGGCGATGCTGCGCTGGTGGTCGAACAGCAGGCGGTCTTCGGCGCGGCCGGCGAGCATGTGCAGGGCGTAGCGTACCTTCCACAGGAAGTCCTGGGAGGACGCCAACAGCTCGTTCTCGCTTTCCAGTAAAAAGCCTTCGCCGGCGAGGGCATGCAGGTTCAAGGTGCCGTACTGACGACGGGCCACCCAGAGCACCGTCTGGATGTCGCGCAGGCCGCCGGGCGAACCTTTGACATTGGGTTCGAGGTTGTATTCGGTGTCGTTGTATTTGTGGTGGCGAGCCTTGAGTTCGGCACGCTTGGCCAGGAAGAACTCCTTGCTCGGCCACATGTGGGCGGTGCTGATCACCTCCAGCATGCGCTGGCGCAAGGCTTCGGGGCCGGCGATGGTGCGGCTTTCCATCATGTTGGTTATGACCGTCAGGTCGTCGCGCGCTTGTTCGGCGCATTCGTCGACCGTGCGCACGCTCTGGCCCACTTCCAGGCCAATGTCCCACAACAGGGTCAGAAAGCGTTCGATTGCATCGCGATACTGCTCGTGCTCGGCGGCGCCGAGCAGAATCAGCAGGTCGATATCCGAGTGCGGGTGCAGCTCACCGCGCCCATAACCGCCACACGCGACCAGGGCGATGCCGCTGCTGTCGCCCCAGTCGAACTGCTTCCACGCCTGCTGCAGGATATTGTCGACCAGCCAGGCGCGGTCTTCGATCAAGCGGCGGATTTCACGGCCGTCGCGAAAACGCTTGTCGAGCACCTCGCCGGCCTGGCGAATGGCTTTCTTGAAGGCCGGGATTGGGCTCGCCTTGAGGGCCAGTTCCGCCTGGAACTGGCCGGGGTCGAACAGCTCGGGATCCACCTGGGGCATGCATCGCGTTCCTGTCTGGGAGGCCTCGGCGTGAAATCAGGCCGAGGTGCGCGGGATGGTGTCGTCCTTGCGCAGGGTGAAGATCTCGTAGCCGGTCGCGGTCACCACCAGGGTGTGCTCCCACTGGGCCGAGAGCTTGCGGTCCTTGGTGATGGCGGTCCAGCCGTCGCCCAGCACCTTGGTGTCTGCCTTGCCCTGGTTGATCATCGGCTCGATGGTGAAGGTCATGCCTTCCTTGAGCTCCATGCCGGTACCGGCACGGCCGTAGTGCAGGATCTGCGGCTCTTCGTGGAAGACTTTGCCGATGCCGTGGCCGCAGAACTCGCGTACCACCGAGAAGCCGTTCTTTTCTGCATGCTTCTGGATCACTTCACCGATGTCGCCCAGGCGGCAGCCCGGCTTGACCAGTTCGATGGCCTTGTACATGCATTCCTGAGTGATCTGGGACAGGCGCTCGGCCCATACTGGCACGGTGCCGACGTGGAACATGCGGCTGGTGTCGCCGTGGTAGCCGTCCTTGATCACGGTGACGTCGATGTTCAGCGTGTCACCGTCCTTGAGCGGCTTGTCGTTGGGGATGCCGTGGCAGACCACATGGTTGATCGAGGTGCAGATCGACTTCGGGTAGCCCTTGTAATTGAGCGGGGCAGGGATGGCCTGCTGAACGTTGACGATGTAGTCGTGGCAAAGGCGGTCGAGCTCTTCGGTGGTGACACCGGGCTTGACGTGCTCTTCGATCATTTCCAGCACTTCGGCGGCCAGGCGGCCGGCGATGCGCATCTTCTCGATGTCTTCTGCGGTCTTGATGGTAACGGTCATTACAGGCTCTCTACGGCGCCGCAGGCGGCGCGAACAAACGGGAAAGGCCGGATTCTAACAGAGCAGGGCGGCATTCTGTCGGGATAAAGGCGGCCATGCTGCAGTCTGTAGAGGGCATTCTGGCCTGTTTGGCAGGGTGCTGCAAAAGCCGCTGACGGACGTGTGCTCAACCGGGTTCCGTTCGTTCGCAGTCTGTGGTATAAAATGCGCCGCTTTCGGGGACGACCCCGTCAGCTTAAACCCACACACGTGTCGACACGATGACCTGGGTGCCGCGAATTTTCGGATTCGTGGTTGGTCATTGGGATACGTGGAGGCCCAACCCGACTTATCAAGGAACTATCATGTCCCAAGTCAACATGCGCGATATGCTGAAGGCCGGTGTGCACTTCGGCCACCAGACCCGTTACTGGAACCCGAAAATGGGCAAGTACATTTTCGGCGCGCGTAACAAGATCCACATCATCAACCTGGAAAAAACCCTGCCAATGTTCAACGAAGCTCTGGCTTTCGTAGAGCGTCTGGCGCAGGGCAAGAACAAGATCATGTTCGTTGGCACCAAGCGTTCCGCCGGCAAGATCGTTGCCGAGCAAGCTGCTCGTGCCGGTTCGCCATACGTTGACCACCGCTGGTTGGGCGGCATGCTGACCAACTACAAAACCATCCGTGCTTCGATCAAGCGTCTGCGCGACCTGGAAACCCAGGCCGAAGATGGCACCTTCGCCAAGCTGACCAAGAAAGAAGCCCTGATGCGTTCGCGCGATCTGGAAAAGCTGGACCGCAGCCTGGGTGGTATCAAGGACATGGGCGGCCTGCCTGATGCCCTGTTCGTGATCGACGTTGACCACGAGCGCATTGCTATCACCGAAGCCAACAAGCTGGGCATCCCGGTTATCGGCGTTGTCGATACCAACAGCAGCCCGGAAGGTGTTGATTACATCATCCCAGGCAACGACGACGCCATCCGCGCCATCGAGCTGTACATGACTTCGATGGCCGACGCCATCAT
The DNA here is from genome assembly GCF_044748725.1 of Pseudomonas sp. NPDC089752. Taxonomy (NCBI): domain Bacteria; kingdom Pseudomonadati; phylum Pseudomonadota; class Gammaproteobacteria; order Pseudomonadales; family Pseudomonadaceae; genus Pseudomonas; species Pseudomonas sp. NPDC089752. Next base: position 124,564 of record NZ_JBIVGP010000014.1, read on the forward strand.
CCGCGGCCGCAACAACGTTGCCGGCGGCACCGAAGTCTACGCTGAAGAAGCGGCTGCACCTGCTGCTGAGTAATAGGCGCTAGCGTCTACTTGGCACGCAAAAAGGGGGCTTCGCCCCCTTTTTGCCACCTTGAAATCCTGCTGTCAGCAACGGCCCCGCATCATGGGTCAGCTGAGATAACCACAGCGGATTCGCAGAATTGAACGCCCGTGATGAGCGGGTGGAATGGTTGAAAAACTTTCCAAGAGGATTTTGAAATGGCAGCAATTACTGCAGCGCTGGTCAAAGAACTGCGCGAGCGTACTGGCGAAGGCATGATGGATTGCAAGAAGGCCCTGGAAAAGGCCGGCGGCGACATCGAAAAAGCCATTGACGACATGCGTGCCTCGGGCGCCATCAAGGCCGCCAAAAAGGCTGGCAACGTCGCTGCTGAAGGCGCTATCGCAGTCAAGACCGACGGTAAATCCGCCGTTCTGCTGGAAGTGAACTCGCAGACCGACTTCCTGGCCCTGCAAGACGACTTCAAGAACTTCGTGGCTGAAAGCCTCGAAGAAGCCTTCGCCCAGAAGCTGACCGACGCTGCCCCGCTGATCGCCTCGCGTGAAGCCGCTCGTGAAGCCTTGGTCGCCAAGTGCGGCGAAAACGTCAACATCCGTCGCCTGGTGCGCGTTGAGGGTGACGTTGTCGGTGCTTACCTGCACGGTAACAAGATCGGTGCCGTTGTTGTCCTGAAAGGCGGCGACGTCGAGCTGGCCAAGAACATCGCCATGCACGTTGCAGCGTCGAACCCAGAGTTCCTGGATGCATCGGAAATCTCCGCCGAAGCCATCGAGCGTGAGAAGAACGTCTTCCTGCAGCTCAACGCCGACAAGATCGCTGGCAAGCCAGAAAACATCGTTGAGAACATGATCAACGGCCGTATCACCAAGTTCAAAGCCGAAGCCTCGCTGAAAGAGCAAGCCTTCGTCATGAACCCAGAAGTCAAAGTCGGCGAGCTGGCCAAGAAAGCCGGTGCTGAAATCGTTTCCTTCACCTACTTCAAAGTAGGCGAAGGCATCGAGAAGCCGGTCGACGACTTCGCTGCTGAAGTTGCCGCTCAGGTAGCTGCCGCCAAGCAGTAAGACAGCCTCGTCTGTCGCCCCAAAGAGGCTGCCCGCTCACGCGCGCAGCCTCTTTGTCAAAGCGGGAGCGGTTTTCAAGGCCGTTGTTCGCTGACGCAGTCGCTGCGTCACGTTAGAGTTACACGCAGGCTCAAGAAGCCCGCCAGAATTTTACAAACGCCGCAGGAGAGATTCGCAATGGCTCAGCAGGGCAGTGGTCATCAGGCTCGCTATAAACGCATTCTACTCAAACTAAGCGGCGAGGCCCTGATGGGCTCGGAAGAGTTCGGGATCGACCCCAAGGTCCTGGATCGCATGGCATTGGAAGTCGGTCAGCTGGTCGGCATCGGTGTTCAGGTAGGCTTGGTGATCGGTGGTGGCAACCTGTTCCGTGGTGCGGCGCTCAGTGCAGCCGGCATGGACCGCGTCACTGGCGACCACATGGGCATGCTGGCTACCGTGATGAACGCCCTGGCAATGCGCGATGCGCTGGAGCGGGCGAACATCACTGCCATCGTCATGTCGGCGATTTCCATGGTGGGTGTGACCGATCACTATGATCGTCGCAAAGCCATGCGTCACCTGAACGCCAAGGAAGTCGTAATCTTCGCTGCCGGTACCGGCAACCCGTTCTTCACCACCGATTCCGCCGCTTGCCTGCGCGCCATCGAAATCGATGCCGACGTAGTATTGAAAGCAACCAAGGTCGATGGTGTATACACTGCAGATCCATTCAAGGACCCGCATGCCGAGAAGTTCGATCATCTGTCATACGATGAAGTGCTGGATCGCAAGCTGGGCGTGATGGACCTGACGGCAATTTGCCTGTGCCGCGACCACAAGATGCCGCTGCGCGTCTTCAACATGAACAAGCCCGGCGCCCTGCTCAACATCGTGCATGGCGGCGCGGAAGGAACTCTGATCGAGGAAGTTCAGAAATGATCAACGACATCAAGAAAGATACCCAGGAACGCATGGGTAAATCCATCGAGGCCCTGGGCCGCCATCTGGCAGCCATTCGCACCGGTCGTGCTCACCCGAGCATCCTGGACAGCGTCAAGGTCCCGGCCTGGGGTAGCGACATGCCGCTCAACCAGGTGGCCGCAATCACCGTCGAAGATGCGCGTACCCTGAAAATCGTCGCCCACGACAAGAACCTGAGCGCAGCCATCGAGAAGGCGATCCTGACGTCCGATCTGGGTCTGAACCCATCCAGCGCCGGCACCACCATTCGCGTTCCGATGCCGGCCCTGACCGAAGAAACCCGCAAGGGTTACACCAAGCAGGCCAGCGCCGTTGCCGAGGATGCCAAGGTTGCCGTGCGCAACGTGCGTCGTGACGCCCTGGCAGACCTTAAAAAGCTGACCAAGGACAAGGAAATCAGCGAAGACGAGGAGCGTCGCGCCGCTGACGAAATCCAGAAGCTGACCGACAAGTTCGTCGCCGAAATCGACGCTGCGTACAAAGCCAAGGAAAAGGACCTGTTGGCCGTCTAAGGCCGAGGTTTTTTAATGGAAAAGACCAAGCTGGCGGCACCGTCTTCGGTGCCGCGTCACGTCGCGATCATCATGGATGGCAATAATCGCTGGGCGAAGAAGCGCCTGCTGCCCGGCGTTGCCGGGCACAAGGCCGGCGTCGATGCCGTGCGTGCGGTGATTGAAGTCTGTGCCCAGTCCGGGGTCGAGGTACTGACCCTGTTCGCCTTCTCCAGTGAAAACTGGCAGCGCCCGGCCGAAGAGGTCGGTGCGTTGATGGAGCTGTTCTTCTCGGCCTTGCGCCGCGAGGCCAAGCGCCTCGATGAGAACAACATCAGCCTGCGCATCATTGGCGATCGTTCGCGTTTCCACCCGGAGCTGCAGGCCGCCATGCGCGAAGCCGAGGCGCTGACGGCTGGCAACAATCGCTTCATTCTGCAGATCGCCGCCAATTACGGTGGTCAGTGGGATATCGCCCAGGCTGCGCAGCGCTTGGCACGTGAAGTCCAGGCCGGCCACTTGCGCCCCGACGACATCACGCCAGGCCTGCTGCAGACCTGTCTGGCCACCGGCGAGCTGCCGTTGCCTGACCTGTGCATCCGCACCGGTGGCGAGCACCGCATCAGCAACTTCCTGTTGTGGCAACTGGCCTACGCCGAACTGTACTTCTCCGACCTTTACTGGCCGGACTTCAAACACGAGGCCATGCGCAATGCCCTGGCCGATTTCGCTTCGCGCCAGCGCCGCTTCGGTAAGACCAGCGAGCAGGTCGAGGCTGGAGCTCGTGCTTAATGCTTAAACAACGCATCATTACCGCGCTGATCCTGCTGCCGATCGCGCTGGGTGGCTTCTTTCTCCTCAATGGTGGAGATTTCGCCCTGTTCATCGGCTTCGTGGTCACCCTCGGTGCCTGGGAGTGGGCGCGTCTGGCCGGGTTGATGGCCCAGCCGCTGCGCATCGCCTACGCCGCTGTGGTCGCTGGGGCGCTGATGCTGCTCTACCTGATGCCTGATCTGGCCCCATGGGTGCTCGGTGCTTCGGTGATCTGGTGGGGGCTGGCGACCTGGCTGGTGCTGACCTATCCGCGCAGTAGCGAGCTATGGGCCAGCGCCGCCTGTCGCCTGCTGATCGGCCTGCTGATCCTGCTGCCGGCCTGGCAAGGCCTGGTGCTGCTCAAGCACTGGCCTTTGGGCAACTGGCTGATTCTCTCGGTCATGGTGCTGGTGTGGGCTGCCGATATTGGCGCTTACTTCTCTGGTCGTGCCTTTGGCAAGCGCAAGCTGGCGCCGCAGGTCAGTCCGGGCAAGAGCTGGGAAGGTGTGTACGGCGGCCTGGCGGTCAGCCTGGTGATCACCCTGGTGGTCGGCATCAGCCGCGATTGGGGTATCGGCCAGATTCTGCTGGGGCTGGTGGGCGCCGCGCTGGTGGTCATGTCGTCGGTGATCGGTGACCTGACCGAGAGCATGTTCAAGCGCCGTTCCGGTATCAAGGACAGCAGCAACCTGCTGCCGGGCCATGGCGGGGTGCTCGACCGCATCGACAGCCTCACCGCAGCCATCCCGATCTTCGCCGTGCTGTTGTGGGCTGCCGAATGGGGTGTGATGTGAGTGCGTTGCAGCGCATCACCGTATTGGGCGCAACCGGCTCGATCGGCCTCAGCACGCTGGACGTGATCGCCCGCCATCCCGAGCGCTATCAGGTGTTCGCGTTGAGCGGTTACTCGCGTATCGACCAGCTGCTGGCCCTGTGCGTGCTGCATCGCCCGGCCTATGCCGTGGTACCCAATGGCGAAGCGGCCGTGCGCTTGCGTGCAGGCTTGGCCAGCGCCGGCTGCGCCACTGAGGTGCTGGAAGGTGAGGCGGGGCTCTGTGAGGTCGCGTCCGCTCCTGAAGTGGATGCCGTCATGGCCGCCATCGTTGGTGCCGCGGGCCTGCGTCCGACCTTGGCCGCTGTCGAGGCGGGCAAGAAAGTACTGTTGGCCAACAAGGAAGCGCTGGTGATGTCTGGCGCGCTGTTCATGGAGGCCGTGCGACGCAGTGGTGCCGTGCTGCTGCCGATCGACAGCGAGCACAACGCGATTTTCCAATGCCTGCCTGGCGACTATGAGCGAGGCCTGAGCCAAGTTGGCGTAAGGCGCATCCTGCTGACCGCATCAGGTGGCCCGTTCCGCGAAACGCCGCAAGCAGCGCTTGCCGATGTCACGCCTGAACAGGCCTGTGCCCATCCGAACTGGTCCATGGGTCGAAAGATTTCAGTGGACTCGGCGAGCATGATGAACAAGGGCCTGGAGCTGATCGAGGCTTGCTGGCTGTTCGATGCGGCGCCGGCCAAGGTCGAGGTGGTGGTGCATCCGCAGAGCGTGATCCACTCGCTGGTAGACTACGTCGACGGTTCGGTGCTGGCCCAATTGGGCAACCCGGATATGCGCACGCCCATTGCCAATGCCCTGGCCTGGCCTGAGCGAATCGATTCCGGGGTCGCGCCGTTGGACCTGTTCGCAATCGCTCGCCTGGACTTCCAGGCGCCCGACGAACAGCGCTTCCCTTGCCTGCGCCTGGCTCGACAGGCTGCCGAAGCCGGCAACAGCGCACCAGCGGTGCTCAACGCCGCCAACGAGGTCGCGGTCGAGGCATTTCTTGAGCGGCGTATCCGCTTCCCGGAGATCGCGGGTATGATCGAACAGGTACTCGAGCAGGAGCCCGTGGTTCCTGTGCCTTCGCTCGATGCGGTATTTGCCGCTGACCAGCGCGCCCGGGAGTTGTCCCGCGAGTGGCTGAGGCGGCACGGCCGTTGATCGCCGTTGCGCCTGAGTTTGTACGAAACGTCGTTCCGCTGAGCGTCATTCGGAGAAAGACATGACTGCGCTGTACATGATTATCGGCACCCTGGTGGCCCTGGGTGTACTGGTGACTTTCCACGAATTCGGCCACTTCTGGGTGGCCCGGCGTTGCGGCGTCAAGGTGCTGCGCTTTTCCGTAGGCTTCGGCCCGGGGCTCTTGCGTTGGCATGATCGCCACGGCACCGAATTCGTGGTGGCAGCGATCCCCCTGGGCGGCTATGTCAAGATGCTCGATGAGCGTGAGGGCGAAGTGCCGCCTGCGCTGATCGAGCAGTCGTTCAATCGCAAATCGGTGCGTCAGCGCATCGCCATCGTCGCCGCCGGGCCGATTGCCAACTTCCTGCTGGCCATCGTGTTCTTCTGGATTCTGGCCATGCTGGGTAGCCAGCAGGTCCGCCCAGTGATCGGTGCGGTCGAGTCGGGAAGCCTGGCAGCTTCGGCTGGCCTGGTTGCCGGCCAGGAAATTGTATCCATCGATGGCAAGCCGACCAACGGTTGGTCGGCGGTCAATCTGCAGTTGGTGCGTCGTCTGGGTGAAAGTGGAACGCTGCAGGTAGGCGTGCGCGACGAGGGTGCGACTGCCGAGCGTCAGTTGCAGGTCAAGCTGGACAGTTGGCTGAAAGGTGCGGACGAGCCGGACCCGATTCAGTCGCTCGGCTTGCGCCCTTGGCGCCCGGCAGTCGAGCCGGTGCTGGCCGAGATCGATCCAAAGGGGCCGGCCGCCGCTGCCGGGTTGAAGTCCGGTGACAAGCTGCTGGCTTTCGATGGCGTTGCACTCAGCGACTGGCAACAGGTCGTCGACCGGGTGCGTGCCCGCCCCGAAGCCAAGGTCGTGGTTCGCGTCGAGCGCGATGGCGCAGCCTTGGATGTGCCGGTCACCCTCGCCCGCAAGGGTGAGGGCAAGGCCGCCGGTGGCTACCTGGGGGCTGGTGTGAAAGGCGCCGAATGGCCCGCCAGCATGCTTCGCGAGGTCAGTTACGGGCCGCTCGAGGCGGTAGGAGAGGGGCTTTCGCGCACTTGGAACATGAGTGTCCTGACCCTCGAATCGCTGAAGAAAATGCTGTTCGGTGAGCTCTCGGTAAAAAACTTGAGCGGACCGATAACCATTGCTAAAGTGGCGGGCGCTTCGGCCCAGTCCGGCGTGGGGGACTTCCTGAACTTCCTCGCCTACCTGAGCATAAGCCTGGGGGTTCTTAATCTGCTGCCCATTCCAGTACTGGATGGGGGGCATTTGCTGTTTTACCTGGTCGAGTGGGCGCGCGGTCGTCCGCTGTCTGATCGGGTGCAAGGTTGGGGGGTCCAGATCGGTATCAGTTTGGTCGTAGGGGTGATGTTGCTCGCCCTGATCAACGATCTGGGTCGACTATAAAAGCTTCGCATTGCGAACCTGCTGCCTTTTCGCGGCAGGTTGTTTATTGCCAGTTGGAATAAAAGGACTTCATGAAACGTCTGCTGCTAACTGCGGTCCTCTCCGCACTGATGATCGCTGAAGTTCACGCCGAGTCCTTCACCATCTCCGATATTCGTGTCAACGGCCTGCAGCGGGTATCCGCCGGCAGCGTGTTCGGCGCCTTGCCCCTGAACGTGGGCGATCAGGCCGATGACCGGCGCCTGGTGGATTCG
>NZ_JBIVGP010000015.1:0-112630 GCF_044748725.1 Pseudomonas sp. NPDC089752
CGAATCCACCAGGCGCCGGTCATCGGCCTGATCGCCCACGTTCAGGGGCAAGGCGCCGAACACGCTGCCGGCGGATACCCGCTGCAGGCCGTTGATGCGGATGTCGGCGATCCTGAACGGCGCCGCCTGGGCCAGGGAGGCTTGCAGCAGCAGAAGGGAGAGCAACAGTCGCGGGTAGTTCATCGGGGGTTCCAGACGGGCATTGAGGAGCAGCACGGCGGCTGCCAGGCAGCGGGCGATGAGGATAAGGGCGGGCCATGTTTGGCGCGGTTAACCCAGGGTAAAGATGTGTAAAGTTCGCCCACGACCCGGCGCGACGGGGGGATCATGGCGCCTTTGCAGAACCCGGTTACTGACACCATGATTCCCGTACTGCTGGTCGATGACGACCGCGAACTCACCGAAATGCTCGCCCTTTACCTGGCCCGCGAAGGCTTCCAGGCCACTGCAGTGGCCACCGGCGAAGAAGGTGAGACCCAGGCCTTGAGCGGCCTCTATCACATCGTCGTGCTCGATGTGATGTTGCCGGGCATCACCGGTATCGAAGTGCTGCGGCGCATCCGGGCACGCAGCCAGGTGCCGGTGCTGTTGCTCACCGCACGGGGTGACAACATCGACCGCATCGCCGGGCTTGAACTGGGGGCCGATGACTACGTGCCCAAGCCCAGTTCACCGGGTGAACTGGTAGCACGCCTGCGCGCGATCCTGCGCCGGGTCCAGCCGCAAGCGGTGGCCGAAAGCCTGACTGCCGAGTCCATCGGCAGAGGTGCGTTGACCCTCTGGCCGCAGCGCCGCAAGGCTCAGTGGGGCGCTGCGCCGCTGGAGCTGACCGGCACCGAGTTCAGCCTGCTCGAAGCGCTGGCACGCCAAGCCGGGCAGCTGGTCAGCAAGCAGGACCTGTCGCTCAACGCCCTGGGTCGCCCGCTGACTCGCTACGACCGGCGTATCGATGTACACGTCAGCAGCATTCGCCAGAAACTCGGCCCGCGCGCCGATGGCAGCAGCTGGATTCAGAGCGTGCGGGGCATGGGCTACATGCTGATCGTCGAATGATGCGCCGGCGTCTGTTCTGGAAGCTGTTCCTGGCGTTCTGGCTGGCCAACTGCCTGACCTTTCTGGTCGGTGCCGGGGCTTTCATGCTCGACGAACTGCGTGGCGATACCCCAGGCCTGCGCTCGCTGCTGACCACCGAGTTGAATCTGCTGCACCGCTACGGCGAACAGGCCGGCCGCCAGTTTTTGCAGGTATCGCCACAGCCCGCGGATGTGCAGGTCGGGCTCTATGACGGCACCGGCCACTTGCTGGCCGGCAGGGCCGTGCCAGCGCCGCGTTTCGAGCAGGCGCTGCTCGATCAGCGTGGCCAGGCCCTGGTGCTGCGGGCGTCGGTGGCCGCTGACCTGGGTGAGGCACCACGCCCGCGGGGCATGGGCCCGCTGGTCACCGGCACGCTGATGAGCGCACTGTTCGCCATGCTCTGCAGCCTGTACCTGACCCGGCCGTTGGCCTGGCTGCGCGCCGCCATGGGCCAGGTCGCCCAGGGCCGTTTCGACGTGCGGGTAAAACCGCGCCTGGGCAAGCGCCGCGACGAGATCGTCGACCTTGCCGAAGACTGCGACCGCATGGCCGGTCAGCTCAAGGCGCTGGTCGAGGCCCAGCAGCAGCTGCTGCATGATATTTCCCATGAGCTGCGTTCGCCGCTGACCCGGTTGCACGCCGCCATCGGCCTGCTGCGCCAGCAACCCGAACGCCAGGAAATGCTTGGGCGCATCGAGCGCGAATCGCGGCGCATGGATGATCTGATCGAGCAACTGTTGACCTTGGCCCGCGTGCAGTCGCAGCAGGGCGAGGGCGATTGCGCGCAGCTCGATGTGGTCGAACTGCTGGCGCATATCGTTGAGGACGCACGTTTCGAGGCAAGCATGAAGCGGTGCAAGGTTTCGCTGCAGGCGGCCGCCACATTCGTCACCAGAGGCCACGAAGAGTTGCTGTACCGCGCGTTCGAGAATGTGATCCGCAATGCGGTGCGCTACACCGCTGCCGGTACCGAGGTGCGCATCGAGGCCAGCTTGGTGGGCGCGGGAGATTGGCTGCAGGTAGGTATCGTTGACCAGGGGCCGGGCGTCGACCCGGCACGCCTGCAGAGCATCTTCGAGCCATTCGACCGCGGGGGCGACAGTGGTGGCGATGGTTTCGGCCTTGGCCTGGCCATCGCCCAGCGCGCCATTGGCTTGCACCAGGGGCGGATCACCGCGCAAACGGGCGAGGCGGGTGGATTGAGTATCACGATACTGTTGCCGCGCCTTGTTTGAACAAGGGCGGCCGGCCATCAGTAGGCGTAGCGCAAGGTCGTCATGAAGTTGCGTGGCGCGCCATAGAGCCCCGCAGCCGTGGTGGTGAAGTATTCCTTGTCGAACAGGTTGTTGAGGTTGACCGACGCCGACAGCGCCGGGGTGATCTGGTAGCGCGCCATCAGGTTGACCAGCGCATAGCTGCCTTGGGTAGTGGCATAACTGAGGTCATAGCCACTCGCGCTCTGCCAGTTCACCCCGCCGCCCACAGTCAGCTTGTCCAGCTCACCCGGCAGCCGGTAAGTGGTGAACAGCTTGACGCTGTTGCGCGGGATTTCGGTGACGATACGGCGGTCGTCGTCGTTGAAGCTGACGCTGTACGAGTAGCCGCCGGTGACCTGCCAGTCTTCGCTGAGTTGGCCATTGACCTCCAGCTCGACGCCCTCGCTGGTGGTGCCATTTTCTGCCTTGTAGGCCTGGAAGCCATTGGGCTGCAGCAGGTTACCATCGGCGACCGCCAAGTTGTCCTGCTCGACCCGGAACAACGCCAGGCTGGCGTTCAGGCGGCCCTCATCGAAGCCGGCCTTGAGCCCCACCTCGTAGCCGGTGCCTTCCTGCGGATCGAGCGGTGAGCCATTGACGTCGCGGATGTTGTTGTTCTGCGGGTTGAAGATTTGCGTGTAGCTGGCGTAGGCCGTCCAGGTGTCGTCCAGGTCGTAGACCAGGCCGGCGTAGGGGATGACGATGCCGGTCTCGGTGCGCTCTACCTTGGTGGTGGCGCCGCCATTGAGCCAACTCTTGTTCTCGCGGTGCCAGTCGACCACGCGGGCGCCGACGATCAGGCTGGCAGCGTCGGTGAGGTGCCAGCGCGACGTCAGGTAGGCGGCGTACTGGGTTTCGGTCAGGTCGCTGGCGCCGATTTCATTGAACACCGGTTTCGGCGTATGGCCATCCCAGTTGTAGACATCGGCGATGCTGCCTTGATAACCGGAGGAGGGGCGCTGCCAACCCCCGTAGTTAGGGGTGCCGCGCTCTTCGATGCGGGACAGGGTCACGCCACCGATCAGCTCGTGCTCACGGCCGAGAAAGGGAAACATGCCCGTCACGTAGGCATCGAGGTTGTCCTGCTCGGGTGTCGCCTGCCAGCGGGTAGGCATGATGAACGCGCCGGCGCCGGTGGCCGGGTCAATATCGCCGGACATGTAGGCGATCACCGAGTCATAGTCGTTGCGCGCATGGCTGTACTCCAGCTTGCCACTCCAGCCGTTGTCGAACTGTTGCTCCACAGAGGCAAACAGGGTGCTCTGTTTGCGGTCGTAGTAGCTCCAGTCAGGCGAAGGGTTGAACGAGCGCTTGAAGTCGGTTTTGCCGCCATCGGTGGTGAACAGCGGGAAGCCCGTACGCATCGGGGCGTTGGCGTGGGTCACCTGGTGGCTGAAGCCCACGGTCAGCAAGGTGGTGTCGCTCAGGTCCACTTCGGTGATGCCGTAGAGCGTCGACAGTTCCTGGCTGAAGCGGTCGATCCAGGCATGCTGATCTTTCTGCTCGGCGAGGAAACGCCCACGTACGTTGCCGCTGTCCGTCAGCGCCCCGGCAACATCCACCTGCAACCCGTAGCGGTCCCAGCTGCCTGCCTCGGCCGAGAGCAGTACCTGCGGGGTGCTGGTGGGGCGCTTGCGGATCAGGTTGATGGTCGCCGAGGGAGTGCCCAGGCCACTGATCAGGCCGGTGGCGCCGCGGACCACTTCGATGCGGTCGTACAGGGCGGTGTTCTGGGTGTAGTTGTCCATGCGCGACGAGGTCGGCACGCCGTCGATTTCGAAGTTGCTGATGGGAAAACCGCGCGACAGGTACGTGGTGCTGTCGGCGCCGACGCTTTCGCGCACGACGGTGATTCCGGTCGTGGCGTCCAGGGCATCGGTGAGGTTGTCCAGCTTCTGATCCTGCAGGCGCTGGCGCGTGAGCACGGTGACCGACTGCGGCGTCTCTTTGAGTGACAGGTTCAGGCGGGTCGAGCTGCTGGACGACTCGGTGGTGTAGGACCCGGAACCTTCAGTGGTGGCGCCGGGCGCCTTGCCGGAAATGCTCAAGGGGGTCAGTTCCAGCGCGCTGTCTCCCGACGCACTGGCGGGCATCAGCACATAACTGCCATTGCTCTCTCGGCGAGCCTGCAGGCCGCTGCCTGCCAGCAATCGGGAAAGGCTTTCGTCGATGCTGTACTCGCCTTGAAGGCCTTGGCTGGTCAACCCGGTGGTCTGGGCGCTGGCGAACGACAAGGTGACACCCGCTTGCGTCGCAAACTGGCTCAACACAGTGCCCAGCGGGCCGGGTGCTATCTGGTAGCGGCCAAGCTGCTGCTCGGCGGCAAAAGCGGGTGCGCAGCAGGGCAGGGCGATCAGGCCGGCAACAGCCAGTTGGGTGGCCAGGGCCAGGGGAAGACGGGGCATCGAGGGTTTCCTGATTAGCGTGGCAAACATGCGGCAGTTATCGCCGCTTCATGGTTTGGCCGAATGAGAATGCAAATCAGCAACCCCTGATCATGTTTTTTTTCATGCTGCTTCGATGCGCACCCAATAACGCGTCAGGTAGCGCACGCGAATGGGCAGCGAACTCGCCAGGTTCTGCAGGATGATGTCGGTATCGTCCAGCCGAAAGCCGCCGGTCACGCGCAAGTTGGCCACCGCCTCACTGCAACTCAGAATGCCAGGGCGATAACGTTGCAGTTCGCTGACCAGTGCATGCAGCGGCCAGTCCAGCACGCTCAGCATGCCGTGAACCCAGGCGTCGCTGCCTGGAGCCAGCGCCCGTGGTTGGCCAAGCCGCTGGCGATCGAAATCTGCCTGTTGGTCGGCTTCGAGTCGAAGCACCTGCTGGGGGGTCAGCGCTGGGCGCAACTCGACCGCATGCTCCAGCACCCGCACCTGGCAATGCTCGGCGCCGCTACGCACGACGAAGCGGGTGCCCAACGCACGAATGCTGCCTTGGGCGGTATGCACGATGAAGGCGCGATCGCCGGGATCGTGGGCGGTTTCGATGAGGATCTCGCCATGGTACAGGTGCACCTCGCGTAGCTGATCGGTGTAACTGACATCCACTGCGCTATTGGTGTTGAGGGTCATTCGCCCGCCATCGGCCAGTTGCACCACGCGCCGCTCGCCCTTGCCCGTGCGCACCTGCGCCAGGCGCGCCGGCCAGGGTTCGCTGGCATGCAAGCCCAAACCCGTAGCGCTCGTCACCAGTAGCAGGCCCAGCACCTTGACCACCGCCCGCCGACGTGCGCGGGCACCGGCCAGCGTCGGCAATGCAACGTCACAGGGCAGCACGCCCAGTTGCTGCTGAAGCTTCTGCACCCGCGCCCAGGCCTGGGCATGCCGTGCATCCTGGGCCATCCAGCGCTCCCAGCGCAACTGGTTGGCCTGGCTGGGCGCAGCATTGAGGTGCACGTACCAGGTCGCGGCAGCCTCCAGCACCTTGCGATCGAGCACGTCTTCAGTCCTCCATCAACAGCAGGCACTGGGTCATGGCGCGAACCATGTGTTTTTTCACGGTGGTCACCGACACGTTCAAGCGCTCGGCGGTGGCCACGTAGCTCAGGCCTTCCAGTTGCACGGCGAGGAACACGCTGCGGGTACGCTCGCCCAGGCCGTCGAGCATGGCGTCCACGGCAGTCAGCGTTTCGATGATCAACAGGCGGGTTTCCGGGGAGATATCCAGTGCTTCCGGGCGCAGCGCCAATGCATCGAGGTAAGCCTGCTCGAGTGCGCGGCGGCGAAAGCGGTCGATCATCAAGGCCCGGGCGATGGCGGTGAGATAGCTGCGTGGTTCGCGGATGGTGTCCACATTGCGCGCGCTCAGCACTCGCAGGAAGGTGTCCTGGGCCAGATCGGCCGCATCGCTGGAGTTGCCCAGGCGGGCGCGTAGCCAATTGTTCAGCCAGCCATTGTGCGCTTGGAAGAGCTGATGCAGGGAGGCGGATTGGGAAGAAGGCATGGCAATCTTTTTATGCGAATGATTCTCTATATTGTTGGCTTGAATGGCGCTCGAGGACAAGCCCCGAGTTGGCCGCTGCGGCCTTGCAGAGTGTCAAGGCCGCAGCGGGTGCATGGCGTCTAGCGGCCAAGCATCACGGTTTTCAGCTGGGTCTGGGCCTGTTGCAAGGTCTTGCCTTGGGTGTTCAGGTCGGCCAGCAAGGCATTGAGCTCAGCTTGAACCTTGGGGTCCGACACTTTCACGATCGCGCCATTGACCTCGATCTGCGCCTTGTGCGCGTCAACGTAATCGGCCACCTTCAGGCTGCTGTCGAAGGTGCTGTTGATCTGCGGCAACACCTGCAGGAAGGTATCGGCCGGCACGCTTACGGTGCGGTCGTAGGCTTTGTCGTAGACCACCTTGAGGTCTTCCGGCTGTTTGAGCTGGGCGTGTGCGGTGTCCGCTTTGGCCTTCTGCTCCTGCAGCTGACTGCCCATGTCGTTCAGGCCGGTCTGGACTGCCTTGATGTCATCGCGGCGTGAGGTAATGTCGCTCAGCGAGCGCACCGCGCCTTTTTGCAGCAGTGTGCCCAGCGGTTTCACGGCGTCATCCATGGCGCCGTTGAAGTTGCTGATCACTGCGTAATGGTCGCTGTAAGGGCCGAAGGCCTGCGATTCATCGGGTGTCAGCTTGGGTACGTGCACACCCGGCTTGTCGACGATCCGGGTTTGCAGGAACTCGCTGAAGGCAGCGCGCTGCTTGGGTTCGTTGTCACCGCAGGCGGCGAGTGCCAGGGGCAGGGCGAGGGCAAGCAGCCAGCGGGGGCGCAAAGAGACGTTCATGTCGTTGAAACTCCTGAAATAAGGATACGCCGGGGCGGCGTGGGGGTGCTGCGCGGCGAAACAAGGATAGTGCTTCGCGGGAAGGGATCCAACTTTCTTTCGCTACGCTTGCTGGGCGGGCCGCTGTAGAAGCGGCTTCAGCCGCGAACACCGCTGAAACCGGTGCCATCCACCAGCGTCGCTGGCATCGCGGCTAAAGCTGGGCAAGCCGATTCGCGCAGATTATCAGCTCTGCGCCGTACGCAACGGCACCTCCCGCAACAACCACGACAACCCGAATGCCACCCCGCTTACTACCGCAGCCACCAGAAACACCCCATGCATGGCCCCGGAAAACGCCGCGAGATAAGCCTGCTGCAGCGGCGCCGACAAGGCATGCACTGCCGCTGGGGACAGGCTTGCAGCCCCTCCTGCACCCGCGGCGAAATCGCCAGGCAGCCCATCCAGCAAGGCGCGGGAGAACAACGCGCCAAATACCGACACGCCCACCGAGCCGCCGATAGAGCGGAACAGTGTGGCCCCTGAAGTCGCCACGCCCATATGGCGCCGTTCGACGCTGTTCTGCACGGCCAGGATCAACACCTGCATCACCATCCCCAATCCTGCGCCGAGCAAGCCCATGTACAGGTTCATCTGCCACATCGGCGTATCAAGTTCCAGCCGGCTCAGCAGGCCGAGGGCGATCACCTGCAGCAGCGTGCCGATGATCGGAAAGATCCGGTAGCGGCCCCAATGGCTGATCAGCCGCCCGGTAATGGCCGACACCACCAGCAAGCCGCCCATCAATGGCAGCATCTGCAAGCCGGCACTGGTGGGCGAGGCATCCTTGACCACTTGCATGTACAGCGGCAGGAAGGTCACGGAGCCGAACAGCGATACGCCGACGATAAGGCCAATCAGGCCGGCCAGCACGAAGGTGCGGTGACGGAACAGGTGCAGGGGCATGATCGGTTCGGCGGCGCGGCGTTGCTCGAAAACGAAACCGACCAGGCCGATCACGGTAAACAGCGCCAGGCACAGCACATCCAGCGAGGCCCAGGGCAGCAGGCCGCCGCCCAGGCTGGTGATCAGCACCAGCGAGCCGAGCATCACGGTGAGGAAGAACGCGCCGATGTAGTCGACCACATGTTTGACCGGCGCAACATGCGGGCGGAACACGCTGCCGATCACCACCACCGCCAGCAGGCCCAACGGCAGGTTGATGAAGAAGATCCAGTGCCAGGACAGATGCTCGACCAAAAAGCCGCCGATCAGCGGCCCAACGACGGTAGCCAGGCCGAACACCCCGCCGAACAGCCCTTGATAACGCCCACGCTCGGCAGGTGGGATGACGTCGCCGATGGCCGCCATGGCCACGACCATCAGGCCGCCACCGCCCAGGCCTTGCAGGGTGCGGAACAGAATCAGCTGGGTCATGTCCTGGGCCAGGCCGCACAGCGCCGAGCCCAGCAGGAACAAGGCGATGGCGATCTGCAGAACCCGTTTGCGGCCGAACAGATCACCGAACTTGCCATACAGCGGCACCACCACGGTCGATGCCAGCAGGTAGGCGGTGACCACCCACGACAGCCAGCGCAGCCCGCCGAGGTCGCTGACGATGGTCGGCAATGCCGTGGAGACAATGGTCTGGTCCAGCGCGGCAAGGAACATCACCAGCATCAAGGCGCCCAGCAGCAAGGGAATGGAGGCTTGCGTCTGCGGTTCGGCCGGTGAGGTTCGGGGATTGCGTTCGACCAGGCTCACGGCTGCATACCCTGGCTATACAAGCGGCTGCTTTCCCTCAGCCCTGCCAGCGCGAAGCTGTACAGATGAGCTGCGACATCGTCGGCAGGCATGCCAAGAATTTCATGCAGCGCACCGGAGGCGCCACGCGGGCCAATCAACATCATGGCCCAGGGGGCGGTGACGCACAGGATGCAGCGGATGAGGGCGGGGTGCTCGGGGGCAATCGAGGTGATCTCGCTGAACAGGCCTTTCAGCAGCGCCAGCCGTAATGGCGCCACCGCTTGCAGATGTGCCTGCCCGTGCGGACTGGGGGCGAGGATTTCGGCTGCCAGGACGCGCAGGTGCCAGTTATTGCGCCGTTGCGAAGCCTTGTGCACCACCAGCTCGATCAGGGCACGCAACTTTTCTGTTGCTGGCTGCTCGCCGAGGATGATCCGCTGCAGGTCGGAGATGTCCAGAAATCGGCGCCGCGCCTCGTCGAGCACCGCCAGGTACAGGCCGTTACGGCTACCGAAGTGATAGTTGATCGAGGCCAGGTCGACTTCGGCCTTTGCGGCCACCGCCTTGTTGCTGGTTTCGGCATATCCTGAGGCGGCGAACAGCTCGCCGGCGGCCTCGAGAATACGCATGCGGGTGGCTTCGCCATCCTTGCGTGGTTCGCGTGGGGTACTGGCCATGCTGGAACTCCTGGAAACGTGAGCACAGGCTGATTCATTTTTAAATTAAATTCAATTTAAATTTAGGTTTCGCGATGATCGAAATGGGCTGACCGGACAGCGCACACCGCTAGGGCGAGAGGCCCTACCTATGGTATACAAGCCCCTTAACACCACCACCGGCATCGCCTGGCACCCGGATGCGTCCAAGCATGGCTGGTGATTTTCATGCAACTGCTCCTTTTATTGAGAAACGGAGATTCGAAGATGACCGCCACCGACCGTCTGAGCCTGCTGCAGTATGAGCACCTGGGCCTGGACGATGTTGCCGCCGCTGAATTCAAGGTCGCTCTGGGTGAATTGCGCAAGCTGGCGCTGGGTGACCGCTACGAGCACCATGCTGCCCTTTACCTGGGCGATATCGCCGATGCCGATAACCGCCAGCAACTGGATCAGACCAGGAACTGGGGGATTGGCTTCCTGCAGGGGCTGACCTGCGCCCAGGCGCTTTCCGAAGAGCAGATCAAAGCGCTGCGCGGCGTGTTCCAGGCGGCCGCCAAGCGCTCCTTGGAGCGTTTGCCAAGATGATCCCGGAAGGACTGGCGGCCGGCTGATTCTGGTCCAGACTGTGTAGGACATGCGCACAGCATTACAGCAGTCGTCCACTGGATGTGGCAGCCTTTCGCGACCACGCCTGGTCGCTGAAGGGCGCATGCATCGAGGGTTGAGATGGTTGCGCGCGGCTCTGGCCGGTCCTTGCTGCTTTTACTTGGTCTGTTTCTGCTGCCGCAACTCTCGGCAGCAGACGAAGGCTGTCGGCAACTGACAGCTACCGGCAATCCGGAGTATCCCCCCTACCTGTGGCGCGACCCGCGCAATCCCCAGCAATTGGTTGGCGCCAATGCCGATTTGCTCAAGCACCTGGGCGAGGCGCTTGGGCTACAGATTCAGATAATTTACGGCGGCCCATGGTCGCGGGCCCAGGAGGAGGTGCGCAATGGGCGTATCGACCTGCTGGCTGGCTATTTTCTGACCCAGGCACGTCAGCAGGAAGTGGACTTCGTCAAACCGCCATTCCTGCGGACGCCCAGCGTTGTCTGGGTGCGCCAGGACGCAGCCTTTGCCTATCGCAGTTGGGCAGATCTGCAGGGGCACATCGGCGGGACGCTGGTCAGCAATAGCCATGGCCAGCAGTTCGACGACTATGCCGCGGCCAACCTCAAGCTCGAAGCGGTGCCTAGCGCCAGGCAGGCTTTCGAGAAGCTGCTGCACAAGCGTAATGACTACGTGATCTTCGAGCATTACCCCGGTCTGGCGCTGACGCGCACGCTGGGGATGGACAAGCAGCTGAAAGTCCTTGAACCGCCGGTTTCCAGCGAGGGGTTGTACCTGGCGCTGTCCCAGGAGTCGCCGTGCAACCAGCCGGCGCTGCGCGAACAGCTGGCGCAGAAGATGAAGGAAATCGTTTCTGGCCCGTTGCCGGGGCAGCTGCTGGAAAAAAACCTCGAGCGCTGGAAGCAGGAGCAAGTGCGCCTGCAGCATTGAACTGGCACACCCTGTGGGAGCGGCTTTAGCCGCGAAGCAGACGACGCGGTGGATGGCACCGGCTTCGCCGGTGTTCGCGGCTGAAGCCGCTCCCACAGGACCCTGCGCTGTTAATGATGCTGATGCTTAGATCAGGCAACCGGCAATTTAGCGCGGGTTTCTCCGGTGCGCTTGGCCTGGGTCACATTGACCTCGCCGGGTAGCACCACACCATTCTTGATGGCGAGAATCTCGGCCATCACACTCACCGCAATCTCCGCCGGGGTCTTGCTGCCGATATAAATGCCGATCGGGCCATGCAGGCGCTTGAGGGTGGCTTCGCTTTCACCGAAATGCTCGATCAGGCGCGCACGGCGCAGTTCGTTGTTACGCCTCGAACCTATCACGCCGATATAGAACGCCGGGCTGCGCAAGGCTTCGAGCAGGGCCAGGTCGTCCAGCTTGGGGTCGTGGCTGAGGCCGACGATGCAACTGCGAAGGTCAGGGGTGAACGCTCTGACCACGTCGTCCGGCATGCCAACGATCTTCTCTACCCCTGGGACATTCCAGCCGTCCATGTATTCGGGGCGCGGGTCGCACACTGCCACCTTGAAGCCGTTGAACAGCGCCATGGTCGCCAGGTATTCGGCCAGCACCCCGGCACCGATCAGCAGCATGCGGTAACCAGGGCCCAGGGTATTGATCATGCGCTGGCCGTCGAAGCTGAATTGCTCGGGCGTGTGGGTGGTGGTCAATTGAACGTCACCGCTGCCAAGATTCAGCTCGCGACGTACCAGATTGCCGGCGTCCAGGCGTGGCAGCAGCTGCTCAAGGCTCGGCAATGAAGGGCTGAACTCCAGGATCAACTCCAGGGTACCGCCGCAGGGCAGGCCGAAGCGGTGCGCTTCGTCGGCGCTGACGCCATAGCGGACCACTCGCGGTAGGCCCTCTGGCATGCCGTCGCCCTGGTAGGCGGTGGTGTAACGGTGGACCAGATCATCCTCGATGCAGCCCCCGGACACGCAGCCAATCACTCGGCCGTCGCCACGCAGCGCCATCATCGAACCCACCGGCCTGGGCGACGATCCCCAGGTGCGGGCCACGGTGGCCAGCAGCACACGCTGACCTGCCTGAAGCCAGTCGCGGGCGGTGCGCAGGACCAACAGGTCGATGCTTTCCATGGGCAGGGCTCCTTAACGCATATGCAAAATGATCGGGCTGCTGCTGGCCGGGTCGGTATGCTCGCGCAGCTTGCCGACGGCCTGCGCATCCACCGCACCGCCGTGATTGCCCCAGGTGCTGCGGACGAAACTCAGCACCTCGGCAATCTCCTGGTCCGACAACTGCTCACGGAAGGCCGGCATGCGGTAGGCATCCGGCACGCCAGCGGCGACGATCCGTTGCGAGCCATTGAGGGTGATGTTGATCGCCGAGGCATTCTCCTTGGCCAGCGACGAAGTCGCCCCCGCCAGTGGCGGCATCCACTCGGCCTGGCCTTTGCCGTCCAGGCCATGGCAGGTGGCGCAGCGCGTTACGTAGGTGTGGGCACCGGGGGTGTTCAGGCGTTCGCCGGCCGATACGGCTTGATACTGCCAGGGTGCGCCGTCGCGCTGCGGGTCGCCCGGCAATGTTTTCAGGTAGCGGGCAATCGCCACCAAGTCGTCATCGCCCATGAACTGCGTGGAGTTGTTGAACGCCTCGGTCATCGAGCCGTAAACCACCGCATGCTGGTTGCGCCCGGTCTTGAGGAACTGGACGATTTCGGCCTCGCTCCAGCGGCCCAGGCCGGTGTTGTGGTCGTTGCGCAGGCTGGGTGCGTACCAGCCATCGAGCAGCGCACCGGCCAGGAACGGTTTACCCGCTTCATCCAGGGCTTTTTCATTGAACGCCAGCCCGCGCGGGGTATGGCAGCTGCCGCAGTGGCCAGGGCCCTGGACGATGTAGGCGCCGCGGTTCCACAACGCGTCCTGCTCGGGCTTGGCCGCATAAGGTGTGTCAGCCGAGAACAGGCCGTTCCACAGGGCAATCGGCCAGCGCATGTTCAACGGCCAGGGAATGTCGCTGGGGATGTTCGCCTGTTGCGCAGGCTGCACACCCTTCATGAAGAAGGCATACAGCGCCCGCACATCGTCATCGCTGAGCTTGGCGTACGAAGGGTAGGGCATGGCCGGGTACAGGCGCCGGCCACCCGGCGCGACGCCATGGCGCACCGCGCGGTCGAAGTCGGCGAGGCTGTATGTGCCGATGCCGGTCGCAGGGTCCGGGGTCACGTTGGTGGCGTGGATCGCGCCCAGTGGCGTGGCCATTTCCAGCCCGCCGGCAAACGGCTTGCCGTCGGGCAGGCTGTGACAGGCCACGCAATCGCTGAGCCTGGCCACATATTCGCCACGGCTGACCAGCGCCGGGTCGAAATTGCTGTTTTGGTCAGTGACGAATGGCGAGGCAGGCTCGCGGGTGACATACCAGGCCAACAGGCCTGCCGCGACCAGGCACGGCAGCGCCAGCCAGGTTGCGGTTCTTGCGAAGCGACTCTGGGTCATGGGGCAGTCCTTGTCCGGTCAGCTGAAGGTATGGCGGCTCAATGGCAGGCTGCGCACGCGCTGGCCCGTGAGCTGCGCCACCGCGTTGGCAACCGCCGGGGCCACGGCCGGCAGCGGTGGCTCGCCGATGCCGCCCATCTTCGCGCCGCTTTCGACGATGCGCACATGCACCCGGGCCATGCGCGAGGCCGGCAGGATCGGGTACAGGTCGTAGTTGCGCGCGCGCGGTTTGCCATCGATGAACACCGCTTCCTCGATCAGTGTCTGCGACAGGCCCAAGGCCACGGCGCCATTGACCTGCGCTTCGATGATCGCCGGGTTGACGATGCTGCCTGGATCGATCGCCTGCCAGATGTCGTGCACCTTGACTTGGCCACCCTCAAGCGACACCTCGGCGATTACCGCCGCTTCAGAACCAAACGGCGAAGCCATCGCCACGCCGCGCGCCCGCTTGCTGCCGTCTTCGGCAGTGAACGGCCCGCGCTTCCAACCGCCGGACAGTTCGCCGACCGCCTGCAGCAGGGTGGTCAGGCGTGGGTTGTCGCGCAGCAGGTGCAGGCGCAGCTCGAAGGGGTCCTTGCCGCCTTTGTCGGCCAGTTCGTCGAGGAACGATTCATAGAAGAAGTCGTTCAGCGAGTTGCCTACTGACCGCCAGTAACCGAGCATCGCAGGGCCTTTGACGTAGATCTGCGCGATACGCTTGTTGGCGATGGCGTATGACTTGCCCGACAGCCCCTCAAGCGCGGTCGGGTCGATTTTCTCGCCTTGCTTGCCAGCCAGGGCTTCGGTCGGGCCTTCGGTGGCGCTGACCGCTTCGATGGCCACGGGCAGGCCATCGGCATCGAGCCCGGCGCGGAACTTGACGACGGCCACGGGCCGCAGCACATCGCGCAGAAATTCTTCCTCGCGGCTCCAGATCAGCTTGACCGGGCGGCCCACCGCTTTGGCCAGCAAGATCGCCTGCGGGTAAGGGTTGGCCGAGTCATACAGGAAGTGACGACCAAAGAAGCCGCCCAGCAATGGCGAATGCAGGGTGATCCGCGCAGGGTCCAGGCCGGTACGCTTGGCGATGTCGTCGCGGAACATGTCGGGCGCCTGGTTGGGCAGCCACACCTCCAGCGAGCCGTCCGGGTTGAACCGCGCGATGGCCGACGGCGGCTCCAGTTGCGCGTGGTTGAGGTATTGGTTGTGATAGGTGGCCTCGACCTTGGTCTTGGCGTTGGCCAGTGCGCCAGCGATGTCGCCTTCGTTCTCGTCGTCGCGCGCCGGACCCTGCTGGGCGGCCAGGTGGTCGCGCCAGGCATCACTGGAGAAGTCGGCCGGCATCGGCCGCACCTTGCTGTCGGCACCCGGTTCTTGCCAGTCCACCTGGATGGCTTCGACCGCGCGCTTGGCGTGCCACCAGCGTTCGGCCACCACCGCGACGGCGCCCGGCAACTGATGCACCGAGTGCACCCCCTTCATTGCCTTGACCTGGGCTTCGTTGCGCAGGCCGCCGACGGTCATGCCCAGGCGTGGCGCGTGCTGCACCGCGGCATGGAGCATGTCGTCGACCTTGATGTCGATGGTGTACAACGCCTTGCCGGTGGATTTGTCGTAAGCATCGACACGCCGTACCGGCTTGCCGATCCAGCGGAACTGGCTGGGGTCGCGCAGCTTGATGCTGGCCGGGTCCGGCACCGGCAGGTCCATGGCCCGTTCGGCCAGCTCGCCATAGGCCAGCGATCGGCCGGAGGCGGCATGCAGCACCTTGCCAGGCTCGGTGGACAGCTCGCCCACCGGTACACCCCATTGCTCGGCGGCCGCCTGTAGCAGCATGGCCCGGGCCAGGGCGCCGAGGCGGCGCATGGTCGGGTAGCTGGTGCGCACCGACATGCTGCCGCCGGTGATGCGCATGCCATTGTCCATCACCACATAGGCTTCGCCAGGCGGGGCGCTGTCGACCACGAAGATGGCCGGATCGACGTCCAGTTCTTCCCCGACGATCTGCGCCATGGCGGTGTAAGTGCCTTGGCCGCCTTCCATGAATGGGCAAAGAAGACGAACCGTGCCATCAGGGCGGATTTCCAGGAAAGCAGGAACCTGTGTGCCGCGTTCCGCAGTGGCCGCCGCAGCGGCCTGCACCCGACCGGCGCCCAGCGGCAGGCCGAAACCGAGTACCAGGGCGCCCACGGCGGTACCCGCCAAAAAGCGCCGACGCGACAGGTTGACCGTTTCGCCCGCTGGCAGGTCGAGCAGTGCTGCAGCGATTTCGACAGGCGTGTTCATCAGGCCTTCTCCCCTTGGGCAAGCTCGTGCACGGCGGCGTGGATGGCGTTGTAGGTGCCGCAGCGGCACAGGTTGACCATTGCCGCGTCGATCTGCGCATCGCTGGGTTGCGGGGTGTGCTTGAGCAGCGCGGTGGCGGCCATCACCTGGCCGGACTGGCAATAGCCGCACTGGGGGACCTGGTGTTCGACCCACGCCGCCACCACGCGCTTGCCCACGTCATCCGCCTCGATGGCTTCGATGGTGGTGATTTCACGCCCGACCACCCCCGCCACAGGTGTCACGCAGGCGCGCACCACATTGCCATCCACCAGCACCGAGCAGGCGCCGCACTGGGCCAGGCCGCAGCCATACTTGGTGCCGGTCAGGCCCAGGTCGTCGCGGATCACCCACAGCAGCGGGGTGTCGGCGTCGGCCTCGACCTGATAGGTCTTCTGGTTGATTCGAAGTTCCATGGCTCACCTGCTGATCATCGGTTGTCATCATTTGCGGTCAGGTGGGGAATACGTTGTTCCCCAATCCAGAAACGCTAGCACAGCGCTGTGACCGCCGGTCTGGCAGGGGCTGCAAGTTCAGAGGATCAGGCAAGCAATCCGGTGGAATGCGCAATTGTGCGGGGCAGGCTGCTGCCCCCAAGACTTCCCGGCAAAAAAGCCGGATAATGCCCGCCATTCGTTCCGCACGCTTTCTGGTACCCCCGCATGGAAATCAAGGTCAACTTTCTCGACAACCTCCGTCTTGAAGCCAAATTCGACGACTTCACGGTGATCGCCGACCAGCCGATCCGCTACAAAGGCGATGGCTCGGCGCCGGGCCCGTTCGACTATTTCCTTGCCTCGTCGGCCCTGTGCGCCGCCTATTTCGTCAAGCTGTACTGCCAGACCCGCGATATCCCCACCGAGAACATTCGCCTGTCGCAGAACAACATCGTCGACCCGGAAAACCGCTACAACCAGATCTTCAAGATCCAGGTCGAGCTGCCGGAAGACATCTCCGAGAAGGACCGCCAGGGCATCCTGCGTTCCATCGACCGTTGCACGGTCAAGAAAGTCGTGCAGACCGGCCCCGAGTTCATCATCGAAGAGGTGGAAAACCTCGATGCCGATGCCCAGGGCCTGCTCATGCCGGTGGCCGACACCACCACCTACATCGCTGGGAAGGACCTGCCGCTGGAGCAGACCATCGCCAACATGTCCGGCCTGCTCGCCGGGCTGGGCATGAAGATCGAGATCGCCTCGTGGCGCAATATCGTGCCGAACGTGTGGTCGCTGCACGTGCGCGATGCGCAGTCGCCGATGTGCTTCACCAACGGCAAGGGTTCGACCAAGGAGGCCGCGCTGGCCTCGGCGCTGGGTGAATTCATCGAGCGGCTGAACTGCAACTTCTTCTACAACGACCAGTTCTGGGGCGAGGACATCGCCAACGCGGCGTTCGTGCATTACCCCAACGAGCAGTGGTTCAAGCCAGGGCCGAAGGATGAACTGCCGGCCGAAATCCTCGACCAACACTGCCTGGAAATCTACAACCCGGACGGCGAGCTGCGTGGCTCGCACCTGTACGACACCAACTCCGGCAACACCGAGCGCGGCATCTGCTCGCTGCCGTTCGTGCGCCAGTCGGACGAGCAGGTGGTGTACTTCCCGTCCAACCTGATCGAAAACCTCTTCCTCAGCAACGGCATGAGCGCTGGCAACACCCTGGCCGAAGCGCAAGTGCAGTGCCTTTCGGAAATCTTCGAGCGTGCCGTCAAGCGCGAAATCCTCGAAGGTGAGCTGTGCTTGCCGGACGTGCCGCAGGCAGTGCTGGCCAAGTACCCGGGTATCGTCGCCGGTATCCAGGGGCTGGAAGAGCAGGGCTTCCCCGTGCTGGTCAAGGACGCATCGCTGGGCGGCGAATTCCCGGTGATGTGCGTGACCTTGATGAACCCGCGCACGGGCGGGGTGTTCGCTTCGTTCGGCGCCCACCCAAGCTTCGAAGTGGCGCTGGAGCGCAGCCTCACCGAGCTGCTGCAGGGCCGTAGCTTCGAGGGCCTCAACGACTTGCCACAGCCTACCTTCGAAAGTCATGCGCTGACCGAGCCGAACAACTTCGTCGAGCACTTCATCGATTCCAGCGGCGTGGTGTCGTGGCGCTTTTTCGGTGCCAAGGCCGACTTCGAGTTCGTCGAGTGGGACTTCTCTGGTCACGGCGAAGATTCCAACGTCCAGGAAGCCGCCACCTTGTTCGGTATCCTCGAAGACCTGGGCAAAGAGGTGTACATGGCCGTGTACGATAACCTCGGCGCCAACGCCTGCCGCATCCTGGTGCCGGGTTACTCGGAGATCTACCCGGTCGAGGACCTGATCTGGGACAACACCAACCGCGCCCTGGGCTTCCGTGCCGACATCCTCAACCTGCACAGCCTCGACGACCGCGCGCTGCGCGCGCTGCGCCGGCGCCTGGAAAAATGCGAGGTGGATGACTACACCACCATCACCACGCTGATCGGTGTCGAGTTCGACGACAACACGGTGTGGGGCCAGCTGACCATCCTTGAACTGAAGCTGCTGATCTGCCTGGCGCTGAAGAAGTTCGAAGATGCCAAGGAGCTGGTCGAAGCATTCCTGCAGTTCAACGACAACACCGTCGACCGGGGCTTGTTCTACCAGGCGCTGAACGTGGTGCTGGAAGTACTGCTGGACGATGACCTGGAGATGGAAGACTACGAAGCCAACTTCCGTCGCATGTTCGGCAACCCGCGCATGGATGCGGTGTTGGGCTCGGTGGACGGGAGTGTGCGCTTCCACGGGCTGACCCCGACCAGCATGAAGCTCGAAGGGCTGGACCGTCATCTGCGCCTGATCGAGAGCTACAAGAAGTTGCATGCCGCGCGGGCCAAGGCGGTCTGACAGGTTTGCAAGGGGCGCATGTGGGAGCGGCGGTGCGGCGATCCGACTTGTCCCGCGAATGGGCTGCGCAGCAGCCCTATCCAAGCTATATAGCTTGATGATATGCGCCCTATTACTAATCCGTATTGCCATCCATTCCGTATCGCTTGCCCAGTGCGCGGCGCGGCGCTTAGCTATACCCCGCTCAAACCTATCCAACCCACGGCGCGATAGCCGCCAGAAGGACCTCGGCCGCGCGCAGAACGAGAAGGCGCAGACCATGAGCACTCCTTTGGATACCAATGCCTTGAAGACCCGTCAGCAGGCTGCATGGGCCAGTGGTGATTACGCGGTGATCGGCACTACCCTGCAGCTGGTAGGCGAACGGCTCGCCGAAGCCTGCGACCTGCGCTGCGACGAGCAGGTCCTGGATGTCGCGGCAGGCAACGGCAATGTTACGCTGGCTGCGGCCCGGCGCGGTTGCCGAGTCACCTCTACCGACTACGTGCCCGAACTGCTCAAGCGCGGAGAAGAGCGCGCCCGCGCCGAACACCTCAAGGTTGATTTTCAGGTGGCCGATGCCGAAGCCTTGCCGTTTCGCGACGGCAGCTTCGATGCGGTCGTCTCGACCTTTGGCGTGATGTTCGCCCCCGACCAGGCGCAGGCCGCCCGAGAGATGGCGCGTGTCTGCCGGTCCGGCGGCAGGGTTGGCCTGGCCAACTGGACCCCGCAGGGCTTCGTCGGGCAGATGTTCAAGACCCTGGGCCGGCATGTGCCACCACCCGCCGGCGCGTTGCCACCGTCGCGCTGGGGCGATGAAGAACAACTGCGGACGATGTTCGAGGGTGTCATCGGCGCCATGGATGTCAGCCGCCAACACTTCAACTTCCGTTATCGCTCGGCGGCGCACTTCATCGAGGTATTTCGCACCTGGTACGGACCGGTGCACAAAGCGTTCGCGGCCTTGCCGGCGGAGGCAGCAGCAGCGCTGGAAAGTGACCTTACGGCATTGCTGAATGAGAACAACCAAGGTGGGGCGTCATCGCTGGTGGTGCCCAGTGAATACCTGGAAGTGGTGATCATGAAGCGTTGATCCGAGTTAGCATAGTGTGCCCAACCACCGTCAAGGACGTACTGGTGATCAAGCTTATCAAGCGCCTGAGAGACTGCCTCAAGGCCAAGCCAAGCAAAGCTGTGCCCGTCGAACCTGCTTTTGCGCCGACCCGTGTCGAGCAGAACCTGGCCTGGTTGCCACGAAACCGAGTATTGGAACCGCTCGACCTGCCGCTACCGTTGGCCTTGATCGGCGCACCATTGCAACACCGCTATTGCGCATTCATGGCCCAAATCGCGTCATCGTCCGCGCCGCTGGACGATGACATGCTGCGTGAAGCGGGTCGGCGGCTGGCCGCCGAGCTGTTGACCCAGGCAATCACCCTGGGCGGCAGCAAGGCCCACGAGCAGTCGGACGAGGTCTACTGGCTGGTGCAGAGCGCCGCCGTTGCATCCTTGTTTGCCGATGGGGCGCAAAGCGCCGAGTTCGCGAGGTATCGCCAGCATGTTCAGTCTTATGAATCGGCCTCTCGTATGGCTACCCAGGTCAAGGCATTCGAGCGTTACGTGGCTGCCGATGGCCAGCCGGTTGAAGACGAAGAGATGCTGTCCACTTCAGCGGATGATCATTATCGGATTCTGGTGAAGCCGTGGGAAGCGGCAAATACCCATTGGATCTATTCACCACGGATTGTCGATACTCGTGCAGGCACCTGCCTGCTGCGTTTCAAGGATGCTCGTTGGTCATCGGACATCAGCACCTGGCATACCCTGACAACTGTCGAGCTGGTATTGCGCAAATATCCAGGCGGAAAAGAGGCGAGGGTGCTCATCGACTGTGCCAACCGCTGCGCACGGTTGGAAAAGGGCGGCGAACTCGAACTGACGCAACTGGAGTGCGCACTCGACGCTTACCGGGAAAGTGACTAGTTCTTGCACTTGGCCATGACCACCTGGCACGTATTCGGCGTCCCGCCAGACCGCCCTGCATAGCGGATGCAATTGTTCATGGATTTCTGCCGGGCAATGCTCAACGTGTTGCCCCAAGCCAGGCCCCCTTCGCCCAAGCTGGGCACGGCCTTGGCGAAGCAATTCGAGCCAGGTGCCGCGGCGTAGTAGCGCGCCTTGCTGCTCTTGCTCGAACACCCCGCGTTCACCGCCAGGCTGAGGGCCAGTAGGGCATGGGCAGCCCAGAACGCATAGGGCCGTACTGAGTTCGCGCTCATGCCATTGCCTCTGCAGCGGTGGATTAATGCTTTCAGGATAGGTCAATCAAGCCAAGCGGTGAACTTATCGGACGACAGCGTGATCACTTGCATTGCGCACCCCGCGCACGCCTGATGGACCGGGCATCCACGCCAGGTCATCAGTTCCAGGTCACTGACTGATAAGGAGGCGCCGTGACCGCTACTGAGCAAACCCTCTACCGATGCACGCCCAGCCCGCTGCACGCGATTCTGCTGGCCGGCACGGTTCCGCTGTTTCTCGGCGCCTTGCTGAGCGACATCGCCTACTTCAAGAGCTACCAGATCCAGTGGAGCAACTTCGCCGCCTGGCTGATCGCGGGCGGGCTGCTGTTCTGCGGCCTGGCACTGTTGTTCGCCCTGGTCAACCTGATCCGCGCCGAGCGCAAGGGCGGCAGGCCGACGTTGTACTTCCTGTTGCTGCTGGTGACCTGGGTGCTGGGCCTGGTCAACGCGTTCGAGCATGCCAAGGACGCCTGGGCAGTGATGCCGTCAGGCCTGGTGCTGTCGTTGGTGGTGACGGTGCTGGCCTGCGTGGCGGCCTGGTTGGGGATGAGCAATCTGCGTTCGGGAGGTGAGGCATGAAGCCATTGCAGGCATTGCCAGTGTTGAGCGTAGCGCTGTTGTTGAGCGCATGTGGCGGTGACGGTGAGGCCACTCAGGCGCTCGGCCCAGACCCGAAACTCCCCGCCCCGGAACGGGGCCTGTTGCCGAGCATGAAGATTGCCCAGCCGGCGCAGTGGGGCGAGCAGAAACCTACGGTGCCGGAGGGCTACAGCATTACCGCCATCGCCACCGACCTGAAGATTCCGCGGCAGAGCCTGGTATTGCCCAACGGCGACATTCTGGTGGCCGAAGGCCGCGGTGGCAGCGCCGCCAAACTCAAGCCCAAGGACGTAATCGCCAGCCAGATCAAGGCCAAGGGCAACACCCAGGTCAAGGGCGGCAACCGCCTGACCCTGCTGCGTGACGCCGACGGCGATGGCACCTACGAGGTGCAGACGGTGTTCGCCGAAAACCTCAACGCGCCCTACGGCCTGGCCTTTGCCGATGGCAAGCTGTATGTGGCCAACCAGGATGCATTGGTGCGTTTCGATTATCAGGACGGCCAGACAAAGGCCGGTGGCCCGCCGACCAAGGTCACCGACCTGCCAAGCGAGATCAACCACCACTGGACCAAGGCCCTGACCATTAGCCCGGATGGCCGCTACCTGTATGTGGGTATCGGCTCTAACAGCAACATCACCGAGCGTGGCATGGAGGCGGAGGTCGACCGGGCAATGGTCTGGCAGATCGATGCCGCCAGCGGTGCGCACAAGCCTTATGCCACTGGCCTGCGTAACCCGACCGCGCTGGCCATCCAGCCCGGCAGCGGGCAGCTGTGGACCGTCGTCAACGAACGCGATGAGCTGGGCCCGGACCTGGTGCCGGACTACCTCACCTCGGTGCGCGAAGGCGGCTTCTATGGCTGGCCGTACAGCTACTGGGGGCAGAACGTCGATGAGCGAGTGAAACCGCAGAACCCGGACAAGGTGGCTGCCGCGATCAAGCCGGATTACAGCCTCGGCTCGCATGTTGCCGCACTGGGTGTGGATTTCTCGCTACCCGCCATGGGCGAACGGTTCGCCGACGGCGTGTTCGTGGGCGAGCACGGCAGCTGGAACCGGCCGAACCCGGTGGGTTACAAGGTGATCTTCGTGCCGTTCAGCAATGGCAAGCCTGCCGGTGAGCCGATCGATTTTGCCACGGGCTTCCGGGGCGAGGATGGCAAGACTCGCGGGCGGCCGGTCGGGGTGACGGTGGATCCGAAGGGGGCGTTGATCATTGCCGACGACCTGGCCAATACCGTGTGGCGGGTCACGCGCAATCGGTAACTCCAGCTATGGTGAAAGGGCGGCGCGTGAACCGTTCACGCGTCAGTCCGGTCTTGATCACAGGGAAGCAGGCCTATGAATGCTCTTGGTACACTCGCTCGCGCCGTTGCGCTTGCTACGCTCGTTGGCACCGCCAGTTACGCGGTGCAGGCTGCCGATATACCGATTGCCAGCGAAGCGCTGGAAAGCCATGTCACCACTCAGGTCACGGCCATCGACCAGGCTAATCGCCAAGTTACGGTCAAGGGACCGCACGACAAGGACGTGACCTTCCAGCTCACGGAACAGGCCAAGGCACTGCCCAATCTCAAGGTGGGTGACAAGGTCGACATCTATGTAACCCGTGCGGTGGCTTATGTGCTCAACACCAATGTGGGTGGGGCGCCGAAGGCCAGCGAAGAGTCCGGCACCATCCGCGCCACCAAGGACAATCCCAACCCGGGCGGTGAGGCGTTCCGCCAGGTCAGGGTTACCTCGCAGATCAAGAAGATTGACCTGAATACCCATGAAGTGAGCTTGTTGCCGCCGGAAGGCAAGCTGCAGGTGGTCAAGGTCGAGGACCCTGAGCTGCAGGCGCGGATGAAGAACTTGAAGGTCGACCAGACGGTTGATGCGATCTACACCGAAGTGCTGCGGATCGAGACCTCGCGGTGAGTCAATAACGGCCCTTTCGCGGGGCAAGCCCGCTCCCACAGATTTACATCACCGCTCTCAAGGCTATAGGGCAACCCCTGTGGGAGCGGGCTTGCCCCGCGAAAGGGCCGGCACTGACGAGCGCTAATTATCCACGTGGCGAATAATCTAAGTGCAGGTTTTCGATTTCCATAATCACTATCAATGTATAGATCATGGCTCCATTCCATCGATGAATGAGTACCCCCATGCCTAACAAGGCTCTGCTTATCGCATTTCTTCCTCTGGTTCTAGCTCTGCTGGCCGGGATCGTTCTACCGTATCAAGCCGCCAGCAACGCGGCGGTCGGCCGCACGCTCGGGCACTGGTTATGGGGTGCCTTCACATCGTTGACGATCAGTTCTGTGGTGGTCATCGCGGCACTGCTGATTCTGCGGGTACCCATGCCTGACTTGGGCAAGGCGCTGCAAGGCCCCTGGTGGCTGTGGGTCGGTGGGGTGCTGGGCGCTTTGTACGTGGCGGCTGCCGCGGCGTTGACGCCCAAACTTGGCACTGCGGGTTTTCTGGTGCTGGTGGTGGCGGGGCAGATTCTGACGTCGGTAGTCGTCGATCACTTCGGGCTGATGGGCGTGCCCAGCAAGCCGGTGAGTCTGCCGAGGATTGCTGGCGTTGTCCTGATCCTGGCAGGCGTATTTCTGGTCCAGAGCACCTGGGCAGCAAGTCCGGCTGCTGCTCAGGCAACTGTCGTCAAACAGCCGGAAGGCTGATCACTGCCCGGGTTGGCAGCAGGCCCAGACCGTCTCGCGCAGCCAGCGATGACCGGGGTCGCTGTCTTTTCTCGCGTGCCAGGCCTGTTGATAAGCCAGAGAAGGAATCGCCAAAGGCGGTGCGAATTGTCGCAGTGCCTTGTGTTGCCCCATTGGGCCCACTGCGCGCTTGGCCACGGTGAGGATCAGGTCGGTGCCGCCGAGCACCTCCACGGCGGCGCTCCAGTGCGGCAGCGCCAGTGCAATACGTCGCCGCAAGCCCTGCGCGGCCAGCGCGCGTTCGATCTCGTCATGGGCATCCGGGCGCATGGCCATGAGCACATGCGGGCGCAGCAGCCAATCGTCCAGCGTCAGTCCGCCTTTGGGCGGCAGTACCTGGCGGTCGGCGATGCTGACGAAGGTGTCCTCGAACAAGGTCTGGGCCGTGATGTCTGCAGGCAGCTCGGGGAAGATGCCCAAGGCCAGGTCGAGTTCACCATCGAGCAACTGCGCCATCATCGCCTCGCGGCTGGCCTGGCTGATGGCCAGATCGACACCGGGAGCTGCCTGGCGCAGGTGGCGAACCAACGGCGGCAGGATGATCCGTGAAGAGTAATCGGACAACGACAGGCGGAAACGGCGCTGGGCCAGGGCAGGCTCGAAAGAGGGGGCGGCCAGCAGGCTGTTGAGGCTGCCCAGGGCGTCCTGCAGGGGTTTGATCAGGGATTCGGCGCGTGCGCTCAGGGCCATCTGGCCGTTTTTGCGAATCAGCAGGGGGTCGTTGAAGTAGGCACGCAATTGCGCCAGGGCATGGCTCACCGCTGGCTGACTGCGGTGCAGGCGCAACGCTGCACGGGTCACATGCTTTTCACTTAGAAGGGCGTGGAGGGCCAGCAGCAGGTTGAGGTCGATCTTGCGCAGTTCATCCATGGGGCGAATGACCAGGGTGGCTTGATGGGCTGTGTATCAGCCTAACAGATGTACCGACCTGTTCGCGGGCAGCATTGAATGGCCTGCGGCGCTATAATCGCCGCCCGTTTTACTGTAATCCGAGCATTCCAATGGGTCTTTCCACAACCGCCTCACCCGAACCACGCCGCCTGGGCGCCCCCGTGATCGCCCTGGCCCTGCTGCTGTCCGGTGCCTGGTTCCTCAACCTCAACGCCGGCTTCAAGCAGGTGCTGCTGCTGATCGTTGGCGCCGCACTGGGGCTGACGCTGTACCACGCCGCCTTTGGTTTCACCTCGGCCTGGCGCGTGTTCATCAATGAACGCCGTGGCGCCGGCCTGCGCGCGCAAATGGTCATGCTGACCCTGGCCGTACTGCTGTTCTTCCCGGCGCTTTCCGCCGGCAGCCTGTTCGGCAACCCGGTGACCGGTCTGGTGGCCCCGGCGGGTGTGTCGGTGGTGTTCGGCGCCTTCATCTTCGGCATCGGCATGCAACTGGGCGGCGGCTGCGCCTCGGGCACGCTGTTCACCGTGGGCGGTGGCAATGCGCGGATGCTGGTGACCCTGTTGTTCTTCATCATCGGCTCGGTAACCGCCACGCACCATGCCGACTGGTGGTTCGCCTTGCCGTCCTTCCCGGCGACTTCGATTGTCCAGGTTTGGGGCGTGGGGCCGGCGCTGCTGGTGAGTGTGGCCGTGTTCGCCTTGATCGCCTGGGCCACCGTGGTGCTGGAAAGGCGTCGCCACGGCGCCCTGGAAACCCCGGTCAACAGTGAACATCAGGGCCTGCGCCGTTTCCTGCGTGGCCCATGGCCGCTGCTGTGGGGCGCGATTGCCTTGGCCTTGCTGAACTACGCCACCCTGGCCCTGGCCGGTCGCCCTTGGGGCATCACCTCGGCCTTTGCACTGTGGGGTGCCAAGACCCTCTCCAGCTTTGGCGTAGACGTCGGCAGTTGGGTGTTCTGGCAGGCACCCGCGAATGCCAAGGCACTGGCCGCGCCGTTGTGGCAGGACGTCACCACGGTAATGGACCTGGGCATCGTGCTCGGTGCGCTGCTGGCGGCGGGCCTGGCGGGGCGTTTTGCACCAAGCCTGAAGATCCCGCTGCCGTCGCTGATTGCTGCGGTCATCGGTGGTTTGCTGCTGGGTTACGGCTCGCGCCTGGCCTATGGCTGCAACATCGGCGCCTACTTCAGCGGCATCGCCTCGGGGAGCGTACACGGCTGGTTATGGCTGATCGCGGCCTACACCGGAAACCTGATCGGCGTACGCCTGCGTCCGCTGATCTTTGCCGGCGAGCGCCGGCCAGTGGCGTTGACCGGTTGCTAAAAATCCGTAAAAACAGTGGCTTACGATTACTTCTTGACCGTCGACTCACCACGCAATGCCAGGATGAAGATCTGCTGGCGGTGCGTCCTAGAACTGAAATGAAGTATTTTCTTTAAGCCACTGATAGTTATTAAATTTATCGCTTAGCGATTGCGTGCTGAACGCACTGCTCATAGTACGTTTGCTTGATAGCGGCAGGCTTTAGCCGCGAGCTGCTGTTGTAAGTCTGTTCGGTAATACCGAATGCGGTCATGCGCATCCATGGCTTGGCGAACCGGCGCACCTGCAGCTTCTTGCGCGTGGCATACAGAGTCACGCCGGAAAGCTTGGCCTGCTGGGCCTCGGCGGCAATCTGCGAACCCCAGGTACAGGTATGACGATCGTTCTGGCTCAGCGTTCTGGCCTGGGCGCCGAAGGCAGTCGTGGCCAGCAGGCAGCCGGCCACTGTTGCTAGAAATACTCGCATGTTGCTGTCCTAAGCATATGACGGAGAAGGGAGTTTGCCTTCGCTTCAGTTGGCTGGGGGCCAGTACATCAGGGTTCAGGTGGTGGCGATGCGAGGGCTATTTGCCATCTCGCTGCGCAGGCTGTACAGCGCAAGGCCGGCAACCCACATCACCGACACCGCGTAGTTGAGTCGTTGGTACAAGCCGAATAGCTGGCCGTTTTGCGCGGCGTGTGCAAAGCGCTAGCTTCGAGCCACGCCAGCGCCGTGCCAGGCCCCAGGCGAATAGGGGAAAAGCACAGCGAGCGGGAAGTTGTTGAGCCACGGCGACCAGTGCTGGGTCGGTGCGCCCAGCGCGCCGAGCTGGCTCATGGCTTGCTGCAAATGGTCATAGCCAGGGTAGGCGCGTGCTGTGAGCCAGACGCACAGCAGCAGCCAGAACGGGATGAGCAGGCCGCAGGTAAGTAGAAAGCGGTCGAGGGGTTTCATCAGTTGGTTTCCGTCCGTGGAATATCAATTGCGGGACACAATAGCGCATCGGCTACAAATACCGCGTCGGGTGTATGTGATCGTACAACTGCTTGCGCTATCATGACGGCTGTCTTTCAAGGTGAAATACAGGGCATGACAGAGCAGCAGGTACAGGCAAGGACCCGGCGCAAGCCGCGCAGTCTGGCCCAGGAACTGGTCACGGTGCTGACCGAGCGCATTCGCAGCGGCCAGCTCAAGCGCGGCGACAAGCTGCCGACCGAATCGCAGATCATGGCCGAGGAGGGCGTCAGCCGTACCGTGGTGCGTGAGGCGATCTCGCGGCTGCAGGCGGCCGGGCAGGTCGAGACGCGCCATGGCATCGGCACGTTCGTGCTGGACACCCCGGCTACCGGTGGCTTCCGCATCGATCCGGCGACCGTGGTCACGCTGCGTGAAGTGCTGGCGGTGCTGGAGCTGCGCATCGCCCTGGAGATCGAATCGGCCGGCCTGGCGGCGCAGCGGCGCAGCGACGAGGAACTGGCTGGCATGCGCGCGGCGCTGGACGAACTGAACGAAGGTGCTGCCCATGCTACCGATGCGGTGTCGGCGGACTTCCAGTTCCACCTGCGCATCGCCCAGGCCAGTGGCAACCACTACTTCGCCGACATCATCAACCACCTCGGCACCAGCATCATCCCGCGTACCCGGCTCAATTCCGCACGCCTGGCGCATGATGACCAGGCGCATTACATGAGCCGGTTGATGCACGAGCACGAGGCGATCTATGAGGCGATTGCGCGCAGCGACAGCGAAGGGGCGAAGATGGCCATGCGCATGCACCTGAGCAACAGTCGCGAGCGGTTGCGCCAGGCGCATGCGGAGGCTGAGGCGCAAGGGGTTTAAGCTTCCTCGCGTCAGGCCCGGCCTCTTCGCGGGCAAGCCCGCTCCCACAGGTTTCGAAGTCGCCGCAAAACCTGTGGGAGCGGGCTTGCCCGCGAAGAGGCCAGTACTGCAAAAGGAAAGCCCCGCTAGTTGCGGGGCTTTTTGGCATCAGGGCATTCAGATCGCCCCTTCACTCCACTGACCGTTCACCAACCGGCGCAGGCCCAGCGGATTGCTATCGCGCAGCGCTTCAGGCAACAGCGCCTGCGGATAGTTCTGGTAGCACACCGGACGCAGGAAGCGGTCGATGGCCAGGGTGCCAACCGAGGTGCCGCGCGAATCGGAAGTGGCCGGATACGGTCCGCCATGGACCATCGCGTCGCATACTTCCACGCCGGTCGGGTAGCCGTTGACCAGGATGCGGCCGACCTTTTCTTCCAGCAGCGGCACCAGCCAGGCGAATGCCTCGAAGTCCTCCGGTTCGCCAATCAGCGTGGCGGTCAGCTGACCGCGCAGGCCGAGCAGGGCGGCGCGCAGTTGCGCGTTGTCCTGGGCTTCGACGGCAACGGTAGTCGGGCCGAACACTTCTTCTTGCAGCAGTGGATCGGATTCCACCAGCAACCGGGCGTCGGCCTTGAATAGCTGGGCGCGGGCTTGGCTGCCCTCCTGAGGTTGCCCGGCCAGGTGCTGGATTCCGGCGTGCGCCTGCAGGTGCTCCAGGCCGCTCACATAACTGCGCAGTCCACCGGCGTTGAGCAGGGTCTGGCCGGCTTGCTGGTCCAGGTGCTGGCCGAGCTCGGTCAGCAGCTGGCTGAATTGCGGCGATTGCAGGCCGATCACCAGGCCAGGGTTGGTGCAGAACTGGCCAGCGCCCAGGCACACGGAGCCAGCCAGCTCGCGGGCAATGGCTTCGCCACGCTTGGCCAGCGCGCCTGGCAGGATGATCACCGGGTTGATGCTGGACATCTCGGCGAACACCGGGATCGGCTGTGGACGCTCAGCGGCCATGCGGCACAGGGCGTCGCCGCCTTTGAGCGAACCGGTGAAGCCTACGGCCTGGATGGCCGGGTGCTTGACCAGCCACTCACCGACGCCACCGCCGAACACCATGTTGAACACACCTTTGGGCATGCCGGTGCGCTCGGCAGCGCGGACGATGGCAGCGCCGACCAGATCGGCGGTGGCCATGTGACCGCTGTGGGCCTTGAACACCACCGGGCAGCCGGCGGCAAAGGCTGCTGCGGTATCGCCGCCGGCGGTGGAGAAGGCCAGTGGGAAGTTGCTGGCACCAAATACGGCGACCGGGCCGACGCCGATGCGCATCTGGCGCAGGTCAACGCGCGGCAGCGGTTGACGATCGGGCAAGGCCAGGTCGATGCGCGCACCCAGGTAGTCGCCACGGCGCAGCACTTGGGCGAACAGGCGCATCTGGCCGCTGGTGCGCCCACGTTCACCCTGGATGCGCGCGGCAGGCAGGGCGGTTTCTCGGCAGACGATGGCGACGAAGGCGTCGTCCAACTCGTCCAGTTCAGCGGCGATGGCGTCGAGGAACTCGGCGCGGCGCGCCGGGGCCAGCTGGCGGAATTCGGCGAAGGCCGCTGCGGCTGCTTGTGCCGCTTGATCCACTTCGGCCTCGGTGGCTTGGGCGAAGCTGTAGGGCAGGGCCTCGCCGGTGCTGGCGTCCAGGCTCTGCAGGCGTTGTGCGCCAGCGGCGCTACGCTGGCCGGCGATGAAGTTGTGGCCAAGAATCTCAGGCATGGGGTGCTCCTGTAGGGGGTAGTGAAGAATGAATGGCGATTTGGCTCGCTACTGTGGGAGCGGCTTCAGCCGCGAATACGGGCGCAGCCCGTGCCATGCACCGCAGCGCCTGCTTCGCGGATAAATCCGCGCCTACAGGCATCGCGGTGCGCCGGGAAATCGGGTGAGCCTGCGCCATCAAGTAATGGGTGCCGGATTGAACAGGGTGATGTCGTTGTGCAGGCGGTGCTGTTCGGCCCAGGTCTGCTTGCGGCCGCTGGCCACGTCCAGGTAGTAGTGGAACAGCTCCCAGCCCAGCTCCTCGATGCTGGAGCGGCCACTGGCGATGCGCCCGGCATCGATGTCGATCAGGTCGGGCCAACGTTGGGCCAGTTCGGTGCGGGTACAGACCTTGACCACTGGGGCCATGGCCAGACCATAGGGGGTGCCGCGGCCAGTGGTGAATACGTGCAGGTTCATGCCGGCGGCCAGTTGCAAGGTGCCGCAGACAAAATCGCTGGCCGGTGTGGCACAGAAGATCAGGCCTTTGCGCGCGACTCGCTCGCCAGGGCCGAGCACGCCCTGGATGGCGCCGCTGCCGGACTTGACGATCGAGCCGAGGGATTTCTCGACGATGTTGGACAGGCCGCCTTTCTTGTTGCCCGGTGTGGTGTTGGCACTGCGGTCGGCCGCGCCTTGCTGCAGGTAGCGGTCATACCAGTCCATCTCACGAACCAGCGCCTCGGCGACGTCCTGATTTTCCGCGCGCGAGGTCAGCATGTAGATGGCGTCGCGCACTTCGGTCACTTCCGAGAACAGCACGGTGGCGCCGGCACGCACCAGCAGGTCGGCGGCATAGCCCAGTGCCGGGTTGGCAGTGATGCCGGAGAAGGCGTCGCTGCCGCCGCACTGCATGCCGAGGATAAGCTCGCTGGCCGGGACGGTTTCGCGGCGACGTTTGTCGAGCTTTTGCAGGCGGGTTTCAGCCAGGCCCATGATCTGCTCGATCATCTCGGTGAAGCCGAGGCTGGCGTCTTGCAGGCGATACAGCCACGGATCGCTGAGGTCCACCGAGGGGTCGTTGTCGTGCATCACCTGGCCGGCTTGCAGCTTCTCGCAACCGAGGCTGATGACCAGCGCTTCGCCACCCAGGTTAGGGTTGCGCGCCAGGTTGCGCACGGTGCGGATCGGGATATAGGCATCGCGGGCGTTGATGGCCACGCCGCAGCCGTAGCTGTGGGTGAGGGCGACCACATCGTCGACGTTAGGGTATTTGGGCAACAACTCGGCGCGGATGCGCTTGACCGCGTGCTCCAACACGCCGGTCACGCATTGGACGGTGGTGGTGATGCCGAGGATGTTGCGGGTACCGACTGTGCCGTCGGCGTTGCGGAAGCCTTCGAAGGTAAAGCCCTCCAGAAGCGGCAGCGGCGCGGGCACGGCATCACAGCGCGGCAAACTGTCCAGCTCTGGAGCCGAAGGCATGGCCAGCTGGCTTTCCTGCACCCAGCTACCCTGGCGCAGATCTTCCAGGGCATAGCCGATGATCTGGCCGTAGCGGCGCACCGGCTCGCCCTTGGCGATCGGCACGGTGGCAACCTTGTGGCTCTGCGGCACGGCTTCGACCAGAGTCAGGCCGTCAGGGAAGCGGGCGCCTTCGCCCAGGCCGCCGTCGTTGACCACCACCACGACGTTGTCGTCGTCGTGCAGGCGGACGTAGCGGGGCGAGTCGGAGTGTTCGATCAACTGCATGTTCAGGCCCTACTGGTAGGTTCTCAGGCTTTTGTACATCCGCCCGCACAGGTACTCCGGTGCGGGCGTGTTCACTCAGTGACGCGAGCTGGCCAGGTCGCCATTGGCGGCAGGCTCAGGCTGTGGCTTGGGGGCTTCTTCGCGCAGCTCGATACGCTTGATCGGGCCGACGATCACCAGGTAGCTGAACACCGCCACCAGGGCGTTGGCACCCACATACACCAGGGCCCACTTGAACGAGCCGGTGGCGCTGATGATGTAGCCGATGACGATCGGGGTGGTGATCGACGCGATGTTGCCGAAGGTGTTGAACAGGCCACCGGACAGCCCGGCGATCTGCTTGGGCGAGGTGTCGGCGACCACGGCCCAGCCCAGTGCACCGATACCTTTGCCGAAGAACGCCAGGGTCATGAAACCGACCACCATCCACTCGGCCTCGACGTAGTTGCAGAAGACCATGGTGGTCGACAGCATCAGGCCACAGACGATCGGCAGCTTGCGCGAGAAGGTCAGCGAATTGCCACGGCGCAGCAGCCAGTCCGACAGCACGCCTCCCAGTACGCCGCCAATGAAGCCGCAGATGGCCGGCAAGGAGGCGATGAAGCCTGCCTTGAGGATGGTCATGCCGCGCTCCTGCACCAGGTAGACCGGGAACCAGGTGAGGAAGAAGTAGGTGATGGCGTTGATGCAGTATTGGCCCAGGTACACGCCCAGCAGCATGCGGCTGGTCAGCAGCTGCTTGATATAGCCCCATTTCGGGCCGTCGTTGCCGCGCTTCTGGTCCATGTCCACCAGGCCGCCGTTCTGCTCGATGTGCTCAAGCTCTTGCGGGCTGATGCGGGGGTGCTGGCGCGGGTTGTAGATGGTCTTCAACCACACGGCGGAGAAGATGATCCCCAGTGCACCCATCACCACGAACACGTGTTCCCAGCCGAAGCTGAACACGATCCAGCCCATGATCGGGGCGAACAGCGCGGTGGCGAAGTATTGCGCCGAGTTGAAGATCGCCGACGCCGTGCCGCGCTCAGCGGTAGGGAACCAGGCCGCGACGATTCGAGCGTTGCCCGGGAACGACGGGGCTTCGGCGAAACCGACCAGAAAGCGCAGGGTGAACAGGGTGACGACGGCCCAGGCGACCGGCAGGCCACCGACGAACCCTTGCAGCAGGGTGAACAGCGACCAGGTGAAGATGCTGAAGGCGTAGACGTTCTTGGAGCCGAAGCGGTCCAGCAGCCAGCCACCGGGAATCTGGCCGGCAACGTAAGCCCATCCGAAGGCGGAGAAGATATAACCGAGGGTTACGGCGTCAATGCCGAGGTCTTTCTGCAGGCTGGAGCCTGCGATGGCGATGGTGGCGCGGTCGGCATAGTTGATCGTGGTCACCAGGAACAGCATGAACAGGATCAGGTAGCGCACATGCGTCTTTTTAGTCGCTTGCATGCTGGCAATACTCCCACTAGTTATTTTTGTGCGGGCTCACGAGTTGTAGCCGGAGTGGGGGTTTCCCACTCCGGATGCGGCAAGGGCAGGCCGCAGGGGTGCGCTTATTGCGGACCCATCTTGTCCATCAGAGCTGCGAGCATTTCGTATTCTTCAGCGGTCAGGTCGGTCAACGGAGTACGCACCGGGCCTGCGTCGTAACCGGCGATCTTGGCGCCAGCCTTGACGATGCTGACTGCGTAGCCGGCCTTGCGGTTGCGGATGTCCAGGTACGGCAGGAAGAAATCGTCGATCAGCTTGCCAACGGTGGCGTGATCGTCACGGGCGATGGCGTGGTAGAAGTCCATCGCGGTCTTCGGCACGAAGTTGAACACCGCCGAGGAATAAACCGGCACACCCAGTGCCTTGTACGCCGCAGCATACACCTCGGCAGTCGGCAGGCCACCCAGGTAGCTGAAACGATCACCCAGGCGGCGACGGATCGACACCATCAGCTCGATGTCACCCAGGCCGTCCTTGTAGCCGATCAGGTTCGGGCAACGTTCAGCGAGTTTTTCCAGCAGGTCGGCGTTCAGGCGGCAGACGTTGCGGTTGTACACCACCACACCGATGTTCACCGATTTGCACACGGCTTCGACGTGGGCGGCAACGCCGTCCTGGCTGGCTTCGGTCAGGTAGTGCGGCAGCAGCAGCAGGCCCTTGGCCCCCAGGCGCTCGGCTTCTTGGGCGTATTCGATGGCCTGGCGGGTGGAGCCACCGACGCCGGCGAGGATCGGTACGGATTTGGCGCAGGTGTCGACTGCGGTCTTGATTACCTGGCTGTACTCGCTGGCGGCCAGGGAGAAGAACTCACCGGTGCCGCCGGCGGCGAACAGGGCGCTGGCGCCGTACGGGGCGAGCCATTCCAGGCGCTTGATGTAGCCGGCCTGGTTGAAGTCGCCCTGGGCGTTGAAGTCGGTGACCGGGAAAGACAGCAGGCCGTGGGAGAGGATGGATTTCAGTTCTTGTGGAGTCATTGTTGTTGGCATCCTGTGGCGCTTGGGTGAAGGGTGGTGTGCTGCGATGGAGGTAAGTTATCGTACAACTGGAGTGATGACTAGTCCCCTTTGGGAAATTTTTGGTGGCTTGGGGGCTTGGCTGGGGGGTTGAGGGGATGCTGAAATCGAGCGCCGCCCGCGCGGCGCTTCGCGGGGCAAGCCCGCTCCCACATTTGTTGCAACGTGCCATGGCCTGATAGGCCATAGTTGACGGCCTTGTTGGTACGACACACTTACTCGGCTGGCGCTGCAGCCGCCCCACTAGTCTTTAGCCATGCGCCAAAGCGAACAACCATGGCCTGGCAGGCATAGGCACGTTGCAACAAATGTGGGAGCGGGCTTGCCCCGCGAAGCGCCGCGCGGGCGGCGCTCGATCTGATAGGCGATAAATGTGTCAAGGCGAACACCCAGACAGTCATCATATCTCTGACGAGGAAAAGGCAAAAAAACGACCGCGGAGACAGGCACAAGCCCGCCGCCCGCTTCCACGGGAAGTATTCTGGGACCAGCAGAGGGTGACCGGGGAAGCGGGGGCGACCTTGCGCCGCCCCGCGATCAAAACTAACGAAGCTGAGGGTCAGGCGGCCTGTTGGCGCTTGATCTGGGACTTGCGCACCTGGGCGCGGCAGGCATCGCCGAAGGCCTGGAAGATCTTGATCGAGTCAGGGTTCTTCGCCGCTTGCCACTCCGGGTGCCACTGCACAGCGAACAGGAACGGCGAGATGCTCGGGCCATGGATCGCCTCGACCAGGCCGTCTTCGGCGTGGGCGATCGGCTCGATGCCGGCACCCAGGTTACGCAGGCCCTGGCCATGCAGCGAGTTGACGCGAATCTCGTCGGTGCCGAGGGTGTCGCGCAGCCAGCTGCCCGGCTGGATCTTCACCCCATGCACCTGGGCGTACTGCACTTCGACCGGGTCTTCCGGGTTTTCCCGGTGGTCGTTGAAGCCAGGCTCGGCGTAGACCTTCTGGTAGATGTCGCCGCCCAGGGCCACGTTGATTTCCTGCATGCCACGGCAGATGCCGAAGATCGGCAGGCCGCGCTTGAGGGCCGCTTTGACCAGTGGGATATCGAACAGGTCGCGGTTGACGTCCTGGCCTTTGCCCGGCGTCTGGTTTTCCTGGCCGTACAGGCTCGGCTCGATGTTGCTGCCGGCACCGGTCAGGTACACGCCGTCGGCCATGTCCAGATAGGTCTCGAGGTCATCGACGCCACAGCAAGTGGGCACCAGGACCGGGACGCAATCGGCGAAGTCGACCAGCGGGGTGATGTATTTGTGGGTCATGACCTGATAGTCATGGCCTTTGCGCTCTTGGCTGCCCATGGTCATCAGGACGACGGGTTTGCGCAGGGAAGGTTGCTTGTTGCCAATGTTGCTGTTGGACATATGTCACCTTATGACAGGTTCGACCTGCCGTTGTTGTGCAGGTGCACGGCCCGGGGCCTGTTGTGCTACCTGAAGCCCCGAGCACTGCCGGCTCGTCAGAGGCGACGATTCCGGTCGGGGCTTGTAGATAGCTTGCCAGAGCCGTTCGATATGTCAAACGACTGGAAGGGGTAGGGCAAGGTGTAAAGCGCCAGAATTCGGGCGCTAAAACCCTTGCGCGCCATATGCGGCAAGGGCTTGACCGAGGAGAGGGTCAATAATATTTAACGACGCAATCGGGTCATTGCAACCGTGCAATAAGCCTGGCCACTCCTTCTGGCCCAAGCCCGCAACCGGCGGGCTGAACTTGTAACATGTCTATCAAGCCAGGATAATGGCACTTTGGCTCAACTCAGGAAGGCGTTAAGTCTGTCGTATATGAATGGATCTCAAATTTTTGCTGGTTTATCACTGCTTGCATTACTGGGGACGGTGTATGTCGGGGTCGTCACGCAGTCACTGGTAGTGGGTGTATTGCTGGGTGTTATCGGCTGCATGATCCTCTTGATCCTCAGACCCATGCTAATGCCAGCAGGTTATGGGGCAAATAAGATTAGACTTGCCAGCTTGGTAGGGGTGTTTGCTCTGGCGGGGCTATGGGGGGCGTGGGGAGCAGTGTTCGATGCCGCGGTTCAGCGCTTCGCTACAAGTCCCTGGGTAAAAGCCAATGCGCCTTACTTGGCAGAGATTAAATTCTCGCAAGAGCCATCAATATTTATTCTGGTTTTTGTTGCTGTTGTGGTGATTGCGGTAAATTATTTCATCAGGGAAAGAACTATCGATAATGCCCATCCTCGGTCCATCGATAAAGATTTTCCGGAGGAAGGCTTTGGAAAAAAGCTGGAATCATTTTACTCCGTTCTGGATCGCCACTTGGTGCATCTTGATCTTGAGAGTAACTGGAGCCCTGAGTATTATACTGAGCTCAAAGCTGAAGTCGAGATTGTTTCAAATCGCGGCAAGGTAAAAAGTAAAAAAGTTTTAAATCTACAAAATGCAATTTCCATGGACCGGACGTCACAAGCCTTTTTATTGCTCGGTGTGCCCGGTGCTGGGAAAAGCGTGGCCTTGCGCAAGCTGGCTGGCGATATGCTTGCGCAAGCCAGACGCTCGGGACGCATACCCATTTATATTAATTTGCGTGAATGGCGTACCAAGGGTGGAGCGAGTCTGCCGGTTGACGAAATTACAGTTGACGGTTTGATTCAATTTATGGTGCGCAGCCTGGCGAAGCGAGGTGATGTCTACCATGCGACGTTTGTGAAAGATTATTTCTTCAAGTTGTGGCGTCATGGCAGGTTGTTTTTTATATTTGATTCGTTCGATGAAATGCCTAACCTATTAGACGCTGGTGAGGATTCGGCGGTGTTGGCTGAGTTGTCGACAGTCATTTCGAAAGTGATATCCAGTAGCGTTGAATCTCGTGGGATTTTGGCTTCGCGAATTTTCAGGAGTCCTTCTCACTATTATCAGGCTCAAAAAATACTCGAAATAAGGCCGCTCTCCGAAGTTTCCATATCTGAGGCGCTCGAACGGTTCCCTCACGTATCGCTCGAATTGAAGTCAGAGATCTTCAGGGCTCGCAACGATTTGGTGCCGTTAGCCCGAAATCCATTTTTGATGACCCTGCTAGGCGAGTGGATCAGCGACAAGCAGGTATTGCCAAAAAGTCAGGCGGAAATTTACGAATTTTATTTGCGCAAGCGGCTCGCCTCCTGCGCTGATAAGCTCGATGAAGTTGGCATGGGTGTGGAAGAAGTCTTGGAGGCCACGCGAAAGATAGCGTATTCTGTTTTTTCAACGCCCGCGTTAGGTCTGGAAGCGCCCATTTCTGTGCTGGATAAAAGGCTTCCCTCCGAAAACGTCGAAAAAGTAGTTGATATCCTAAACTATGCCAGAATTGCCAGAGTCAGCGATGGCCCGCAGAAGTCATTTGCATTCGTCCACCGTCGATTCCTCGAGTATTTCGTTACCTTAAGTTTATTGGGCCGTTCGGCTGTCGTTCCGGTTGATCATATTCCCACCGACTCCAGAGGAAGGGATGCGGTGGTCTTATACGCCCAGCATTGTTCTGATGAGGAGGCACAGCGGTTAGCTGAGCTCTGTTGGGCAGAGGTGGAAGAAAATTTCGAGCAGCCAGAAACGCGGATGCGGGCCATTCATTGCCTGCGCTTTAT
This sequence comes from Pseudomonas sp. NPDC089752, assembly GCF_044748725.1. Classification (NCBI taxonomy): domain Bacteria; kingdom Pseudomonadati; phylum Pseudomonadota; class Gammaproteobacteria; order Pseudomonadales; family Pseudomonadaceae; genus Pseudomonas; species Pseudomonas sp. NPDC089752. Next base: position 37,873 of record NZ_JBIVGP010000015.1, read on the forward strand.
CGTGGAGGCATTCTGCTCCAGAAAGCGAGCCGTACTCACTATCTCCGACCAGTTGGAACGATTCATTGAACATCACTCGGCTGTTGGAGCAGATATCATATTGGCCAAAATTTGCCTGGAAGGAACCGGGCTGATTTCCGAGGCCGGCTCTGTAACGGTGCTGACTCGCGGAATCAGGTATGCAGATGCTTGGCTTCAGGAAACCGCATTTAGAGCATGCAGAGTGTTGCCGAGGTTAGCCTCGGATCTTGAGGCGGGGATTGTTGAATATGTCAAGGAAATACCCATAGTAAATTTCTTTTCATCCTACAATGTACTTTCACGAAGTCTGCTTTTGTCGGACTCGATGGGAGTGGTGTCTCGCGTGGCCAGCGTTCGATGGGTAAATGCGTGGTGTGCGATTGTCAGTTTAGTACTAATCGCGCTGTTATCGCCCGCAGTGGTGGCTTTGGCGTTGGTTTCCAGTTCGGTCGCCATGGTATTTTGTCTGTACGTGTTCTGGGGCGATAGCTTTAATAAGCATTTTGCCGGGTCAATGGCTGCGGCGCTCATTGATTGGAAAATTAAAGTGTTCCGTTTTTTTGTTTTTCTGGCGGCGGTGGCGAACGTAATTAATATGTCGGGCACTGACGGTGGCAAGAAAATAGTGCTAACGGTAGGCGCGGGTGATTGGGTGAGCGCTGGGTATTTTGAAACAGTGTTGAGAGCATTTTTCATTGAAGTTCAGCATGCCTTTCCCGCCTTGTGGGGGGTGTTTGAAGGCCCTCCATTCTTAGTGGCGGTAAGCACGGCGTGCCTGTCCATGCTGGTGTTGGACTGGTTAGGCGTTGTTGATTACTTCAAGAATTTCTGGCAATCGCTTCAGGGCAGGTCGTTTAATCTTCGCTCTGCGTGTTATATTGTGGCAATGGCTGTTATTGTTACGCTTTTTGCCTGGCTGTTAATTGAGTATGAGTTGATAGCCTGGGTTTTCTATTTCATCGTCGTCATGATTGTTTTGATGCTTTTTTGTTATATGGTCGCTGTATCTATTTGGTTGGTTCAATTAACGCTGGATTATTTCTATATGCGTGGTGTGGCTATTCGACCTCAGATGGCGCGCCAGCGAATAGCCGAAGTGATGAAATCGCTAAGAACTCAAAGCGCTAAAATTCGCTTTGTACAGCGTTTGGATGCCGCGAGGACGGAACCTGCCGGCACATGGCCCGACGACTTCAAGCTGAGGGTAGGAGGTGGCGCAGGGTTGTCACAACTGGCTAGGCTGGAAGCGAGGTGGCTCAAACTTGATAGATAAGCAACCCGCTTAATGCTGCCTAGTGTGATAAATCAATTCCAACAAAGGAGCTTCAGATGCCTGCACATCCCGTCCATGCCGCGGTGCGAGTACCCTTTGCTGAACTCCAGGGCCTGCTGCAAACGATCTTTCGGCACCATGGCTGCAGCGAAGCGGTGGCCATGGTGCTCGCCCACAACTGCGCTAGCGCCCAGCGCGATGGTGCCCACAGTCATGGCGTGTTTCGGATTCCCGGCTATGTGTCGACCCTGGCCAGCGGCTGGGTGAATGGGCAGGTGACACCGCGAGTGACCGATGTGGCGGCGGGGTATATCAGTGTCGACGCAGGTGGCGGCTTTGCCCAGCCGGCGTTGGCGGCGGCCCGTTCTTTGCTGGTGGAAAAGGCCCGCAGCGCCGGGATAGCGGTGCTGGCGATCCACAATTCGCACCACTTCGCAGCGCTGTGGCCGGACGTCGAGCCGTTCGCCGATGAAGGCCTGGTGGCGCTGAGCGTTGTCAACAGCATGACCTGCGTGGTGCCGCACGGCGCACGCAAGCCACTGTTCGGCACCAACCCGATCGCTTTTGCCGCGCCCTGTGCGGGGCATGACCCGATCGTCTTCGATATGGCGACCAGCGCCATGGCCCATGGTGACGTGCAAATCGCCGCGCGCGCCGGCCAGCCGCTGCCTGAGGGCATGGGCGTGGACGCTGATGGCCAGCCGACCACCGACCCCAAGGCCATTCTCGAAGGTGGCGCCTTGCTGCCGTTTGGCGGGCATAAAGGCTCGGCGCTGTCGATGATGGTCGAACTGCTGGCGGCGGCGCTGACCGGTGGGCATTTCTCCTGGGAGTTCGACTGGTCGAATCATCCAGGCGCCAAAACACCCTGGACCGGGCAGCTGATCATCGTCATCGACCCGAGCAAGGCCGAAGGCGATCGTTTTGCCCAACGCAGCGCTGCTCTGGTCGAGCAGATGCAGGCCGTGGGCTTGACGCGCATGCCCGGCGAGCGGCGCTATCGGGAGCGGGAAATTGCCGAGCGGGAGGGGGTGGCGTTGACGGCACAGGAGCTGCAAGGCCTGAAGGAACTGCTTGGCTGACAGCGCTGTGCAATCTTGCATAGACAACCTGCACATCAGGTGATGTTCCTTGCCGCCGACTCCGGGTATCCTCAGGGCAGCCATTCCGAACTGTCCTGATCCAAGGAGCTGCACGCTGTGTTCAAACATGTCGATGCCTATGCCGGCGACCCGATCCTCTCGCTGATGGAAACCTTCAAGGCCGACCCGCGCGCCGACAAGGTCAACCTGAGTATCGGCCTGTATTACGATGAGGCCGGCGTGGTGCCGCAGTTGGCGGCCGTGGATGCGGTGGAAAAACGCATCGCCGGCGTTGACCACGAAGCCTCGCTGTACCTGCCGATGGAAGGCCTGGCCAGCTACCGCCAGGCCATTCAGGCGCTGCTGTTCGGTGCCGACCACCCGGCCGTGACCGGCAAGCGCGTGGCCACCGTACAGACCGTTGGCGGCTCCGGCGCGCTCAAGGTCGGTGCCGACTTCCTCAAACGCTACTTCCCGCAGTCCGAAGTCTGGGTCAGCAACCCGACCTGGGACAACCACCGCGCCATCTTCGAAGGTGCCGGGTTCAAGGTTCATGCCTACCCGTACTTCGACCAGGCCACCCGTGGCGTCGACTTCGACGGCATGCTGGCAACCCTGCAGACCCTGCCGGCCAACAGCGTGGTACTGCTGCACCCGTGCTGCCACAACCCCACCGGTGCCGACCTGACCCAGAACCAGTGGCAACACGTGGTGGAAGTGGTCAAGGCGCGCCAGCTGATCCCGTTCCTCGATATCGCCTATCAGGGCTTCGCCGAAGGCCTGGTGGAAGACGCCTACGCCATCCGCGAAATGGCCCGTGCCGGCGTGCCGTGCCTGGTCAGCAACTCGTTCTCGAAAATCTTCTCCCTGTACGGAGAGCGGGTAGGGGGCCTGTCGGTGGTCTGCGACGATGAAGCCACCACCCAGAGCGTGCTCGGTCAGCTCAAGGCCACCGTGCGCCGCAACTACTCCAGCCCGCCCAACTTCGGCGCACAGCTGGTGGCCGGTGTGCTCAGCGATGCTGCCCTGAATGCCCAGTGGGCGGCTGAAGTGGAAGTGATGCGCAAGCGTATCCTCGACATGCGCCAGGCGCTGGTCGACGCCCTGGCCGTGCTGCTGCCGGGCCAGGACTTCCAGTTCTTCCTGCGCCAGCGCGGCATGTTCAGCTACACCGGTTTCAGCGTCGAGCAGGTGCGTCGCCTGCGTGACGAGTTCGGCGTGTACCTGATCGACAGCGGCCGCGTGTGCATGTCCGGCCTGCGTCCTGCCAACCTGCAACAGGTTGCCGAAGCGTTCGCAGCTGTTCAGAAGTAATGTGACACAGGGGCCGCTTCGCGCCTGGTAGGAGCGGCTTCAGCCGCGATCACCGGCGGAGCCGGTGCCATCCACCGCGTCGCGTGCTTCGCGGCTAAAGCCGCTCCCACATGTTCTGAGTTGTACCTGTGGGAGCGGCTTTAGCCGCTCCTTAGGTTACACCTAATTGTCATGACAAGTGCAACCGTCCCTCGGACGGGGCTTCGCAACCGCCCACTTTCAGTGCACAATCGCGCCCCTCTTTTCTGGTTGGGGTAAGCGAAGCGTCTGTTTCGCCACTCCCAGCCCTGTTGCAGTCTTGCGAGTGGAGTTACACCCGGAATGAATGAGCAGGTCCCAAGCGTTGAACAACAATATGAACAATCGACCACGACAGACCTGGGCAGCTGGTCACGTCAAGACACCACCTGGATGCTGGGCCTGTTCGGCACCGCCATCGGCGCAGGCACTCTGTTCCTGCCAATCAATGCCGGCCTCGGCGGTTTCTGGCCACTGCTGATTCTCGCCGCACTGGCGTTCCCGATGACCTACTACGCCCACCGTGGCCTGACCCGCTTCGTGTTGTCCGGGCGCAGTGGTGGCGACATCACCGAAGTGGTCGAGGAGCATTTCGGCATCAAGGCCGGTGCCCTCATCACCGTCCTGTACTTCTTCGCCATCTTCCCGATCCTGCTTATCTATAGCGTGGCGCTGACCAATACGGTCACCAGCTTCATGGAGCACCAGCTGCACATGACGCCGCCGCCACGGGCGCTGCTGTCGTTCGTACTGATCCTCGGCCTGCTGGCCATCGTTCGTTGCGGCGAGCAGGCCACGGTCAAGGTCATGAGCCTGCTGGTCTACCCGTTCATCGTCGCCCTGGCGCTGCTGGGCCTGTACCTGGTGCCGCACTGGACCGGCGGTATCCTCGACAGCGCTAGCCAGCTGCCAACCGGTTCGGCGTTCCTGCACACCGTGTGGCTGGCGATCCCGGTCATGGTCTTCTCGTTCAACCATTCGCCGATCATCTCGGCCTTCGCCGTTGATCAGAAGCGCCGCTACGGCGAGCACGCCGACGAACGCAGCGGCCAGATCCTGGCCCGCGCCCACCTGCTGATGGTGGCCATGGTGCTGTTCTTCGTATTCAGCTGCGTGCTGACCCTCGACAGCGCGCAACTGGCAGAAGCCAAGGCGCAGAACCTGTCGATCCTGTCGTACCTGGCCAACCACTTCAGCAATCCGACCATTGCCTTCGCCGCGCCGTTGATCGCATTCATCGCCATCGCCAAGTCGTTCCTGGGTCACTACATCGGTGCCAGCGAAGGCCTCAAGGGCATCATCGCCAAGACCGGCGCACGCCCAGGCGCCAAGGCGCTGGACCGCGTGGTCGCGGCGTTGATGCTGGTGGTGTGCTGGATCGTCGCCACTCTCAACCCGAGCATCCTCGGCATGATCGAATCGCTCGGCGGCCCGATCATCGCCGTGCTGCTGTTCCTGATGCCGATGTACGCCATTCGCCGTGTCCCCTCGATGCGCAAGTACAGCGGGGCGCTGTCCAACGTGTTCGTGGTGTTGGTCGGGCTGGTTGCGCTGACCTCCGTGGTGTACGGCCTGCTCAGCTGATTTGTTAACTGCTGTAGGAAGTGTCCGGGTCGCTTGTCGCCACCCGGACATTTTTTTGTCCACAGAAATTTGTCCGGCAATGGAACAATTTCACCGTACCCCATAGGCACCCGGCCGCCTTCATGCTTAACTCAGGGTCCTTTTCAAACCCCGCATAAGGATTTCGTCCATGGCTCAAGTGACTCTCAAAGGCAACCCGGTTCAGGTCAAAGGCGAACTGCCGAAAGCCGGTGCCCAGGCGCCTGCCTTCACTCTGGTCGCTGGCAACCTGGCTGATACTTCGCTGAAAGACTTTGCCGGCAAGCGCAAAGTGCTGAACATTTTCCCGAGCGTCGACACGCCGACCTGCGCTACCTCCGTGCGCAAGTTCAACGCCCAGGCCAGCGACCTGGCCAACACCGTGGTGCTGTGCATCTCCGCCGACCTGCCATTCGCCCAGGCGCGCTTCTGCGGCGCTGAAGGCCTGGAGAACGTGCAGAACCTGTCGACCCTGCGTGGCGGCGAGTTCCTCGAGAGCTACGGCGTTGCCATTGCCGACGGCCCGCTGACCGGCCTGGCTGCCCGCGCCGTGGTGGTGCTGGACGAAAACGACAAAGTGCTGCACAGCGAGCTGGTTGGCGAAATCGCCGACGAGCCGAACTATGAGGCGGCGCTGGCTGTTCTGAAGTAAGGATTGCGGGAGGCAGGCCACGGAACTCGCCCCCCTTCAATCCCTCCAAGCAACACCCTGTAACGGCCCGGAACACTTTCCGGGCCGTTTTCATTTAAAGTTCAACCTTTTGGCAACGTCAGGCAATGGTAAACCTCTGGTAAAGGCCCTTTGCTAAAACGATGCCAGTGCTTATCGTTCACCCTTCCCAAGCCGTCATTCCGAACAAGGTTCGTTCAACCCATGCAAGCTTCTGTCTCCCGATCCCCCCGTCGCTGGCTCGTCGGCCTGTTGATCCTGCTGCTGGTGGCCCTGCTGGCCTGGTGGCTGTGGCCCGCCGCAACGCCTGCCCATAAAGAGGCTGGCGGGGGGCGCCCGGGCAAAGGCGTGGGCATGGGCGGGCGCCCGGGCTTTGGTAATTCCACCGAGGCGGTGCCGGTGCGTGTCGAGCCGGTACGCGTCGGCGACTTCCCACTCTATTACAAGGCCCTGGGTACGGTCACCGCGACCAACACGGTCAACGTGCGCAGCCGGGTGGCCGGTGAGCTGGTGAAGATCCACTTCAAAGAAGGCCAGCAGGTCAAGGCCGGCGATCTGCTGGCCGAGATCGACCCGCGCCCTTATCGCATCGCCCTGCAGCAGGCCGAAGGCACCCTGGCGCAAAACCAGGCGCAGCTGAAGAATGCCCAGGTCGACGTGGCGCGCTATAAAGGCTTGTATGCCGAAGACAGCATCGCCAAGCAGACGCTCGATACCGCCGAAGCCCAGGTGGCGCAGTTCCAGGGGTTGGTGAAAACCAACCAGGCCCAGGTCAACGATGCCCGCCTGAACCTCGACTTCACCCAGATCCGCGCGCCCATCAATGGGCGTGTCGGCCTGCGCCAGCTCGACCTGGGCAACCTGGTGGCCGCCAACGACACCACCGCGCTGGTGGTCATCACCCAGACCGAGCCGATCAATGTCGCCTTCACCTTGCCGGAAACCGAACTGAGCACCGTGCTCGAACGCTACCGCAGCGGCGCCAGCCTGCCGGTCGAGGCCTGGGACCGCAACGACAGCAAACTGCAGTCCAGCGGCGTGCTGGGCAGTATCGACAACCAGATCGACACCACCACCGGCACCCTGAAGTTCAAGGGCCGCTTCGAGAACAAGGACTTAGCCCTGTTCCCCAATCAGTTCGTCAACGTTCGCCTGCTGGCCGATACCCTCAAGCAGGTGGTCATGGCCCCGGCGGCGGCCATCCAGTTCGGTAACGATGGCACCTTCGCCTACGTGGTCAATGCCGAGAACACGGTCAATGTGCGCAAGCTCAAGGTGGGCGCCAGTGACGGTGAAAACAGTGTGATCCTCGAAGGCTTGAAGGCAGGCGATCGCCTGGTGCTCGAAGGCACCGACCGCCTGCGCGAAGGCACCCCGGTAGAGGTGGTTGACGACAGCTCGCAAGTGCCAACCACCCCCGGCCAGCACTTGCAGGGCCAGGATGCCAAGGGCTCGGCCCGGGCCGGTGAAGTACAGCCCGGCGAAGCGGCAGGCAAGGCGGGCGCATGAACCTGTCGCGCCTGTTCATCCTCCGCCCGGTCGCCACCACGCTGAGCATGCTGGCCATCGTCCTGGCCGGCATGATCGCCTATAAACTGCTGCCGGTATCGGCCTTGCCGCAGGTCGATTACCCGACCATCCGCGTCATGACCCTGTACCCGGGCGCCAGCCCACAGGTGATGACCAGTGCGGTCACCGCGCCGCTGGAGCGCCAGTTCGGCCAGATGCCGGGCCTGACCCAGATGGCCTCGACCAGCTCAGGCGGCGCTTCGGTGCTGACCCTGCGCTTCAATCTCGACATGAACATGGACGTCGCCGAGCAGCAGGTACAGGCCGCGATCAACGCCGCCAGCAACCTGCTGCCCAGCGACCTGCCGGCGCCCCCGGTATACAACAAGGTCAACCCGGCCGATACGCCGGTGCTGACCCTGGCGATCTCCAGCAAGACCATGCCGTTGCCCAAGCTCAACGACCTGGTCGACACCCGTGTCGCGCAAAAACTCGCGCAGATCGGCGGCGTGGGCATGGTCAGCATCGCTGGCGGCCAGCGCCAGGCCGTGCGGATCAAGGTCAATGTCGATGCGCTGGCCGCCAATGGCCTCAACCTGGATGACGTGCGCACCCTGATCGGCGCCTCCAACGTCAACCAGCCCAAGGGCAACTTCGACGGCCCGACCCGGGTATCGATGCTCGACGCCAACGATCAGCTGCGTTCTCCCGAGGAATACGCCAACCTGATTCTGACGTACAACAACGGAGCCCCGCTGCGCCTGAAGGACGTCGCCGAAATCGTCGACGGCGCCGAGAACGAACGCCTGGCCGCCTGGGCCAACCAGAACCAGGCAGTACTGCTGAACATACAACGCCAACCGGGCGCCAACGTCATCGAAGTGGTCGACAGCATCAAGCAACTGCTGCCGTCGATCACCGACAACCTGCCAGCCGGCCTCGATGTCTCGGTGCTCACCGACCGGACCCAGACCATCCGCGCCGCAGTCAAGGACGTGCAGCACGAACTGTTGATCGCCATCGTGCTGGTGGTGATGGTCACCTTCGTCTTCCTGCGCCGGGTCAGTGCCACGATCATTCCGTCGATTGCCGTGCCGCTGTCGCTGATCGGCACCTTCGGCGTGATGTACCTGGCGGGTTTTTCGATCAACAACCTGACGCTGATGGCCCTGACCATCGCCACCGGTTTTGTGGTCGACGACGCCATCGTCATGCTGGAGAACATTTCGCGGCATATCGAAGAGGGTGAAACGCCGATGCAGGCGGCGCTCAAGGGCGCCCGGCAGATCGGTTTCACCCTGATCTCGCTGACCTTCTCGCTGATCGCCGTACTGATCCCGCTGCTGTTCATGGCTGACGTGGTCGGGCGCCTGTTCCGCGAGTTCGCCATCACCCTGGCGGTGGCGATCCTGATTTCTCTGGTGGTGTCGCTCACCCTGACGCCGATGATGTGCGCGCGCCTGCTCAAGCGCGAGCCCAAGGAAGAAGAACAGGGCCGCTTTTACCGCGCCAGTGGCGCCTGGATCGACTGGCTGATCGAACACTACGGCCGCGGCCTGCAGTGGGTGCTCCGGCACCAGCCGCTGACCTTGCTGGTGGCCGTGGCGAGCCTGGGGCTGACCGTGGTGTTGTACATGGCAGTGCCCAAGGGCTTCTTCCCGGTGCAGGACACCGGAGTGATCCAGGGTATTTCCGAAGCGCCGCAATCGACCTCGTTCGCCGCCATGAGCGAACGCCAGCAGGCCCTGAGCAAGGTGATCCTGCAGGACCCGGCAGTGCAGAGCCTGTCGTCGTACATCGGTGTGGACGGTGACAATGCCACGCTCAACAGTGGCCGTTTGCTGATCAACCTCAAACCCCACGGCGAGCGCGACGTGACCGCCGGTGAAGTGATCAGCCGCCTGCAGCCGCAACTCGATAAACTGGTGGGCATTCGCCTTTTCATGCAGCCGGTGCAGGACCTCAGTATCGAGGACCGGGTCAGCCGCACCCAGTACCAGTTCAGCCTGTCGTCGCCGGACGCCGATCTGCTCGCGCAGTGGAGCGGCAAGCTGGTCAACGCGCTGCAACAGCGGCCGGAATTGCAGGATGTGGCCAGCGACCTGCAAGACAAGGGCCTGCAGGTGTACCTGGTGATCGACCGCGACATGGCCAGCCGCCTGGGCATCAACGTTTCGCAGATCACCAACGCCCTGTACGACGCTTTCGGCCAACGGCAGATCTCCACCATCTACACCCAGGCCAGCCAGTACCGCGTGGTGCTGCAATCGCGCGATGCGGCGAGCATCGGCCCGCAGGCGCTGGAGTCCATCCACGTCAAGGCCAGTGACGGCGGCCAGGTACGCCTGTCGGCCCTGGCGCGCATCGAACAGCGCCAGGCGCAGCTGGCGATCTCGCACATCGGCCAGTTCCCGGCGGTGATGATGTCGTTCAACCTGGCCCACGGTGCCTCCCTGGGCGAGGCGGTCAAGGTGATCGAGCAGGTGCAACAGGACATCGGCATGCCGATCGGCGTGCAGACCAAGTTCCAGGGCGCCGCCGAGGCCTTCCAGGCATCGCTGTCGAGCACCTTGCTGCTGATCCTCGCCGCGGTGGTGACCATGTACATCGTGCTCGGTGTGCTCTACGAGAGCTACATCCACCCGGTGACCATCCTCTCGACCCTGCCGTCGGCGGCGGTCGGCGCCTTGCTGGCGTTGATCATCAGCGGCAACGACCTGGGCATGATCGCCATCATCGGCATTATCCTGTTGATCGGTATCGTCAAGAAGAACGCGATCATGATGATCGACTTCGCCCTGGAAGCCGAACGCCACCAGGGCATGAGCCCACGGGATGCGATCTACCAGGCAGCGTTGCTGCGCTTCCGGCCGATCCTGATGACCACCCTGGCGGCGTTGTTCGGCGCCGTGCCGCTGATGCTGGCCACCGGCTCCGGCGCTGAACTGCGTCAGCCGCTGGGCCTGGTGATGGTGGGCGGCCTGCTGGTGAGCCAGGTACTGACCCTGTTCACCACCCCGGTCATCTACCTGTACTTCGACCGCCTGGCACGCCGCTGGCGCCCGGCCACTGACGTGAAGCAGGCCGAGGCATGAACCTGTCCGGTCCCTTCATTCGCCGGCCCGTGGCGACCATGCTGCTGAGCCTGGCGATCATGCTGCTCGGTGGCGTCAGCTTCAACCTGCTGCCCGTGGCGCCCTTGCCGCAAATGGACTTCCCGGTGATCGTGGTGCAGGCCAACCTGTCTGGCGCCAGCCCCGAGGTGATGGCGTCCACGGTGGCCACGCCGCTGGAACGCAAGCTCGGCAGCATTGCCGGGGTCACCACCCTGACCAGCAGCTCGAACCAGGGCTCGACCCGGGTCATCATCGGCTTCGAGCAAGGCCGCGACATCGACGGCGCGGCGCGCGAAGTGCAGGCGGCCATCAATGCCACGCGCAACCTGCTGCCCAGCGGCATGCGCAGCATGCCCACCTACAAGAAGATCAACCCGGCGCAGGCGCCGATCATGGTGCTGTCGCTGACCTCGGACGTGCTGCAGAAAGGCCAGCTGTATGACCTGGCCGACACCATCCTGTCGCAGAGCCTGGCCCAGGTGAGCGGGGTAGGGGAAGTGCAGATCGGCGGCAGTTCGCTGCCGGCGGTGCGCATCGCGGTCGAGCCGCAACTGCTCAACCAGTACAGCCTGGCATTGGATGACGTGCGCACCGCCGTGGCCAACGCCAACCAGCGCCGGCCCATGGGCTTTGTCGAAGACGGTGAGCGCAACTGGCAGGTGCGCGCCAACGATCAGCTGGAAAAAGCCAAGGACTACGAGCCGATCGTGATCCGCCAGCAGAACGGCACGATCCTGCGCCTCTCCGACGTGGCAACCATCACCGACGGCGTCGAGAACCGCTACAACAGCGGCTTCTTCAACGACCAGAGCGCGGTGCTGCTGGTGGTCAACCGCCAGACCGGCGCCAACATCATCGAAACCGTCGACCAGATCCACGCGCAGCTGCCGGCCCTGCAGTCGCTGCTGCCGGCCAGCGTGCAACTGAACGTGGCCATGGACCGCTCGCCGGTGATCAAAGCCACCCTCGCGGAAGCCGAGCACACCCTGTTGATGGCCGTGGTCCTTGTGATCCTGGTCGTCTACCTGTTCCTTGGCAGCTTCCGTGCCTCCCTGATCCCAAGCCTGGCGGTGCCGGTGTCGCTGGTGGGCACGTTCGCAGTGATGTACCTGTGTGGTTTCTCGCTGAACAACCTGTCGCTGATGGCGCTGATCCTCGCCACCGGCCTGGTGGTGGACGATGCCATCGTCGTGCTGGAGAACATCTCGCGGCACATCGAGGATGGCCAGCCGCCGATGCGCGCCGCGTTCCTCGGGGCCAAGGAAGTCGGCTTCACCTTGCTGTCGATGAACGTCTCGCTGGTGGCGGTGTTCGTCTCGATCCTGTTCATGGGCGGCATCGTGCGCAACCTGTTCCAGGAGTTCTCGATCACTCTGGCGGCGGCGATCATCGTCTCGCTGGTGGTGTCGCTGACCCTCACGCCGATGCTCTGCGCCCGTTGGCTGAAGCCGCACCGCGCCGAGCAGACGCGCCTGCAGCGCTGGAGTGACAAACTGCACAAACGCATGGTCGAGGGCTACGACCGCAGCCTGGGCTGGGCGCTGCGCCACAAGCGGCTGACCTTGATCAGCTTGCTGGTAACCATCGGCATCAATATCGCCCTGTACGTGGTGGTGCCGAAAACGCTGATCCCGCAGCAGGACACCGGCCAGCTGATGGGCTTTATCCGCGGTGATGACGGGCTGTCGTTCAGCGTGATGCAGCCGAAGATGGAAATCTACCGCCGCGCCTTGCTCGCCGACCCGGCCGTGCAGAGTGTCGCCGGTTTCATCGGCGGCAACAGCGGTACCAACAACGCCATGGTTCTGGTACGCCTGAAACCGATCAGCGAGCGCAAGATCGATGCGCAGCAGGTTATCGAGCGTTTGCGCAAGGAAATGCCGAAAGTGCCCGGTGGGCGGCTATTCCTGATGGCTGACCAGGACTTGCAACTGGGCGGCGGTGGCCGCGACCAGACCTCCTCGCAGTATCTTTACACCCTGCAGAGCGGCGACCTGGCGGCCCTGCGCGAGTGGTTCCCGAAGGTGGTCGCGGCGCTGCGCGCATTGCCCGAATTGACCGCCATCGACGCCCGCGACGGCTCCGGCACCCAGCAAGTGACCCTGGTGGTCGACCGCGACCAGGCCAAGCGCCTGGGTATCGACATGAACATGGTCACCACGGTGCTGAACAACGCCTACAGCCAGCGGCAGATCTCGACCATCTACGACAGTCTCAACCAGTACCAGGTGGTGCTGGAGATCAACCCCAAATACGCCTGGGACCCGAGCACCCTGGAGCAGGTGCAGGTGATCACCAGCGACGGCGCTCGCGTGCCGCTGTCGACCATCGCCCATTACGAGAACAGCCTGGCCAACGACCGGGTCAGTCATGAGGGCCAGTTCGCCGCCGAAGACATCGCCTTCGACGTCGCCGAAGGCTACAGCCCGGACCAGGCCATGGCGGCCGTGGAGCGGGCGGTGGCCAAACTCGGCCTGCCCGAAGAAGTGATCGCCAAGCTTGGCGGCACCGCCGACGCTTTCGCCAAGACCCAGGAAGGGCAGCCGTTCATGATCCTCGGCGCACTGGTGCTGGTGTATCTGGTGCTGGGCATTCTGTACGAGAGCTACATCCACCCGTTGACGATTCTCTCGACCTTGCCTTCAGCGGGGGTCGGTGCCTTGCTCGCGCTGTACGTCACCGGTGGCGAATTCAGCTTGATCTCGCTGCTGGGGCTGTTCCTGCTGATCGGCGTGGTGAAGAAGAACGCCATCCTGATGATCGACCTGGCGCTGCAACTGGAGCGCCACCAGGGCATGACCCCGGAAGAGTCCATTCGCCGCGCCTGCCTGCTGCGCCTGCGGCCCATCCTGATGACCACGCTGGCGGCCATTCTTGGCGCCTTGCCGCTGCTGCTCAGCCGTGCTGAAGGCGCGGAAATGCGCCAGCCGCTGGGCCTGACCATCATTGGCGGCCTGGTCGTCAGCCAGGTGCTGACCCTTTATACGACGCCGGTGGTGTACCTGTACCTCGACCGCCTGCGTCACCGATTCAACCATTGGCGCGGCGTGCGTACCGATGCCGCTCTGGAAACTCCGCTATGAACTTCGCCCAGACTCCACTCCACCACGCCCTGCAGCTGCTGACCCGCGGGCGCGGCTCGCGTTTGATCGGCGCCGGGTTGTGCGTGGCGCTGCTCAGCGCCTGTACCCTGAGCCCGGACTACCACCGCCCCGAGCTGAGCACGCCCGCCCAGTTCAAGCAGGCTGAGGGCTGGACCCAGGCCAACCCGTCCGATGCCATCGCTCGTGGCGCCTGGTGGGAGGTCTACGGCGATGCCGGGCTCAATGCGCTGGTCGAGGAGCTCAACCGCAGCAACCAGACCGTTGCCCAATCGGCCGCCCAGTACCGCCAGGCCCAGGCGCTGGTGCGCAGCAGCCGGGCTTCACTGTTCCCAAGCCTCGACCTGACCACCAGCAAGAACCGCTCGGCCCAAGGTACCGGCAGCTCCAGTTCGAGCCTGTCCAACAACAGCAGTGGCATCCGCAACACCTACAACGCTCAGCTCGGCGTGAGCTGGGAAATCGACCTGTGGGGCAAGTTGCGCGAGACCATGAACGCGAACGAGGCCAGTGCCGAAGCGAGCTTCGCCGACCTCGCCGCGATTCGCCTGAGCCAGCAGTCGGAGCTGGTGCAAAACTACCTCCAGCTGAGGGTGATCGACGAGCAGAAGCGCCTGCTGGAGGCGACCGTCGCTGCCTATGAGCGATCGCTTCGCATGACCGAAAACCAGTACCGCGCGGGCGTCTCCGGCCCTGACGCGGTAGCCCAGGCGCGCACCCAGCTAAAGAGCACCCAGGCCGACCTGATCGACCTGATCTGGCAGCGCGCCCAGTTCGAAAACGCCATCGCCGTGTTGCTGGGCAGGGCGCCTGCAGATTTCGCCCTGGCCGACAGCAAGACCATCCCAGGCTTGCCGCAAATTCCGGTCAGCCTGCCGTCGCAGTTACTCGAACGCCGCCCGGACATCGCCTCGGCCGAGCGCAACGTGATGGCGGCCAATGCCAACATCGGCGTCGCCCGCGCGGCTTACTTCCCCGACTTGAGCCTGAGCATGAGCGGCGGCTATTCCAGCAGCACCTTCAACAACTGGATTCAGCTGCCAAACCGCTACTGGTCGGTAGGGCCGCAACTGGCATTGACCCTGTTCGATGCCGGCAAGCGCAGCGCCGAGGTGGACCGCACCGTCGCGGTGTATGACCAGACCGTGGCGCAGTATCGCCAGAGCGTGCTCGATGGCTTCAAGGAAGTCGAGAACTACCTGGTGCAGCTCAAGGTGTATGCCGATGAAGCCGTGGTGCGCCAGGAGGCGCTGGACGCTGCTCGCGAATCACTGCGCCTGACCGATAACCAATACCGAGCCGGGTTGATCGGCTACCTGGATGTGGTCAACGTGCAGACCACCGCGTTGAGCAACGAGCGTAGCGTGCTGAACCTGTTGCAGGGGCGGCTGGTCGCTAGCGTCCAGCTGATCGCCGCGCTGGGCGGTGGATGGGAAACCGAGCAGGCATTCGCTCAGCAGGAGTGAAACCGACAAGTGGCTATTTGATGTCAAATGATGTGGCGAAGGCTCTGATACAGGGCTTTCGTCGCGTTATACAAGGGTTTGGATCCATTCCCATTCGCAAAAAACCCCGTGCGTTTCGGCAACGCTTGAGTACAATCGTCAGCTTTTTCGGGCCACCCTGTCCCGTCGCTGGAACTCCCAATGTTGACCGGAAGCTACTCCCTTTCGCTGGTGTTGATTTCGCTGTGCGTGGCCATCCTTGCGTCCTACACCGCATTGGATCTGACCGGCCGCATCGCCACGGCCAAAGGCCGGGCCATCTACCTATGGATGGGCGGAGGCGCGCTGGCAATGGGCATCGGCGTCTGGTCGATGCACTTCATCGGCATGCTCGCCTTCAGCTTGCCGATCGACCTGGGCTATGACATTGGCCTGACCGCCTTTTCACTACTGATCGCCGTTTTGTCATCGGGTTTCGCCCTGTGGCTGGTCAGCCAGCCGAGCCTGCCTGGGCTGCGTTTGGCCTTTGGCGCGCTGATCATGGGTGCGGGCATCAGTTGCATGCATTACACCGGCATGGCGGCGCTGCGCATGCTGCCAGGCATCGACTATGACCCGACCTTGTTCGGCGCTTCGCTGGCCATAGCGGTCGGCGCTTCGGCAGCCGCCTTGTGGATTGCCTTCCGGCTGCGCAGACACACGCCGTACGTACGCCAGATCCGCGGCCTGGCCGCTGTGCTGATGGGCGTTGCCATCGTCGGCATGCACTATACCGGCATGGCGGCGGCGAACTTCCCGGCGGGCAGTTTCTGCGGTGCGTTGGCGGGTGGGCTGCAGGGGGAGGGGCTGGTCTACCTGGTGCTGATCACCACTTTGGCGGTGCTTGCGGTGGCCTTGCTGACGTCGGTGCTGGATGCGCGTCTGGAAGCGCGTACTGCAGAGTTGGCGCGTTCGCTGACCCTCGCCAATCAGGAACTCACCCAACTGGCGCTGCATGACACCCTGACCGGCCTGCCCAACCGTACACTGCTGTCCGACCGCATCGACCAGGCGATCGGCAAGGTGGCGGAGCAGGGCGGCTGTTTCGCGCTGATGTTCATCGACCTGGATGGCTTCAAGCCGGTCAACGATGCGTTTGGCCATCACGTCGGCGATCTGCTGCTCAAAGCGGTGGCTTCCCGCTTGCGCGGCCACTTGCACAGCCAGGACACCCTGGCGCGGATCGGTGGTGACGAGTTCGTGCTGCTGGTGGAGCTGCAGGAACCGGCTGACGCCATGGATGTGGCGGTCAAGCAGGTCAACCTGGTGTCGCGGGCGTTCCGCGTGGCCGAACATGACCTGCAGCTGACGGCGAGCCTGGGTATCGTCCTGTATCCCGGTAACGGCCAGGACCAGCTCGAACTGCTGCGCAACGCCGATGCGGCCATGTACCACGCCAAGAGCGCCGGCAAGAATGGTTATAGCTTCTTCGACGTGTCGATGAACAGCAATGCGCGCCAGCAGCTGCAACTGTTGCAGGACTTGCGCGTGGCCCTGGAGCAGCGCCAGTTCTGCCTGCATTATCAACCCAAGTTCGACGCCCAGGCCTGCCAGCCGATCGGCGCCGAGGCCTTGGTGCGCTGGCAGCACCCCCAGCACGGACTGCTGCCGCCTGACCGTTTCATCGGTTTGGCGGAGAAGACCGGCCTGATCATTCCGATTGGCGAGTGGGTGCTGGACGAAGCCTGCCGGCAGATGCGCCTGTGGCTAGACCAAGGGCGTAGTGACTGGCGCATGGCGGTCAACCTCTCGGCCATCCAGTTTTGCCATGCCGGCCTGGTCGACAGTGTCGCCCGCGCTTTGCGCGTCAACGGCTTGCCGGCCAATTGCCTGACCCTGGAAATCACCGAAACCACGGCGATGCACGATGCCGATGCCAGCCTGACGGTGCTGCAGCGCCTGTCCGACATGGGGGTGGATCTGTCGATCGACGATTTTGGAACAGGCTATTCGAGCCTGATGTACCTCAAGCGCCTGCCGGCCAACGAGCTGAAGATCGACCGCGGCTTCGTCCGCGATCTGGAGCAGGACAGCGATGATGCGGCCATCGTCTCGGCCATCGTCGCCTTGGGCCAGGCGCTGGGCCTGCGGATCGTCGCCGAAGGTGTGGAAACCGATGGCCAGCAGGATTTCCTGACCCGCCTGGGCTGCGACTCGCTGCAGGGTTATCTGCTCGGCCAGCCTGTGCCGGCTGAACAGTTCATGGGCAAACTGCAGGCGCTTCAGCGGAGCGCCGAAGCGGTAGCCTAGACGGCGTCGCGCAGGGCAAAGACTGGCACGAACGCATCCATCTCGGCCTCGACCGCCTCAATGATGCGTTCGACGTCCGCCGCTGCCATGATGGCGGTGCAGGGGATACCAGCAATCGCCAGCAGGGTTTCTCCAGTGGCGCGGTCGAACAGGCGGGCGATCATGCTGCGCGGCGCATCCATGCTGGCTTCGAAGCCCAGTGGATGGAAATGCCAACGCATCACCTGGCAGGCGTTGGGGAACGTCATCTTGTTCAAGCCAGCCTCCTTGTCCTTGCCTGGACGTGGTGAACGAGGGCCGGGAACACGGCCGCCGGGAAGCTAACGATAGCACCGGCCACGTTACCGTTCTGCGGAAAATACGACAGATGTGCTAATGCATGATCCCTGTCACATAGGCGTCATGCGCACCGTCTGGCGGCAAATGGCCACGCAAACGTTTTCCCTGCCCCAGGTTGGCAGAGGCGCCGGTGGATTCTGCTACTTTTAAGTCCAATCGGCGCACGACGTTTTCGGACGAGCGGTGCGAGCTGGGCAGACAGGGAGACAGTCATGCGCTATTCCACGCTCACGCAACGCATCGCCGGTGAAGCTGCCGCTGCCTGGGATATCCATTATCAAGCGCAGGCTTTGCGCCGCGAAGGGCGCGAAATCTTCCTGCTGTCGGTGGGCGACCCTGACTTCGACACGCCAACGCCCATCGTCGATGCAGCGGTCAGCAGCTTGCGTCGTGGCGATACCCACTACAGTGATGTGCGCGGCAGCCTGGCACTGCGTCAGGCGGTTGCTCGGCGCAGTGGTGCGCAGATCGGCACCGAGCAGGTGATGGTGCTCGCCGGTGCCCAGTGCGCGCTGTATGCCATCTGCCAATGCCTGTTCGAGGCAGGCGACGAAGTGATCGTCGCCGAGCCCATGTACGTGACCTACCCCGCTGTGCTGGGTGCCTGTGGCGCGCGGCCGGTGCAGGTGCCGGTCAGCCCGGAGCAGGGCTTTCGCCTGAACCCGCTGGAGGTGGCCAGGGCCATTACCCCGAGCACCCGTGGGCTGCTGCTGAACACCCCGCACAACCCGACCGGTGCGGCCATTTCGCCCCAGGACATGGCGCAGCTCGCCAAGCTTTGCCGTGAGCATGATCTGTGGCTGATTTGCGACCAGGTCTACAGTGGCCTGCTCTATGACGGCGAAGCGGCAGACCCGGCGAGCCTGCCGGGTATGAGCGAGCGTTGCGTGATCATCGACAGTGTGTCCAAGTCACATGCCATGAGCGGATGGCGGGTGGGGTGGGTGATAGCTCCGCCGATGTTGATCGGACACCTGGCCAATCTGGCCATGGCCATGCTGTTCGGCCTGCCGGAGTTCGTCATGCAAGGGGCCTGTGTGGCGCTTGAGCAGGACCTGGCTGCGGTGCGGCAGATGCGCGAGGCCTATCGGCAACGGCGCGATCGGGTGTGCGCGGCGTTGGCCGATTGCCCTGGGGTGCGCGCCCATCGTCCGGCGGGCGGCATGTTCGTGATGCTCGATATACGGGCTACCGGGCTCAGTGCCCAGGCTTTCGCCCAACGGCTGTTGATGGAGGAGGGTGTTGCGCTGCTGCCAGGGGATGCATTCGGGCCCAGCGCAGCGGGGCATGTGCGCATGGGATTGGTACTTGCGGCCGAACAGCTGGACGAGGTGTGCCGGCGCATCCGCGCCTGTGCCCGACGCGTACTAGCCGAGCAGGCCGGCGGCGATATTGATGGTAAAGCCGAGAATCGCCGTGTTGAACACGAAACCTACCAGTGAATGCGCCAGTACCACCCGGCGCATCCCGCGCCCGCCCACGCCAATGTCGGAGGTCTGCACCGCTACGCTGATGGTGAAGGAGAAGTAGTGGAAGTCCCAGTAATCCGGGTGGCGTTCACCGTCGGCGAAGCGCAAGGCAGGTTCATCCTCGTTGCAGGTATAGAACAAGCGGGCATAGTGCAGGCTGAAGATACAACCGATCAGCAGCCACGAACCTGCGATGGTCAATCCGGTGTAGAGGTAGTGCAGGGCCTGGTCAGTGCCCTGGAGGCCGCGACTGGACACCAGTTGCAGAGTAACCGCAGCAAGGCTGGCGATGGCGGCGATGCACACGGTGAACAGCACCAGGCCGGCGTTTTCATCCTCGATACGTGCAACTTTGCGTACCTTTTCCGGGGACGCTCGCCAGGTCAACCACAGGACCAGCAGGAGGTACGACCAGACCCCAAGGTTCCAGCCGGCAAGAACACGTTGCACGGTGTCGCTGGCGGGGATCAACCATGCCCCAAGGATGCCGACCAGCGCGGCGAAGCTCAGGCGGGGGTGGGTGCGGGTCAGGCGGTGGAAAACCATGGAGGCTCGCTAGCAAAGAATCATGCATACCACTCTAGACCACGGATCACCCCGGCATCCCGTCAACGCGCGGGCGCAGCAGCATCGGCAGGTAATGCCACAGGAACAACAGCAACGCCGCGCTCCAGCACAGCACCGAAACGTCGATGCCGATCGGCGTGACCAGGGTCAACCCGACGCGCGCCAGCGCGGCCAGTTGCATCAGCGCAAAGGCCCAGGCGATACAAGGCGGAACCTGCAACGACCGGCCCGTATGGCCAAGGCTGACCCGTGCCATCATCGCCACGATCAGCCCAGTCATGGCGCCGATCGTAAGCGCGTGGATCACCAGGCTGAGGTTCAGCGTAACCCCAGCATGCCACAGTGCCATGCCCAGGCACGCCAGTGCCATCCAGGCATAGGCGAGGTGCAGCGACCACAGCAGTGGCAGCCGCCACAGGCCACGGTCATGCCACAGCAGCAGGCGCGCGCCGTGCAGCACAAACAGCCCGGCAAACAGCGCAGCCAGGGCTGGCTGAGGGCTATCGGCGAAACCAGCGGCGTAGCTCAGTGGCACGGCCACGCTGAGCAACAGGCACGCCCGGTCCAGCCAGGGCCGCACGGGCGTGGGCGCCAGGTTGCCCAGGCCACGGCGGGTAAAGAAGGGGATCACCCGGCCACCGAGGATGGTCATCATCGCCGCTACCAGCCACAGGCCGGCGAAAATCCCGCGGCGCTGCCAGATTTCATCCTGACGCAGCCAACCCATCAACGTCAGCCATTGGCAGCCGGCGATCAGCAGCAGCAAGCCGACAATCGGGTAATTATTGCGCAGGCGTCGCTGTACGATCGGGCGGGCGAGGGCGACGGCGACCAATGGCAGGAAGCTGCCCTGCAGCGCGATCAGCACACCTGCCGGCAACGGCAGAAACCAGCTTGCCCGACCCAGCAGCCAGAGCAGGAACAGCCCCTGCAGCGGCCGCCCGCTGAGGCCGGGCACGCCGCTCCAATTCTGCACGGCGGTGAGCAGGAATCCCGCGATGATAGCCACGGCAAAACCATAAAGCATTTCGTGTCGGTGCCAGGCGAGCATGCCCCCGGGTGGTGTCGTATGCAGCACTCCCGCCAGCATCCCGGCCCACACCAGCAGGGCGACCAGCGCGAAGATGCTACCGCCTAGAAAGAACGGGCGAAAACCCAGGGCCCAGACGGGCTGGCGTGGACGTGAGGCGATCGGTTGCACGAGCATAGGCAGGCCTTCGGTTCGATCAGGTGGCTTTAATTGAGTTACCATCACGATCCGTGCCATCTACAAAAACCTTGTATTTCAAGGTAATGGCATTGCGCTGGGTCCTAATGACCCTTTAGTAATGTTGTCATTGAGACTTGATGGTGAGTCGATTTGACCTGCTTTACGCTTTGAGTGCTTGTTAAATGGCCCCGAAGCTTTGCTACAGGATTCACGTTTTGTCCGACCTTTCGCAAAATCCGTTGCTGCAGTACCTCGCTCGGCTGGCGCCCTCCAGCCAGCAAACCATGCGCTATATCCTCCAGGACGCTGCCGACCGATTGGGTTTCGTCGAATGCAATCTGGCCGATGTGCCGTGGCACCGGCTCGAACCTGGCCATGTGATCGGCTTGGTGGCGGCACTGCGCACCGATGGCTATGCGCCCAACAGTTCGTCGCTGTACGTCAACGCCATTCGCGGGGTAATGAACGAAGCCTGGCGCCAGGGCCTGATCGACCACGAGCAGTTATTGCGCATCCGCGAGGTGAAGCCTGCGACCGGCAGTCGCCTGCCGCCTGGGCGCAATCTGCGCCGCAGCCTGATTCGCGAGTTGATGGACGTGTGCGCCGCCGATCCACGCCCGCAAGGCGTGCGTGATGCGGCGATCATCGCGTTGCTGTACGGCACCGGCATGCGCAAGTCGGAGTCGGTGGACATCGATCTCGATCAGGTGGATTTCGAGGCACGCAGCCTGCAGGTGCTGGGCAAGGGCAATCGGCAACTGATCAAATACGCCCCGGT
This sequence comes from Pseudomonas sp. NPDC089752, assembly GCF_044748725.1. Lineage (NCBI taxonomy): Bacteria > Pseudomonadati > Pseudomonadota > Gammaproteobacteria > Pseudomonadales > Pseudomonadaceae > Pseudomonas > Pseudomonas sp. NPDC089752. Next base: position 59,676 of record NZ_JBIVGP010000015.1, read on the forward strand.
GTGGGCCTTCGAGAAGCTCCAGGCCTGGCTTGAGCTGCGCCGCCAGGCCCTACCCGAAGGCGCGTCGGACGACCCATTCCTGTTCAACCGCATCCGCCGTGGCAACCACATCACCCGCGCGCGCATCACCAAGCATGCGATCTACTACATCGCCCGCCAGCGGGGTGCCCAGGTGGGGGTGAAGATCATGCCCCACGATTTTCGCCGGGCGTTCATTACCCGGGTGATCGAAGAGCACGACCTGTCGATTGCGCAGAAGCTCGCGCACCATGCGAACATCCAGACCACGGCCAGCTATGACCGGCGCGATGACAACGAGCGGCGGCGCGCGGTGGACCGGTTTGATTATTGAGGCGCCTGTACCAGCCTCTTCGCGGGGCAAGCCCGCTCCCACAGATCGAGTTGCCATCAAACCTGTGGGAGCGGGCTTGCCCCGCGAAGAGGCCAGAGAACGTTAGTGAATACTCGACGCCAGCTCGAAGATCGGCATGTACATCAAGATCACGATCAGCCCGATCAGCAAGCCGATAAATGTCATCAGCAGCGGCTCGAACAGCTTCACGAACCATTCGACCCAGCGCCCGATCTCCTGGTCATGAAAGTCCGCGCAGCGTTCGAGCATTTCCCCAAGATTCCCTGATTGTTCCCCCGCCCGCAGCAGGCGCAGCGAGACTGGCGTGACCAGTTGCCCGGCTTCCAGCGCCTCCGACAGCGGCAGGCCTTCCCCCACCCGCCGGCTCGCTTGCTCCAGCCCTCGCGCCGCAGCGCTGCCCAGCAGCCCCCGGGCCATGCCCATGGCCGTCAGGATGGGAATGCCGCCTTGCAGCAAAATGCCCAACGAACGATAGAAGCGCGCAAGCTCATACATCATCAATCGTTGATGCAGCGCCGGCATCCGCCGTATCTGGCGAGAGATCCAGCGCCGCAGCAGTGGGTTGCGGCGCAGCAGCACCAGTGCACCGATGCCTCCCGCCGTCGCTAGCAGCAACGGCAATTGATGGGCATGCAGGAAAAGGCCGATCTGCATCAAGACGCGTGAGAGCCACGGCAGCTCGCTGCCCATACCCTCGAACACCAGGCTGAAGCGTGGCACTACATAGCCGAGCAGGAACAACACCACACCACCGCCCACCAGCAGCAACAGCAATGGGTAAACCGACGCCCCCACCAGCTTTTGCCTGACCAGGTCCAGCCGCTGGCGATAACCGATGTAGCGATGCAGGGCGTCGCCCAGGGCGCCGGTGCGCTCGCTGGACTGCACCAGTGCCACGTAAAGCGGTGGGAACACGCGCGGCTGCTGGGCCAGCGCCTGGGACAGCGAGCGGCCTTCGTAGAGCTGGCGAACCAGCGCCGCCAGGACCTTGCGCGCAGCCCCAGCCGGGGCTTTTTCCGCCAGGCTTTCCAGCGCATCGATCAATGGCAGGCCGGCATGCAGCAGCGTGGTCAGCTCCTGGCTGAACAGCACCAGGTCGAACGCTGCCTGGCGGCGCCAGGCCATACCGCGCAAGGCGCCGCCCTGGCCACGTACGCTGACCACCCGCAAACCTTGATCTTCGGCCTGGCGGCGTGCCTGCTCGGCATCCTCGGCATCGATCTGCAATTGCACCACGCCCTGTCTGCCCAGGGCCTTGAGGCTATAGCGCATGCTCGTGCTCCTCATTGCCAGCTGGTGATTTCGGCGTTTTCACCTTCGCCACCGGGTTGGCCGTCCTTGCCCATCGACAGCAAGTCGTACTCGCCGCCATTTTCGCCCGGCTGCCGGTAGATATAAGCGCGTCCCCAGGGGTCCTGTGGCACGGCTTTCTGCAGGTAGGGGCCGGACCAGCGTGCCTCGCCACTGGGTGCAGCCACCAACGCCTGCAAGCCCTGTTCGCTGTTGGGGTAGTGGCCGACTTCCAGTCGATACAGGTCCAGCGCCTTGCCCAGGCCTTCGATCTGCGCACGGGCGACCTTGGCCTCCGAGCGGCCGAGCTGGCTGAAGTACTTGGGTGCGACGATGCCGGCCAACAAACCGAGCACCACCAGCACCACCAGCAGTTCGAGCAAGGTGAAGCCGAATTGATGTTTGCGTTTGCGCTGCATGGTGAAGCCCTCCTGCATGGGGACATGCTTGCCCAGGGTATCGCTGCACCATGCAACAGCCGTGCACGTCTGCCTCGGGGCCTTGCGCCATGGGCCATGGCAAGCGGCACAGTGCTTGCGTCGTTAGCGCAAAGCCCGGGTTTTCCGGGGCATTTCCCCCCACATCGGGGGCACGGCGGGGAGGCGACCGACATGCGTGGGATTATCCTGGGACTGATCTGGCTGGCAGGGGCAAGCGCCCACGCCGATGTCTACATCTCAATCGATGCCAAAGGCGGCTACGTGCTGACCAACGTCCATCGGCCCGGGCGCCACTATGAACGGGTGATCAGCGAACCTATTGCCAAGGCCGGCCCGGCCAATGCGCAACTGATCACCGGTCGGCCATACGCTGACCTTGTGGCCACTGCGGCGCGCAAGCACGATGTGCCCCAGGCGCTGTTGCATGCACTGATCAAGGCCGAGTCCGGCTACAACCCCAAGGCGCGCTCGGCGGCTGGGGCAGTAGGGCTGATGCAACTGATGCCGGGTACGGCAAAAGAAATGGGGGTTGAGGATGCCCTTGACCCTGAGGACAACGTGCTGGGTGGGGCGCGCTACATCAAACGTATGCTGACCCTGTTCGACAACGACATCACCCTGGCCGTGGCGGCCTACAACGCCGGCCCCGATGCTGTCCTGCGCCGTGGGGCGGTCCCGCCGTTCGCCGAAACCCGACGCTATGTGCCCAACGTGTTGCGTGAATACCGCAAGTTACAGGGGCTGGCGGCAGATTCGCCGTTGTGATGACGACGCGCCTTGCATCGGCATGATAAAAATCAGCGCCATGCAATCCCCAACTCTGGGCTATAACCTTTCACAGGTGCTCAGCAGTGGAAGCCGCCATGGACATCGTCCCCCGTTCCGACACACTGGAGACGCTTGCCAGTCCTGACGCCGGCTCCCCGCGCAAGCCTTTCGACCTGCTGCGTTGGTACGCCTGGGTCAGCCTGGCCTTCATTCTGTCAGTGGCGGTCGGGCTGGGCCTGATCTCCAGCCGCTTCATCATCGATGAAAGCGTCGAGCGCGACGCCTTGCTCACCGCCCAGTTCATTACCTCCATCGCCGATGCCGAAGTGCGCCATGTGGCCATCCCCAATGTGCGTACCATGGGCGAGCTGCTCGACCCGCGCACCGACCACGCCGCCTTGCCCGGGGTGTCCCCGCAAGCACGACGCAAGGCGCGCGGGGAGTTTCTCGACCATATCGCCCACCTGCCTGACATGCTCCTGGCCAATATCTACGCCCCGGACCGCACGGTGATCTGGTCGAGCAACCCGGCGTTGATGGGCAAGCTGATCGAAGGTGATGATGACCTGGACCGGGCTTTCGAATACAAGATGCGGGTCTCTGCCAGCTATCACAACTTCGACCAGGCACGCGCCGAGCAAAAATTCGTGACCCCGCCCGAGCATTTGTTCATCGAGAACTACATTCCGTTGTTCGACGCCGATGGCGAACGGGTCACGGCAATGGTGGAGATCTACAAGGAACCCCACGACCTGATCGTACGCATCGAACATGGCCTGATCCGTATCTGGCTGGCCATCATCCTCGGCGCCGGCCTTGTCTACCTTGGCCTCTACGGCATCATGCGCCGGGCCGCCCGGTTGATGGCGGTGCAGCAGAAGCGGTTGATCAGCAACGAAACCTATGTGGCGTTGGGCGAGGTGTCTTCGGCCGTGGCGCATAGCCTGCGCAATCCGCTCGCAAGTATCCGCTCCAGCGCCGAGCTGGCCCAGGTGTTCGACGAGGGCCCCGCGCAGCGCAACATCGATGAAATCATCAGCCAGGTCGACCGCATGTCGCACTGGATTCGCCAGCTGTTGCAATCATTGCGGCCTTTGAATGACGAAGCGGTGGCCGTGGACCTGCTCCAGGCCTTGCAAGACAGCTTGCAGAGCTTTGCCGTGCCACTGGCACGTGGCGGCGTGACCCTGGACCTGCAACCCATGCCAGCAGTGCAGGTACTCGGCCAGCCGGCGCTGCTCGGACAGATTTTCAACAGCCTGATCGACAATGCCCTGGAGTCGATGGAGCAGGGGGGGAGGCTGCGCGTCGAGGTGGTCAAGCAGGATCGGCGCAGCGTCACCCTGCGCCTGTCCGACACCGGTAGAGGCATGAATGAGCGCCAGCAGCGCATGGCCTTCAGGCCTTTCTTCACCACCAAGCAGGGCGGGTTGGGCGTGGGGTTGGTGCTGGTGAAACGCATCATGGAGCGCTTCGGCGGGTCCGTGAGATTGAGCAGCAGCGAAGGGCGTGGCACCCGGGTTTCACTCCATTTCAGGTTGGCTGAGGCTTGCTAATTCTTATCGGGTAAATTGGGTAACGAATACCCAAATGTGGGGGAGTAATCTCGAATCATATACAGGAAAACTCATTAACCTAATGAAATTTATGAGTTTGTATTTTGTATTTTGTTGTGGCTGATTTCTTGCAGCTATCGAAAGCAATCACAGGGCGGGAACGACGCGATGCAGACGTTGGATACCGATGTTTTCGACAAGACTTCTGCGCAAGCCGGCAGCGGCTTGGCCGCTCCCCTTCGCGAGTTCAATCTGCTGCGCTGGTTTTCCGTGATCAGCCTGTTGATCATTGCCTCAGTGGCGGTTGGCCTGGGTTATGTTTCGACGCGCTTCGTGGTGCGTGACAGTGTCGAGCGCGACGCCATGCTTACCGCCCAATTCATCCAGGCCATGGCCCAGGCCGAGGTGCGTCATTCGCAGCTGCCGCCCGGCACCACCCTCGGCGAGTTGCTCGACCCACGGCTGGATCAGCAACACCTGCAGTTCAGCCCCGCGCTGGCCAAGTCGACCCGGGTCGAGTTCCTCGACCATGTCGAGCACCTGCCTGACACCCTGCTGGCCAACGTGTACGCGCGAGACCGTACCATCGTCTGGTCCACCAACCCCGAACTGATCGGCAAGCGTATGGAGGCTGACGGCGACCTGAACCGCGCATTCCGTTCCCGCGAGGCTGTGTCTGCCAGCTACCACAAGGCCGAGGAAGACCGCGAGGAACAGAAATTCCTGCGTGAACCCCAGTACTTGTTCATCGAAAACTATATCCCGTTGTTCGACAGCCAGGGCGAGCAGGTAATGGCGATGGTCGAGATCTACAAAGAGCCACAGGACCTGATCCGGCGCATCCAGCGCGGTTATGTGCTGATCTGGGCTTCAACCTTGGTGGGTGGGGCGCTGATCTACTTCGGCCTGTTCTGGATCGTTCGGCGTGCGGCCTCGATGTTGAGCCATCAGCAGGAGCGGCTGGTGGCCAGTGAAACCTATGTCGCCCTGGGCGAGATGTCATCTGCGGTGGCGCACAGCATGCGCAATCCGCTGGCCAATATCCGCTCCAGCGCGGAACTGGCGCAGGAAATCGCCAGCCCGCAGGCTCAGCAGAACATCATCGACATCATCAGCCAGGTCGACCGCATGTCGCGCTGGGTGCGCGAACTGCTGGTGTCGTTGCGCCCGACCAGCGACAGCGCCGAGGCGGTGGACCTGGTGGCTGCCATTGACGACACCCGCCTGGCGTTCGCCAGACAGATCGAACGCAACAGCGTGCGTTTTGCCTTCCAAGGGCCGCCGGTGCAGTGGGTGGCCAGCCAGCCGCTGCAGTTGTCGCAGATCCTCAACAGCCTGTTCTCCAATGCCATCGAGGCCATGCCTACAGGGGGTGAGTTGCGCGCCCATGTCAGCGTCCAGGATGGCCAGCGTGTCGAATTGCTGCTTACAGACACTGGCAAAGGCATGACCAAGCAGCAGGAACGGATGGTCTTCAAGCCGTTTTTCACCACCAAACAAGGCGGCCTGGGCGTAGGCCTGGCGCTGGCCAAGCGGATCATGGAACGTTTCGGTGGCTCGGTCAGCCTGAGCAGCCGTGAAGAGGAAGGAACCCGCGTCAGCCTCACTTTCAATATCGCAGTGGGAGGGGAACATGGAGCACAGCATCCTGGTAGTCGAGGATGATGAAGTCCTTGCCAACAACATTTCCACCTATCTGAGCCTCAAGGGCTTCGAGGTGACCGTTTGCAGCACTGCGGAGCTTGCGCTGGAGCAGATCAAGCGCGTCCAGCCCGATGCGGTGCTCACCGACAATTCGTTGCCGGGCATGAACGGCCACGACCTGTTACGCACGCTGGTAGTACAGGCACCGGAGCTCAAGGTCATCATGATGACGGGCTACGGCAACGTCGAAGATGCCGTGCAGGCGATGAAAGAAGGCGCTTTCCATTACCTGACCAAGCCGGTGGTGTTGGCCGAGCTCAAGCTGACGCTGGAAAAAGCCCTGGCCACCGAGCGGATGGAGCGCACGTTGACCTTTTATCAGGCGCGTGAGGCGCAGAAGTCCGGGCTGCAGGCGCTGATCGGCGAGTCGCCGGCGATGCTGACGCTCAAGCACACGCTGCGCCAGGTACTCGATGCCGAACGGCGCATGGCCAGTGACGACCTGCCGCCTGTGCTGGTCGAGGGTGAGACCGGCACCGGCAAGGAACTGGTCGCCCGTGCGCTGCACTTCGATGGCTTGCGCAGCAAGGGACCGTTCATTGAGTTCAACTGCGCCTCGATCCCGGCCAACCTGCTGGAGGCCGAACTGTTCGGCCATGAGAAGGGCGCTTTTACGGATGCCAAGGAACGCCGCGTGGGGCTCGTCGAGGCGGCCGATGGCGGCACACTGTTCCTCGACGAGATTGGCGAGATGGACCTGGTGTTGCAGGCCAAATTGCTCAAGCTCCTGGAAGACCGCAGCATCCGCCGGATCGGCGCGGTCAAGGAGCGCAAGGTCGATTTGCGGGTGATCAGCGCCACCAACTGCAACCTGGAGCAAATGGTGCAGCAGGGCAAGTTTCGTCGCGACCTGTTCTTCCGCCTGCGCATCATCGCCCTGAAGGTGCCACGCCTGTATGCGCGTGGGCAGGACATCCTGTTGCTGGCCCGGCATTTCCTCGCCCATCATGGTCGCCGGTATGGCAAGCCTAACCTGCGCTTCAGTGCCGACGCCGAGGCCTTGATGCTGAGTTACAGCTGGCCAGGCAACGTGCGCGAGTTGCGCAATATGCTGGAGCAGACGGTACTGCTGGCGCCGAACGAGGTGATACAGGCGCATCAGTTGAACTTGTGCATGACCTTGGTCGATGAGCCATTGGCCCAGCCGACGGCCACGGTGTATGAAATGCCAAGGCATGAGCCGGAGCCAGGCACCAGCTTGCCGGACATGGAGCGGGACCTGGTGTGCAAGACGCTGGATCGTACGGATTGGAACGTTACCAAGTCGGCGCGGATGCTCGGGCTTTCGCGGGATATGCTGCGCTACAAGATCGAGAAGCTGGGGCTGACCCGGCCTGACAAGCGGCAGTGGTGATGTTGTCTGCACCGGCCTCTTCGCGGGGCAAGCCCGCTCCCACATGTCAGCTCTTGCATCCAGACTTGTGGGAGCGGGCTTGCCCCGCGAAAGGGCCGGCACTGATTACCGCTGTCCGCCGTCCGACCCAGCACCATCACCTTCCGACCCGCTGCCATCCATCCCCGGCAAATCGCGGTTGTCATTCTGCTTGGCTGGCGGACTGTCCGGGTCATTCCCCTGGAGGCGCGGGTCAGTATCCCGTGGCATGGGCTTTTCGATCGGGTTGAGGGTACTGTCCACACCCGGTTTGGGCGCCGGGTTGTGTGGATCGTCGGGATAGGTGGTCCCCGTGCCGACCGCCAGGGCCATCGGCGCGGCGAGCATGGCGGCGAGCAACACACTGGAACGAATCATGGGCAGGCTCCTTTGCGAGGTAGGGCTTGTACTTCTGTTCGGCCCTACCCCAAGCGCCAAGGTGCGATCACCCCGATGAGCGGTCACACCACCGTCGACAGCGCCATGATGAAGATGATGCCCACCACCGACAGGATGGTCTCCATCATGCTCCAGGTCTTGAACGTCTCGGCCACGGTCATGTTGAAGTACTGCTTGACCAGCCAGAAACCGGCATCGTTGACGTGGGACAGGATCAGCGAACCAGCACCGGTGGCCAGCACCAGCAGTTCCCGGTTTACCCCAGGCACCAGGTCGATGACCGGGGCGACGATACCGGCACCGGTGATGGTGGCGACGGTCGCCGAACCTGTGGCAATGCGGATCACCGCCGCCACCAGCCAGGCCAGCATGATCGGGGAAATTTCCGCCTGCACGGCCATTTGCCCGATCACGTTGCCGACACCGGTATCGACCAGCATCTGCTTGAAGCCGCCGCCCGCGCCGACGATCAGCACGATGGCTGCGGTGGGTGCCAGGCTCTGGTCGAGCATCTTCATGATCTGCTGGCGGCTGAAGCCCCGCGCCGAGCCGAAGGTGTAGAAGGCCAGCAGCAGGGCGGCGAGCAGGGCAGTGATCGGGTGGCCGATCAGGTCCATCCACTGGCGGACGATATGCTCGGCCGGCAGCACCACGTCAGCGAAAGTCTTGAGCAGCATCAGCACCACCGGCAGCAGCACGGTGACCAGGGTGATGGTGAAGCTCGGCAGGTTGCTTTGGTCGGACTCCTTGGCAATCTGATCCATCAGTTCCTGCGACGGATTGCCGGGGATGTAACGGGAAATGAAGTTACCGAACAAGGGGCCGGCGATGATTGCCGTTGGCAGCGCCACCAGCAGGCCATAGAAGATGGTCTTGCCGATGTCGGCCTTGAAGATGCCGATCGCCAGCAGCGGGCCCGGATGCGGGGGCACCAGCCCGTGCACCACGGAGAGGCCTGCCAGCAGAGGGATGCCGATCTTGATCAGCGATACGCCCGAGCGCCGGGCCACGATGAACACCAGCGGAATCAGCAACACGAAGCCGATTTCGAAGAACAGCGGGATGCCGACCAGGAAGGCTGCGAACATCATGGCCCAATGTACGTTCTTCTTGCCGAAGGCGCGTATGAGGGTCTGCGCGATCTGGTCGGCGCCACCGGAGTCGGCCATCAGCTTGCCGAGCATGGTGCCCAGGGCAAGGACGATGCCGACGAAACCGAGCACACCACCGAAACCGTCCTGGAACGACTTCATCACCTTGGCCACCGGCATGCCGGAGGTGAGGCCGAGAAAGCCCGCGGCAATGGTCAGGGCGACGAACGGGTGGACCTTGAAATGGGTGATCAGCAGGATCAGCCCGATGATGGTTACCAGGGCATCGAGCAGCAGGTAGGTATCTGTAGCCAGTCCGAACATGGTTTTAAGGCCTCGGTCTTATCGTTGTTTTTGGCGTTGCTTTAATTGAACTTTCGCCGTTTTCAGGCGTCGAGACAGCGCTGTCTTTGGTGAGCTGGAAGAATCGCCGGATTCAGGCGGTTCGCGCCAGGCTCCGCTCACCGCAGGTCTTTAGCCAGTCGTCGACCAAGCCCGCGAGCTTTACGATTGGCTGCGTGGCATCCAGGGCCAGGGTCAGTGGTTCGCCGCGCGGCGACTCAAGGGCGGCGAACTGGCTGTCGATCAGGCTCGCTGGCATGAAGTGGCCAGGGCGGGCGAGTACACGCTTTTCCGCTTCAGCGGGGGTGAGTTCGAGAAACACGAACACCAGCCCCGGCATCGCATCGCGCAGCGTGTCGCGGTAACTGCGCTTGAGTGCCGAGCAGGTGAGGATCGGGCGCTCACCGGCCTTGACCGTAGCTTGCAGTTCCTGACCGAGGCGAACCAGCCAGCCAGCCCGGTCGTCGTCATTCAGGGGCGTGCCGGCACTCATCTTGCGAATGTTTTCGGCAGGGTGGAACGCGTCGCCTTCGATCAGGCGGCCGCCGCTTTTTTCAGCGATGGCGGCGCCCATGCTGCTCTTGCCGCAACCGGCTACGCCCATCACCACAATGGCGGACAGGGGAGAATTCATCAGTACCTCCTGCGGGATGAGATAGCGCTGTCTCGTCGCTGACGAAACGCCACCTCTCCGGTGTTATTGATCTTGTCGTTACGCAGTATGGACGCTTGGCAGAGGGCGTGTAGTGGCCACTACCAAAGATTACATTGCCTGCGTCCTGAGACAGCGCTACCTTAGTGGCCGTTCCCCTCCCTTGCAAGTAGTAAAATTACAACATTCATGTCTCGATCAGGCTCCCGCACCACCGGTCGTCCCACCCTGGCAGAAGTCGCCAGGCTTTCCGGGGTCTCCCCGATTACTGCCTCCCGCGCACTGCGCGGTGTCAGCACCGTTGCCCCGGATCTGGTGGAAAAGGTAGCGGCCGCTGCGGCCAGTCTCGGTTATGTCGCCAACCCGGCGGCGCGGGCGCTGGCGTCGGCGCGCAGCCAGTCGGTGGTGGTTCTGATTCCGTCGCTGTCCAACCAATTGTTCATCGACACCCTGGAGGCCATCCACGAAGTGATGCGCCCTCGTGGGCTGGAAGTGCTGATTGGCAACTACCACTACGATCTTGACGAAGAAGAAAACCTGATCCGCAATTATCTGGCTTATCAGCCGTGCGGCATGCTGCTGACCGGCTTCGACCGCAGCGATGCAGCGCGGCAGATGCTGGCGGCCAGTGGGGTGCCTTGTGTGCACATGATGGAGCTGGGCGGGCAGGCGGGCGCGTTGTCGGTCGGCTTTTCCCAACAACAGGCCGGGCGCGCCGCAGCGCGGCACTTGCTCGAGCGCGGTCGGCGGCGCCTGGCGTTCATCGCCGCGCAGCTCGACCCTCGCGTGATGCAGCGCGCCGAAGGGTTTCGCCAAGCCTTGGCCGAAGCCGGCATGGCCGACACCAAGCTGGAAATCCTGTCGCCGCAACCCTCGTCCATCGCCCTGGGCAGTGAGCTTTTCAGCCAGTTGCTGGCGCAGGCGCCGGACGTGGATGGCATTTTCTTCTGCAACGACGACCTGGCCCAGGGCGCAGTGTTGCAGGCGCTGCGCCAGGGCATCGAAGTGCCACGGCAGGTGGCCATGGTCGGTTTCAATGATTTGCCAGCGTCGGCACATATGGTCCCGCGCCTGACCTCGATACGCACGCCCCGGGCTGCCGTTGGACGGGGCGCGGCCCAGGCTTTGCTGGCTTTGCTCGACGGCAAGCGGGTGGCTATCGAGCAGCAGGATCTTGGGTTCGAGTTGATGGTGCGGGAAAGCTCCTGACTTTTCTTTGTCACTAATGACTAAGTGATAGCAGTGTGCTTGCACGCTAGCAGCGCCGATCTATGCTCAGGAAACCCCGCGCATAAAGGACCCCGGCGCCATGTTCGACTTTCATCGCAAGTCTGATTTGATCGAAATTCAGCGCACTCGCCAAGCCCTGGCCGACACTCAGGCCAAGCTTGCGGCGATCAGTCGTGGCATGGCCATGATCGAGTTCGCGCCTGACGGTACCATTCTCGATGCCAATGCCCAGTTCTGCCAGGCCATGGGTTACAGCGTCGAAGAGCTGCGCGGCAAGCACCACCGGCTGTTCTGCGATCCGGCTTATGCCAAGACCGCCGAATACCAGCAGCTGTGGCGCGAGCTGGGGGAGGGCAAGGCAATCAGCGGCACGTTCGAGCGTCTCGACAAGGACGGCCGCGAGGTGTGGCTCGAGGCGAGCTACATGCCGGTGTTGGACGAACGCCAGCAGGTCACCAGTGTCATCAAGGTGGCAGCCGATATCAGCCAGCGGGTCAAGGATGAGCACGATAGCCAAAGCCTGCTCAAGGCCATTGGCCGTTCCATGGCCGTGGTCGAATTCACCCCCCAGGGCCGGGTCATCAAAGCCAACCAGAACTTTCTCGCAACCATGGGCTATCGCCTGGAGGAGGTGGTTGGCCGCCATCATGGGTTGTTTTGCCTGGCCCATGAGCGTGAATCTGCAGGCTACCGCGAATTCTGGGCTTCGCTGAACCGGGGCGAGTACCACTCGCACCGGTTCGAACGCATCAACAAGCAAGGCCAGACGGTGTACCTGGAAGCCTCCTATAACCCGATCTTCGACAGTAAGGGACGGTTGTATAAAGTGGTCAAGTTCGCCAGCGACATCACTGCGCAAGTCAGCACCCAGCAGAGTGCCGCTGATGCAGCCCATGCCAGTTCAGTACAGACCGATGCCTGCGCCCGCAAGGGCACTGAGGTGGTGCAGCAGACGGTGGAGGTGATCGAGCAGATTTCCCAGGAGCTCAACGACGCGGCGCGCAGCATCGACGCGGTAAGCAAGCAGTCGGATGTGATCGGGCAGATCGTCCTGACCATTCGCGGCATCGCCGACCAGACCAACTTGCTGGCCTTGAACGCAGCTATCGAAGCCGCCCGTGCTGGCGAACATGGTCGCGGCTTCGCGGTGGTCGCCGACGAAGTGCGCAGCCTGGCAGCCCGAACCAGCAAGGCCACGTTGGAGATCGTCGATGTCGTGCGGCAGAACCACGACCTGTCACTCACTGCGGTGGCCAGCATGCAGTCGAGCCTCACCCGCACGGGGCGAGGCGTCGCCCTGGCCAATGAGGCAGGCACGGTGATCATGGAGATCCAGCAGGGCTCACGTCACGTGGTCGATGCGATCAGCCAGATCAACTCGACGCTGCAATTGCACTGAGCGCTTCGTTCAGATCGCGCTGCAAGTGCTGCAGGCTGGTTTTCAGCTGCAGCCTTAACGCGTCGGTGGGCAAACCCTGGGCCTGGGCCTGCTCGATGGCCTCGCAATCGCGCACCACGCCGCGCATCTTGAGCATCTTGGCGCCACCCTTGATGCGGTGGGTGACGGCGCGTACTGCGTCGATGCCCGGCGCCGCGCCGAGGGCGTGCAGGGCGGCGAGGTCTTCGCTCGCGCTGTGTATCAGTTGTTCAAGCAGGCGTCGTACCAGCTGATCGTCGTCCTGGGTCAGGTGGCGCAATTCACTCAGGTTGAAATCGCTTACCGGCTTCAATGGCTTCTGCTCAGGGCTCGCGTGTGGCACGTGGGCGTTGAGTGTCCGCAGGCCAATCGGCTTGAACAGGCAGTCGTCCATGCCACTGGCGAGGCACCGGGCACGCTCCTCGGCCTGAGCGTTGGCGGTGACACCAAGCACCCTGCAAGCGGGCAGTGAGCCCGCACGCTCCAGTTGGCGGATTCTGCGGGTCAACTCATGGCCATCCATCACCGGCATGCTGCAGTCGGTGATGACCAGGTCGAACTTTGCGGCTTGCCACAGCTCCAGCGCCGTTTGGCCGTTTTCGGCCAGGGTTACCTGATGGCCCAGACTGCTCAATTGTTTTTCCAATAGCAGCAGGTTGGCCGGGTAATCGTCGACTACCAGTATATTCAGCGGCTTGCTGGTGCTTTCCTGGAGCGGCGAGGCAGCTTCGACGGGCACGGGGGCTGCACCGACGGGCAGAACCAGTTGGACCAGCACCTTGGTACCCACTTCTTCGACGCTTTGCAGGCTCAGGGTGCCGCCCATCAATTCGGTCAGGGTGCGGCTGATCACCAGGCCCAGTCCAGCGCCCTGGCGTGCCCGGGGGCCATCAGCCTGGGCGAAGGCACTGAACAGCCTCGCCTGGTCCTCAAGGCCGATGCCGATACCGGTGTCGCGCACGTTCAGTTCCACCTGAACACGATTGCCAGTCGTGGCGGGCTTGAGCAGCAGGTCGATCTGGACCTCGCCCTGGTCAGTGAACTTGATGGCGTTGCTGAGCAAGTTGGAGAGGATCTGCTTCAGACGCGTAGGGTCTGCCAGTACCCAGACAGGGCCGTCTGGCAGCTCGCTCTGCAGGCGCAAGCCTTTGGTGCGAGCGTTGCCTTCGAACACTCTCATGGTGCCGCGGACCAGCTCTACCAGGTCGGTGACCACCGGCTGCAGTGTCATGTGACCGGACTCCACGCGCGAGATATCCAGAATATCGCCGATCAGCCCCAGCAGGCCCACGGCGCAATCGTGCGCGGTCTGCAGCGCCAGGGTATCGCTGCGACCGTCCCGGCTATCTTCCAATGCCATTTCGAGCAGGCCGATCACGGCATTCATGGGGGTGCGGATCTCGTGGCTCATGGTCGCCAGGAACGTGCTCTTGGTCTGGCTGGCTTGCTCGGCATCGTCTTTGGCCTGGCGCAGTTGCTCGAGCAAGCCGCGGCTGAGCGCCAGCTGCGCTTGCAGTGCGTGCTGGGCTTCGGTGCGCTGGTGGATCAGCTTACGCAAGTAGCTGTTCCAGAACACCACGCCAGCCAGCAGTAACGCGGCCAGTACCAGTACTTGCAGCGCCAGCGTGCGGTAATTGCGCCAAGGGCTGTCACTGACCAGGGTGCTGGTACGCCAACGGTTTATCAGTTGGTCCAACTCTTCAGGTGGGATGCTCAGCAGGGCCTTGTCGAGTATGGCCTGCAGTTGTGGTTGGTCGGGGGCGACGGCGAACGCGGCAATGGCTGGGTCATCACCCAGCACGCTGGCAATGCGCAACTGGCCCTGGAAGACGTGGTTGATGTAGTACGTCGCATTGATGTGGCTGCTGAAGGCGACATCCGCATCACCGTTGGCCACAGCCTCCATCAACCCCAGCGGATTGTTCACTTCGATTATTTTGGCCAGCGGGTACTGGCGTTGCACATCGGCCCTCTGGGGCGAACCGCGCAGCAGGGCGATGCGCTGCCCGTCCATGCCTGTGGTCTGCAGTGGCCAGGTGGCCTGGCTGCGCGTGACCAGTACTCTGGGGCTGACCAGATAGGGGCGGGTGTAGCGCACGTGCCTGGCGCGCTCGGCGCCATAACCTAGCGCACCGATCATGTACGCCTCGCTGCGGGCCACCTGTTCGACCATGGTCTGCACGGCGTTGCGTTCGATCAGCTTGAACTGCAAGCCTGTACGCAGGGTGATCTGCTTGAGCAGCTCGATGGTGATACCGCTGGGGCGCTGCTGGGCATCGTTGAAGGTCAATGGCGCGAGTGCGGGGTCCATCAATACGCTGACAGTGGGATGGTTGTCTATCCAGGCCTGTTCTTCAGCGGTCAGGGCGGACAGGTGGCGTTCCAGAAGCAGGCTGGTATTGCCGCTGGTCCAGCGGCGCAGGATGCTTAGCCGCTCGCTGTCGTTGATTTTGCCCAGCGCCGCATCGATCAGGCGCCGCAGGCGTGGATTGTCCCTGGCTAGAGCAAAGGAGAAAGTGGCTGCCGGGACTTGGCAGAAATGGTCGATCTTCACCGTGCCCTGGTAGCTTTTGCCGATCAGGAAGTCGGTACTGATGGCGTCGCCCAGGTAAGCGTCCGCCTCGCCCAATTCGACCGCTGCCAAGCCAGCGAGGGTCGAGCGATAGAAGCTCAACTGTGCTTTGGGATAAAGCCTGCGGACCGTTTCGCCCGGCAGGTAGTGATCGACCATGGCAAGGCGCAGGCCCGCCAGGTCTTTGTTCTGTTTCAGAGTGCGCCCTTCGCGGGTGACGATCACTGGCAGGTCGTCGGCATAGGGCAGGCTGAGGCTCAGCTGAGCATCCGCGGCTTCGAATGCGTTGGAACTGCCCAACAAGTCGATGCTACCCGCGCGCAGGGCGGCGATTGCTTCATGGCGGCTGGTAAAGCGCCTGACTTCAACCGGTATGCCCAGCTGCTCGGCGATCAGCCCGGCGTAATCGGCGCTCAGGCCTTCATAGTCGGCCGGGCTGATGTTGATCTCGAACGGCGGATAGTCGGGGCGCGAACTGCCCAGCAGCAAGACCTTGCGCTGCTGCAGCCATTGCCGGTCCTGAGCGTCCAGCTGCAAAGGGGGGGCGGCACTGACGGCTCGCGCCAGCAACTGACGTGGTTCTGCATCGGCCAGGGTCATGGCAGGGCAGCAGGCCAGGCCGATGGCCAGGAGCAGGCCTGTCAGCGCGTGAATCATGGCAATCGCGCTCAGTTGACGTTGTTGCGCTTGGCCAGATCGACCATCTCCACCAGTGACTCGGTCTTGAGCTTGTCCATGATGCGGCCTCGGTAGGTGCTGATGGTCTTGGCGCTCAGGTTCATCTGGGAGCCGATATGCTTGTTGTTTTCACCGTTGGACAGCCGGCGAAGCACTTCCATTTCCCGGTTGGACAGGCTGCCCAGCCGAGTCGGCTCGCTGTCCAGCGTATTACTGTTGACTGCCATTTGCGGAAAGGTGGAGTACCCCTTGACCAAGGCTTTGATCGCAAAAATCAGGGCGTCGAGGTCTTCACTCTTGGTGACGAATGCGCCAATGCCGGCATCCAGGCAGCGACGTACATACAGGTCGGTGGCTTGGCCGGTCAATACCATGATCTTGGGGGCGTGTTCGAGCTGCTGCAGGCGCTTGATCACTTCCATGCCGTCCAGTCCAGGTAGGCCGATGTCCAGGACCACCACATCAGGTTGCAGCTTGCGAGCTACCTGAGCCACTTCGCTACCGTTGTCGACTTCACCAATGACTTGAAAGCGCTCGCGCTCAAGCAGCATGCGTACGGCAAATCGAACGGTAGAGTGGTCGTCGACGATCAGCACGGTTGTCATGAAGATAACTCCTGTCGGAATGTGGGCCAATTCCCTGAGCTAATCAGGAATACGTCTGCAAGATCTTTCTGCAGCGCAGCACGATACGACCATTCCGACGCCTTGGTAATGGCGAGTATAGATCTGTTGACTAATGATGTTGGCGTTGTTGAAAAATCCTACAAAAATGCCTGAAAACAGGCATCTTTGGATCGACTTCGATGTTATCTGCAATGATTGGTTACTTGCAGGCGGTGTGGGATTTCAGAACGCGCTGAGTAGAAGCGGGATTGTTGTGCAACGCCTGGCCGACGCGGGCGGGGCGTTGCAGCAGCTGGCCGGTACAATTGGGGCAGCGGCCGTGGAAGCGGGTTTCGGCACAAAGGCGGCAGAACGTGCATTCGAACGAGCAGATCAGCGCATCAGGGCTATCGCCCGGCAGATCAGCATTGCAGCATTCGCAATTAGGGCGTAGCGCCAGCATGGGCATGACTCCAGTCCGTGGTCAGGAACCTGGAGTCTGCTCCGGCCATTGGGCACTTGGCAACGGTTAGTCGGCTGGCCGATAGAGGTGTGCATGGCCGGCGCGATACAGGGCGGATGCGGCGAACGGCGCGTCTCCCAACACGTGGCCAACGAGGATCAAGGCGGTGCGACGAAAGCCCTTGGCGGCGACTTGCTCGACGATGTCGCCGAGGGTGCCGCGCACCCAGTCCTGGTCCGGCCAGGTCGCGCGGTGCACCACGGCCACAGGGCAGCCGCTGCCGTAATGGGGCAGGAGTTCGTCGACGATGCGTGCCAGGTGCTTGACCCCGAGGTGGATGGCCAAGGTGCTGCCATGCCGGGCAAGATCGCCCAGTTGTTCCCCGGCAGGCATCGGTGAGCTGTCGCCGTAACGGGTGAGGATGACGGTCTGCGCCACCTCGGGCAGGGTCAGCTCGCAGCCCAGCAAGGCGGCGCTGGCAGCGGTGGCCGTCACCCCAGGGATGATCTGGTAGTCGATACCCAGCTCGCGCAGGTGGCGGATCTGCTCGCCGATGGCTCCATACAAGCTGGGGTCGCCACTGTGCACGCGGGCCACGTCCTGGCCTTTTGCATGCGCTGTGCGCATGGCGTCGATGATCTGTTCCAGATGCAGTTCAGCACTGTTGATGAGCGTTTCGGCCTGGTGGCCTTCGAGTACAGCGGCGGGTACCAAGGAGCCGGCATAGATGATCACCGGGCATTGACGGATCAGGCGTTGCCCTTTGACCGTTATCAGCTCGGGGTCACCGGGGCCGGCGCCAATGAAGTAGACCGTCATGAAAAATCCTTGGATGTTGCGATTATTCGCCGCAGGCGAGGGCGAGGGTAGCGGCGCCGAGCGTTTGCCGTGGCACCCGCAGCTGGGTACTGCCGTGATTGAGCTGCGCCAGCGCCAGCGCCGTGCTCTCCGCAACGCCCCAGCAGCCACTGTGGGCAAAGGCTTGCGCGGAGCGATGGCTGAGCAAGGGCTCGAACGCCTGGAGCTGGTTGGCGTAGAAGATCACCAATGGCAGGTTGTGACGTTTGGCGAGTTGTAGCAGGCCAGGCTCGTCGGCTTTCAAGGCGATACTGGCGATGCCCTGCAAGGCTGACAGCGCCAGGCCATGGTTGTCCAGTGCTTGGCGCAGCAGGGTGTCGAGAATGTCCACCGGGCAGCCCCGGCGGCAACCGAAGCCGGCGTACAGCGCCAGCTGCGGTTGTTCGCTGGCCATCACGCCTGGCTGGAGCGGCGATACAGCCAGGCACTGAGCAGCCCCAGGGCCAGCCAGAAGGCGGCATTGGTCAGCCACGAAGCGATCTTGAACTGAGTTTCCAGGGCTTCGGGGGCCAGACTTGCGTGAACTTCGGGCTGTGGTGCGCCGATGACATGGGGCATCACCAGCAATACCACGCCCAGCGCCTTGAGCAGCCAGTGCCGGGCAAATACCAGCAGGGCCAGGCCGGCAGCTGTGCTGGCAGCAGTACCGATCCACCAACTCTGACGCAGGCCGAGGTCGGCGGCGGCAGTACCGGGCAGCTCGGGCGGCAGGCCCAGCGTGGGCGCCAGGCAGAACACGGCGAAGCCAGCCAGGCCCCAGAGCGCACCGGTGCCAACGCGGCCAGGCTCGCGCAGGCTGTAAAGGGCAGCGAGTATCAGTGCGAAGCCGACGGCGACGACCAGATTGCCACCGGTGGTGGAGAGGATGCGCTGCCAGCCGTCTTCTGGCGACCAGGCCTCTTCGCTGTGTTCATGCCCGGCGGCATGTTCATGGGCAACGGCTGCTTCACCGTCATGGCTGTGCTGCTCGACGGCAGGCGCCGCCGATTCGTAGGTTTCCGCCTGCAGAATCAACGGAGCCACCCAGAAACTTTGCAACAGGGTAAGCAGCAAGGCTGCAAGCAGGCCGCTGAACCCGGCGGTGCGGGCAATACGCTTGATCATGGGGCGGTCTCAGTGGCAGGGGAAGGCGGCGCTGTGGCGGGTGTCATGCGCGGCATTGTGCACGGCTTCGAGGTGCGAAAAACCGGCGAAGTAGACCAGGCACAGGCCCAGCAAGCTGGCGGCGGCGGCGATGACCACGCGCTGGCTGAGGGTGACGGGAGTGGCGATAGCGTGCTTGGTGCTGGTGATGGGCATGACGCGTTCCTCTGCTTTGCTTTTGTATGGGCAACGGGGCACAGGCGAGCGCGACAACCCCGGACCTCAAGGCCCAGGGGAATGCGACAGCGCCCGCCCACCGCGGGGTGTTCATGAACGCCAGGCCGGTCTCCGGGCTTGCGAGGAGGAGCAGGGCTCCTGATAAAGCGTCACCTTCCCATGCCGTACTGCGTGGCACAGTGGTCCAGACGTTTCACTCGCTTACCGTTGCGGGGGCAGCACCGGGTTTGTCGCGCCCTGGTGGGGGCCTGCGACGCACCGGTTTCCCGTTTCACCCCCGTGGGGGCACCTGAACGCGAGGTGTAAGGAGAGCACGGGGGAGGGTTTGCGTCAATTGGTTGGGGGCGGTGTGTTCGCTTGAGATTTGTATTGCCCTTGAGATCGAGCGCCGCCGCGCGGCGCATCGCGGATGAATCCGCTCCTACGGTCTACCCACGGCCATTTGTGGCAACGGCGGCCGTGGTGGCCTGTAGGAGCGGATTCATCCGCGATGCGCCGCGGGCGGCGCTCGATCTACAGACCAATACAAATCTCAAGCCATGAGTTGACCATCCCCACCCCCCCGCGTAGCCTTGCCGCTTCGAGGTTCTTCGGCCACGCCGAAGCTAAGACGGGAACGCGGTACAAGCCGCGGCTGCCCCCCGCAACTGTAAGCACCGAAACGGATCGACACAGCCACTGCGCCCAGACGCGGGAAGGCGTCATCCCGCCAGCCCTGTTCAAAGAGGGGCCGGAACGGTGCAAGCCAGGAGACCTGCCTCGCAACGTTTTCGACTTTCAACCGGGCGGGGTGATCCGGTGGCGAACGAGCCCGGCCATCTGGCCCGCGGCTTTCGTCCCGCATGCCCGCGCCATCCTGCCAAGGGCAACGCGACATGAAAACACTGGCCAAGCTCCCCGTCACCATCGTCACCGGCTTCCTCGGCTCGGGCAAGACCACCTTGCTCCGGCACATGCTCGACAACGCCCAGGGCCGCCGCATCGCAGTGATCGTCAACGAATTCGGCGAACTCGGCATCGACGGCGAAATCCTCAAGCAGTGCAGCATCGGCTGCACCGAGGAAGAGGCGAGCGGCCGCGTCTATGAGTTGGCCAACGGCTGCCTGTGCTGCACCGTGCAGGAAGAGTTCTTCCCGGTGATGCGCGAACTGGTGGCGCGCCGCAGCGACCTTGATCACATTCTCATCGAAACCAGCGGTCTGGCCCTGCCCAAACCGCTGGTGCAAGCTTTCCAGTGGCCGGAAATCCGCAACGCCTGCACCGTTGATGCGGTCATTACCGTCGTCGACAGCCCAGCCGTAGCCGCCGGCACCTTCGCCGCCTACCCGGACCAGGTCGATGCCCAGCGCAAGCTCGACCCCAACTTGGACCATGAATCGCCCCTGCATGAATTGTTCGCCGATCAGTTGGCCAGCGCCGACCTGGTGGTGCTGAACAAAGCCGACCTGATCGGCGCCGAGGGCCTGGCCAAAGTACGCGCTGAGGTTGCTGAAGAACTGCCGCCAGCGGTCAAGGTGATCGAAGCCAGCAGCGGGCGCTTGCCGCTGGAAGTGCTGCTGGGCGTGGGCGCCGAGTCGGAGGCGCACATCGATGGCCGCCGTACTCACCATGACTCGCACCACGACGGCGACGATCATGACGATCACGACCATGACGCCTTCGATTCCATTTCCATCGACCTGCCTGAAGCTGACGAAGCCCTGTTGCTCGATGCGCTGACCCAGTTGGTGGTGGAGTTCGGCATCCTGCGCGCCAAGGGCTTCGCGGCCATCCCCGGCAAGCCGATGCGCCTGCTGGTACAGGGTGTGGGCACCCGCTTCGACAAGCATTTCGACCGCGCCTGGCGCGCCGACGAGCCGCGCATCACCCGCCTGGTGCTGATTGGCCAGGACCTCGATGCCGCGCAACTGGAAGCGCGCCTGCGCCAAGCCCTGGGCGCCTGACCCATGCACCTGCTGCGGACCCAGCCCGGCGGCTTCGTGCCGGACGACAGCATCGCCGACCTCGGCCAGACGCCCGCCGAACTGGTGATCCTCTGCAGCGGCGATTCGCACCTGGCCCTGCTCGCCGAAACCGCCGAGCAACTGCCGGATGACTACCCCAGCCTGCGCCTGGCCAACCCCATGCAAGTGCAAAACCACGCCTCGGTCGACTTGTACGTCGACGAGGTCCTGCGCCATGCCAAGGTGATCCTGGTGTCGTTGCACGGCGGCGTCGGCTACTGGCGCTATGGGGTCGAGCAATTGGTCGAACTGGCCTCGCGCGGCGTACAGTTGATCCTGGTGCCCGGTGACGATCGTCCCGACCCCGAGCTGACCGGCCTTGGCACGGTCACGGGCGAGCCGGCCGAGCGCCTGTGGCATTACTTGCGCCAAGGTGGCAAGGCCAATGCCGTCAACCTGTTCAAGTGCCTGGCCAATCAGTGGCTGGGCCGCGATTACAGCTGGGATGCGCCGCAGCCATTGCCACGCACCTCGGTCTACCATCCGCACATCCCCGCAGCCGCCCTGGAGGACTGGTACGCCCAGTGGCACCCGGAACATCCGGTGGCGCCGCTGCTGTTCTACCGCTCGCACCTGCAGGCGGCCAACACCGCGTTCATAGACGTTTTCTGCGAACGGCTGCTGGCCGCTGGGCTCAACCCGTTGCCGATCGCCGTCGCCAGTCTCAAGGAAAGCGCCTGCCTGGAGCAGGTTGAAGGTTGGCTGGATGAAGTAGGCGCCGAGGTGCTGATCAACACGACAGGCTTTGCCCTGTCCAGCCCGGAATGTCCCAACCTGCGACCGTTCCGGCGCGACATCCCGGTGCTGCAGGCGATTTGCGCGCAGGACAACCAGCCCGGCTGGGAGGCCAGCGAGCAGGGCCTTGGTGCCCGCGACCTGGCCATGCACATTGCCCTGCCAGAACTGGATGGGCGCATCATCACGCGCCCGGTGAGCTTCAAGGACATGGCCTGGCGCAGTGAGCGCAGCCAGTCCGACGTGGTCTGCTACCGCGCCCATCCCGAGCGCATGGACTTCGTCGCCGAACTGGCACGGCGTTGGGTCGAGCTGGCGCGCCTGCCCAATGGGCAGAAACGCGTGGCGCTGGTGCTGGCCAACTACCCGACCCGTGATGGGCGCATCGGCAACGGCGTTGGGCTGGATACCCCTGCGGCGGCTCTGAATATCCTCAAAGCCCTGCAAGCCGAAGGCTACCCGCTGGCCGAACTGCCCAGCAGCGGCACGCAGCTGATTCATCAGCTGCTTGGCGGTGTCACCAACGATCTCGAACACCTCGACCAGCGCCCCTGCGCGCAGAGTCTGAGCATGGCGGATTACCAGGCCGCCTTCGACCGCCTGCCCGAAGCGAACCGCCAGGCTGTTCTGGAACGTTGGGGCCCGCCCGAGCAGGACCCGATGTACCGCAGCGGCCGTCTGATGGTCGCCGGCCTGCGTTTTGGCCTGACCTTCGTTGGTATCCAGCCGGCGCGTGGCTATCAAGTGGACCCCAGTGCCGTGTACCACGACCCGGACCTGGTGCCGCCACATGGCTACCTGGCGTTCCATTTCTGGCTGCGCCATGCCTACGCCGCCGATGCGGTCATCCATGTCGGCAAGCACGGCAACCTCGAATGGCTGCCCGGCAAGGGCGTCGGCCTGTCCGCCCAGTGCTGGCCCGATGCGCTGCTGGGCCCGCTGCCGAATATCTACCCGTTCATCGTCAACGACCCGGGCGAGGGGGCCCAGGCCAAGCGCCGCACCCAAGCGGTAATCATCGACCATCTGATGCCGCCGCTGACGCGTGCCGAAACCTACGGGCCACTGCGCCATCTGGAGCAACTGGCCGATGAATTCTACGAAGCGCAGATGCTCGACCCACGGCGCGCCCGGGAACTGCAGGGCGACATTCTTGACCTGGTGAAGGCCAACCACATCGACCGTGAACTGCAGCTGGAAGGCCAGTTGGATGATGCCGCCGTGTGGCTGCCGCGCCTGGATACCTACCTGTGCGACCTCAAGGAATCGCAGATTCGCGACGGTTTGCATGTGTTCGGCGAGTCCCCACAAGCGCGCTTGCGCATTGACACCTTGCTCGCCCTGCTGCGGGTCGAACGCGGCGATGGCCGCGGCGGCAATGCCAGCTTGCTGCGCTCGCTCGCCAAGGCCATGGCGCTGGGCTTCGACCCGTTGGACTGCGACCTCGGGCAGGCCTGGGCTGGCCCACGTCCTGCACTGCTGCAAACCATCAGCGAAGCCGCGTGGCGCACCTGCGGTGACACCCGCGAGCGCCTTGAGTTGCTGGCGCTGCAGATTATCGAGCAAGCGCTCAACGGTACCCTTCAGTTGCCCGTCGAGACCCACTGGCAGCCAGTACACGAGGTGGTGCAAGCCTTGCTGGAGCAGGTAGCGCCCAACCTGGACGCTTGCGGTGCGGCTGAAATCAACGGGCTGCTTGCAGCCCTGGCCGGGCGCTTCGTGCCGGCCGGCCCCAGCGGAGCACCTAGCCGTGGGCGCCTGGATGTACTGCCCACCGGCCGCAACTTCTATACCGTGGATGTGCGCAACTTGCCCACCACCACAGCCTGGCGCCTGGGTTTCGCCTCGGCCAACCTGATCCTCGAACGCCATCTGCAGGACCACGGCGATCACTTGCGCCAGCTCGGCCTGTCGGTGTGGGGCACCGCGACCATGCGCACGGGCGGCGACGACATTGCCCAGGCCATGGCGCTGATGGGTGTGCGGCCAGTGTGGGCCACCGGCAGCCAGCGCGTCGACGATTTCGAGATTCTGCCGTTGAGCCTGCTCGACCGCCCACGGGTGGACGTGACCCTGAGGGTATCGGGCTTCTTCCGCGATGCCTTCGGCAACCTGATTCGCCTGTTCGATGCGGCCGTGCAGGCGGTGGCGGCGCTGGACGAACCGGATGATGCCAACCCACTCGCCGCGCGGGTGCGCAGCGAGCGTGCAGCCCTGCAAGCGCAAGGTGTGGAGGCTGAACAAGCTGCACGCCAGGCCGGTTGGCGTGTATTCGGGGCCAAGCCCGGTGCCTATGGTGCCGGGGTGCAGAATGCCATTGATGGTCGCCTGTGGCACAGCCGTGATGACCTGGCCGAGGTGTACCTCAACCATGGCGGCTACGCCTATGGCGCCAGCGACGAAGGCACACCGGCGCGGGCTCAGTTCGCCCGGCGCCTGGGGCAAGTGCAGGCGGTCCTGCAGAATCAGGACAACCACGAGCACGACCTGCTCGACTCCAATGACTATTACCAGTTCCAGGGGGGCATGCTGGCCGCCTCCGAGACCTTGTCGGGCAGCGCAGTGGCCAGTTATCACGGCGATCACAGCCAGGTGGACCGGCCACGCATCCGCACCCTGAAGGAAGAGCTTAACCGCGTCATCCGCGCCCGCGCCTTGAACCCCAAGTGGATCGACGGCGCCAAGCGCCATGGCTATAAAGGTGCGTTCGAACTGGCGGCTACGGTCGACAACCTGTTCGCCTTCGACGCGACCACGCACCTGATCGACGACCATCATTACCAGTCGCTGGCCGATGCCTATGTGCTCGACCCGGCGACTCGCAATTTCATGCGCGAGCACAACCCCGAGGCCTTGCGTGACCTCACCGAGCGTCTGCTCGAGGCCCAGCAGCGCGGCCTCTGGGAAGCCCCTGGCGAATACCGCGAAGCCCTGGAAGAGCAATTGCTCGACGGCGAGGAACAGGCTTGAAATGAGTGAACCCGTGCAGTTTCCCCTGGCGGCCGTGGTCGGCGCCGAAGCGCTCAAGCTTGCCCTGTGCCTGACCGCCATCGATCCGAAGATCGGCGGGGTCCTGATAGAGGGGCCGCGTGGCATGGCCAAAAGTACCTTGGCTCGCGGCCTGGCCGACCTGCTGGGCGAGGGGCCGTTCGTGACCTTGCCGCTGGGCGCCAGCGAAGAACGTCTGGTCGGCACACTCGACCTCGATGCCGCGCTGGGGCAGGGCAAGGCGCAGTTTTCACCGGGCGTACTGGCTCAGGCCGATGGTGGCGTGCTGTATGTCGATGAAGTCAACCTGCTGCCCGACACATTGGTCGATCTGTTGCTGGACGTGGCTGCCAGCGGCACCAACCGCGTCGAGCGTGATGGCATTTCCCATCGACACAGTGCGCGCTTCGTCCTGATCGGCACCATGAACCCCGAAGAAGGCGAATTGCGCCCGCAACTGCTCGACCGTTTTGGCCTGAACGTTGTGCTCGAAGGTTTGCCCGAACCCGCTGCGCGTCAGCAGATCATTCGACGTCGTCTGGCCTTCGACACCGATCCGCAGGCCTTCTGTGAACAATGGGCCGAGGCTCAGGCGCAGTTGCGGGGGCGCTGCCAGGCAGCCCGGCAGGCCCTGGCGGCGATTGCACTGGATGATCAGGCCCTGGCCTGGATTACCGAGCGTTGCTTTGCCGCCGGGGTCGACGGTTTGCGTGCCGACCTGGTCTGGTTGCGTGCCGCGCGTGCCCACTGCGCCTGGCGCGGCGGCGAGGCCATCGAAGAGGGTGATGTCGAGGCGGTGGCGGAGTTCGCCCTGCGCCATCGCCGTCGTCACTCACCTGCCATCGAGCCGCCTTCGGCGCCACCTCCGGCAGGCGGGCAGGATCAACCGGGTCAGGGCGGGCAGGGCGATTGGGGCGCGCTGCCCGCCCAGCCAGTCGCCAGTGGGGCCCGGCGCGAGGTGCCGAACTGGGCAAAAAAGCCCTGAGCATCCGCCCTCCCGGCAACAAGGTGGCGGATGCCATGCCCATTATCGGTAAAGCGTCTGGCGGCAGCCGTGGCCGTGCGCGTGCGGCGCAAACGGGGCGGGTGGCCTGGCTTGCGACCTTGCTCAAAGGGCGCCCGCGCCTGCGCCAGGACCTTTGCTGGCAGCAGCGCCAGGTTCAGAGCGCAGAATTGTGGCTGGTCATTGTCGATGCCTCGGCTTCTACCCGTCGCCATCAGGCGCTGGCACAGAGCAAAGGCGTGTTGGCCGAGTTGTTCGACCAGGCCTACCGACAGCGTGCTCGACTGGCGTTGCTGACCGCCAGTGGCGGAGCGCCGCAGTGGCAACGTCATGGCCTGAAAGCCTCGGCTTCACTGCAGCCTTGGTTACAAGCCTTGAGTGCCGGTGGCGGGACACCGTTGATCGCTGCTCTGGAGCAAGCCAGGCGCTGGTTGCATGCTCGGCAAAAGGCTCATCCACATGAATTGCAGCGTTGCCTGGTGTTTACCGATGGCCGCTTGCAGCGCTGGAATGCCGTGCAACCCATGCCCTGCGCGACAGTGCTGATAGACATGGAATTGGCGCCAGTTCGCCTGGGCAGAGCGCGGCAATTGGCCACCGCGTTACAGGCCGATTACCAGCATCTTGAGCAATGCAAGGTAAAGGAATGAGTCACGTCGCCCATGACTGCCGCGACACTATGTCGCAATTGAAAAGTTGCCATGAAGGCAACGAAAAAGTTGCAAAAGTGCGTGCTCGGCACGCACTTGCAGGCAGTCATTGATATTACTTGGGCATCGACCAGGGTTGCAGGTCATAGCCTTTCTGGCACAGTTCGGCACGCACTTCCTCGATCAGACTGGCCCATTGTGCCGGGTCGGAATAGATATGCGAGGACACTTGCTTGCTGCCGATACGGGTGCTGGTCCGGTCGATCACTGCCAGGCTCAACTCACCGGTACCATTGGGCGCATCCCAGGCGACGCACTGGAAGGGTTCGAAGGCGTGGTCGGCGATCAGCAAGGCTTCGTTGACACGGAGCGGTGCATTCATGGTTCGGTCTCTCTATGGTCCCAAACATCGAAATTCAAGTCCGCTTTACTGCAACGTCGCTTCAAGGTATCGCGATCTGCAGCGCGGGGTTATTTGTACTGATGCTCCAAGTTAGGGGTGAAGTCACACAGCCTTTGTAAATTTTTAGCGGCGAGACGATTTTTTATTGCGTCACGCCGCCTGTGACGCTGATTGAATTCAAAAATTCCTGACCCACCGAAATGCGACAGCATTGGGCAGACAGACGGTAGTGGGCGCCATCATGTTCGTTGCTACTGTTAAACAGGCGCCGCAACTTGCTGTTTTCACGTAAAAAACCACAATTTGGCGCCAAGGAACGGTCATGCACGAAACCGCCTCCCTACGCCGCTTGCTCATCGTCGATCCCTGCGACGATTGCCACCGTCTGCTGCCGGGCCTTGAAAGTGCCGGCTGGGATGTTCACAGCTGTAGCCTGGACCTGGCCTTGGAGCATCGCTGTGATATCGGCTTGCTGCGCTTGCAGGAGTCGCACCTGCGCCATCCGGATGCGGTCAAGGACATGATCAAACGCAGCAATACCGAATGGATCGCGGTGCTCAATGGTGAGCAACTGCGGATGCAGAACGTCGGTGACTTTGTCTGTGAGTGGTTTTTCGACTTCCATACCCTGCCGTTCGACGTTTCCCGTGTGATGGTCACGCTCGGTCGGGCCTTTGGCATGGCGCGCCTGCGGGGCAAAGGGACGGTGCCGATCGATGGGCTGGAGGACGAATTGCTGGGTGACAGCCGGCCGATTCTCGAATTACGCAAGCTGCTGGGTAAGTTGGCACCCACTGAATCGCCGGTGTTGATCCGCGGTGAGAGCGGCACCGGCAAGGAGTTGGTCGCACGTACCCTGCACCGGCAGTCACAACGCTGCGAAAAGCCGTTTATCGCGATCAATTGCGGCGCGATCCCCGAACATCTCATACAGTCGGAGCTGTTCGGCCATGAAAAGGGGGCGTTTACCGGTGCGCATCAGCGTAAGGTCGGGCGGATCGAAGCGGCCCATGGCGGTACCCTGTTCCTCGATGAAATTGGCGACCTGCCGCTGGAGTTGCAAGCCAATTTATTGCGTTTTCTTCAGGAAAAACACATCGAGCGGGTCGGTGGCAGCCAACCGATCCCGGTCGATGTGCGGGTACTGGCAGCAACGCATGTGGACCTCGAGCGCGCCATCGAACAAGGGCGCTTTCGCGAGGACCTGTATTACCGGCTCAACGTACTGCAGGTGGTGACTGCGCCGCTGCGTGACCGGCATGGCGACCTGTCGATGCTGGCCAACCATTTCTCGCACTTCTACAGCCTGGAGACAGGCCGCCGGCCACGCACGTTCAGTGACCATGCATTGGCCGCGATGGGCCGCCACAACTGGCCAGGCAATGTGCGGGAGCTGGCCAACCGGGTGCGCCGCGGGTTGGTGCTGGCCGAGGGCAGACAGATCGAGGCTCAGGACCTCGGCCTGCATGTTTTGGAGCAGGAAGAACAGCCCTTGGGCACGCTCGAAGACTACAAGCACCGTGCCGAGCGCCAGGCGTTGTGTGACGTGTTGGACCGTCATAGCAACAACATGAGCATCGCCGCCAAGGTGCTTGGGGTGTCGCGGCCTACCTTCTACCGGCTGCTGCACAAGCACCAGATTCGCTGACCCCTCCGAGCAGAGGCAGGCAACGCCTGTCGGTCAGCTCGATTGGGCGATGTGCCCGTCCGACAATTCTTCAACGGTTGCCTCCTCATCCGGCAACGCCGTAATTACGCTGAAATCGCTGATCTCGACCTGACCGCCGCCATACCCCAGCAGGTGGAAGGAAAACGCTTTGCGTACCGTCGGGTTATCGAAACCGAACTCGAGTTCCAGCGGCATGTCGGTGGTTACCCGAATCTCCTCGGGCAAGCCCAGCGGCACGTCCTGTTCGCGCTCCTTGGCCTTGAGCTGGATATAGGCGGCGTGTTGCGGATCGAGTGCGCGTACCTTGACCCGCACTCGGGTGCGTGTGCCTTCTGGCATTTCCATGTACTGCGCGCCAATCAGGTTATCTGCCCAGTCGTCGCGGATCCGTGCCTGGAGCTGAATGGCCGAGGGGCCGCCGAACTGGTAGCGCAGGTTCAGAGGAGTCTGCAACAGGGACTGGTCAAGGACGGCAGCGAGGGCGCCCAGCTGTGGGCCCAGGTTGCGGTCACCGGCACCCAGGAACTTCGCCTGATCGGCAATGAACCCTTCGCTGGCATAGCGGCGGCAGCGTTGCTGGAAGTCGCATTCGGTGAACACACCTTGGCCATTGTGATAGCGCAGCATGCCGTTGGTGTAGGCGATCATCTCCCGGCCAGTGTCGTAGTCGCGGAACATCGAACGCCCGGCCAACGCCATCGGTATCGGCAGTGCGAAGTAGTCGAGCAGAGAGTTGGCCAGATCAACGTGGCCATAGGTGCCGCGTTTGATCTGCGGCAGTTGCGCCTGTTCGGGCGCCAGGGTCAGGTTGAAGCCCCAGGACGATGCCAGCCGTACACCGTCGATACCGTGGGATTCATCTGAAGTCACCACCACCAGCGTGTCTTTGAGCACCCCCTGGCGCTCAAGGTTGTCGAGGAACGTGCCGATCGCATCGTCCAGGTAAGCCACCGCTGCCTGCTTGGCGGTGTCGTAACGTTGCAGGTACTCGGTAGGCGCAGAGTAGGGTTGATGCGTGCCCACGGTCAGCAGCGTGAGCATCCATGGACGTTCCTGCTGCCGTAGATGGCCCACGTAATCCAGCGCCCCTTCGAAGAATGCCCGGTCATCCTTGCCCCAAGGGAACTCCAGGTAATTTTCATTGCTGAACCACTCCAGACCATGCACCGAATCGAAGCCGATGTGCGGCATGATCCGGTCTTTGGCCATGAAGCGCAGGCCCGCACCCTGGAGGTAATGGGTGGTAAAACCTGCCTCGCGCAACTGAGCTGGCAAGCACGACTGGTTGCGCTGCTGCTGGGTGAGCAGCTCCATGCCTTTGGGCGTGCCATTGGCCAGTTTGTCGTAGTCGCCGCACAACATGGCGTACAGGCCACGGATGGTCTGGTGGGTATGCAGCACGTAGTCAGGGGTGTTCATGCCGCGCTCGGCCCAGCGGCTGAGGTTGGGCATCAGGTCTTCGTCAAAGCGGCTGTGCAATGCCTGACGGTTGGGCCTTACATAGGCGCCGGGAATGCCTTCTACGGTAATCACCAGCAGATTGCGCGCGCTACCGGGGGCATCGAGCAGCTTCTGGCCATGCAGGTCGGCTTGGGTCAGCCCGCCGCTGGGTAGCGGGGTGACCGGGGGCGTTTGCCCGGCCCAGTCCAAGGCCCGCT
The DNA here is from genome assembly GCF_044748725.1 of Pseudomonas sp. NPDC089752. Classification (NCBI taxonomy): domain Bacteria; kingdom Pseudomonadati; phylum Pseudomonadota; class Gammaproteobacteria; order Pseudomonadales; family Pseudomonadaceae; genus Pseudomonas; species Pseudomonas sp. NPDC089752. Next base: position 89,915 of record NZ_JBIVGP010000015.1, read on the forward strand.
GCTGCAGGACCGTGGCACCGGCGGAGAGGAGTTGGTGGGGGAGGTTGTACTGTCGCCATTGGTCGGCATCGGACGGCGCAAGGTTTTGGCTGCCCCAGTGCACGGCGAACAGTGCCAGCGTGCAGGCCAGAGTCTTGAGCCCTACCGGAATGCCGCGATGGCCTCGGCTGTGCCAGGCCGCCATCGCCCAGGCCAGCAAACCAGCGCCCATGACCCAGGGCAGCCAGGCATGGGCCAGGCTGCCGCCGGTGGAGTTTTCCATGAATTGCGGATCGAACAGGTAACCCAGGTCAGCACTGTTTGGCAGCCGGCCGACAGCGCTGACCAGCTCGGCCGACGCCACCCACAACGCAGCCCACGCCAGCAGTACCGGCAACGCCAGCCACCAGGGGCGACGGTGCAGCAGTAGAACCAGCAGGCCGCCAATGGCGAGGTCGGAGAGGTAGCCCAACGGGTTGGACCAACCCAGCAGGGCGCGCGCAGCCAGGGGAATCACCAGCACCAGGGTCACCAGGGCGACGAGCCGGGCATGCGGGTGGCCAAGCAGGTTCTTCACGAAAACTTTCCTTAATTGCCGTTAAACCGTCACATATCTGTGCGCGATGATAACAGGCTGATTCCAGGAAAGCGGTCGGCTACAAGGTCTGTTACCAAATGCCGGGCCCGCTTGGGGCCCGGCTTCTGGAAGGTTAGAAGTAGTAGGGGAATTTCAGGCTGAACGAGAAGTCCGGAGCATCGTCGGTCAAGCCGATCGCAAGGTTTGGCACGATGGTCAGGTTGTTGGAGGCCGCGAAGGTCATGCCGATGTTGAAGTTGGCAGCGTTGTAGTCGCTGTTGGTGATCGACTGCCAGTCGCCGCCGTCGGGTTTGATCTTGCTCTTGCGTGAGAATTGGTCGGTGACCGAGAACGACATACTCATTTTTTCGTTCAGGGCGAACGCGATACCGCCACCAATCTGCCAGGAGTCGCCCAGTTTCACGTCACCCGGCACCTTGGTGTTGACCTGCGGGCTGATGTCGCTGAACGAATCCTCCATGTTGTAGGTGTAGGACAAGCTACCGAACAGCACGGCCGGGTCGAAGGTCTTGACCAGCGAGATACCGGGGGTGATCGCCCACACGCCGTTGCCGGTGGGGAGGTCTTCGGGGATCGCCAGGTTGTCGTTGCCGGCGACCTGGACCAGTTTGATCCCATAGGGGTCTTTACCGGTCGGTGCCTTGACCCGCAGGGTAGCAACGGCATCAGGCCAGTTCTCCGACTCGTCGATGAACTTGTAGGCCACCCCGAAGTTGATATCGCCAATGGTCGGGTCGCGCGTCACCGTACCGTCCGAACTCACGCCGGCCGCACCGCCCGCGCCACCGGAAGAATAGGTCGACTCGCGATACACGATCGGCACGTTGATGTCGAACTGCCAACGTTGGTCGACGTTGTAGCGGGCCGTGAGGTCCAGCGTCCAGTTGTCGGCCTTGATGCGGTCGATGTTGATATTGCCGAGGAAAATCGAGTCCAGCGCCAGGAAGCCGTTGAGGGTCAAGGCGCGGGTGTCGTAGTGGGTATAGGTCAGGCCGGTTTCGACACTGAATTTGCCGCCGCCGAAGAAGCCACTGGCTTCGTCGTACAGGTTGGACACGCTTTGCGCCGGTTCAGAATTGTCCTGCAGCGATTGGCCGTAGGAACTGCCCGTGGTGCCGGGTGCGCCGGCGGCGACGGTCTGGCCACCTTTGACGCCCTCGGCGGGCGACTTGGTCAGACGCTTCGGTGCCGGTGCCGGTGGGGCTTCCTCCACCTGGCGCAGCCGTTGTTCCAGCACCATCAGTGCGTTCTGCTGCGCTTCGTAGCGCTCCTTGAGCGCGATCAGCTCCTGTTTGAGTGCTTCGACCTGAGGGTCGGTTGCCGCCTGTAGCAGAGTGGCCGGGGCCAGGGTGGTCAAACAAACGATAGCTCTGAACGTCAACAAACGGTGCATGGATTAGCCGTCCCTTCTGACTACTTGTGCGATGAGACTGAGCGTAGATCAGTATCCCGAATTGCGGAGGCCTTTGAGTTGATCGAGGTTGGCATTCATCGAGCCAGCCGACGCCGGGGCATCGCGCAGTACCACATTGAGCTGGGTCAGGTTGCGCACCTGGTTGCTGGCGCCGAGCAGGGTGGTGTTCTGCATCAGGCCGCCCTCACCCAGGCGCTGCAACGTGCTGCCCTGGTTGTTGTTGGCGACGATGCCCAGTTGTACGCCGGTACCGTTGGCGGTAACGCTCAGCGAACCTGCGCCATTGGCGCCGACCAGCGTCGTGCCTGCCGCCAGGGCCTGGCCCTGCGGTTGAGTGGCGGGCGCTTCATTGCCCTTGGTGACATTGATGCCGACGTCGTTGTAGGCGGTGTTGTAGTCCCCGGCGGCGCGCACCACCTGGGTGACGCCTTCGGTGGTATTGAGGCCGCTGCCGCCGGTCACCATACCGGTGCCCTGGTTCTGCTGCCCTGCGCCCATGCCTTTTTCATTGATCATCGACACATAGAACTGCGGTTTGATGGTGTTTTGCTGGATCTGCATCGCAGACGTGGCGCCGATCACTTCACCATTGGCATTTTGCCAGGTGCTGGTCATGACGATGCCGAAGCTGACGATCCGCCCAGGCAGCACGTAGCGCCCACGCAAGTTGTCCAGCTCCTGATCCTTCAGTTCGATGGGTTTGAACGTCTGTGCCTGGGTTGGCAGGCTGGCGGCCAGGCAAAGGGCGGCCAGCCAGATTGAAGTCTTCATGGGGTGCTCCCGGAGCGTCATGCCCACTGTCGTCATTTAGAAGAAGTCGCTTTGGATGAAACCGAAGTCCATCAACTCGGCGTCCTGCACCGGGGTGAAGTTGCTGATGCGGTTCTTGGCGCTCAGCGGCAGCGGCGGGTCGAGCAGGGCATTGGCCTTGTCGTACCCTTGGCCGATCACGGCGAAGATGATGCCGTTCCAGCCTTTGATGAAATCATCGAGTTTGAAGCGTTTGTGGCCAAGCACTGGATCACCGATGTACACCCAGCCCCGGTCGACCTTCTGCATGACCACGAAGTGCTTGTAGCCACGGATGTCCATCAGCACGACCACGGGTATGCGGATGCTGTGTAGCGTATCGGCGGCGACCTTGTAGCCGCGTGCGCGCATGCCGAGGCTTTCGACGTAGCGCTTCATGTCGAGCATCGAGAAGCCTTGGGTGCGAACCAGGTCCTGGTTGGCGTGCTCGAGCATGCCTTCGATCACCTGGTGTTCGTCCACATCCAGCCAGTAGGCCTGGCGCAGGATGGTTGCCAGCGACGCCGCGCCGCAACTGAAATCGGTTTTCTGCTGGACCAGGTCGGCGAACTTGCGCTCGCGGATGCTCTGGATGGGCTTGTAGATCACCGCACCACCCGGCAGGACGGACAACGGCATCTGGGCTGCTTCGCTGACACTGGCCATGCACAGCAAAAACGCCAAGGCGATAATGCGCATGTTCGACGCCCCCCTGCTTTTTCTTGTTAGAAAGAGGCCCCCCGAAGGGGGCCTCAGGCCGCGCGTGTTACATCGAGGTGTTGGAGATGGCCAGCGAGTTGCTTTGCTGGTTGCCGACACCCGCTGCCACGTTGACGCCCAGGTTGCCGCTGCCGCCGTTCACCGAACCACTCAGGGTAGCGGTGTTGGTCACAGGGTTGGCCCAGCCGGTCGGGGTCAGCACTTGGAACGACACGGTGTTGCTCAGCGCATACTCGCTAGACTCGCTGAAGCTCTTCGAGATCGAGTCCGACGATTCAGACGCTTTCTCGCCAGATTTCGCGTAGTCCGAAGCGCTGGCTTTTTCCCACGCAGAGTCGTGTGCCTTCTCGTAGGAGGTATCGCGCGCCTTGTCATAGGACGAGTCGCGGGTACGGTCATACGAAGAGTCATACGCCTTGTCGAAGGACGAGTCGAAGGACTTGTCGAACGACGAGTTGCTGGCCGACTCGTGCGAACGGTCGATCGATGCATCGAGGTTTGCACTGAGCGATGCGTCGAAGTCGGAGCTGCGCGAGCGAGTGAAGTTGCCGAAGGTTTGCGACGACGATGCGCTGCCATTGGCGTCGGCATCGAGCGAAGCGCTCAGCGTAGTGTTGGACGAAGAGCTGTGGTCACGGCTAGCCGAACCACTGGCGTCCCAGCTGTTGGAACCACTGGCGGTCATGCTGTTGGTGCCACTGGCGCTGCTGCTGTTGGAGCCGCTGGCGGTCATGCTGCTCGAACCGCTGGAGCTGCTGCTCTTCGACCCGCTGGCGTTGCTGCTTTGCGAGCCCGCTACGCTGAAGCTCGAGCTGGAGCTCTTGTCGACGCTTGCATCGTACGCACCGCTACGCGAGGCCGAGCCACTTTTCGAAGTGGTGAAGGTCAGCGTGTCGATGGTGTAGGTGCGGTCAGCGCGGTTGTTCACTTCCAGGCCAGGTCCATTCTGGTCAGCCGAAGCACTGGCGCTGGAGTTACCAATAGCCGCGGCATTGTTGGCAATGGCCATGGTATTTTTCTGCTGGTTCAGGTCGCCACCAGCGATGTTGATACCAATGTTGCCACTGGCACCATCAGCCGAGCCACTCATGACTGCGGAGCTTTGAGTCGACCAGTTGTTGACGACGTTGTTGTTGCTGCGCTGGACGACCTCGGCGCTGGCGGTGGCGGTGCCGAAGACGAAGCTGTTGTCGATATCGGCGTTATCGGACGAGGTGTTGGCGATTGCCGCGGCGTTGTCCTGCTGGTTGCCGTTACCGGCTGCCACGTTGACGCCGACGTTGCCGCTGGCGCCTGCCCCGGAACTGCTCATTTCGGCTTCGTTGATGGTGCCTTCGTTGCGGATGGAGTTGCCAGTGCTCCGTTGGGAGTCAGTGGCAGTGGCCTCGGCGGTGGTGTAAACCGCCCGGTCCATCTGCTGGTGGTTGTTGTTACCGTGGCCGTGGCCACCCCGTCTATCGTTCTGATCCGCTTGTGCAGCAACAGCCATGACCGCAGCAATTGCGAAAACCAGAGGCTTGATTGCCATCGAAGGTTTCATGGTGTTTCTCCGTCTTCTTTAGGTTAAGTGTTGTTCTTACCTTCATCGGGTCAATTGGCGACCCGCACGCTCAGGGTGTTTGCCGTCTGGTTGCCCACCCCGGCGCTCTGATTCAACTGGATGACCCCGCGGCTACCGGTGAATGCCTGGTCACCGGTGGTGACCTGGCGATAGCCGGGGGAGCTGTCAGTTGGATCGGAGCTGTTGACCAGCGCCACGTTCTGTTGCAACAGGACGCTGTCATCGATGCTTTGCGGTTGTGTACTGAGACTGATGCGCAGGGCATTTGCCTGCTGGGTACTGGCGCCCGCGCTCTGGTTGACGCCCAGTGCGCCGCTGCCATGGCTGAAGGCATTGCCCTGGATGCTGGCGCTGGCCCCCATGTTGGGGTCGACGATGGACAGTTGGCGTTGGCGGATCTGCGTGGTGGCGGCCGCCTCGTGGCCAGTGGCGATGGCTCGGGCGTTGGCCTGCTGCTGTTGGTCGCCCGCCGCCTGGTTGACGCTGAAGTTGCCTTGATATTGCGCGCCGGAATTGTCGATGTTGGCGTTGTTGATCACTGGAACGGGAGATTGGGCGAGGGCCGATGCACTGCACAGCGTGGCGAGGATGAACAGCGTCTGCCTCATGTCATTTGCCTCCGGTCAGGATCTGCAGGGGCGCAAGGCCGCGCTGCACGCTGGAGTTGACCATGTTGGAAATGCCGTTGCCGGACCCTGTGCCCCGGCCTGCTGCCATGTTGGGCAGCTGGTTCTGGTTGCTGATGTTGCCGCCGAGGTTGTCGGTCTGCTGGGTGATCAGCGAAGAGATGCCGGTGCCGCTGGTGATGTTGGCGAAGTCACCGTCACTCAGCTCGTTGGTTTGCTTGATCACGTAAGCGGACGGGTTGGCGTTGGCGGTGGTCGGATTGGGGTCGGGCGCCAACGGTGCGCGGATGGCCATGCGCGGTTGCACATCGCGGGTGATCACGATGATGCCATCGGCAGCCTGGGCTGACAGGCTTAAACCGGTGCTCAGTGCGCAACTGACCAGCAGGAGGCGAGTGATGCCTTTGTCCGTTTTCCTCATGATGGCAATTCCTTCTTCGAGCGCTGGCCGGGTGCAGCGTTGCGAGGAGGAGAGCAGGAGGCGTGCCGCTTTTGGATAATGCTTTGCATTCAGCAGCTTGCCGAATCTGGCGGGATGCGGCTTGAAGTTGGTGTATCAGTGCTGAGACAGATCTGGTGCAAATCGCCGTTTTGCCCGTTGTAGACGCTGCCCGAGGCGCTTTTCTCAGTGCTGTATCACGGCTGTGACACTCACCCGGGAATCGGTGGAGGAGCGCGCAAATACGGGGGTCAAGGCTTGGCGGGGTGTGTCACCGGCTTAACACTCGGTGGGGCAAACCGGTATTTTTCCTTGCAGTAGACACTGTACGGCCGACAAGGCGGCCGCGCTGCGTTGCGGCCAGTCGCCTTCGATGATTTGCAGCGTTTGCTGGTGATGTTGCAGCCACAGCAGGCTGTCATCGAAGAATTTTTGACGGTCTGCCAGAGCCGGTTGGCAGCGCAGAGGGTCGGCTACCCAATCGACCCCCTGCGGGCTGAGCAACAGGTGCAGGTCGTAATGACGGGATAGCAAGGCCTGCTCGAGCCATGCGGGGCAATCCTGGAACAATGCGCGGCTCCAGAGCATGTTGCTGAGCAAGTGGGTGTCGAGGATCAGCAATTGCGGCGCCTGCCCCCGGGCCTGGTCCTCCCAGGCCAGCTGGCCACGAGCGATGGGGGTGATATCGGCGTAGCAGGTATCGCGGCCCACCTGGTCAATGAAGTGGCGCACGTACTCGCTCACCACCACGCCGCCGAAGTGCGCCTGAATTTCGCCGCTGAGCCAGCTTTTGCCGCTGGACTCGGGGCCGCACAGTACCAACACCTTCATGCTTGCACCTTTGCGGCCTTCAGGGCCGGGTCACGGTGCCACTCCAGCCAACCACGCACGGCGATCAGGGTAAGCACGACGAAGAAACCGGCCGTGAAGTAGAGCTGCTGGTGCAGGTACTGGCCGACGTAAGCCACATCCACTACCAGCCATAGTGGCCAGCATTGAACGCGTTTTTGCGCCATCCACAACTGCGCGACCAGGCTGAAGCCAGTCAGCGTGGCGTCGAGCCAGGGCAGGGCGGCATCGGTCCAGTGGGCCATGGCCGCGCCGAGGGCGACGCTGAGCACCAGCCCCGCCGCCAATCCGCGCAACACAGCTCGCCCTGGCAGGCGCGACACCACGCGCGCATCCTCGGTGCGGTCCGGACGCTTCCATTGCCACCAGCCGTAGAGCTGCAACACCGCGTAGGCCATCTGTAGCAACATCCCCGAGTACAGCTTCACTTCGAAGAACAGCCAGCCATAGATAAGCACCATCACCAGGCCGATCGGCCAGCACCAGGCGTTCTGCTTGACGGTCAGCCACACGGCGGTGACGCCGAGCACGGCAGCGATGAGTTCGAGGCCGGACATCGGCGATCCTTGGAAAGGGGAAGGGCCGCGATTGTAGCGTGTGAGCAACGTGGGTAACAGCTATGTCACATTTCATGCGCGCGTGCACTCATACGCGAAATTGCCGCAACAGTTGCTCGAGCTCTTCGCTCAACTGCCCCAGCGCCACCCCGGCGTCGCTGGACTGGCGCGCCGCCTCTGCGGTCTGCTGTGACAACCCGGCGGTATCCAGCACATTGCGGTTGATCTCCTCGACCACATGCGACTGCTGCAGGGTGGCGCTGGCAATGGTGGCGTTGAGCAGGGTGAGCTTGTGCAGCGCCTGGCTGATGGCGTCCAGGCTGGAGCCAGCCTCGCGTGCCTGTTCCACGGTCTGGCGCGACGCTTCGCTGCTGGTGTCGATGGCCTTGACCGCCGCATCCGATTGCCCCTGCAGGTGCTCGATCATGGTGTGGATCTCGGCGGTGGACTGCGCACTGCGCTGGGCCAGCAGCCGCACTTCATCGGCCACTACCGCGAAGCCGCGGCCCTGCTCGCCGGCACGGGCGGCTTCGATGGCGGCGTTGAGCGCGAGGAGGTTGGTCTGCTCGGCGATGGAGCGGATGACGTCCAGCACCCCGCCGATTTTCGTGCTGTGCCCGGCCAGGCCGCGGATCACCTGCACGGCCTGGTCGATGGTCGCCGAAAGCCGGTCGATCTGTTGCAGGCTGCCGTGGATGGCTTGCTGGCCATGTTCCACCTGCTGCTGCGCCGCACGCATCTCGCCAGCGGCCTGTTCGGCCGTCTTGGCCACGTCCTGCACCGCATAGGTCACTTCATTGACCGCCGTTGCCACCTGGTCCATCTGCAGCGACTGCTGGGCGCTGTGCTGCTGCGCGGCACCTGCGTTGTCACCGACCCGGCCAGCGGACTGCGCCAACGAATGCGCCGCACCTTGCAGTTGGCCAACCACATCCTGCAATTTGCCGTTGAAGCGGTTGAAGTGCTCGCCCAGGTAGGTGATTTCGTCGTGGCCATGGGTGTCCAGGCGCCGGGTCAGGTCGCTCTCGCCACTGGCGATGTTGCCCATGGCCTGCACCGCCTCCTGCAACGGCTGGGCGATGCTGCGGGCAATGAGCATGACCACCAGGGCCATCAGCAGGGCGATACCCAGGCCGACCAGCGAGGCATCGCGCAACTGGCGGGCGAACTCGGCCTGGACGTCGTCGATGTACACGCCGGAGCCGATGACCCAGCCCCAGGGCTTGAACAATTGGATATACGAGGTCTTGGCCACGGGCTCGCTGGCGCCTGGCTTGGGCCAGCGATAGTTGACCGGGCCTGCGCCCTGGCTGCGGGCGAGGGTGGCCATTTCGTTGAACACGGCAAAACCGTCGGGGTCGCGAATGGCCGAGAGGTCCTGGCCGTCCAGTTTGGGGTTGGCCGGGTGCATGATCATCTTCGGCCCGAGGTCGTTGATCCAGAAGTAATCGTTCTGGTCATAGCGCAGCGCCCGCACTACCTGAAGGGCCTGTTGCTGCGCGGCCTCGCGGCTGAGGGTTCCGGCGGTTTCAAGGCCTTGGTAATAGGCCAGCACTCCGGCAGCGGTCTGCACCACATGGCGGGTTTTCTCCGCCTTGGCCTGGTACAGGTCGCCATGGATCTGAGGCAGCATCAGCAGGCCAAGAATCGCCAACATGGCTACGGCCACCAGCAGAATCAGCCACAACCGGCGACTGATCGACATCGACCTCAAGGTCTTCATGAACGGCACTCCCGCATTGTTCTTTTTATTAAGGTGCATCGAAGCATGCTTTGGCGCTGGCGACCTACCCGACTAATGGCTAAGTGCTAGTTGCCGTCTAGTCTGCAACATGCCGCGCAAGCGATTGCAACGCCGCTTTGCTAGGATCTCGGCCGCGCAAGATGAAACCTTTAGGCTGGCTGAACTTTTCTGCTGGCATTGGTCCCAGCAGTCGCTGTAAAAATGCCGCGCCGCGTGCGGCAATCACAAGCAAATCAAGAACAAGGGGCCTGCAAGCAGCAGCGCTCCAACCGGGGGAATGATGGATTTTTGGACTGCCTTCCAGGCAATCATCTTAGGCGTGGTCGAGGGGCTGACAGAGTTCTTGCCGATCTCCAGTACCGGCCACCAGATCATCGTCGCCGACCTGATCGGTTTTGCTGGCGAACGGGCCATGGCCTTCAACATCATCATCCAGCTGGCGGCGATCCTGGCGGTGGTGTGGGAGTTCCGGCGCAAGATTCTCGATGTGGTGTTCGGCCTGACCAGCCAGCCAACCGCGCGGCGTTTCACGGCCAACCTGCTGCTGGCGTTCCTGCCGGCCGTGGTGCTGGGTGTGCTGTTCGCCGACCTGATCCATGAATACCTGTTCAACCCGATCACGGTGGCGGCGGCCCTGGTGGTCGGTGGGGTGATCATGCTGTGGGCCGAGCGCCGCACGCACCGCGTGGAAGTCGACCACGTCGACGACATGCGCTGGTCGCATGCGCTGAAGATCGGCTTCATTCAATGCCTGGCGATGATCCCGGGCACTTCGCGCTCCGGCTCGACCATCATCGGCGGCCTGCTGTTCGGCCTGTCGCGCAAGGCCGCCACCGAGTTCTCGTTCTTCCTGGCGATGCCGACCATGGTCGGCGCGGCGGTTTACTCGGGCTACAAGTACCGCCATCTGTTCGAGCCGAGCGACTTGCCGGTGTTCGCCATCGGCTTCGTGACCTCGTTCATCTTCGCCATGATCGCCGTGCGCGCGCTGCTCAAGTTCATCGCCAACCACAGCTATGCCGCATTCGCCTGGTACCGCATCGTCTTTGGCCTGCTGATCCTGGCGACCTGGCAGTTCGGCTGGGTCGACTGGTCGACGGCGCACGGCTGATATGGCACGGGTGCAAACGGCAAGGGAGGAGGGCGTACGCAATGTGCGCCTGAAGCTGCTGGCGCTGGGCTTGCTTTGTCTGCTGCCGCTGGCAGGTGCCGCGCAGATGGCCTGGCGCGGGCAGTCCTGGCTGCCACTGGGAGTCTATCCGGCGATGAGCCTGATCACCCTGCTGCTGTACTGGCAGGATAAGCACCAAGCGCGTAATGGCGCCTGGCGCACCCCCGAGAAAGTGCTGCATGCCGCTGAGCTCCTCGGTGGCTGGCCTGGAGCACTATTGGCCCAACAGCTGTTTCGGCACAAGACCCGCAAGGTTTCGTATCAGCTGGTGTTCTGGGCCATCGTGATGGTGCACCAGGTGTTCTGGTTTGATCAGCTGATTTTGGGCGGGCGCTTTCTGCCGCTGAGCTGACAACTCAAATCAGCAACCCCAGCTGCAATCGCTTAGCCAGGCGCCGCACCACCAGTTGGTGCGAGCGCTGCAGCAGATCGCACAGTTCTTCCCCGCCCATGGGGTAGGGGGCCACCATGCTGATCCACCGCGCCCGCGCCAGGTAAGGCGCCGGGCGCACGCCGGGACGGTCGCAGTAGCCTAGAAACAGCTCATCGGCCACCTTGAACGACAACCCCGCCCCGGCCAGGTCGAGCACCGCGAACATCTTGTTGCCGGCCACCGAGAACACCCGGATGCCGCCCCATTTGTAATCTTCTCGTGCCCCGGGAAGGCTCAGGCAGAACGCCGCGACCTGCTCCTCGGTCATCTTCTGTCTAGACATAACGTTCTCCACACGCCTCGAACGACGCTGCCAGATGGTCGATCCATACCCGCACGGCCGGCAACAAGCCCCGCCGATGAGGGTAAACCGCCTGCAAGTAGCCACCTGGCAGCGACCAGTCCGGCAGCAGCCGCACCAGTTCGCCCCGTTCCAGTTCTTCCTCGCAGAACATGCTCGGCAGCGCGGTAAACCCCAGCCCTGCCTTCACGGCCGCATTGCGCACGACGAAATCATCGATGGCCAGGCGCGGCTCCAGGGCGATGTCCTGCTGGCGGCCATCCGCCCCGAGCAGGCGAAAATGCACCAGCCGATCGGCTTCGGCGGCGCCCAGCACAGGTAATGCAGCCAGCTCGGACGGCTCGCGGACATGGTCGGCAAACCCCGGTGCGGCCACCAGCTGCATCTGCGCCTGGCGCAGCCGACGAGTGACCAGCGCCGGGTCTTCGTCGCCCAGGTCGCGCACGCGCAAGGCAACGTCGATACCCTCGGAAATCAGGTCGACACGGCGGTTGAGCAGCACCATGTCCAGTTGCACCTGCGGGTACTGCTGCAGAAAGCGGCTGATCACATCCGGCAGGAACGCATGAGCCAGCGCCACCGGGCACGACACCCGCAAGCGCCCGCGCGGCTCGCTGCTCATGCTCGCTACCACCTCGTCGGCAGCCTCGGCTTCCAGCAGCATGGCCTGGCAGTGGTGCAGGTAGCGCTCGCCCACTGCGGTCAGTTTGAGTTGCCGGGTGGTGCGCTGCAGCAGCCGGGTGCCCAGGCGCTCCTCCAACTCGGCAATGCGCCGCGACAAGCGTGATTTGGGAATGCCCAACTGGCGCCCGGCGGCGGCGAAACCACCGGCTTCGACCACCTGGGCAAAGTAGAAGAGGTCGTTGAGGTCTTGCATGGCGCTGTCTCACTGTTCTATCTGTGGGACAAACTAACGCATTTTTGCCGACTTATCAGCTATTCGCCGCCCCGGTAGGATTCTCCCCATCGTGATCGCCCAACGCTGCGGTCTTCATTCACAGGAGAGTCCCATGAAACTGTTGCATATCGATTCGAGCATCCTGGGCGACAATTCCGCCTCCCGCCAGCTGAGCCGCGAAGTGGTCGAAGCCTGGCAAGCCGCCGAGCCAGGCCTTGAAGTGGTCTATCGCGACCTGGCCGCTGATGCCATCGCCCACTTCTCGGCCGCCACCCTGGTCGCCGCCGGCACCCCGGAAGACGTACGCGATGCAGCCCAGGCGTTCGAGGCCAAGCTGAGCGCTGAAACCCTGGAAGAATTCCTCGCCGCTGATGCGGTAGTGATTGGCGCGCCGATGTACAACTTCACCGTGCCGACCCAACTCAAGGCCTGGATCGACCGCGTCGCCGTGGCTGGCAAGACCTTCCGCTACACCGAAGCAGGCCCGGAAGGCCTGTGCGGTGACAAGAAAGTGGTGCTGGTATCGACTGCTGGCGGCCTGCACGCTGGCCAGCCGAGCGGCGCTGGCCACGAAGACTTCCTCAAGGTGTTCCTCGGCTTCATCGGCATCACCGACCTGGAAATCGTCCGTGCCCACGGCCTGGCCTACGGCCCGGACCATCGCAGCAAGGCCATCGATGCCGCCCAGGCGCAGATTGCCAACGAACTGTTCGCCGTGGCCTGATCGGCTGGCGTAAATAAACCGGCTGTCGCCTGTGCGCCAGCCGGTTTTTCATCCAGTTTTCATCTGCACCTACCGGGTCTGGTTCTATCCTGACGCTATCCACTCGCTGCGCGTGGGATAGTGGCCAATGAACATCTCCCGTTACATGCTGGCACTACTCCTGCTCGGTGGCCTGATGGCCCACGCCGAGGCGGCGTCCTGGGTCGCGGGCCTGCACCCTATGACATTGACCGACCCTGTCGATGCCCGCCCTATGCAGGCGCTGGCGTTCTATCCGGCACAAGGTACCACCCACGGCACGCGGATCGATGGCTACCCCGTCGATGTCGCCGAAGAAGCCCCTGTCGCGCTCGGCCAATTCCCGCTGTTGGTGCTGTCGCATGGCAATACCGGCAGTCCGTTGGCGTTGCACTACCTGGCAACATCCCTGGCCCGCGAGGGGTTCGTGGTGGTGGCGGTGGTGCACCCAGGTGACAACGCGCGGGACCACAGCCGCCTGGGCACCCTGAGCAACCTCTATGGCCGACCCTTGCAGATCAGTGCGGCGATTACGGCCGCCCGCGATGACGCCTTGCTCGGCCCTTATCTGAACAGCGGCAAGGTTGGCGTGATCGGCTATTCGGCCGGTGGTGAAACGGCGTTGATCCTCTCCGGCGCCCAGCCCGACCTTGATCGCTTGCGCCGGTATTGCCTGGAGCGCCCGACCGATGTCGATGCCTGCAAAACCCACGGCGTGCTGATCGCCGACCGCAGCGAGTTGGCGCCCAAGGCAGATTCCAGGGTGGGCGCTGTGATGCTGATGGCCCCGTTGAGCCTGATGTTTGGCCGCCACGCCTTGGCCAGTGTCAAGGTGCCGGCACTGATCTACAGCGGCGACAATGACCAGTTGCTAGCCGTGGACCGCAATGCCGAGGCGCTGGCACGCAAGCTGCCAGTGACGCCGGATTACCGTCTGCTGGCAGGCGCCGGTCACTTCGTGTTCATGGCCCGTTGCGACGAAGAACAATGGGCGCGCATGGCGGCGCTGTGCAAGGACGCAGCAGGCGTCGATCGCCGGCATATCCATCACTCGCTGCAACGCGACACTGCGGCCTTCTTCAGCCAGGCCCTTGGCGCGCCGGAGCACGCCGAACGTTCAGCCGCGACGGCTGCGCCGCGCCAGCAGTAACGTCAGGCCAACCCCGGCCAACGCCAGCAGGGCCGCGACGCAGAAGATCGAGGCATAGCCCAAATGCACCGCCACGGCCCCCATCAGTGGGCCGGCGACTGCCAATGCCATGTCGAAGAACACCGCATAGGCACCCAGCCCTGCGCCGCGGCTGCTGCTGGGTACCTGCTTGATCGCCTCGACGCCCAGCGCCGGGTAAACCAGCGACAGGCCGAAACCGGTGAGGCCGGCGCCAAGCAGCGCCCACACGGGCGAGGGCGCCAACCACAGCAGGCTCAAGCCGAGCACTTCCGTGGCCATGCAGGCGACCGCCACGTTGTAGCCGCCAAAACGGTTGACCGCATTGACGAACAGTAGCCGTGAAATGATGAAGCACAGCCCGAAAGCACTCAGGCACCAGGCTGCGCCCATCCATCCGCGCTCCAGGTAATACAGGGTGACGAACGTGGTCAGGGTGCCGTAGCCGATCGACGCCAGGGTCAGGCCCAGCCCGCACGGCGCGACGCGGCCGAACGCCGACCAGAACGGTAGCCGCTCACCGCGTACCACCACCACATCCGGCCGTTGGCGCAGTACCAGCAAGGCCAGCAGGGCCAGCACCAGTAGCGCCGGGCCGAGAACTGCGAAATCCAGGCTATCGACCGCCAACACGCCAACGGGTGCACCGATGGCGATCGCGCCGTAGGAAGCGATACCGTTCCAGGAAATCACCCTGGCAGTATGTTCAGGCCCCACCTGGCTGATGCCCCAACTCAGGGTGGCAACGCCAATCAGACCCTGGGCAAGCCCCAGCAGCAAGCGTCCACCCAGCAACAGCGCCAGGCTCAGCAACGGCGCGCTCACGGTCCAGGCCGAAGCGAGTGTCAGCACACCGCAGGCAGCGATACCCAGCAAGCCATAGCGGATCGCCTGCTTGCCGCCCAAGGTATCGGCCACGCGTCCGGCGAATGGCCGGCTGAGCAGGGTGGCCAGATACTGCAGGCCGATGGTCACCCCGGCGATCACCGCGCCGAAGCCCAACTGGTCATGGACATAGCTGGGCAGCACCGCGATCGGCAGGCCGATGCAGAGGAAGGCAATGAAGGTATAGAAGACGATCGACAGGATCTGCAGGGTGATACTGAAGGTGCTGCTGGAGGCGGGCTGTTGCGCGGTCATGGGCTCGTTCGCGGGCGGGCGGTTGGGCGTGGCCTCATCATGGGCGTTGTGCGAAGGAAATGAAAGCAGGCTAACGAATTATTCGTCGGTGGCCTGGCCATCCGAAGATGGCCAGGCCGGGTCAGCTAACTCAGACCAACACACCCTGGCTGCGCAGGTAGTCGTCATAAGTGCCGCTGAAGTCCACCACACCGTCCGGCGACAGTTCGATGATGCGGGTCGCCAGCGACGACACGAACTCACGGTCATGGCTGACGAACAGCAGCGTGCCCGGGTAGTTCTCCAGCGCCAGGTTCAGCGCTTCGATCGATTCCATGTCCAGGTGGTTGGTGGGTTCGTCCATCACCAGCACGTTTGGCTTCTGCAGGATCAGCTTGCCGAACAGCATGCGGCCCTGCTCACCACCGGAAATCACCTTCACCGACTTAAGGATCTCGTCGTTGGAGAACAGCATGCGCCCCAGGGTGCCACGGATGATCTGCTCACCGGAGGTCCACTGGCCCATCCAGTCGAACAGGGTCAGGTCGTCTTCGAAGTCGTGCGCATGGTCCTGGGCGTAGTAACCCACCTCGGCGCTGTCGGTCCACTTCACCGAACCTGCATCCGGCTTCATCTCGCCCACTAATGTGCGCAGCAAGGTGGTCTTGCCGATACCGTTGGGGCCGATGATCGCTACGCGCTCGCCGGCTTCGACGGTAATGTCGAAGTTCTTGAACAGCACCTTGTCGTCGAAGGCCTTGGCCATTTTCTCGACGACGACGGCCTGGCGGTGCAGCTTCTTGGTCTGCTCGAAGCGGATGAACGGGCTGACCCGGCTCGAAGGCTTGACCTCGGCCAGCTGGATCTTGTCGATCTGCTTGGCGCGCGAAGTGGCTTGCTTGGCCTTGGAGGCGTTGGCCGAGAAGCGGCTGACGAAGGTCTGCAGCTCGGCGATCTGGGCTTTCTTCTTGGCGTTGTCCGACAGCAGTTGCTCACGCGACTGGGTGGCCGCGGTCATGTACTCGTCGTAGTTGCCCGGGAACAGGCGCAGCTCACCGTAGTCCAGGTCGGCCATGTGCGTGCACACACTGTTGAGGAAGTGACGGTCGTGGGAAATGATGATCATGGTGCTGTTACGCGCCGTCAGAATCGTTTCCAACCAACGAATGGTGTTGATGTCCAGGTGGTTGGTCGGTTCGTCGAGCAGCAGTACGTCCGGATCCGAGAACAGCGCCTGGGCCAGCAGCACACGCAGCTTCCAGCCGGGTGCCACTTCGCTCATCGGGCCGAAGTGCTGTTCCAGCGGAATGCCCAGGCCCAGCAGCAGTTCACCGGCGCGCGATTCGGCGGTGTAGCCGTCCATTTCGGCGAATTCGGTTTCCAGCTCGGCGACGGCCATGCCGTCTTCCTCGGTCATTTCCGGCAGCGAGTAGATGCGGTCACGCTCGGCTTTGACCTTCCACAGCTGGCCGTGGCCCATGATCACCGTGTCGATGACGGTGAATTCCTCGTAGGCGAACTGGTCCTGGCGCAGCTTGCCGAGGCGGGTGTTCGGCTCGAGCATGACCTGGCCACCGGACGGCTCCAGGTCGCCACCGAGGATCTTCATGAAGGTCGACTTGCCGCACCCGTTGGCGCCGATCAGGCCGTAGCGGTTGCCGTTGTTGAATTTGACCGAGACGTTTTCGAACAGCGGCTTGGAGCCGAACTGCATGGTGATGTTGGCGGTGGAGATCAAAGGGCTTACCTATCAGTAACTTACGACGCTGGATTGTCAGCTGATACCGATTTGATACCAATCTAGAGTTTTTCCAGCTCGCTCCAGTTGGAGCTTGAGTTGAGCCAACGGGCATACGTCGACAGCAGCATCTGCACGCTGTGACCCAGCTGTTGGGCGATAAATGCGGGGTTGAGGCCGGACATTAAGCATATTGTCGCATAGGTGTGACGGCAGTTGTATGGGGGACGACGCCTGATCCCCAATTCGTTCAGCACTGGCACCCACTGCTTGTGCAGATCAGACGTCTGTTTCACGTGCTCAGCGTTCTTCGACGGCGGGAACACGAACGGCGTTTCGGTCACCACTCCCTTCCCATGCCTGCGGCGATCCGCGTACTCCCTTGCGAACTGGATCGCCCTCAAGGCCCGATCATTCAGCGGGACAAACCGGTCCCTGCCGGTTTTCGTCCTTTCTTCTGCCTTGCCCAGCGCACCAGCAGGGGCGTCTCGATCTTGCCGAAGCTGATCGCGCGCTCTGATCAGGGCCTTGATTGCGGTTGAAATGTTGCGGGGCCCCTGCTCGATGGTGATGGCGACGCATATAATGCGTCAGGGATCACCTCAGCCCGGCTTTTGGCCGAGCCAAACCCGCCTGGAACGGCACCACGCCGGACGGGCTATCACTCAGGGAAATGAGAACAATGAAGACCGCTATCAAGGCCGGTATCGCAGGCGCGGTGCTGGTAGTAGTGGGCCCAGCCCGCGCCGAGCTGCACGGGGAAGAAGCAGAGATTGCAGCACGGGATGCAGCGGTGCGTCAGTACGCGGCGAAGCTGGAGGCCGATTGGCAGCAGTGCTTGAGGAAGCCGGAGACCAAAACCACTCAGGATTCAGGTCTTTGCGCATATGCAATGCGCGAGGCAGCCAAAGACGCGGTGAAAGAGAAGTACCAGAAGGCCCTGGCCTCCGCAAAGGGGTACGCCGATGAAGGCTCGCTTCCGAAAGATGTGCCGGACATGATGCCCCAGGCGCAGGCAGCGTGGGAGAAGTTCGTAGAGGCAGATTGCGGTGTGGTCGGTGCTCTGACCACTGGGACCGCGAGCGCTACCTATCAGATACTCTGCGAGTACAAGCACCAGATACAACGTCTCCACGACCTGGACGAATGGTGATTTTGATGGTGATTGATAGGCGCAGGTCTTCGCAGTCAGGCCGGTCGCTCGATTTCGCCGCCTCGATGATTTCTCCGACAGTTTTCATGGCTTGTCTCCAGCGGCCAGGGCCTCAGCCTTCAGTGAGGCGTACGCCACGCCATCCAGCGCGCTGTCCTCGTGGTATTTGTCGGGGTTCTGCCACTGGCGCACGTCCTTGACGATCTGCATCAGCAGCCAGCCTTCTGCTTCGGTGAGATCGCGGCCGGTTATGGCGTTGAAGGCTTGGACCGTCTTCACCATGCTGCGAGTGCCGTCCGGTGCGTCGTACTGCTTGCCGCGCTCGGCCTGCATCTCGATGGCGGCCTGCAGGAAGTAGGTTGAGTTCTTGGCTACCAGGCGGGTTGACCAGGAGTCGACCGCCGCCGCCCCACCCAGCGCAGCGTTTTCAGTCCGTAGCTGCTCAATGACGGCCTTGTAGTGCTCGATTTCGCGGCGAAGTGCGGCGTTTTCCATGCACTTGTCCATCTGAGCTGATACCTCTCATCAATCCAGCGCCCAGGCGCCAGTGCGGGTGTAGGTTCGGGTTGTGTTTCGTGCGGGGAGAGCTGGCGCTGGTTGCCGGCCTGCAGCTGGCTGTCGGGTATGCAGCTGATGCCGACCCCGTTGAGCAGGTAGCAGGTGACGCCGCGCTGGCTGTCGTGCTGCACGTCGATGACGTTCTCGGTTGCGCTGGCGCCGGTGGCCAGCAGCAGGAGGCAGAGGGCGAGGCGGGTCATTGCTGGATCCTCTTGAACTCGATGGCCCAGACCCACGGATTAGCGTCCCAGCTTTCTGGGCCATTGATGGATCGCCATAGGCCCGCGAAAGCTTTAGAAGCATGGGTTTCTAGCGGAGTCTTGCCATCATCCGGGTCAGCCATGTACCCGGTGCAAATAGGCCACCCGTCATCAGGACGGAATGGCACGCCAACAATCCCCTCGGCAATTGCCTGCTGTTCGCTGATGTCCTGCAGTCGCTCGACGCGCACATCGGTGATCTCCAGCAGGATGCGGCTAGCCCAGCGGGGCATGTGGATCGATGGACGCCCTCGGCCCTGCGAGACCATTGCGCATCCTGTCTGCCGGACGCTTCCATCTGCTGGATACATGATTGGCTCGCCCTGGCTCAGGTTGCGCGGCACGATCGAATCGAGTTGAGCATCTGCCAACCAAGCCTCGCGCACCCACAGACGGTCACCTGGCCGGCCATAAGGGCAGGCCTTGCCCAACTGTGCAGCATCGGAGGTTATGTCTATCGAGCCACTGCCTTTCGGCTGGGTCGCTTCCCAGCCCGACCTAAAATACGAGGCCTCGACGACGTTCTTGGCTGCACGCCTGGTTACCGTCTTCCGGCCTTCCAGAATGGCGCGGACCATTGGCCCGCTGAACAAGATCGGGCGTTCCTTTGCTTCAGACATAGCTTCGCCTTGGCAGCCATATCGCGGCAGTGAATAGAGGGGAGAGGGGTTACATCTGAGTGGAGTACAAATGTACTCTGATCAAAAAACGTACAAATTAATGCGGGCGATGTTCTAGATCCGGTATTCTCGGTTGTCACCAATCAAAGAGAGGTGGTTATGAAATATCGAATCAAAGAGTTGAAGCTGGATAACGACGTAACCGTCGAGTACGTCGAATGCGTGAAGCAAGAAGGGAGGGTCAGCATGTGTCAGCTCATCCACCTTCGGCGCTTTACCGAGGAGCAGATCCAGTCGATACGCGCCACGGGCGCGA
The DNA here is from genome assembly GCF_044748725.1 of Pseudomonas sp. NPDC089752. NCBI lineage: Bacteria > Pseudomonadati > Pseudomonadota > Gammaproteobacteria > Pseudomonadales > Pseudomonadaceae > Pseudomonas > Pseudomonas sp. NPDC089752. Next base: position 109,668 of record NZ_JBIVGP010000015.1, read on the forward strand.
TCTAGACCTGCTGGCCGCCGGCCACGTCAGCTTTTCGTTGGTCGGCCGGCCGCCCCAAATCCAGTAGCGGCCCTATGGGAGTCACTGGCAGCCCTGTCGCCGCCGCATCCCGCTCTGCCTCTTCTTTGGTCCACCAGAAGGCAGTACCAACCATCCACGCTATAGGCTCGGCGTGGGGGTGCGGGGCTGGCTGTTGAAAAACAGCCTCTGCAATCAGCTCGCAGCCCAAGTCATGCAGACTCTGCACCTTATCCAAGGAAGCGGAAAGAGAGCTTTCGGTGAAGGTCAACGTCATCTCGGTGTTGCTGGATCGGTTTTCTGTGGGCATGGGGAACCTCGGCGCGTATGATTTCGGCGTCTTGAAAGGGGGGGAAAGATGCTCAACGAACATGGGAAGAGCCTGTTTAAGCCATGGCTTTCTGTCCAGAACGTGGTACTAGGTCTTGCAACCCTGTTTTGTGCAGCCCTAACGATTCGCATTTATTCGCTGAATAGCTCTGAAATAGCGAGCTGGGTTCAGGCGTTCGGCTCCATAGCTGCAATATTGGGTGCATTCGCTATTAGCAACAATCAGGCTAAACACCAGAGAGATCTCGCCTCAGCCGAGGAACAGAAAAAGAGGGATAGATTCAAATCTCTGCTCGTCCTCTTGGCCCTGGGGCACTACGAAGGGATCAGGTCTCTTAAGAGGGCGGTGCAAAAGGCGAACTATGAGACAGGAACTTTAAGGCCATATTTTGAAGGCGGGCTCGATTTGAAGTGGCCGAGCCACCTTGAGGCGCTTAAGAGCATCGATGTAAATCAGCTTGATCCCAACCATTTGAGCGTGTTGATGGAGATGCAAGTTGCTGCTCAGTATGCGTTGAAACTATGCGATTCTGTCGGGGCGGACTGGAGCCCATTCGGAGAGGGCGAAACAAGGATAATGGAGCGTCTAGAGCATTTCAGTACCGAAGCTAAAGATAATTTAGCCTACCTCCAATCGAGCAAATGGGATTTGTGATCCTGACTTAGTCGCCGCAAAAGCAGTCGACGTCTTCTGCCAGGTAGTCGAAATCAAAATCCGTCTGCCTGGCGCGCTGATCCGCTGACCAGGCCAGCGCTCGATAGTTGGGCCGGTCCTGCCGGAAACCCCTGACCGAACCGCTCCTCGGTGCCAGACCACCAGATCACCCGCGCCGGGTCTTCCTGGGTGGTCCTGATCAGCTTGGCCTCGTTCTTCTTCCAGCACAGGTCGCAGTTGCCGTAGTCCGAGCCCATGCCCCGGTCGAATGGCTGTGCGGCCCAGAAGGCCGACACGTCCTCCTTGATGATGCCCGCTACGTAGGAGGGGCAGACGCTGTCCCAGCGGGCATTAACTCGCTCCTTGGCGGTCATCATCCGGCTGTAGCGGCGGGGCTCGTCGTAGCGGATGCCGACGATGCAATCCCAATTGTCGTAGCCCAGGGCGCGCATGTGCTTCTCGCCGATCTTCACCTTGAGGTAGGCGGTGCACATGTTGTTGCTGAAGTTCGGCAGCACCGCCGGCAGGTTCTTCTCAGCTTTCCGGTATTCCTGGTAGTACTCGAGCATCATCGTGAACGGCTCGCCGTTGCGGCTGGCTGTCTCGAAGTCGACGATCTTATACCAGGGCGCGTCGTCCGGCTGGCCGTACACCCGGCACCACTCCATCCATACGATGTTTACGCCCCAGTGCTTGGCCATGGCGTCGATGAAGATCAGCGTTTCCTCGCGCTCTTTACCGGCGTTTTGGAAGAAGGCGTGCACGTCTGCCGGTAGCTTGCCGCCGTGGGCCTCAAGGATCTTCCAGAGCATGTGCCCGCTGGTGCGGCCACCACTGACGCCTATCTGCGCCGGCCCAGTGATCTGGTAGGGGTTCATGGCAATCTCCCTTGCAGGCGCCGCCCTCGCCAGGGAGGCGCGATTCTGATTGGGCTAGAGTTGAGTTGTTGAGAGGAGGGCGGCTAATGCTTAAGAGCGGTGAAGACACAACATGGATGGGCGAGTACTACGACTACATTCGCGACGGGTGCGCAAAAGAAGCGTACGCACTGCTGATCGGAACCCTCGTCTGCATGAAATCCGTCTCCTGCTACCGGAAGCCTCAGGGTGAGGTCCGATCCGTAGGAATCCACGTTGACGGAGAGTGCGGATTCGCACTTATGCCTACCCAGAAATGGCTGACATTCCAATGGCGGCCTCCGGTGACCAGGGCACAAAGGTACAGCGCCGATCATGTTCGATCACGATTTCCGGACAGCTTCATGCTCCCCCAGCATGAGCACTGGGCGGTGCGGATCAAGACGATCGAGGATGCTTTGCTTTTGCTTCTGATCCTTGATCTATCCTGACGCCGAATTGGTGTCATCTTTGAATAGGGGAAGGCGCTGGCGGGCAGCGGGTAGTGATATCATTTGCCGCCTACCAAACAAGGAGTGTGGGAATGCGGTTGAAGGGAATAATCGAAATGCTGCCGGGATGGCTCACACCGCGACGGATCCGCTACACCGGCTTCACGCTCTTTGGCATCTGGGGAGGTTTGTCGTCGATGTACTCTGGCGGCTCCCTCATCTGGCTGGCCGTTGTCGCCTCGTGCATCTTGGCCTTTTCGTTTATCGCTGAGCCGAAAAGGCATCGCTGAGCCGGTGGCGGGCAGCGCCGGGGTCAGGCGGCGTATCGGGTTCGTAGTGCGGCGGCGATACGAGGGTCCGACTGAGTCTCCGCATAGGCAATTGCAATCCGGCGCTTGTGCTCTCGCCACGCCTGGTGAGCTTCAGGCCCTAGGCTCTGTATGAAAAGTTTTGTGGGAGCGGCGGTGCGGCGATCCGACTTGTCCCGCGATGGAGCGCGAAGCGCTCCCAAATCAGCGTAAGCGTCTGTAGAAGTCACCTTGCTCCTTCAATGGATGCCCCGCTGACCTGCGGTAGAATTTTGCCCATAAGCTTACGGTGCGGGTGACGCTA
>NZ_JBIVGP010000016.1:0-108468 GCF_044748725.1 Pseudomonas sp. NPDC089752
TGCTCCCACTCGTGCTCGTGGCACCTGCGGCACTCAGCTTGTCATTCACCGCTCTCACTCCAGATTCTAATCCCCCTTCAAGACACAAGCGGCTTTAGCCGCGAAGCAGACGACGCGGTGGATGGCACCGGCTCCGCCGGTGTTCGCGGCTAAAGCCGCTCCCACAGGTTGTATACAAGGCTTTAGTTCATCGCCAGGCCAGGTATCAACGCCGCGCTGAAAGCTGCTGCGGCGCCAGGAAGGCATCGTGAAAGTAGTTGCGCAGCGCCTGCATCGCCGGGCTGAAGGCCCGTTCGCGGTGCCAGGCCAGGCCAACGCTCATGGGCGTCACCGGGTCGCTGATGGTAACGGTTTCGATGCGTTTGCCTTCCAGCGACCAGGGCCGATGCACCAGGTCTGACAGGATCGCCACGCCGCTGCCGTTGGCAACCATGCTGCGCACCGCTTCCACCGAGCTGGTGCGCACGCGCACGCTGGGCCGCTGGCCGGCCTGTTCCCAGTAACGCATGGCGCTTTGTTCGGCTTCGTCCACGGTCAGCAAAATGAACGGCTCGCGGGCGACGTCGGCCAGGCTCACGGCAGAGCGCTCGCACAGCGGATGGTGGCTGGGCAGCCACAACCGGCGCTCGGAATTGAACAGGGTTTCCGAGACGATATCCGGGTGGGTGAGGTTGGCGGTAAGTACCACGGCCATGTCGAAACGGCCCTCCAGCAGACCCTGCTCGATGGCGCTGCGCTCCTGCTCGTGCACCTCCAGCGTCACATCCGGGTGCCAGTGTTCAAGGCGCTGCAGGTGGTGCGGCAGAAAGTAACCGATCACGGTGTAGCTCGCGGCAAGGCGCAGCAGGCCGCTGGCGCGCACGTCCGGTAACGGGCTGTTCAGCGCATCGTCGACACTGCGCAGGATCACATAGGCGCGGTTGAGAAAGTGCCGGCCCGCGTCGGTCAAGCTCATGCCCTGGGGCGAGCGCTGGAACAACAGCGCCCCGAGCATCGCCTCCAGCTCCTTGATCGCAGTGGTCACCGCCGACTGGGAAATATTCAGGTGGATCGCCGCCTGGGAGATCTGGCCGATCTCGGCGGTGGCGACAAAATAGCGGACCTGGCGCAGGGTCAACGACACAAAGCACTCCTGGGGTATCTGATTTTCAGAAGACACCCTATCTGTTTATAAATCTTCCCAAGGGGTGGCGGAGAATCTAACGTGGCCTGCACGCAGTCACAAGCACCAGGAGCGCAGGCATGCAGGCAGTAGACTTCAACTCTGACATGGGCGAGGGCTTCGGCCCGTGGACCATCGGCGACGGTGTCGACAACGAATTGATGGCCTTCATCAGCTCGGCCAACATCGCCACCGGGTTCCACGCTGGCGATCCCGGCACCATGCGTCGCACGGTGGAGCGGGCCAAGGCGCTGGGCGTGGCGGTGGGCGCGCATCCGGGCTTTCGTGACCTGGTCGGTTTCGGCCGCCGGCACATCAACGCGCCGGCCCAGGAACTGGTCGACGACATGCTTTACCAGCTGGGTGCGTTGCGTGAGATTGCCCGTGCGCAGAGTGTTCGCCTGCAGCACATCAAACCGCATGGTGCGTTGTACATGCACCTGGCCCGCGACGAAGAGGCCGCGCGGCTGCTGGTGCAGAACCTGCGAGTGATCGAGCCCGAGTTGCTGTTGTATTGCATGCCTGGCTCGGTGATCTGCCGAGTCGCACAGGAACTCGGCCAGCCGGTGGTGCGCGAGTTCTATGCCGACCGCGAGTACGACCTGAGCGGCTCCATCGTCTTTACCCGCAATGTGCGCGGCTATGAGCCGCAAGCGGTCGCCAAGCGCGTGCTGCGCGCCTGCCAGGAGGGTGTGGTGCGCACCGTCGAAGGGCAGGACCTGACCATCGAATTCGACTCCATCTGCCTGCACAGCGACACCCCTGGCGCACTGTGCCTGGTCGAGGCCACGCGTGCGGCACTGGACGCCGCCGGCATCGAGGTGCGCACGCCGCGTTGAGTTCCCAGTGCACCCGGTGCACAGACACCGGTGCCGCTGTACAGCATTGTTTTTGCCTGCCTTACGATAAAGATTCCAAGAAAAGGAGCAGACATGGCCGAGCCGCTTGCCAGTACCCCGATCCGCTACAGCTTCGGTGCCGACGAGCACCTGTTTGCCGAGGTCAGCGACAGCATGTCGCTGGAAGCCTTCTTCAAGGGCATGGCCGTGACCCGCGCGGTGGAGCGCCTTGGGCTGGAGGGCGTGCTCGACATCTGCCTGGCCAACGCCTCGTTCCAGATTCGCTTCGACCCCGACCGCATCGCGCCTGACGCGCTGCTCGAAGCCGTGCGCGCCGCCGAAGCCGAGGCGGTGGCCGAGCGCTCGCTGCACACCCGCATCATCGAAATCCCGGTGCTGTACAACGACCCCTGGACCCACGAAACCCTGATGCGTTTTCGCGACCGCCACCAGGACCCACACAGCACCGACCTGGAATACGCGGCGCGGATCAACGGCCTGGCCGATGTCGAGGCGTTCATCGCTGCGCACAGCGGCGCGCCGTGGTTCGTGTCGATGGTCGGCTTCGTCGCCGGGTTGCCGTTCATGTTCCAGATGGTCGAGCGCGAGCGCCAGTTGCAGGTGCCCAAGTACCTGCGGCCACGCACCGACACGCCAAAACTGACCCTCGGCCACGGCGGCTGTTTCGGGTGTATCTACTCGGTGCGCGGGGCAGGGGGCTACCAGATGTTCGGCATCACCCCGGCACCGATCTACGACCCCCAGCAGACCCTGAACTACCTGAAGGAACACATGGTGTTCTTCCGCCCCGGCGACATCGTGCAGTTCAAACCCATTGACCGCCAGGCCTACGATCAGGCGGTGGCGGATGTCGATGACGGCCATTTCGACCTGCGCATTCGCCAGGTGGAATTTTCCCTGGATGCATTTCTCGCCGACCCGGTCGGCTATCCCAAGACGTTGCAGGAGGCGCTGGCATGATCAAGGTACGCAAACCTGGCCTGGCGACTTCGGTGCAGGACCTCGGTCGCGAAGGCTATTACCACCTGGGCATCCCGCCCTCCGGCGCGCTCGATCAGTATGCGTTGCGTGCGGCCAATCAGCTGGTCGGCAACCCGGCGAGCGCTGCCGGCCTCGAGTGCGCGCTGGTGGGGCCGGAGCTGGAGTTTCTGCAGGATGCCCTGGTGGCGGTGTGCGGCGCGCAGATGCCGGCGCTGCTCGATGAGCGTGAGCAGCGGCCCGATACTGCGTTTGCGGTCAGGGCCGGGCAGGTGCTGCGGTTCGGCTTCCCTACGGCGGGGGCGCGTGCCTACATTGCCGTAGCGGGAGGCATTGATGTGCCTGAAGTGCTGGGCAGTCGGTCCACGTATGCATTGGGGGCGCTGGGCGGATTCAATGGCCGCAAGCTGGTGGCCGGTGATGTGTTGCCGGTCGGCGTCCCCAGCGGCAAGAGCCACGCCGGCGCCAGTTTGCCCATGGCCCTGCGCCAGGCGCTGGGCGGCGAGGTGGTGTTGCGGGTGGTGCCGGGTTTGTACTTCCATCGCCTGACCGAGGCAGCGGCGAAAAGCTTCTTCACCGATGCCTGGACCGTCGGTTCCGAGGCAGACCGCATCGGTTACCGCTACCGGGGCGGCAGCGCGCTTAGTTTCCAGCCGCGTGAGCAGCCGTTTGGCGCCGGCTCTGATCCTTCCAATATCGTCGACAGCTGCTACCCGATCGGCTCGATCCAGGTACCGGCGGGGCTGGAGCCGATCATCCTGCACCGCGATGCGGTGTCGGGTGGGGGGTATGCGATGATCGGCACGGTGATCAGTGCGGACCTGGATCTGATCGGGCAGATGCAGCCGAATCAGCAGGCGCGGTTCTTGCCGGTGAGCATGGAGCAGGCGCTGGAGGCGCGGCGGTCGTACAAGAAGAAGCTGGGGTATTTGGGCAAGTTGTTGGGTTGACGGGGCCTTACCGGCCTCTTCGCGGGCAAGCCCGCTCCCACAGGATCACCAAAAATCTCCAGGCTGTGGTGCTCCTGTGGGAGCGGGCTTGCCCGCGAAGAGGCCGTTACAGGCTATGAAGAAGCGGGATCCTCAAGCCTGAATCCCTCAACCCCAAATTCCGCCTCCAGCGCCAACAGATACTCGCGCAACGCCCGTCGCGTCGCCTCTTCGCGCAAACACTGGCGCACCCGCTCCGCCACCTGCTCATAAGGCAGCGGCATCCGCTCCACCCGCTCATCCACACTCACTACATGCCAGCCATAACGCGACGCCAGCGGTCGATCATGCAAACCCACCGGCAAGCGCTGCAGCACCTGATCCAGCTCCGCCACGGTCTGCCCTGAACTTACCCAGCCCAGCTCGCCGCCCTGGTCCTTGGAAGGGCAGGCCGAATGGCGCTGCGCCAGTTCGGTAAACCGCTCGGGATGCTCAACCAGTTCCGCCCGTAACTGCTCCCCCAACCGGTAATGCGCATCCCGCGCCCGAGCATCCTCGGGCGCGGCGGGCAGCAAGATATGCCGCACCTTGATCCGCGCCGGTTGGCAAAAGCGCTCACGGTGGCTGTCGAAATACCGCTGGCTGTCGGCCTCGGTCGCCTCCGGCACGTTCAGCTCACTGTCCAGCAACTGCGCCACGGTTTCATCACCCGGCTGCAACCCCAACACCGCGGCCCGCTGGTTCAGCAGCTCGCGCACCACCAGCGCACGGGCGGCACTGCGCTGCGCGTCGAGCAATGACGCCGCCGGATGAAACGGAGTCTCCTTGGCGATATCCGCTTCGCTGAGCAACGTGTCGCCCACCCGGATCACCATGGCCGGGCTGTCCGGCAGCGTCTCGACTGCAATCATCTCCATGCTCGTCTCTCCTCAACGCCGGCGAACGATCTGGTAATTGCGCCCCAGGTATCCCAGCGGGATGCTCCACACATGCACCAGGCGGGTGAAGGGGAACAGCAGGATGATGGTCAGGCCCAGGAAGATATGCAGCCTGAAGATCAGCGGCGTGTCGTTCAGGTAGGTGGCCGCGTCGCCGTTGAACAGCACGATGGCCTGCGCCCAGTTGGCCAGGGTCAGCAAAGCCCAGCAGCAGGTTGGGGATCGAGATCCACAGGTTGCGGGTGGCGATGCGTTTGCCGGTCGCCTCCCAGAAGGCGGGGTCTTCCGGGTGCCACTCACGCAGGACAAAACTGCTGGGCGTGGACAGCTCCGGCAAATCGCGGGATTCGCTGCGCGCGGCCCATTCCACGCGCTCGGCCATGCGAATGGCGTAATGCATCCAGGCCAGCGCACCGGCAGCGATCAGGAACAGCAGCATGAAGCAGCTTTGCCAGATGCCGACCACGTCGTTGAGCATGCCGAAGGTCAGCGGCAGCAGGAAGCCGCCGAGGCCGCCCATCATGCCGACCAACCCGCCGACCACGCCGACGTGTTGCGGGTAGTAACTGGGAATGTGCTTGAACACCGCCGCCTTGCCCAGCGACATGAAGAAGCCCAGCACCATGATGATCAGGGTGAAACCGACCAGGCCCAAATGCATGGCGAAGTCGATCTCGCCGCGCACGCCGGTGATGCTGTAGCGGGTCGGCGGGTAGCTGAGCAGGAAGGTGCACAGCACCGACATGCCGAGGGTCCAGTACATCACCATGCGTGCGCCATGGCGGTCCGACAGCCAGCCGCCGAGGATGCGGAACAGCGACGCCGGCACGGTGTACAGCGCCGCCACCACACCGGCGGCGGCCAGGCCCAGGCCGTAGACCTGCATCAGGTAGTGCGGCAACCACAAGGCCAGGGCGACGAAGGCGCCGAAGACGAAGAAGTAGTACAGCGAAAAACGCCACACGCGCAGTTCGGCCAGCGGTGCCAGTTGCTCGCTCAGCGGTACCGGGTGGGCCTGGCGTGAGTCGCTTTGCGGGTCGTTTTTGGCCAGCAGGATGAACAGCACGCCCATGATCGCCAGCACGCTGGCATACACCAGCGCCGCTCCACGCCAACCCAAGGCCAGCATCAGCAGCGGCGCGGCGAGGTTGGTCAAGCCGGCGCCGACGTTACCGGCACCGAAGATGCCGAGCGCCGTGCCCTGGCGGCCGGGCTCGAACCAGGTGGCGGTGTAGGCGGTGCCGACGATGAACCCGCCGCCGGCCAGGCCGACGCCGAGCGCGGCCACCAGCAACAGGGCGAAACTGTCGGCGAATGTCAGCAGGTAGACGCACAGCGCCGACGCCAGCATCAGCAGGCCGAAGACCCAGCGGCCGCCATAACGGTCAGTCCACAGGCCGAGGAATATTCGTGAGATGGAACCGGTGAGCACCGGCGTGGCCATCAGCAGGCCCAGTTGGGTTTCGGAGAGGGCGAACTCGTCCTTGATCTGCAGGCCGAGGATGGAAAACAGCGTCCACACGGCGAAGCACAAGGTGAAGGCCAGGGTGGAAAGGCCTAGGGCGCGGTACTGGTCTCGGGCTGGAACATTCGTGGCCATGCAAGCACTTCCCTATGGGGTGCAAGAGCGACGGATGTGCATCAGCCGAGAGCGTACCCGGGACAGATCAAGCCGGTTCCTGGAAAACGCCACTCGCCAGCTGAATCACGGTTGGTACTGCACTTTCTATTTTTGTGGGTGCTGCTATCTGCGGATACAGGCTAGATGGCAATGTTGCGGATCGCCAATTTACCGTGCCATTGCAGTGCGCCGTGGAGGGATGTTGCGGGAATAGCGGCGGGTTTGATACTGGCAAATCTACCAGGTTGGCAGGCATCGAGAATGCCCGGAAGAGATAGCGCGTCCCTGCGCCAGGTGAACGATCAGAAGCTGTATTTGGCCGTCAGCATCATGTTGCGAGGGGTGCCCCAGGTGTCGCCGGCATAGTCAACGGAACCGGCAACGGCGGAGTAGAACTTGCGGTCGAACACGTTGTTTGCATTGAGTTGCAGGTCGAGGTTCTTGTTGACCTGGTAGCCAGCCATCAGGTCGGTGACGGCGTAGGAGCCTTGGATCAGGCGGTATTCGCTGCCATCGGCCACCGTGAAATCGTTGTAGATCCGGCTCTGCCAGGCGATGTTGCCACCGACGCGCAGTTTCTCCAGCGGGCCTTCGAAGCGGTAGGTAGTGGTCAGCTTGAACATGTGCTCCGGCGTATCGGTGTCGAAGCGCTGGTTCACGTTGGCCGGGTTGGCGGCATCCTTGATGGTGTGGGCGCGGGCGTAGGTGTAGCCGGCACCGACCTGCCAGTTGCGGGTCAGCGCACCTTGCAGCTCCATGTCGATACCTTGGCTGCGCACTTCGCCGGAGGCGACGTAGCAGTTGGTCGGGTCGTTACAGCCGGTCAGGTCGGTCTGCGCGACGGCACGGTTTTCCTGGTCGATGCGGAACAGCGCAATGCTGGCGTTCAACGCGCCGTCGAAGTATTCGCCCTTCACGCCGATCTCGTAGTTCTTGCCCTCGATCGGCTTGACCGGGCTGCCCGAGGCGTCCTTGGAGCTTTGCGGGTTGAAGATGTCGCTGTAGCTGACATACACCGAGTGATAATCGTCCAGATCGTAGATCAGGCCGGCAAAGCGGGTAACGTTGCGGGTGACCTTGTAGTCGGCGGTGCTGCTTTCCTTGTTGTCGTAGTCGTACCAGTCCAGGCGGCCACCGAGAATCAGCTTCAGCGGGTCGGCCAGGCTCAGGCGGGTGGTCATGTACACGCCTTCCTGGGTGGTGACTTCGCGGGTATTGCCAGTGTGCACGAAGTCGGGCTTGCCGCCATTGAGCGGGTAGTTCAACTCGTAGGGGCTGTAGTTGCGCGTGTCCATGTCGTAGATACGCTTGCTGGCACCGACCACCAGTTCATGGCTGCGGCCGAAGGCTTCGAACGGGCCGCTGACGAAGCCGTCGACGCCGGCCTGGTTTTCCTGGTGCTTGGACTGGTAGACCGTGCGCGACAACGGTTGATCCAACCCAGCCCAGCGCGACTGGTAGGAACCGGTGAAGGTGGCGTCCTGCTGGGAATAGTTGGTGTTGACCTGCAGCTTCCAGTCATTGGCCAGGCGGTGGCGGACTTCGGCGAAGACGGTATTGATCTCCTGGTCCTTGTTCTCCCAGTCGGTACCGGGGTTGTAGGAGCGCGAGAAGCCCATGTGGTGGCCGTCCAGCGCCGTGGGCATGGCGCCCCAGAAGTAATTGGTCTTGTCCTTCTGGTGTGAGAAACCGAGGGTCAGCGTGGTGTCTTCGGACAGGTCGGCTTCGGTGATGCCATAGAACAGGCCGTGGTCTTCTTCCACATCATCGATGAAGCTGTTGGCATCACGGTACGACGCCACCACGCGGCCGCGCAGCGTGCCGCTGTCGTTGAGCGGGCTGGAGGCATCGATTTCGCCGCGGTAGTTGTCCCAGCTGCCGGCGGCGCCGGTCAGGGTGACCTTCTGTTTGGCCAGTGGGCGTTTGCGTACCAGGTTGATCGCCGCCGACGGGTTGCCCGAGCCGGTGACCAGGCCGGTTGCACCGCGTACGACTTCCACCCGGTCGAACATGGCCAGGTTGGGTTGTGCGCCAACGGTCCAGCCTTGATAGCCGCTGGGGATGCCGTCGTACATCAGGTTGTCGATATCGAAGCCGCGCGCCGAGTAGGTCTGCCGACCCGGGCCGCTGGAATAATCCAGGTACAGCCCCGGCGTGGCCTTGACCACGTCGTTGATGCTGGTCATCGCCTGGTCGTCCATGCGCTGGCGAGTGATCACGGTGACTGCTTGCGGCGTTTCACGCAGGCTCAACGGCAGCTTGGTGGCGGTGGACATGCTGCCGGTTGTGTAGGAATTCGAACCTTCGGTGGTGCTGCCCAGTTGGTTGGAGCTGATCTCGGTGGCGCCCAGTTCCAGCGTTGCCGGCTGGTCATCTTCAGCCAAGGCCGAAGAGGCGATGGCCATGCACACGGCCATGGCGAGGAGATTACGGGCTGGAAAAGGGCGCGTGGGCGCGAAGGACGACTGCATGGGGGACAAATTCCTATAGCGTGTTAAGCGTTATTGATAGTGCGTATGAGAACGATTAACAATAAGTGTGTCAGGATTTGTCGCAGCGTGAAAGTCTGGTATGCCAGATTTTTTACATTTTTTTCACATTTGCGGTGGGGGCTAGAGCAGGTTGTGCCTTTGCCGGCCTCTTCGCGGGGCAAGCCCGCTCCCACAGGCACTCCACTGCTTTTGGATTCGGTAAGTTACCTGTGGGAGCGGGCTTGCCCCGCGAAGAGGCCCGGAAAGGCACCCTCAATCGTTGGGCTGGTTAATCTGCTTGCCGCGCTGGCTGGCCACTTCAATCGCCTGCCCATCCCGCTGCTTGCCCTGACGCGCTAATCCCTCAAGCTGAGGAATCAGCATCCCTTCGGGCAAATGCCGCCAGAACCGCCCAGGCATGTGCAGACGCAAAGCATCCGGGTTGAGACGCGCGGGGTTGAAAATGTGCCGGTAATAGGTAAGCCACAACTCAGCGCCGGGATCATCGGCGTGGCGTGCCCACTGCCGCCAATCATCTGGGCAACTGCGTCGATAATCGAATTGCTCGCCGTCAAAGCGAATGCCATCCTGTGGCGTTGCGATCAACCAGCGTTGGCGCCCCAAACGATCGGCGAAATGCGCGCTGGCACTGTGCAAAATGTCATGAGCCGGTTCGTGATAAGCCACCAGATCCAGTTGCAGCTGATCGGCAAGCGCCTGTGGTAATGGCACGAAACGCACGAACGCATGCAGATGATGCGCTTCGCGGCTGACCTGCTTGATGCGTCGGTGCAGTTCGCTGCCCAACCGGTCCCCCGCGAGCATCGCCGTACGGTCGCCATGGGCCACTCGCCAGAGTACTTCGTACAGCAGATTCCAACGTTGCTCGCCCCGGTAGCGCGCGGCTTGCTCCAGCAGGCTCAATAGCGCTGCCGGTACCTTGGCACGAAAAGGCCCGGGGCCGTCGGGCAGCGGTTGCGGCACCGCCAGCAGGTCATCGATCGGCCCCTGCGCCCAGCTCACCTCACTCGGGTCGACGCCATGGCCGAGCAACGTGCGCGCCTGGTCGCGCCAAGTGGCAAACAGGTCATCGCAATCGAGCGCGATCACCCCCACAGCCCCATCTGCACGGGTGCCTGCGGCTCACGCAGGCGCGCTCGCAACAGTTCGCTGCGCAGCTCGCCCTGGGCCGGGCGGTAGTCACTGGTGATGATAAAGGGCCGCGCCTTGTCGAGCACGCAGCGCAGCTGGATCAGATCGTCGTAGCGCACCCGCCGTTCGCGACGTAACGCCACCAGCCGTTGCACGCTGCGCAGGCCGATACCGGGGATGCGGGCCAACAGCGCAGGTTCTGCGCGGTTCACATCCAGTGGGAACACCTCGCGGTTGGCCAGCGCCCAGGCAAGCTTCGGGTCGATGTCCAAGGCCAGGTTGCCTTCCTGGCCAAGCAGCTCTCCGGCCTTGTAGCCATAACCGCGCAGCAGGAAGTCCGCCTGGTACAGCCGGTGCTCGCGCAACAGCGGTGGCGCTGCCAGCGGCACGCTGTTGGGGCTGTCGGGGATCGGGCTGAACGCCGAGTAATACACGCGCTTGAGGCCGTAGCCCTGATACAGCGACTCGGCATTACGCAGGAGGGTGCTGTCGTCGGTGGCATCGGCGCCGACAATCACCTGGGTGCTCTGCCCAGCCGGGGTGAAGCGCGGTGCTTTCGGCTCGTTCGCCACGGCTTGCTGGCCTTGGTGAATGATGCCCATGGCCTGGCGAATGGTGTGCGCGTGCTTTTCCGGAGCCAGGCGCTTGAGGCTGGCATCGGTGGGCAGTTCGATATTGACGCTCAGACGATCGGCCAGGCGCCCGGCTTCCTCGATCAGCAGCGGGTCGGCGTCGGGGATGGTCTTCAGGTGAATATAGCCACGGAAGTTGTGCTCCTCACGCAGCAGGCGGGCGACGCGGATCAGTTGCTCCATGGTGTAGTCGGCCGAGCGAATGATGCCGGAGCTGAGGAACAAGCCACTGATGCAGTTGCGCCGGTAGAAATCCAGGGTCAGGCGCACCACCTCTTCAGGGGTGAAGCGCGCCCGTGGCACGTTGCTGGAGCGGCGGTTGACGCAGTACTGGCAGTCGTACAGGCAGAAGTTGGTCAGCAACACCTTGAGCAGCGATACGCAGCGACCGTCCGGGGTGTAGCTGTGGCAGATGCCCATGCCATCGGTCGCGCCCAGGCCTTCGCTACCGCGCGAGGTGCGCTTGGGCGCGCCGCTGCTGGCGCAGGAAGCGTCGTATTTGGCGGCGTCGGCGAGGATGCCGAGCTTGGCGATGAGCTGCATGGGCCTGTCTCATGGTACTGAATATTCATACAGTATTTTGAGAATGGCTTTATTGCAAGAGGCGGTGATCGACGGCGCTCGATATCCGACCAAATCCGTCAGCTAAGCTTGTGCTGGACTTTACGGATAGCGGGAGACGTCATGAACATCACGCACAAGTCGAAGCTTGCCCTGGCCGGGCTTACGCTGGCCTTCGGCATGCTCAATGCCCAGGCCGCCGAGAGCAAGAAGGTCGATGTGCTGCTGGTGGGCGGGGGCATCATGAGTTCGACCTTGGCGGTCTGGCTCAACGAGCTGGAACCCGGCTGGTCGATGCAGATGGTCGAGCGCCTGGACAAGGTCGCCGAGGAAAGCTCCAACGGCTGGAACAATGCCGGTACCGGTCACTCGGCCTTGGCGGAGCTCAACTACACCCCGGAAAAGAACGGCAAGATCGATATCAGCAAGGCGGTGGAGATCAACGAATCGTTCCAGATCACCCGCCAGTTCCTCGCCTGGCAAGTGAAGCAGGGCGTGTTGAAGAACCCGCATTCCTTCATCAATACCACCCCGCACATGAGTTTTGTCTGGGGCGACGACAACATCAAGTTCCTGAAGAAGCGCTATGAGGCGCTGCAAGCCAGCCCACTGTTCAAGCCCATGCAGTACTCCGAAGACCATGAGCAGATCCGCAAGTGGGTGCCGCTGATGATGGAAGGCCGTGACCCCAACCAGAAGCTGGCCGTGACCTGGACGCCGATCGGCACCGACGTCAACTTCGGTGAGATCACTCGCCAATACGTGGGTTACCTGAAAACCCGGCCGAACTTCGATTTGAAGCTATCCAGCGAGGTCGAACACATCACCCGCAACGATGATGGCTCCTGGCACGTCGAGTACAAGAACCTCAAGGACGGCAACACCGCCAGCACCGATGCCAAGTTCCTGTTCATCGGCGCCGGCGGCGCGGCGCTGCCACTGCTGCAGAAGTCGGGTATCGACGAGGCCAAGGACTACGCCGGCTTCCCGGTCGGTGGCTCGTTCCTGGTCACCGACAACCCGACCCTCGCCCAGCGCCACATGGCCAAAGCCTACGGCATCGCCGCAACCGGCGCGCCGCCGATGTCGGTCCCGCACCTGGATACCCGCGTGCTCGACGGCAAGCGGATGATCCTGTTCGGGCCGTTCGCGACCTTCTCGACCAAGTTCCTCAAGCAGGGCTCGTTGCTCGACCTGTTCGCCAGCGTCAGCGTGCACAACACCTGGCCGATGGTGCGCGTGGGTGTGCGCGAGTTCGACCTGGTGCAGTACCTGATCGGCCAGGTGCTGCAGTCGGATGATGATCGTTTCGAAGCTCTGCGCACCTACTTCCCAGAGGCGAGGAAAGAAGACTGGCGCCTGTGGCAGGCCGGCCAGCGGGTGCAGATCATCAAGAAGGACGACAACCAGGGCGGAGTACTCAAGCTGGGCACTGAGGTGGTGACGTCCAAGGACGGCAGCATCGCCGGCCTGCTCGGTGCTTCGCCGGGCGCTTCGACGGCGCCGCCGATCATGCTGGACCTGATGGGCAAGGTGTTCAAGGACAAGCTGGCTTCGCCGCAGTGGCAGGCCAAGATCAAGCAGATCATCCCTTCCTATGGCATGCGCCTGAACGATCATCCGGATGAGGTGCAGAAGGAGTGGGCGTATACCAATGAGGTGTTGCAGTTGAATCCACCT
This sequence comes from Pseudomonas sp. NPDC089752, assembly GCF_044748725.1. Classification (NCBI taxonomy): domain Bacteria; kingdom Pseudomonadati; phylum Pseudomonadota; class Gammaproteobacteria; order Pseudomonadales; family Pseudomonadaceae; genus Pseudomonas; species Pseudomonas sp. NPDC089752. The sequence continues at coordinate 12,985 of NZ_JBIVGP010000016.1, forward strand.
GGGGCGGGTGGGGCGCAGTGATTTGGGCCGTTAGATGCTTGTCGGCACATTTTTGGCGGCCATGAGATCGAGCGCCGCCCGCGCGGCGCATCGCGGATGAAGCGGATCGCCGCACCGCCGCTCCTACATTTGTTGCAACGTGCCACAGCCTGTCAGGCCATGGTTGTCAGCCTTTGGCGCCCGTCGAAAAATCGCGTCATGCCATCAAGGCGGGCAACCATGTCATATCAGGCAAACAAACTGTAGGAGCGGATTCATCCGCGATGCGCCGCGCGGGCGGCGCTCGATCCAAAAGGCGATGAAAAAACCTCGCCATGCGATCTCACCCCGATCGAACAGGACATCTAAACTTACAACCAGCCCGCCGCTGCTCCCCCAGCGGCGAGCCCACACCATCCATCCGACCATCGCCTCACCGGACAGGACATCCCTTGCTGACGGTGGCCTTCTTGCAGAGGAGGGCAGGTCATGGAGGAGGCAAGGCTTCACGATTTCATGGGCAAGCTGGTCGGCGACATGGGCGCTGCGGCGACCCTGGCCAATGTGATTCTCGGCGACGAGCTGGGGTTGTATCGGGCCATGGCCGACAGCCAGCCGCTGACCCCTGAGGCGCTGGCAGCGAAGACCGGCTGCCATCCACGTTTAGTGCGCGAATGGCTCAACGCCCAAGCTGCATCGGGCTATATGCTTCATGAAAAAGGCAGCTTCGTGCTGCCCGAAGAACAGGCGATGGTGCTGGCGTCGGAAGACTCACCGGCCTATATGGCCGGCGGCGCGGCAGTGGTGGCCGCGCTGTTCCACGACAAGGACAAGCTGGTGGCGGCCATGCGTGGTGACGGCGGGCTGGCCTGGGGCGACCATCATCCGTGCATGTTCAGCGGCACCGAGCGGTTCTTCCGGCCTGGTTACCGCACTTTCCTGGTGGCGGACTGGTTGCCAGCGCTCGATGGCGTGGTCGACAAGCTGCAGGCGGGGGCGAAGGTGGCGGATGTCGGCTGTGGGCATGGCGCTTCGACGCTGGTGATGGCCCAGGCGTTTCCAGCCTCCACGTTCACAGGATACGACTACCACGCACCGTCGATCACCACGGCCCGAGCGCGCGCTCGCGAGGCTGGCGTATCGGAACGGGTAAGCTTCCAGCAGGCCTCGGCCAAGGACTATCCAGGTCATGACCACGACCTGGTGTGCTTCTTCGACTGCCTGCACGACATGGGCGACCCGGTTGGCGCGGCGCGGCATGCCTACAAGGCGTTGAAGGCCGACGGTACGGTGATGTTGGTCGAGCCTTATGCCGAGGATTCGCTGGATGGCAACCTGACACCGGTGGGGCGCTTGTTCTATGCGGCTTCGACGTTCATCTGCACCCCGAATTCGCTGTCTCAGGAAGTGGGACTGGGGTTGGGCGCGCAGGCGGGAGAAGCGCGCTTGCGGGCGGTGTTCGAGGAGGCGGGGTTCAGCCAGTTTCGGCGGGCGACGCAGACGCCATTCAATCTGATCCTGGAAGCCAGGAAATAACAGAGCGCCTGTGCCGGCCCTTTCGCGGGGCAAGCCCGCTCCCACACAGTCAAGGTCTGTGGGGGACTTGTGGGAGCGGGCTTGCCGAGACGTCGGACCGCCCGCGAAAGGGCCAATGCAGACAAACAGAAGGGGCGCCGTGTTGGCGCCCCTTCGTGTTGCTTAGGCTTCAGCGTCCCAAGGACGATCGCCTTTTTCATCTTTCACGCGGGTCGGCAGGCCCATGACGTCCAGCGCCTTGAGGAACGGCTCGGCCGGCAGTTCCTCGACGTTGACCATGCGCTTGGCATCCCACTCGCCACGGGCGACCAGCAGGGCCGCAGCCACTGGCGGTACACCGGCGGTGTAGGAAATGCCCTGGCTGTCGGTCTCGGCAAAGGCTTCTTCGTGGTCGGCCACGTTGTAGATGAACACTTCACGCGGCTGGCCATTCTTGGTGCCCTTGACCAGGTCACCGATGCAGGTCTTGCCGGTGTAGCCGGGGGCCAGCGAAGCGGGGTCAGGCAGCACGGCCTTGACCACTTTCAGCGGCACCACTTCCAGGCCTTCAGCAGTCTTGACCGGCTGCTCGGAGAGCAGGCCGAGGTTCTTCAGCACGGTGAACACATTGATGTAGTGCTCGCCAAAGCTCATCCAGAAGCGCACGTTCGGCACGTTCAGGTTCTTCGAGATCGAGTGGACCTCGTCGTGACCGGTCAGGTACAGGTTCTGCGAACCCACCACCGGCAGGTCGTCGGTACGCTTGACTTCGAACATGGTGTTGCTGGTCCACTGGCTGTTCTGCCAGCTCCAGACTTGCCCGGTGAACTCGCGGAAGTTGATTTCCGGGTCGAAGTTGGTGGCGAAGTACTTGCCATGGGACCCAGCATTGACGTCGAGAATATCGATCGAATCAATGCTGTCGAAATACTGTTGCTGCGCCAGTTTTGCGTAGCTGTTCACCACACCCGGGTCGAAACCGACACCAAGAATGGCGGTGATGTTCTTCTCTTGGCATTCTTCGAGGTGTTTCCACTCGTAGTTGCCATACCAGGGCGGCGTCTCGCAGATCTTGCCCGGTTCTTCGTGAATCGCGGTGTCCAGGTAGGCGACACCGGTATCGATGCAGGCACGCAGCACCGACATGTTGAGGAAGGCGGAGCCGACGTTGATCACGATCTGCGATTCGGTCTCGCGGATCAGTGCCTTGGTCGCCTCGACATCGAGGGCATTGAGCGAGAAGGCCTGGATGTCGGCGGGTACCTTGAGGCTACCCTTGGCCTTGACGCTGTCGATGATGGCCTGGCATTTGGAGATGTTCCGTGACGCGATAGCGATACGACCGAGTTCGTCGTTGTGCTGCGCGCACTTGTGGGCCACCACCTTGGCGACACCTCCTGCACCAATGATAAGAACGTTCTTCTTCAATTTACCTTTAGCTCCTTACTTTAAAGGCCTGTCTTACGACAGGCTGGAAACGTAGTCATCGAACCCGAACTCGCGCACCACTTCGACGCTGCCGTCGAGTTGCTTGACCGCGATGGACGGCATCTTCAAACCGTTGAACCAGTTTTTCTTGACCATGGTGTAGCCCGCCGTGTCGATGAACGACAGGCGATCGCCGATGGCCAGCGGACGATCGAATTGGTACTCGCCGAAGATGTCACCGGCCAGGCACGATTTGCCGCAGACCATGTAGGTGTGCTCGCCATCGTTGGGGGCCATCTTGGCGTTGAGGCGGTAGATCAGCAGGTCGAGCAGGTGAGCTTCGATGGAGCTGTCGACCACGGCCAGGTGTTTGCCGTTGTACAGGGTGTCGAGCACGGTCACTTCCAGCGAGGCGCTGTTGGTGATGGCCGCTTCGCCCGGCTCCAGATACACCTGTACGCCGTACGTTTGCGAGAAGGCTTTCAGGCGTGCGCAGAAGGCATCGACTGCGTAGTCTTCGCCGGTGAAGTGGATGCCGCCACCCAGGCTGACCCACTCGACCTTGTGCAGCAGGTGACCGAAGCGTTCTTCGATGTGCGTGAGCATCTTGTCGAACAGGCCGAAGTCACCGTTCTCGCAATTGTTGTGGAACATGAAGCCGGAGATCTGCCCAATGACCTTCTCGATCTTCTCCGGGTCCCACTCACCGAGGCGGCTGAACGGGCGGGCCGGGTCGGCCAGCAGGTAATCGGAGCTGCTCACCTGCGGGTTGACACGCAGGCCGCGGACCTTGCCTTCGGACTGTTCGGCAAAGCGCTGCAACTGGCCGATCGAGTTGAAGATGATCTTGTCGCAGTTTTCGAGCATTTCCTCGACCTCGTCGTCGGCCCAGGCCACGCTGTAGGCGTGCGTCTCGCCGGCGAACTTCTGGCGGCCAAGCTTGAGCTCATACAGCGACGAAGAAGTGGTGCCGTCCATGTACTGCTGCATCAGGTCGAATACCGACCAGGTGGCGAAGCACTTGAGGGCGAGCAGCGCCTTGGCACCGGAGTGTTCACGCACGTAGGCGATCTTCTCCATGTTGCTCAGCAGCTTGGTTTTATCGATGAGGTAGTACGGCGTCTTGATCATTTAAAGGCCCCCGGCCAGGCCGGCCAAAAAAAGGACACGCATTGTGCCTTCACTTGCTGCAGATCGAAAGGGCGAGATAGGCATTTCGTCGTAGTCGTTACCGTTGGGCGGGATTTTTTCCCAGTGCAGCGGGTTCATTGGAACAGGCCTGTGTGACGATCCTGCTGTCCCGGCCCTTTCGCGGGGCAAGCCCGCTCCCACAGGGCGGGTTGCGCCTCAATTTTTGTGGGAGCGGGCTTGCCCCGCGAAGAGGCCGGAGCAGGCAGCCTCAGTCGAGCTTTTTCAACCACTCCTGAATCTGCCCCAGCGTCGCCGTAGCGCCCCCGCAAACCACGATCAGCACATTCTTGTAGCCGGGCAACTTGCCTGCCTCATAAGCCAACGCCAACGCCGCACCACAGGCCGGTTCCACCAACACCCGATGATCTGCCAGAAACCGTTCGCACGCCTCCAGCGCCGCGCGATCACTGACCAGCACGCTGTGCACCGGATGTTCACGCACGCAAGCCAACGCCTGGTCGGCAACGCGTTTGGCGCCCAGCGAGGTCGCTACCGATGCGAGACGCTCCAGCTCCACCGGGTGACCGGCCTGGACTGCAGCATGCAGCGAGGCGGCCCCTTCGGTTTCCACCGCCAGCACCGGCACATCGTTCCAGCCATTGCGCTTGAGCCCTTCGACCACGCCACTGAGCAAGCCGCCGCCACCCACCGACAGCACCACCGCATCAGGCCTGTACCCACTGGCCGCGACCTCATCGATCAGGCTGGCATGCCCCGTCCACAGCAGCGGATCATCGAACGGGTGAATGAAGGCATCGTCAGGCCCCACCAACGTTTGTGCCAGGGCGTTGGCCTCCTGCCAGGAACTGCCGTGCACGATCACCTTGGCGTCTTCTTGCTGCAACAGTTCCTTGGCGCGTGCGGTGGTCGTCTCCGGCACCACCACGGTCACCGGCACGCCCAGCTTGCGACCGGCATAGGCCACGGCCAGGCCGGCGTTGCCACCCGACGAGGAGACGAAGTGGCGGGCGCCACGGGCATGATGGACTTCGCAGGCATGGCCCACCCCGCGCAGCTTGAACGAGCCGCAGGGCTGCAGGGCGTCGAGCTTGAGCCAGACCGTTCGGCCGGCAGCCAGCGACAGCGGGCGGGATTCGATCAGGGGAGTGTGAATATGCAGGGTCATGGCAGCCTTCCATTTGCGTGATGCGAAAAGAAGGATGTCATACCAGTTGACCCCATCGCCGGCAAGCCGGCGATGGGGCCACAGCGGTCACGCCAGCGCAGGGGTACGCGGCGGGACGATGCGGCGCGAGCCGGTCGACTCGAAGGCTGCTGCGAAGCTCAGCAGTTGATTGTCGCTATACGCCTTGCCGGCAAAGGTCAGGCCTACCGGCATGCCGATGTCGGCCATCACGCCCATCGGCACGGTGACGGTCGGTACGCCCAAGTGGCGGATGGCGAGGTTGCCGTTGGCGACCCAGATACCGTTGCTCCAGGCAATATCTGCCGAGGCTGGGTTGACGTCGGCATCGGCCGGGCCCACGTCGGCCACGGTGGGGAACAGCACCGCGTCCAGGCCTTGGGCGTCCATCCAGTCTTCCAGGTCCAGCGTGCGGGTGGCTTCCAGGCCGCGCAGGCCGTCGGGCAGGGTTTCGATCTGGTCCCAGGTCTTCAGGCCGCGCTTGGCCATGTTGACGTATTCGTCCATGCCCGCTGCCAGGTCGTCCTCACGGTTGGGCAGGGTACCCGGATCGTGAGGGAAGATCTGCGGGCCATCGACGTCGGCCAGGCGATTGAGCTTGGGATCGTTATTGGCGCGCAGGAAATCATCGAAGCCCCAGCCGGACAACTCCCACAGTTCGTCGTGGAGGAATTCCTTGCTGACGATGCCGCGGTTGTACACGGTCGGCGCGCCAGGGCGGTCGCCTTCGCAATTGGAGACCAGCGGGAAGTCTACTTCCAGCACCTCGGCACCGGCCGCTTCCAGAGCCTGGCGGGCCTGCTTCCACAGGTCAATGACGCTGGCGCGGGTGTTGATACGCTGGCCGGTCGGGCCACCGATGCCAGGCTTTTCGCAAGTGCCTGCCTGATCATCGGCATTGATGTACATGCGCGGCACGCCGAAACGCTTGCCCTTGAGCGAGCTGGCCTCAGCTGCCAAGTCCAGGTAGGAAACCGGACGCACGGCGGAGGCGGCCGGGATCGGCACCCAAGGCTGCAGGCGCCACAGGTCGCCACGCTTGTCAGCATCGTCGGCGACGACCACGTCGAGGACTTCCAACAGGTCGGCCATGGTTCGAGCGTACGGCACCACCACGTCCATGGTCGGCGTCAGCGGCCAGTTGCCGCGCACCGAAATCACCCCGCGCGATGGCGTGTAGGCGCACAGGCCATTGTTCGAAGCAGGGCCACGGCCGCTCGACCAGGTTTCTTCGGCCAGGCCGAAGGCGCTGAAGCTGGCCGCGGTGGCGGTGCCGGCGCCGTTGGACGAGCCAGAGGCGAACGGTGCGGTCAGGTAGTCGGCGTTGTACGGGCTTTCGGCGCGGCCATAGACGCCACGCTGCATGCCGCCATTGGCCATGGGCGGCATGTTGGTCTTGCCCAGGCAGATGGCGCCGCCGGCACGCAGGCGCTCGACGGTGAAGGCGTCGCGCTGGGCGACCAGGTCCTTGAACGCCGGGCTGCCGGAGGCGGCGGTCAGGCCTTTGACCAGATAGCTGTCCTTGGCGGTGTAGGGAATGCCGTCGAGCGGGCCGAGCAGTTCGCCACGGGCACGGCGGGCGTCGGAGGCTTCGGCCTCCTGGAGTGCTTCAGGATTGCGCACTACCACGGCGTTCAAGGCAGTAGCGGTATCGGCTCCATCGTAGGCGTCGATGCGCGCCAGGTAGGCTTTGACCAGCTCGACCGCCGTCGTGCGGCCTGCTGCGAGCGCGTCGCGCAGCTCGGCAATGGAAACCTCGGTTACCTCGATCATGCGTTCACCAAAAATTGTGCAGGTGGGGGCTTTTGCGAGGAGTGTACAAGAAGGGCACGGGGGACGCAGGTTTGCGCGGGGGCAAATGGTTTTTTGCAACCGGGCATTGTTGGGGCCGCACCGCGGCCCCGTTCGCATCAGTCCAGATCTGCCGCCGAATGCCGTTCAGGAACCTGAGTACCTTCATCACCCCAGGTGCGGTTGACCCGCGTGCCCCGCTGCACGGCTGGCCGCTGGGCAATTTCTTCAGCCCAGCGCTGCACGTGCGGGTACTCCTCGACCGAGAGGAATTGCGCAGCGCCATACAGGTTGCCGCGCACCAGTTGGCCGTACCAGGGCCATACGGCGATGTCGGCAATGCTGTATTCGTCGCCACCCAGGTAGCGACTTTGCGCCAGGCGGCGCTCAAGTACGTCGAGCTGACGCTTGGCTTCCATGGTGAAGCGGTTGATGGCGTACTCGATCTTCTCCGGCGCGTACACATAAAAATGGCCGAAACCACCGCCCAGATAAGGCGCCGAACCCATTTGCCAGAACAGCCAGTTCAGGCTTTCCGTGCGTGCGGCGGGATCCTTTGGCAGGAAGGCGCCGAATTTCTCGGCCAGATACAGCAGGATCGAACCCGATTCGAATACCCGTACCGGAGGCTCGACGCTGCGGTCGAGCAGCGCGGGGATCTTCGAATTGGGGTTGACCGCCACGAAGCCGCTGGAAAATTGATCGCCGTCACCGATGCGGATCAGCCAGGCATCGTACTCGGCGCCTTTGTGGCCAAGGGCGAGCAGTTCTTCAAGGAGAATGGTGACCTTGACGCCGTTGGGGGTAGCCAGGGAGTACAGCTGCAGCGGCTGTTTGCCGACGGGCAACTCTTTGTCATGGGTAGGGCCGGCGATCGGGCGGTTGATGCTGGCGAACTGGCCGCCGGAGGCTGCGTCGTTGCGCCATACCTCGGGCGGGACGTAGGGGGGCTTGCTCATGCCTGGAACTCCTTGAGTGGCGAAATGCGGGTCATGTACAGACTGGACCTGCATCTATGCCATGGGTTCTGGGCGATGTGCAAATGCATTGGGCGCGGGCATTAGATGCATTGAGCCGCACGCGTGTTTAGCCTCTTCGCGGGCAAGCCCGCTCCCACAGGTATTTCACCGTTCTCGAAAGCGGCGGTGTACCTGTGGGAGCGGGCTTGCCCGCGAAAGCGCTAGTCAGGCCACCGGAATGGTCGGGTCCGCCGCTGCCAGTGCCGCAGCGCGATCATTCGCCGCCGGCGGATAGATCCAGACCGAGTTGATTTGCGACTTCAGCACCTTGGCCTCGGCCTTGTCGGTCGGCGGCGACACCGTGCGCTCCCAGCCCTCGGTGTACACCGCGCCCCAGGCGCCGAGGTCGAGGCAGGTCACGTATTTGGGCTGGCTGTAGGTCATCGGCGCCACGCCGATCAGTTCGGCTGCGGCGTTGTTGCCAGCGTAGCGCCCCAAGGGAATGGCATGCTGGCAGGACATCACGGCGTAGTTGCCCACGTCGTCGCACGCCGCGTAAGCCACGTCACCTGCCGCATACACCGCATCGTTGCCCTTGACCTTGAGGTTGCCGTCCACATGCAGCCGGCCCTGGCGGTCGCGTTCGCCGCTGATCTGCTCGGTCAACGGGTTGGCCTTGAAGCCCACGGTCCACACCACGGTTTTTGCATCGATGCGCTGGCCGTTGTCCAGCAGCACACCGTCGCGGTCGACCGAGGCCACGGTGGCACCGCAGATCCATTCGATACCGAGTTCCCTGGATGCCTGTTCGATGGCCGGGCGGATGCCGTCGCCCAGGGCTGCACCAATTTTCGCGCCACGGTCGATGACCACCACGCGCAGCGATGCCTCATCTCCCAGAATCTTGCGCAAGCGCGATGGCAGTTCGGTGGCGGTTTCAATACCGGTGAAGCCGCCACCTGCGATGACCACGGTGTTGCGCGCGGGCGTGTCGGGCAGATCGACCAGCGACTTGAGGTGTTTTTCGAGGCGGGCGGCGCTGTCGATCTTGTCGACATCGAAGACATGTTCGATGCCGACCATGGCTGGCCGGTTGAGCACGCTGCCGCAGGCCATGATCAGGCGGTCATAGCCCAGTTCGCACTCGGTGCCACTCTGGGTACGGTACTTCACCTGCTTGCGGTCTTCATCGACCTTGAATGCCGTGCCTTGCACGAAGCGCACGTTCACCGCTTCGAACAGCTCCTGCAGCGGGGCGGCCATGGTATGCACTTCGGGCTCGTAGAAGCGTGGGCGCACATGCAGCTCGGCCTGCGGCGCAAGCAACGTCACCGTTACATCCTTGCGGTCATGCAAGTCCAGTTGGCGGATCGCGCTGAGTGCGCTCCACAAGCCTGCGAAGCCTGCGCCAATGATCAGGATGTTTTTCATCGTTGTGCTCCTGGTAGGTCCGGATAGATCAAGGTAGCCCTTGTTTGCGGACAACGATGCTACGGGCGACGAAGCACCACACCCTAGGCCAAAGAACCCTGAATTTCGGCCAGCGGCACGCTACGGGCGAAGCGGGCGCGGTAGTCGCGAGGGGTCACTGCCAGGTGACGCTGGAAGGCCAGGCGCATGCGTTCCTCGCCACCGAAACCGCATTGGCAGGCGACCTGCTCGATGTGTTTGTCGGTGTTTTCCAGCAGGCGCCGTGCAGCTTCCAGCCGGAACAGCTCGATGGCCTTGGCCGGGGTGCGGCCAGTCTTGAGTTTGTACACCCGGGTGAAGTTGCGCAGGCTCATGTGCGCCTGTTCGGCCAGGCGCTCGACGGTCAGCTGCGGGTCGCCAAGGTGGTCGTTGAGCCACAGGTGCAGGGCCTCGAACTCGGCGCAGTCCTGGCCCTGTACCTTGAGCAGTTCACTGAATTGCGCCTGGCCGCCGGGGCGCTTGAGGAACACCACCAGCTCACGTGCCACCTGCATCGCCACGTCGCGCCCGCAGTCCAGTTCGACCAGCGCCAGAGCCATGTCGATGCCGGCGCTCACGCCCGCCGAGGTCCACAGCGTGCCTTGCCGAACGAAGATCGATTCGTGGTCCACCTGCACCGCCGGGAAGTCGCGCCGCAGCACCTCGCACATGGCCCAGTGGGTGGCGGCGCGGCGGCCGTCGAGCAGGCCGGCGCTGGCCAGCAGAAAGGTGCCGCTGCACACCGATGCGGTGCGCTTGGCGTGCAGGCTGGCGCGGCGCAGCCAGGCGACCAGCGGACCGTGGCCGGGCAGGGCGCGGATGATGTCCGGAGCACCAGGCACGATCAGCGTGTCGACGGCCTGAGCCATCACGTCATCCAGGCGTTCGGTGGCCACGCTGAGGCCTTCGGCGGTTGGCTGCAAGCCACCTTCGAGGCTGGCGGTATGCAGGCGGTAACCCGGCAAACCGCGCTCGGCCATGGCCTTGGTGGCGGCCCAGAACACGGTTTGCGCGCCACTGAGGTCAAGCAGCCCCATGGCCTCGTAGGCGACGAAAACCACTACCCGTGGATGGTCGACGGGCTTCAGGGGCGGGTCTAGCTGGCCTGCGATATCGGTCATGGTCGTGCCTGTGCACCGCCAAAAACTCAGTATGTGCGGCCTCGCAGCGCCCAGGCAACCGTCAGCTTTTCAAGGCAGGTAGCCGGTCTTGTCTGCTTCGGTAATGGGGCGCAACACGCGGCAGGGAACACCGGCTGCGATGACGTTGGCGGGAATATCCGACGTCACGACACTCCCTGAGCCGATGATGGCCCCGTCGCCAATGGTCACCCCTGGGTTCACGTGCACGCCTGCGCCAATCCAGACCCGGTTGCCAATGTTCACCGGCCTGGCGAAGCAAGCGCCCGCTGCGCGTTCGGCCGGGTCTAGCGCATGGTTGGATGTGTAGATGCCGACACGCGGGCCCAGTAGCACGTTGTCACCGATGGTGATGCCGCCGCCATCGAGCATGACGCAGTCGAAGTTCGCGTAGAAATTGCTGCCGATATGAATGTGGCGGCCAAATTCACAGCGAAACGTCGGCTCGAAATGTACGGCGGTGCCCATGCTGCCCAGCAATTGCCGGAGGATTTCCTCCCGCTCACCAGCAGGCCTGGAGAATGCATTGTTGTACTGGTTCGTCAGCAATACCGCCTGCTCCCGAGCTGCAACCAGTTCGGGAGTGAGGTCATTGTAGATCTGGCCTTGGCGGATCTGGCTCAGTTGCGATTCAAGGTCTGGCATCTGTTCCTCTTCAAGGTGGGGCAACGGCCCACCATACGCACCAGGCCTCCATCGCAGCAACTTCAGTGTGCCTGCGGCACGATCAGGCTGGGCGGTGCATCAGCGGCGCGGCGCCGTGCCACCCAGTAGTACAACACGCTCGGCACCACCAGGCCGATCAGCCAGGACACGTCCACGCCGCCCAGATGGGCGACCATCGGCCCGGTGTACAGTTTGGTGTCGATGAACGGCATCTGGATCAGCACACCAACGGTGTACACGCAGATCCCCGGCCAGTTCCACCGGCCATAGCGGCCTTCGGGGTCGGCCAGGGCAGGGATGTCGTAGCGTTCCTTGGTGATGAAGTAGTAGTCCACCAGGTTCACCGCGCTCCAGGGCACGAAGAAGGTCAGCAGGAACAGGATGAACGACTTGAACGCAGTGAGGAACGAGTGCTGGCCCAGCAAGGCCACGAGGGTGGCGGCACCGACGATGGCCAGCACGAACACCAGGCGCTGGGTGCGGCTGATCGTCAGGTGGCCACGGAAGCCGCTGATGATGGTGGCGATGCACATGAAGCTGCCATAGGAGTTCAGCGTCGAGATGGTCACCTTGCCGAAGGCGATGCAGAAATACAGCAGCGCCGCAGTGCTGCCTGCGCCGCCCAGGCCGACGATATACGCCACCTCGCGCCCGGTGAACTGGCCGCCCGCGATGGCAGCGGCGAACACACCCAGGACCATCGAAGCCTGGGCACCGATCACCGAACCCAGGCCGGCGGCGAGGAAGGTCTTGACCGGCGAGGTGTCGCGCGGCAGGTAGCGGGAATAGTCGGCTACATAAGGGCCGAAGGCGATCTGCCAGGACGCCGCCAGCGACACGGCCAGCAGGAACGATGCCCAGCTGAAGTGGCGGTTATCGAGCAACTGGCCAATGTCGGCGAGCATCAGGATGCGGCTGAACAGGTAGACGAAGGCGATGATGCCGAGCACGCTGGCGACCCGGCCGATCCAGTGGATGACGCGGTATCCGGCCAGGGTGGCGAGGACGATCACGGCGGCGAAGATGAGGATACCGGTGCTGTCGCTGACGCTGAGCAACTGGCCGATGGCCTGCCCGGACAACACCGTGCCCGTGGCGGTGAAACCCAGGTACATCAGGCACACCAGCACCATCGGGATCGCCGCGCCGTACACACCAAATTGCACCCGGCTGGAAATCATTTGCGGCAAGCCCAGGCGTGGACCCTGTGCGGCATGCAGGGCCATCACCGCGCCGCCGATCAGTTGCCCGAGCAGCAGGCCGATCAACGACCAGAACACATCACCGCCGAGCACCACAGCCAGGGCGCCGGTAACGATGGCGGTAATCTGCAGGTTGGCTCCGAGCCAAAGGGTGAATTGGCTGTACACCCGTCCATGGCGTTCAGCTTCGGGAATGTAGTCGATCGAACGCCGTTCGAGCACGGATTTGCTGGACATTGAGGGCTCCGCTTCATTGTTTTTGTGTCAGGGAGTCAGCCGTTGGCGGCACGTCGCACAAGTGGCTGCCACTCGATATGAACATGTCTATACAAGTCCGGTCAAGCGGGAGTATTTCCGCTGATACAGCGTTACTGTTGCGCAAGGGTTGGTCGGAACTGTGCTGGTCCCGTGGTCGAAAATGGCCTTATGCTGTTACGAAATATGTCTAGAACGCCTGAAGAAGGAAGGTGCAATGCCGCTCAAGGACCTGCTGATCGCCCTGGTGGTGATCGTCGCCTGGGGAGTCAATTTCGTGGTCATCAAGGTTGGCCTCGATGGCCTGCCGCCGATGCTGCTGGGGGCATTGCGCTTTCTGCTGGTCGCGTTTCCTGCCGTTCTGCTGGTCAAACGGCCGAAATTGCCGTGGCGCTGGTTGATCGCCTACGGTGCGACCATCTCCCTGGGCCAATTCGCCTTTCTGTTCCAGGCCATGTACAGCGGCATGCCGCCGGGGTTGGCGTCGTTGGTGCTGCAGTCCCAGGCCTTCTTCACCCTCGGTTTCGCTGCAATGTTCCTGGGCGAGCGCCTGCGCCCGGCGAGTGTGCTGGGGCTGTTGGTGGCGGCCAGTGGGCTGGCGCTGATCGGCAGCGAAGACAGTGGCCATGTTCCGCTGGTGGCGTTGTTGCTGACCCTGTGCGCAGGCGCCATGTGGGGTATGGGCAACATCATCACCCGGCGTTTCGGTTCGGTTGACCTGGTGGCATTGGTGATCTGGGGCGGCTTGATTCCGCCGCTGCCGTTTCTGGCCTTGTCGTGGTGGCTGGAAGGGCCGCAGCGGATTGGCCATGCGCTGGCCAATATCGGCTGGAGTTCGGTGCTGGCGCTGATCTACCTGGCGTTTGTCGCCACCATGCTTGGCTACAGCCTGTGGAGCAAACTGCTGTCGCGCCACCCGGCGGGCAAGGTGGCGCCGTTCTCCTTGCTGGTGCCGGTGATCGGGTTGAGTTCGTCAGCCTGGTTGCTGGGCGAACGGCTGACGGCGGTGCAGGGGTGGGGGGCGCTGCTGGTCATGCTTGGGCTGCTGGTCAATGTGTTCGGGCCGAAGCTTACGCAGCGGTTGCGGGCGGCGAGCGCAAGCTGATCGAAGGCTTTGTTAGACTTGGCTCCTTTGCCAAGCCAATGGAGCTTCCCGATGATCATCTCTACCACCAGCCAGCTCGAAGGCCGCCCGATCGCCGAATACCTTGGCGTGGTCAGCTCTGAATCAGTGCAGGGTATCAACTTCGTGCGCGATTTCTTCGCACGTTTTCGCGACTTCTTCGGCGGCCGCTCACAAACGCTGGAGAGCGCGCTGCGTGAGGCCCGCGAGCAGGCCACCGAAGAGTTGAAAGTGCGGGCACGGCAGTTGCAAGCTGATGCGGTGGTGGGCGTCGACTTTGAAATCAGCATGCCCTCGGTACAGGGCGGCATGGTGGTTGTGTTCGCCACAGGCACCGCGGTGCGCCTGAAATAAAGGCGAAGTGCCACTGGTCGGCTCTGGTCAATTTGGCCAGGCAGTCTGCATGTGACCGGCTAGTCTCACTTTCACGGATCGCGTTTTTCCAGGCATAGCTGTACAGGCCGGCGCGGTCGCCACTGAAGGGAGAACTGGGCATGAGTGAGTCCTTTTTCGAAGACATGAATGATGCGTTCCCGATCAACAGCCAGGTACGTTGCGGTCAGGCGGCATTTCGCCTGGGGTTCGGCCACATGACCCTGGACGATTCGGAACAGCTGCAACCGGCACATTTGCAGCGCAGCAAAAAGGGCCGCTTCACGCCGAGAATTCCGTTGAAAAAGTGAAACCGTTCACACAACCCCGCCCTTTGGCGGGGTTTTTGTTGGCTTGAGTTGATCCTGCTCATGGCATCGATGGGTTGCGCTCGCCGAATCGATGCCGGTGTGCTTTTCTGACGTTGTCTCAGGAAAGGAGGTGAGTTTTTCCATGCGAGTCAGGGAAGAAACCTATTGGCAATGGGCCGATGCGCAATTGCACAGCCGCAGCCACGATGAAGCATTGAGTGACGGCACTACCCTGGATGTGCAGGTACGCCTTTCGAGGCTCGGTGCCACCCAGTTGTTCCTCGGGTTGTATGGCCAGGACGGCAAGGCGATGGTGGAAGAGTTTTACCCGGCACGGCCGGGCGAGACCATGACTCGCGCTCTGGTGTGGGGCGTCGACCGGGCCAGGGCGCTGGCGACTGGCGCGCTGGCGCTGCCGCAGCGTCAGCGCCGACAAGCATGAAAAAGCCCGGCCTATGTGGGCCGGGCTCAGGAAGTGGTGTGGCTGCTCAAAGATGCTTCAGTTGAGCGGCTCGATCACCTTGACTGCCTGCCGCTCACGGGCGGCGGGCCATTCTTGTTGCAGGGTCTGCAGCACGCGGCCGACGAACTCGGTGTCGGCGGCGGCCTTCTTGCCGACGTAGCCTTGGCCACGGCGGTAGACCTTGAAGCGGGCGCGCATGCTGGGCAGGTGCGCTTCGAATTCATCTTCGACCGTGTTCGGCGGCAGGCGGTCGAGGCGCACCTCGCCGGTCTGGTTGACCCACAGCAGGTGGTCGTCGAGGCTGTCTTTGCGCGCGGCGAACAGTTGGGCCAGTTGGTCGATGGTCGGATTGTTGTTCAAGTTCATCATAAAGCCCCCATTACCCATTTTTTGTTGGTGATTTTCACAGTTGGCGCCACAGCATGTAGCGCACTACCAAGGCTGCTACAGCAGCATCGCAACAGGGGCTTTCTTACACCTGCCTTTTGGACAGTTCCCTCTCCACGGGCGGCCTGCGTTACCGCGCAAGCCGCCTGGAACACCCTTGCCACCGCTCCCGATCAGGGAGACGGCCTCATCATGCCCAAGGGCGATTGGCGGCGTCAATGGTTTTGTAGTGAATATTTTTGGTCACTACATATTGTCCGACAATCCAGATCGACGGCCTGTCAGCGGTCTATGCTGGACAGGATTTGGTAGGCTGCGCGCACGCGTTCTTCGTTGGGGTAATTGCGATTGGCGAGTAGAACAATGGCCTTGCCTGCGGATGGGATGAACACCGCATAGGCCCCAAAACCATTGGTGGAGCCGGTCTTGTTGTACCAGGCTGCGCGAAGTGCTGGCAGGGCGGGGTCGAGACGCTGCGTGGCCTGTGGCTCGCGGATAAGCAGGGGGCTGTTGCCATCGACCAGTGTGTCGAGTGCGGCAGGGTAGGGATAGCGTTCCCAGCCCAAGCCTTGGGTCATCGCGCCGACCTGGAAATAACCAGCCTGGGTGAGGGCAGCCGCTTTTCTCATGGCGGGTGGCAGTTCGCCTGGCTGCATGTGCAGGCGCACGTAGCGCAGCAGGTCACTGGAGCTGGTCTTGATGCCGTAGGCCTCGTCGGCGTAGGGGCCCGGGCTGACCCGAACCGGGCGATCCTGGGCATCGTAACCTTGTGCGTAGAGCCCTTGCGCGTTGGCAGGGACCTCCAGATAGGTATGCTTCAGTCCCATCTGCGGCAATAGGCCCTGGGTCATCAACTCGGCGAATGGCTTTTGCTGTGCGCGTGCGGCCAAGTCACCGAACAGCCCCAAGCTCGGGTTCGAGTAGCAACGCTGAGTGCCGTGTTCGCTCTTGGGCTGCCAGTTGCGGAAAAAGTCCAACGCCTGCTCGTCGGTTTTCACTGCATCGGGGAATTGCAAAGGCAGGCAGTCGGCGCTGTAAGCACCCAGCTCGAGTACCCTGGCTTTGCCTAACGGCGTGCCGGCCAGAGCGGGTTGGTAGCGCTGGGCTGGGGCGTCGAGGTCAAGCTTGCCCTCGGCGCTGGCCAAAGCGGCAAGGGTGGCGGTATAGGTCTTGCTCAGCGAACCGATCTCGAACAGCGTATCTGCGCTGACAGGTTGATCATCGGCCTTGCTGGCCACGCCATAGTTGAAGTAGTGCGCCTGGCCATTGGCATACAGCGCTACGGCCATGCCAGCGATTCCCTGATCCTGCATCAGTGGGCGGATGACTTCGTCGACTCGCCGCTGCAGTGGGTCAGCCGCGTGTACAAAGGTCGTACTCAACGCCAAAGCCGTGGCGGCGGTGAGCGACGCGAGGCGAACGAGGGGCATGCAAGGTTCCTTTTCGGGTATGTGTCCGTTGAGCGACACCGGTGGGGGTTCCGGCGTTAGCAGGAAAAAACCTCAGACCTTATCGTCTGCCCCTGCACAACGACAAGATGGAAATGTTCATGAAGTATTTGCGCATGTTGTTCGACAACTTCACCTTGGCCTTGCTCGGGGTCGTGCTCATCGCCACCGTGCTGCCCTGCTCAGGCGACGGCGCGGTGTATTTCGGCTGGCTGACCAACTTGGCCATCGGCCTGTTGTTCTTCCTGCACGGTGCCAAGCTGTCGCGTGAGGCGATTATCGCCGGGGCAGGGCACTGGCGCCTGCACCTGCTGGTGTTCTCCTGCACCTTCGTGCTGTTCCCGCTGCTGGGCCTGGCGTTCAAGCCGTTGTTCGTGCCGCTGGTAGGTAACGACTTGTACTTGGGCGTGCTGTACCTGTGTGCCTTGCCGGCCACTGTGCAGTCCGCCATTGCCTTCACTTCGTTGGCACGTGGCAACGTGCCGGCGGCCATCTGCAGCGCTGCGGCCTCCAGCCTGATTGGTATCTTCCTGACCCCGCTGCTGGTGATGATGTTGCTGGGCGCCAGTGGCGATACTGGCTCGGGTGTGGATGCGGTGCTGAAGATCACCCTGCAATTGTTGGTGCCCTTTGTCGCCGGGCAGATCGCGCGGCGCTGGATCGGTGCCTGGGTCAAGCGCAATGCGCGCTGGCTCAAAGTCGTGGACCAGGGTTCGATCCTGCTGGTGGTCTACACCGCGTTCAGCGAGGCGGTGGTCACGGGCTTGTGGCACACGGTATCGCCACAGCATCTGGCGGGATTGTTCGCCGTCTGCGGCATTCTGCTGGCGGTGGTGCTGTTCGGTACGCGGCTGTTGGGCAAGGTGTTCGGCTTCAATCTTGAAGACCGCATCACCATTTTGTTTGCCGGCTCCAAGAAGAGCCTGGCGACCGGCGTGCCGATGGCGCAGGTACTGTTCGTGGGGAGTGGGATCGGGGCGATGATCTTGCCGCTGATGCTGTTCCATCAGATTCAGTTGATGGTGTGTGCGGTGTTGGCGCAGCGGTATGCCAGCCGGGTGGAGGAGGGCAAAGTTTCTCCAGTAGCTCCCTGATAATCGTGTGTCGTTAGTACCGGCCTCTTCGCGGGCAAGCCCGCTCCCACAGATATTTCACTGCTCTTGAAATCAGTGGGGTGCCTGTGGGAGCGGGCTTGCCCGCGAAGGGGCCGGTCAGGCTAGCGAGCCTGGCCTGAACTACGCTGGCGCAATGCCTTGCTCACCTCGGCCTCGATCTTGTACGCCGGCCCCTCCAGTTCCTCGTAATTGCGCGTATAGCGCCGGGCGAACTCTTCCACCCCCAACTCCTGATACTGCTGCACATGCTTGAGCTCGTGCGCCCAGAGCGCCACATTGTCCTCAGCATCGCCGGCATGCCGGAAGATGATCGTGTCGATCAAGGTCACCGCATTCACATCCGGGTTTTGCAGCAGGGCGTTGGCGGCGCTGATCTGCTGTTCGTCACCCACCCGGTACCGCGCAGCATCGAGCACGGCGAAGTCATACCAGGGTTCGAGTTGGGCGCGGATATGCAGCGGGATCGGTTGGCTGCCGCTGGCCGTTGCCTCGTCACGGGCCTGGCGCAGGGCGAAGGCCAGGCTGCTGGAGGCCATGACTTCGACGTCCTTGAGCACCTGGCCTGCCTGGCCGGGGTCGATGGGCGCACAGAAACAGCCCATCAGGCAGACCTGGTATTGCCCAGGCGGGCAAGCTTGCTCGGCGTGGGCGGCGGTGCTCAGCAGCAGGGCACACAGCAAGCTAGCGGCTCTCATTCAGCGCCCTGTCGACGAAGCTGCAGCTGGCGTCCAGCACCTGTGTCTGAACCGCCTCAGTGGCCAACATGCGGCCGACCACCAGCGCCCCGACGCATTGGCTGATCAATACCCAGGCCAGCGCCTCGTCTTCCAATGTCTGGCTCCAAGCAGCATGCAGACTTACCAACCAGTGCTCGGCTTCTTCACGCACTGGCCGTTCGGCCCGGGCGATCTCCACCCCCAGAGGCGGCAGCGGGCAGCCCCCTTCGGCATTGTGCAGATGGGCCAAGCTCAGGTACTGCTGCAGGCAGCGCGCCAGGCGCTCGCGGCTGGCGCCCTGGTTGGCCAGGCGGGCCAGCGGGCTGTTGCAGAGCTCCTGACGGACCACTTCGGTAAACAGGTCGTCCTTGGACGGGAAGTGGTTGTAGAACGCACCGCCGGTCAGGCCGATGGCCTTCATCAGCCCGGCGACGCCGGTGCTGGCAAAACCCCCGCGCTTGGCCAGTGCGCCGCTGCTGGCCAACAGCTTGTCGCGAGTCTGTTGCTTGTGGTCATTGGAATAGCGCACCTGAAACCTCTACGCGCGGGCTTGACGATGGCAGCGATCATAACATAGCGTTCGTTTACTAAACGATCATTCATCCATGGAGGCGCGCATGACAGAACAACAAAAAGTGGTGCTGGTGATTGGTGCGGGTGATGCCACCGGCGGCGAAATCGCCAAGCGCTTCGCCCGTGAGGGGTATATCGCCTGCGTGACCCGTCGTCAGTCCGAGAAACTGCAGCCGCTGGTGGATGAGATCCGCGCTGCAGGCGGTCAAGCCCATGGCTTCGGTTCGGATGCGCGCAGAGAAGATGAAGTTGCGGCGTTAGTCGAAACCATCGAGCGTGATATCGGCCCCATCGACGCTTTTGTCTTCAATATCGGTGCGAATGTACCGTGCAGCATCCTCGAAGAAACCCCGCGCAAGTACTTCAAGATATGGGAAATGGCATGCTTTGCCGGCTTTCTCACTGCCCAGGCGGTAGCGCGGCGCATGGTGGCCCGTGAGCGCGGCACTATTTTGTTCACCGGCGCCACCGCCGGTACACGAGGGGCGGCTGGCTTCGCCGCCTTCGCCGGGGCCAAGCACGGCCTGCGCGCGTTGGCGCAGAGCATGGCGCGGGAGTTGGGGCCGCGCAATATCCACGTTGCCCACGTGGTGGTCGATGGCGCCATCGACACCGCCTTCATCCGCGACAGTTTCCCTGAACGCTATGCGCTCAAGGATCAGGACGGCATTCTCGACCCTGTGCACATCGCCGACAGCTACTGGTTCCTGCACGCACAGCCCCGCGATGCCTGGACCTTCGAACTGGACCTGCGCCCGTGGATGGAGCGTTGGTAAGCCCCGACTCATCAAAGGAGTGTGCTGCATGAGCAAGACCGTGGAGTTCTTTTTCGATCTGGGCAGCCCGGCCAGTTACCTGGCCTGGACCCAACTGCCTGCCCTGTGCGCCCGCCATGGCGCAACACTGCAGTTTCGGCCGATGTTGCTCGGCGGCGTCTTTCAGGCCACGGGCAATGCGTCGCCCGCGATGATCCCGGCCAAAGGGCGCTACATGTTCACCGATCTTGGTCGTTTTGCTGCGCGCTATGGCGTGCCGTTCGGGTTACCGCCAGGCTTCCCGCTCAATACCCTGGCCTTGATGCGCGGCGTGATCGGCATTCAGCTGCGCTCGCCGGATCGTTTCGAGGCCTTGCTGTCGGCGTTACTCAATGGCATGTGGGCGCAGCGCCGTAACTTCGCGGATATCGAGGTTTTGGAGCAGGTGTTGAGGGAGGCGGGCTTCGATCCGGCCGAGTTTCATGCCTTGTCGACTGACGCCGAAGTGAAGGCGAGGCTCAAGCAGGTGACCGAGGAAGCTGTGGAGCGTGGGGTGTTTGGTGCGCCTACCTGCTTTGTCGACGGGCAGATGTACTTCGGTCAGGATCGCCTGGATTTCGTCGAAGAGGCGTTGCAGCGATAAACATGACGGCCTCTTCGCGGGCTACCACGAAGAGGCCGCCAGGCTCACAACGGAATCAGAAATTGGCCGGGGTGTTGGCGCTGATGATTTCCGCCTCGTCCTGGCCGATGTTCTTGAAGCTGTGCGGCAGGGTCGTGGGGATGTAGTAGCCATCGCCAGAGTTGAGGATGCTGACCTGGCCATCGACCCACAGCTCTACGGTCCCGCGTGTGACCAGCCCGCATTCCTCGCCTTCGGCATGCACGATCGGCTCGCCCGAGTCGGCGCCCGGTGCGTACAGTTCGCGCAGCATGCGCATCTGCCGGGCCTCGACGCTGGCGCCGACCAGCAGCATGCGCAGGCCATTGCGACCCAGGTCCGGCTGTTCGCTGGCACGAAACACGAAGCGCTCTTCCCGTACCGGCTCGTCGAAGCTGAAGAACTCCGCCAGGGTCATCGGGATCCCTTCGAGCAGTTTTTTCAGGGAGCTGACCGAAGGGCTGACGCGGTTCTGTTCGATCTGCGAGATCGTCGAATTGGTCAGCCCGCTGCGACGGGCCAGTTCCCGCTGGGAAAGGCTGTTGCGTTCACGCACCAGTTTGAGTCGTGTCCCTGTGTCCATAGCCGCCTTGTAATCAGAGGTGTTAAAAATAATGAGCGACGCATTAAAACACACTCTGCAGGCTTGCGCGCAGTGCTTGTCAGGCGCGTTGTTCGCGCGGCATCGGCCACAGCCCGACCAGCAGCAACAGCAGTGCCACCGCCAGGAACGGTAGCCGTGGGTCAAGGGCGTAGACCAGCGTACCGGCCAGCGGGCCGATCACCGCGCCCATGCCCTGCGCGGCGCCGATGGAGCCAGCGGTAGCGCCTTGTTCGGACGCTTGCATGGCGTTGGCCGCCAGTGCCGAAAACGATGGGAACACGAAGCCCATGCCCGCAGCGGCGACAAAATAGCAACCCCACAGCCAGGGCGCACTGGTCGCCAGCGTGCCCGCAGCGAAGCCCAGCGCCGAGACGCTCGCCCCCACGCGGATCATCTTCAGCGGTGGCCACTCCAGTTGGCGCAGGATCACCTGCGACAGGATCAGCGCCACGCCCACCGTGGTCAGGGCGATACCTGCGGCCTGGGCGGCCTCGGCCGGCGCCAGGTGCAGGCGGTCGAGGGCGAAGAAACCGACGACGATCTGCGACACCGTCACACTGAGCATCGCGCTGAAGGCCACCAGCAGCGGCCGGCGCAGGCGCGGGTCGCTCAAGCGTACCGGGCTGGGTGCATGGCTGACGGCCAGCGGTTGCGGCTTGAGTTTGAACAGCAAGACCAGGAACGCGCAGGCGGGCAGCAGCGACATCACATGGAACGGCAGGCTCAGGCTGTGCCGTGCCAGCAGCGCCGCCAGTGCAGGCCCCAACACCAGGCCGACGGCGTTGGCCGCACCCAGCGAGGCCATGGCCCGCGCCCGCTGTTGCGGTGCGACATGGTCGGCGATCAGCGCGTTGCAGCCCACCGGAATGGCGGCATAGAAGGCCCCGATGCAGCCGCGCGCGATCATCAGCCCGACGAACGCCAGCGTCGCCCCTGGCAGCCAGCGCAGGGCGCCTTCCACGAACAGGCACAGCAGCCAGTACGCCAGGGTGAAGCCAGCGCTTCCCAGCAACAGAATACGCCGCCTGCCCAAGCGGTCAGCGGCGCGGCCCCAGGGGCGGGCGAGCAGCACCCAGACCACACCGGCTACGGTCACCGCCGCGCCGGCTTGCCAGGTGGCCATGCCGAGCAGCCGGGCGATGGGCCCGATCAGGGCGACGAAGGCCATCATCGACATGGTGCAGGCCATGTTGGCCAGCAGTAGCGGGCGTAAGTCCAAGGTGCTGGCAGGCGTCAGGGTGGCAGGGTCCTTTGCGGCATTCATTGGGCAGTCCAGGGCAGGTGAGCGGAAGCGGCTCAGCTTAATGAGAATACTTATCGTTTGTCGAGCCTGCCTTGCCTGTCTTCACTCACTGCGACGCAAGGGGCCTGGCCACATGCTACGCAACACTCCATCTCGACGCACCAGTGCATGCATGAGCGCGGCGCCCAGGTGCACCAGCACCGTGGCGAACAACAAGTAGCCGGCCCAGCCATGAGCCTGGCGCAGCACCGCGTACAGTTGCAGGTCATGCGGGGCGATCGCCGGCAGTTGCAGCGGGCGTGGATAACCGCCAGCCGACAGCATCGCCCAGCCCAGCAGTGGCATGGCCAGCATCAAGCCGTAGAGCAGCAGGTGCGAGGCGCCAGCAGCGAAACGCTGCAGGGCGGGCAGATCCTGTGGCAGGGACGGGTGGGGCAGCGTCAGGCGCAGGCCGATACGCACGATCACCAGGATCAGCAATGCCAGGCCGGTTGCCTTGTGCAACTCCACCAGCAGAGGGTGGCGCAGCGAAAGGTCGCCGACCATGCTCACGCCAATGAACAGCATGGTCAGGATCAGTATCGCCATCAGCCAGTGCAGCAGGCGAGCCAGCGGGTGGAAAGCTTCAGGCTTCATGGGTGAGCTCCTGCGCCGAGGGATTCGCGGCTGCGGCGGTTGAAGGATTCCGAATAGGCGGCCGAGCGGGCGGCAAGGATCGGGTCATTGGACGGTTGGATGCCGGTCGGCAGAATCAGCGGGTCGAAGTTCAGGTCACGGCAGGCGCCTTGTTCAGGGGCATCGACCTGTTCGATGACCAGGGTGCCGGCATCGACGCTGCGCCGGTCGGCGGGCCAGGGGCTGGCCGGGTCGTCCTGGGCATCGCCGGGGTTGGCCAGGACCAGGCGCAGGGTCCAGCGCAGCGGGCCTTGGGCCAGGCGCTGCTGCAGGTCATGTTGCAGAAACTGTTTGTCATCGACCTGGGCGGGCAACGCCGCGAAAGGCGTCTGCGGCTCAAGCTGCCAGCGCACCGGCTGAACGGCGCCGCTGCCATCGACCAAACGGAAGGCGTTGATGCTGTGATATTGCGTGCTGGCGAAGCTGTCGCTGGCTTTGTAGTTCGCGGCCCATTGGCGGAACGCCGCGCTTTCCGGGTGGGCAGCGAAGAATGCCTGCTGCTTGGCCGGGTCCGGTTTGCCGGTGGACGGGTCCGGCGCGCCGGCCAGCACCAGGTCGTAGAAGCCTTGCGGGGTGCTTACCGCCAGCACCGGCGGGTTGTTCATGCCGGTGCGCCAGACCTGGCCGTCGTCGGTGCTCAGCTGGATCGCCAGGCTGCGCACCGGTATGCCGGTGTCGGGTGCGAACGGGTTGGCGCCGCCGATGGCGAAACGGCCGATCACCGGCACGTGGTCCTGGCTGAACGCACGCGCCGTCGACAGCGCGGCGGCCTGGCCGGTGGGCTGGAAATAGCCGCGGACGCACAAGCCCTTGGCGTGGTTCTTACGGTAGCCTGGGTAGTGGCCGGCCTGGGCCTCGAAGGTGTCGATGATGCGTTGCGGGGTCAGTTGCGGCTTGCCGATCCAGCCGGCCGCATAGGCAAAGCCTGCGCCCAGGGCCAGCATCACGGCGCCGATACCGGCCAGGCGCAGGGCCTTGGCCGGCCCGTGCAAGGGTGAGTTCATTGTGTTTCATCCGGTTCAGTGAAGATGCCGGTACGACGGCGCAAGGGAAAACTTATTCCATCGACGGGAATAGATTTTCCTGCCAGGCGTCTGCCCCATACACTGAGTAACCCCGAAGGCCGGTATCTTGCCATGCACGACCTGGACGAAAAGCAGTGGCGCGAGTTGCTGCAGCGGCTGACCCGCTTTGCCTTGTGGCTGACCCGCGAGCCGGGCAGTGCCGACGATCTGGTACAGGGCACCGTTGAGCGCGCCCTGAGCCGCAGCAACCAGCAGCGCGACGCCGATGCGTTGCGCGCCTGGCTGTTCACCATCCTTTACCGGCTGTTTCTCGATGGCAAGCGCCGCGAACGCCTGCATGCGCGCTGGTTGTCGTGGTTTGGCCGTGACCAGCGTGAAGATGAAGCGATCGGCGGCAACATCGAGAGCATCGTGCTGGCCCAGGCGGACCTTGAAGCCTTCGCCCGCTTACCGATCGAACAGCGCGCCCTGCTGCTGCTGGTCAGTGTCGAAGGTTTGAGCTACAAGGAAGCGGCTCAGGCGCTGCAAATCCCTATCGGCACGGTGATGTCGCGCTTGTCCCGCGCCCGTGCCGCACTGCGTGAACTGACCGAGAGCAACCCCCGGCCCCCGGCCTTGCGGAGACTGAAATGACACGCCTGATTCCCAGCGAAGACGAGCTGCACGCCTACGTCGACGACCGGCTTGAACCCACGCGCCGCGCCGAGGTGCAGGTGTGGCTGGCGGCCAACCCGCACGAGGCAGCGCGTATTGAAGCCTGGCGCGACGATGCCCGGCGGCTGAGGGCAGCGCTGGCAGGCTTTGGCGAACAACCGGGTGCTGTGCAGCTGGACCTGGGGCAGGTGCAGCGGCGCCTGCGCCAACGCCGCCAGCGGCGTTTGGCATCCGCTGCGATGCTGTTGCTTGCCTTGGGCGTTGGCGGGCTGGGAGGCTGGCAAGTGCGGCAGGTGACGTTGGCGGGCAATGTGTTGCCCATGGCCGATGCCGTTCAGGCGCACCGGTTGTTTGCCGGCAGTGAGGCGCTGGATATCCAGGCCAGTGACCCGACGCAGTTGCGCAACTGGCTTGGCCGGCACTTCAACCGCGTGGGCCAGTTGCCTGATCTGACCGGTTACGGCTTCCAGCCGGTGGGCGCGCGATTGCTGAGCAACGAACAGGGGCCGGCGGCTTTGTTGGTGTTCCAGGACCGTAATGGCCAGCGCATCAGCCTGTTCCTGCGTTCACCGGGCGAACGTTACGAGCGCATGCCCCAAGGGCATCGGGTCGAGGGCCAGTTGGAGGCGCGGTACTGGTCGCACGG
The DNA here is from genome assembly GCF_044748725.1 of Pseudomonas sp. NPDC089752. NCBI lineage: Bacteria > Pseudomonadati > Pseudomonadota > Gammaproteobacteria > Pseudomonadales > Pseudomonadaceae > Pseudomonas > Pseudomonas sp. NPDC089752. The sequence continues at coordinate 38,474 of NZ_JBIVGP010000016.1, forward strand.
GGCGTACAATTTCGCCCTGGTGAGTGCAGCGAACGATGAGCGTGGGGCAGGGGTGGGGGAGGCGTTGCGCTTGGGGCTTTAGCGAGCGGCCCTGTGGGAGCAACTGTCTTCCACAAAACTTAAAAAGCTGCGCGGATTGAGCTGTGGGAGCGGCTTCAGCCGCGAACACGGGCGTAGCCCGTGCCATACACCGCGGTGCCTGCTTCGCGGATGAATCCGCTCCTACCGGCGAAATGCCTCAGGCGGCATGCGATCCCTGTGGGAGCGGGCTTGTCCCGCGAACACGGGCGAAGCCCTGCCATCCAGCGCGGTGCCTGCTTCGCGGGGCAAGTCGGATCGCCGCACCGCCGCTCCCACAACTATTGCGCAACTTCTTTAATTTTGAGCGAGACAGTTGCTCCCACAGGGTGAAGAGGCCGCAGGGTCAGCTCAACTCCAGCCAGATCGGCGCATGGTCCGAAGGCTTCTCCATCCCGCGCAGGTCATAGTCCACCCCCGCCGCCTTGATCCGCGGCACCAGATGCTGCGAGGCCATGATCAGGTCGATGCGCAGGCCACGCTTGGGCTCATCTTCAAACCCGCGGCTGCGGTAGTCGAACCAGCTGAAGCGGTCGGCGACTTCCGGATGCAGGTGGCGGAAGCTGTCCACCAGGCCCCATCCCTTCAGGCGCTCCATCCACTCGCGTTCCTCCGGCAGGAAGCTGCACTTGCCGGTTTTCAGCCAGCGCTTGGCGTTGTCCGGGCCGATGCCGATGTCGCAGTCCTGGGGCGAGATGTTCATGTCGCCCATTACCAGCAGCGGCTGGTCATTCTTGAACTGGCCCTCGAGCAGCGCCTGCAGGTCGCTGTAGAAGCGCTGCTTGGCCGGGAACTTGGTGGGGTGGTCGCGGCTCTCGCCCTGGGGGAAGTAGCCATTCATGATCGTGATCGGCGTGCCGTCGGCATCGGCGAACGTACCCCATATGAACCGGCGCTGGGCCTCTTCCTCATCGGTGGTAAAACCTTTGAACAGGCTCAGCGGCGCCTGGCGCGAGAGCAGGGCCACGCCGTAGTGGCCTTTCTGACCGTGGTAATGCACGTGGTAACCCAGGGCTTGCACATCGGCCAATGGGAACTGATCGTCGCTGACCTTGGTTTCCTGCAGGCCGATCACGTCCGGCTGGTGCTTCTCGATCAGCGCCGCCAGCTGGTGCGGGCGGGCCCGCAGGCCGTTGATGTTGAAACAGACGATCTTCATGGAAAGACAATCCTGATAAAAGGCCGGATGCTAGCCGACATCGGCCGTCATCACCAGCGTGGCAGCTTCTTGCGGGCACTGCTAACGTGCACGAAGAGGTGAACGAAGCGCTGTGGGGCACCTCCAAGGCACTGTATGCCCATTCCAGGAGGACTGCCCGCAATGCTCGAAGCCACTGTCGCCCAGGCCCGCATCTGCACGCTCGATGACGGCTACAGCCGTGAGGCGCGTTCGCTGCTGTACAACGCCTACCGCCACGAGCCGACCTTTGCCTATATCTTCGAGGCCCAGCGCCCTGGTTATGAACGGCGCTTGCGGGTCATGGTGCGCGAGTGGGTTCGTCAACACTTCTATCTGCAGTTGCCGGCCATCGGCCTGCTGCTGGATGACCGCCTGATTGCGCTGGCACTGATCGTGCCGCCACAGCGCAGGTTGGGCGTGGCAGACAGCTGGGCCTGGCGCCTGCGTATGCTGCTCGGCACTGGCCAGCGCTGTACCCGTCGCTACATGGATTATCAGGCGGCGCTCACCAGTTGCCTGCCGACGGAGCAGGTCCACATGCTGCCGTTGCTGGGCGTGCACCCACAATTTCGCGGCCAGCACTACAGTGAACAATTGTTACAGGCTGTGCACGACTGGTGCGCCGAGGATCCTAACACTCAAGGCGTGGTGCTCGATTCGGGCAATGAGCACTACCTGGCCTTCTACGAGCGCCAGGGCTATGAGGAGATAGGCGAAGTAGCGGTAGGGCCAATCCGAGAAAGGGTGTTCTTTCATCCCAACCCAGTATCATCCTTGTCTTCAATTGCCTGACAGGCCGCTCCCTTGAGCGCCCGGCTCTGGTAGCATGCGCCGCATGACGTATTCAGGAAGACTAACCTGGGGCCTGGTTATCTGGGCCGCCAGTTTCGCAGCATGGGGGCAGAGCGAGTTGCTGGTGCAGGTAAAACCGGCCAACAAGGCGCTCAAGGCCAATGTCGAAGGCTATATCGGTACCCTTGGCGACCGCGACGAAGAGGCGCTGCTGCGCTTCAGCCGCGGGGCGCAGGAGCAGGCGCGCAAAGCCGCGCAGGCACTTGGCTACTATCAGGCGCAGATCGACACCGAGGTCAAGCCACCTGCCAAGGCCGACCAACACGCCAAGCTGATCATCCACATCGACCCCGGTGAGCCCGTGCACCTGCGTAACGTGACCGTGCGCATAGAAGGGCCGGCCAGCGAGATGAAGGCATTTCGCATACCCGACAGCAAGGCATTGCGCGCCGGCGAGCAACTCAACCACGGGCTGTATGAGGACGCCAAACGTCTGATCCAGAACCAGGCTTCGCGTTACGGCTTCTTCAGTGGCCGCTTCAGTCGTCAGCGCCTGGCGGTGGATCCGCAGGCGGGAGTGGCCGATATCGAACTGGTTTACCAGAGTGGCCCGCGCTATCGCCTGGGGGCGGTGAGCTTCAGTGGTGACACGCCGCTGGATGAAGACCTGCTGCAGCGCATGGTGTCGTTCAAGCCGGGCACCCCCTATGATTCAGAGCTGATCGCCGAGCTGAACAACGACCTGCAATCGAGTGGCTATTTCGAGGGCGTGCGGGTAGATGCCGCACCTACCGCCGCGGTGGCGGAGCAAATTCCCGTGGACGTTCGTCTTGATACCCGCAAACCTCGGACAATGGGCCTGGGCCTGGGCTTCTCTACCGATGTCGGCCCACGCGGCAAGGCCAATTGGACACGCCATTGGGTCAATCCCCAAGGCCACAGCTATGGTTGGGAAACCGAACTGTCGGCGCCCCGGCAGAACGTTGGCCTGTGGTACGACGTGCCCCTCGACCCGCCGTTGACCGACAAGCTGCGCTTCGCTGGCGGCTATCAGAACGAAGAGATTGCCGGCACCGATACCCTCAGCAAGTTGCTGACCGTGGGCCCCGAATGGCACAGCAAATTGCCCAGCGGCTGGCAGCGGGTGATTTCGCTCAAGTACCAACGCGAGGAATATCGCCTGGGTGATGACTCGGGTCTGAGCAACCTGCTGATGCCCGGTGTGAGCTTCTCCTATCTGCGCAGCGACAATCGCATCGACCCGCACAATGGCTATCGCCTGCAATTCGATACCCAGGTGGCCAAGGAGGGCTTGGTTTCCGACACCAACCTCTTGCATGGCAATGTCCTGCTCAAGGGCCTGACCACACTCGGCCACAACCACCGCTTGCTGGGCCGTGTGCAGTTCGGTGGCAGTGCCACCAATGGCTACCAGAACAACATTCCGCCATCGCTGCGCTTCTTTGCCGGTGGCGACCAGAGCGTGCGCGGTTACGACTACCAGACGCTGTCGCCGAAGAACAGCGACGGCGACCGCATCGGTGGCCGCTACCTGGTGGCCGGCAGTGTCGAGTACCAATATTCGTTGACCGAAAAATGGCGCGTGGCGACCTTCGTCGACCAGGGCAACTCATTCAATAACTTGGAACTGCCCAGCCTCAAGACCGGGGTGGGCTTCGGTGTGCGTTGGGTTTCTCCGGTTGGGCCGTTGCGCCTGGACCTGGCCAAGGCCCTCGATGACGACGGTGGGATCCGCCTGCACTTTTCCATGGGGCCTGAGCTGTGATGCGTGTGTTCAAATTCATCCTGCTGGGCGTGCTCGGCAGTGTGCTGGTGGTGGTGCTGGCCCTGGGCATGTTGCTTGGCACTGAAGGCGGGAGCCGCTGGGTGCTGGGGCGCGTGCCGGGCCTGGAAGTCGACGATTTCCGGGGGCGTCTGGCAGGCAGCTGGCAGGCCAGTCGCCTGAGCTGGATGGACGGTGGCAACCGGGTCGACGTGCAGTCAGCGTTGCTGAACTGGTCGCCCGCATGCTTGCTGCGTGCCAGGCTGTGCATCAATCAACTGCATGCACAACGTATCGACATGGCCTTTGCGCCGAGCGACCAACCTGCCGACGACGGTCCGTTGCAGCTCCCGGCTTTGCGTCTGCCAGTGGCCATCGAGCTGGGTGAAGTCAAGGTTGGCCAATTGCGCCTGGATGGCAGCGACCTGCTTGGCGACCTGCACCTGGCAGCGCACTGGACGGCCACCGGGTTGCGCATCGACAGCCTGAAATTGCAACGCGATGACTTGCATCTGGATGTACAAGGCGACGTGCAGCCCGAGGGTGACTGGCCGGTGCAGCTCCAGGGGCAGGTGCAATTGCCTGCCGTGGAAGGGCAGGCCTGGCAATTGGCGCTGTCCGCCAAGGGTGAATTGCAGAAAACCCTGGCGCTCGATGCGACCAGCAGCGGCTACCTCAATGCGCGTCTGACCGGCGAATTACAGGCCTTGGCCGAGGATCTACCGGCCAAGCTGCAGATTCGCTCCGATGCCTTCAAAGCGGCCGGATCGCTGCCCGACACACTGCAACTCAATCAGCTCAAGCTCGATGCCCAGGGCGATCTGCTCAAGGGCTATCAGCTGTCCGGCAGCGCCAACCTGCCAGCCGAACACGCACCGATTGCCCTGGCTCTGACGGGTAAGGTCGATGCCAAGGGAGCGAAACTGGATGCCCTGGACCTGACAGCCAGCGATACCCAGCGGGTCAAGCTGCAAGCCAGCGCTGACTGGCAAAAGGGGCTGGTAGCGGATGCAAAGCTCGACTGGCAGGATTTCCCTTGGCTGCGCCTGTACCCTCTGGAGACGCCCCCAGAGGTTACGCTCAAACGCTTCAATGCTCAGGTGCAATACCGCGATGGCAGCTACCAAGGTACGTTCAATGGTGACCTTGATGGCCCCGCCGGGGCGTTCACCCTGGCCAGCCCGTTCGAGGGCGACTTGGGCCAGGTACGCTTGCCCCAATTGGCCCTCACTGCAGGTCAAGGCAAGGCTGCCGGCAGCGTCGCCGTGCGCTTCGCCGATACCCTGGCCTGGGATGTCGACCTGGAGTTGTCGGCACTCGACCCAGCCTATTGGCTCGCCGAATTACCCGGTACCTTGGCCGGCCCGTTGCGCAGCAAAGGGGAACTGAAGGGCGAACAGCTGACCCTTGATGCCCAGCTTGACCTCAAGGGCCGCCTGCGGGGCCAGCCGGCGGTACTCAAGGTCGAGGCCGAGGGGGCAGGGCAGAACTGGACGCTTGGCGCGCTTGCCGTGCAGCTGGGTGACAACCGGATCAATGGCAGTGGCAGCTTGCAGCAGCGACTGGCGGGGCGTATCGACCTCGACCTGCCACGGCTCGGGCAATTGTGGCCAGGGCTGCAAGGCCAGGCCAAAGGACGGCTGGATGTTGGCGGTACGCTGAACGCTCCCCAAGGCACCCTGAGCTTGCAGGGCCAGCGACTGGCTCAGGAAGAAAACCGTATCCAACGCCTTGACCTGGATGCGCGCCTGGACAGTGCCCAGCGCGGCGTGATCGACCTCAAAGCCAACGGTATTCGAGTGGGCGAAACGGTATTGGGCACCTTGCAGGCCAATGGCAAGGGCGATATCCGTCAGCAGGCCCTGACCCTAGGTCTCGATGGCCCGCAATTGAAGCTCGACCTGGGCCTCGATGGCCAGTTGAACAAAGGCGACTGGCGCGGCCGCCTGGCCAGCGGCAGAATCCAGGCGGGCGGCCAGGACTGGCAATTGCAAGCGCCGGCGCGCCTGCAGCGCCTGGCCAGCGGCCAGTTGGACTTTGCTGCGCATTGTTGGCGCTCTGGCCAGGCCAGCCTGTGCGGCGAGGACCAGCGCCTGGCTCCGGAGCCGCGTTTGCGCTACCACCTCGAGCAGTTCCCGTTGGACAGCCTGGCGCAATGGCTGCCGAAGGATTTTGCCTGGCGCGGCCTGCTCAATGCCGACGTCAATCTGGATATTCCGGCGAGCGGCCCCAAGGGTACCTTCAGCGTCGATGCCAGTGGCGGCACGCTGCGGGTTCGCGACAACGGGCGTTGGGTCGACTTTCCGTATCAAGCGCTGCGCCTGGACAGCACCCTCGCACCGCGCCGTATCGATACCCGTCTGAACTTCCGCGGCGAACGCCTGGGTGAGCTGAGCGTCGATGCCCGCATCGACCCATTGGGCAAGGACAAACCGCTGTCAGGGGACTTCCGATTGACTGGCCTTGATCTGTCGGTTGCGCGACCGTTCGTGCCAATGGTCGAGCGGCTGACCGGGCAATTGAATGGCAGTTGTCGGTTGTCCGGGACCTTGCTGGCTCCGCAGGTCAACGGCAACCTGATGCTCAGCGGTGGTGAAGTCAGTGGCGCCGAGTTGCCGGTGAGTGTGCAGGACCTCTCGCTGCAAGCGCTGATAGCCGGCGAACAGGTGCAGCTCAATGGCAACTGGCGCAGCGGTGAGGCGGGCCGTGGTCAATTGGCCGGGCACTTGACCTGGGGCCAGGCCCTGGGCATGGACCTGCGCCTGCAGGGCCAGCAGTTGCCGGTCACCGTTGAGCCTTATGCAACCCTCGACGTGGCACCCGACCTGACCTTGCGCCTGGTTGACGACAAAATGGCGGTTACCGGCAAGGTGCAAGTGCCCAAGGGCAAGATCACCGTGCGCGAGCTGCCGCCATCGACTGTCAAGGTGTCGGACGATACCGTCATCGTTGGCCATCAAACCGAAGAGGGCAAGCCACCTTTGGCGATGGCCATGGACATCGATGTAGAGGTGGGGCAGGACAAGCTGTCGTTCAGCGGCTTTGGCCTGACGGCCAACCTGCTCGGCCATGTGCACATCGGCGACAACATGGATACCCGTGGCGAGCTGAGCCTGGCCGATGGTCGCTACCGTGCCTATGGCCAGCGCCTCACCATCCGCCGCGCACGCTTGCTGTTTGCCGGGCCCATCGACCAGCCATACCTGGATATCGAAGCCATCCGCCAGGTCGATGACGTGATTGCAGGTATTCGCCTGAGCGGCAGCGCCGAGCAACCCACCACCAAGGTGTTCTCGGAGCCGGCCATGAGCCAGGAGCAGGCATTGTCCTATCTGGTGTTGGGGCGCCCATTGGGTACTTCCGGTGAAGACAACAATATGCTGGCCGAAGCGGCTCTGGGCCTGGGGCTGGCGGGCAGCGCCGGAATTACCGGCAGCCTGGCGTCGGGACTGGGTATCGAAGACTTCCAGCTGGACACCGAAGGCTCCGGCAACACCACCAGCGTGGTAGCCAGTGGCAACCTGACCGAGAAGCTCAGCTTGCGTTATGGGGTCGGGGTATTCGAGCCGGCCAACACCATTGCACTGCGCTACAAATTGAGCAAGAAGGTGTATTTGGAGGCGGCCAGCGGGCTGGCGAGTTCACTGGATATCTTTTACAAGCGCGATTTCTAAGGGCCGTCAGCAGTGCAAGACGGCCCTGATGAGCTCGCTGGTGATCAGCGAACGTAGGGTTCCTGACGGCGAATGTTGCCAATCTGACGCAGGCTCAGGCCGTACTTGTCAGCCAGCAGGCTGCGCGACAAGCCATCGGCGCTCTCCTTCTGGATTTGCAGATTGCGCAGTTGCCGCAGGAAATGGTCCGCCTTGGGAATTTCCAGGGCCACTCCGGCAAAACGCCTGATCAGCGCATCCAATGCATCGCTGGGGAGGATGTCGGCAAGCTTGGTTCGCTCGCGATGTTTAGGGATGTACTTGGGCCTGCCACCGTAAGCGCAGGTCAGCCGGTAGGCGTTTTCAATACCTATGCATTCGATCAATGCCTGCAACGAGTGCGGCAATTGGCTGATGTCGATGGCTGTAAGATCGGGCAATTCCATATGAGGCTCCCTCGTGCAAAATGCAGCACGATGTCATGAAGATCCGTGAAAGCGGGTCGGCGATGGCCAGCGGCGGGCTGTCGTTGGCATGGCTGAATTGTCAGTGAGCGGCGAAGGCTGTCGCTAGGTGACAATTGGGCTGATGCTTGTAGTCTCGGTGGGCAGGATTTGCAGGCATAAATTTCCAGCGATGTAGGACACCGCCTCAGTCATGGTCTGCAGGCCCTGATATACCGCAACAACTCTTTCTTGGAGCATCATTGGGTGCCTATACCCTCGGTGTGCAGGGAGAGTCACCCAGGGACGCGCGTGGCGGCAGTCCACGGCGAGAGCGGTAAGCAAACGCCCCAGCGTTCACAGTGCAAGTAAATACAGCGTCGAAGACCAAGGGCGTTGTATCATTGCAGCGGCTCTTTGCGAGCCGATTGCCCCGATGTTGCAAGGAAATTTACATGACACACGTGCAGCGCCTCAAATACTCGCTTCTGATCATCCTGGTGGTGCTCGGCCTCATGCTGGGCCTGTCGCATCTGCAAAAGCAGGGCACGATCACTGAGCAGACCTTCCAGATCCTGGCGATCGCCATTGCCGTGGTCGTGGTGGTGATCAACGGGATTCTGCGTCGCAAGGTCAAACCCTGACCTGTGCCGGCCGGCCAGGGCTGGCCGGCCATACGCTCAGCGGACCAAGGGTTGGTCAAGCACAGCCCGCGCTTGCGGATTGAGGCTGTAGCATTTGTCACTCCCCAGGTTGATCACGCCCTCTGCGCACAGCCGCTTGAGCACTTCGCGTACGCTGAGGAACGACAGCGGAATGTCCAGTTGTTCGAGTTGCGCATGCACGCCGCGCACGCCGATGCTGCGGCCAGCCCGGTTGGCGTTATGCAGGGCATCGATCACCTTCAGGCGGATCAGGCTGGTACGCAGGCCGTAGGTACGCAGCAGCTCGCGAATCTGTTCGTTGCCGACACGCTCTTCCCCGCAGGCGTCCTGTCCATTGGCCGCCTTGGTCGGGGCGTGCCCGGCCTGCAATGAGGGTTGCGGGTTGTACATGTGAATGCTCCTTTTCGTGGACTATCCCGAAATATGGGTGCCTCACTTAGTAGGACGAATGAGAACGGAAAATCTGCAGCTTTTGTGCGAAAAAGATTTTGCGCCCCTCCATGAAGACGATTCTGTTGCTCATCTTGCGTAAAATTTTCATCCAGCCATTCGTCTGACCGGGAATACCCCTTGGATCCGAGGAATGCCCGTGCTCTCAATATCGCGTCCCCTGACCTGTGCAAGCCTGGCGGCTGTACTGGTCGCCTCCAGCATTGCCGCACAGGCGCGGGAAACCAGCACTGATGCCAGTGCCCAGATTCGCCGCACCAGCTTCGGTGTGCCGCATATCGTCGCCAAGGATGAGCGTGGCCTGGGCTACGGCATTGGCTATGCCTACGGCCAGGACAATTTGTGCCTATTGGCCAATGAAGTGCTGACTGTCAACGGCGAACGCTCGCGCTACTTCGGCGCGCAAGGCAAAACCCTGGAGCAGCGCGATAACCTCGCCAGCGACCTGTTCTTCACCTGGTTCAACGCGCCGACGGCAGTGAGCGGTTTCCTTCAGGCCCAGCCCACTCAGGTCCGGGATTTGCTTGAGGGCTACGCCAGTGGCTTCAACCGCGCGCTGGCCGAGCGGCGTAGTCAAGGGCTGCCTGCCGAATGTGGGGGCGGTGAATGGCTGCGGCCGATCACCAGCCTGGATTTGATCAAGCTGACCCGTCGCCTTTTGGCAGAGGGCGGTCTGGGCCAGTTTGCCGAGGCGGTGGCGGCGGCTCAGCCACCGCAGTTGGCCAGTCAGCACGGGGCGCCCGCATTTGGGGCGGCGCTGGCCCAGCAGCAACGTTTTGCCTCGGAGCGCGGCAGCAATGCCGTTGCGGTCGGCGCCGAACGTTCGGCCAATGGCCGCGGCCTACTGCTGGCCAATCCGCATTTCCCGTGGATGGGCGGAATGCGTTTCTACCAGATGCAACTGACCATCCCCGGTCAGTTGGATGTGATGGGCGCCGCATTGCCCGGCCTGCCGATGGTGAATATCGGTTTCAATCGTCACCTGGCCTGGACCCATACCGTCGATACCTCCAAGCACTTCACGCTCTACCGTTTGCAACTCGACCCCAAGGACTCGACCCGTTACCTGCTCGATGGCGAGTCATTGCCGCTGGCCCGTGAGGCTGTGAGCGTCACGGTCAAGGCTGCCGATGGCACCTTGAGCAAGGTGGAACGCCAGATATACAGTTCGAAATTCGGGCCGGTGGTGCAATGGCCGGGGCGCCTGGACTGGGATAACAAGGCGGCCTACAGCCTGCGCGACGCCAACCTGGAAAATACCCGCGTGCTGCAGCAGTGGTATCGCATCAATCGGGCCGATAGCTTGAATGCGCTGAAGGGGTCGGTCGAGCAGCTGCAAGGTATTCCCTGGGTGAATACACTGGCCGTGGACGCCGCCGGCCAGGCGCTGTACCTGAACCAGTCGGTGGTGCCTTATGTGGACCAGCAGCTGTTGAGCCAATGCAGCAACCCAGCGATGCAGGGGCCGCTGGTGGTGCTGGATGGCTCACGCAGCGCTTGCCAGTGGAAGGTCGATGCGCAGGCGGCGCAGCCCGGTATCTTCCCGGCGCATTTGTTGCCAAGCCTTGAGCGCAACGACTTCGTGCAAAGCTCCAACGACCCGGCCTGGATGACCAACCCGGCCCAGCCGTTGACAGGTTTTTCGCCCCTGGTCAGCCGTAGCGACCAGCCGCTGGGCATGCGCGGTCGCTTTGCCTTGGAGCGCTTGCAGGGCAGTGCCAAGATTGGCGTGCAGGATCTGCAGAATATGGTGCTGGATGATGAAGTCTACGTGGCCAGCCTGGTGCTGCCAGACCTGCGGCAATGGTGCGAAGGCGCTGAGGCCGACTTGCAGTCGCTGTGCGCAAGCCTGGTCAATTGGAATGGCAAGGCCGACCTGAACAGTGGCATCGGCCTGGTGCATTTCCAGAATATCGTCGAGGCGCTGGCCAAACACCCGGAAAGCTGGCGAGTGGCGTTCGACCCGGCGGATCCGCAACACACACCGCGAGGCCTGGCGGTCGAACAGGCTGCAGTGCGCAAATTGCTGCGTGAAGCGGCGCTGGCCTCGCTGCAGCAGGTGGCCAAGGCGGGTGTTGACGAGGGTAGCCGATGGGGGCAGATCCAGCAGTCGGCCGATGGCACACCAGTGCCGGGTGGTCCGCAGGGGCTGGGGGTGTATAACGCGATCTTCAGCGTGCCGCACGGGCCAGGCAAGCGCCTGGTGGTCAGCGGTACCAGTTACCTGCAGCTGGTCAGCTTCACCGAACAGGGGCCACAAGCACGCGGGTTGCTGGCGTTCTCGCAGTCCAGCGAAGCCGCTTCAGCGCACGCCAGCGATCAGACCAAGGCGTTCTCGGCCAAGCAGTTGGCGCCGATCCCGTTCACCGAGGCGCAGATAAAGGCTGATCCGGAGTATCGGCAGTATGTGATCAGTGAGCGGGACAAGGGATCGGTGGCGAGCCAGAAATAAACTTAAGCCTGTGCCGGCCTCTTCGCGGGCAAGCCCGCTCCCACAACTACCCCACAATGCCTGAGAACTGTGGAAAACCTGTGGGAGCGGGCTTGCCCGCGAAGAGGCCGGTATAGCTACCGCCTAAGTTTCAGGAAAACTCGAACGGCTCTAGCGCAAAGCCCTGGCCATCCACCTGCAGGGTCCAGCCACGACGGTCCCAATCCCCCAGCACGATGCGCCGGGCAGGCTCGCCGTTCACCACCAGCTTGTGGATCGCCGGGCGGTGCGTGTGGCCATGCACCAGCGTTTTCACGCCGTGTGCCGCCATCACCTTCGGTACTTCCTCCGGTGTGACGTCGACGATGTCGGTCGCTTTCATGCGTGTCTGCGAGCGGCTTTCACTGCGCAGCTTGCGCGCAAGCTTGTGCCGTGTGGACAGCGGCAGGTGCCGCAGAATCCACAGCGTCAGCGGGTTGCGCAGGTAGCGGCGCATCTTCATGTAGCCCACATCGCGGGTGCACAGGGTGTCTCCGTGCATCAGCAAGACCTGCTCGCCGCCCAGGCTGATTACGCTCGGGTCGGCCAGCAGCGTGCAGCCCGCGGCCTTGCAGAAATCCTGGCCAAGCAGAAAATCACGGTTGCCATGCATCAGGTAGACCGCCGTGCCGCTGTCGCTCAGCTGGCGCAAGGCCTGGCAGATCGACTGCTGGAACGGCGTCATGGCGTCGTCGCCGATCCACGCTTCGAAGAAGTCGCCAAGGATGTACAACGCCTTGGCGTGGCGCGCGCGACCGTCAAGCAGATCAAGAAACGCCCGGGTAATGTCCGGGCGTTCTTCTTGCAGGTGCAGATCAGAGATCAGCAGTATCACCCAATGATCTCGGCTTTCTCGATGATCACGTCGTCTTTCGGCACGTCCTGGTGGCCAGCCTTGGAACCGGTGGCGACCTTCTCGATGGCGTCGACGATTTCAGTGCCTTCGGTCACTTTGCCGAATACCGCGTAGCCCCAGCCCTGGACATTCTTGCCGCTGTGGTTGAGGAAGTCGTTGTCGGAAGCGTTGATGAAGAACTGCGCCGAGGCAGAGTGCGGCTCCATGGTACGGGCCATGGCGATGGTGTATTTGTCGTTCTTCAGGCCGTTGTCGGCTTCGTTCTGGATGCTGGCACGCTTGTCACGCTTCTCGTTCATGCCTGGCTCGAAACCGCCGCCCTGGATCATGAAACCTTTGATTACGCGGTGGAATACGGTGTTGCTGTAGTGGCCTGCCTTAACGTATTCGATGAAGTTGGCCACGGTGATCGGGGCCTTTTCAGCGTTCAGTTCGATGACGATGTCGCCGTGGTTGGTGGTCAGTTTGACTTGGGTCATGCTCAAATTCGCTCTTTCAAGGCATTTGGGAATTAGGGTGCGCAGTGCGCCGGTAGTTCACCTGACGCAGGATCGGGCGATCGCGACACATGGCGCGCACGGGCCATTTTGCCAGCTTGCGGCAAAAAGCTGCGATAAATCACGGCAGTTTGTCCGGGCGCGGCTGTCAGCAGCTTGACTGCTTCGGCTATGATAGGCCCTTTGATTCAATCGGCCTACCCAGGCCGGACACGTGCATTCAAGGATCCTATGAGCAAGCCCACTGCCGACAACGCGCCCAACGCCGCTGCCAAAGGCGCCCCCGCCGTCCCTGCGAACTTCCTGCGGCCGATCATCCAGGCCGACCTGGACTCGGGCAAGCACACCAGCATCGTCACTCGTTTTCCGCCGGAGCCCAACGGCTACCTGCACATCGGCCACGCCAAGTCGATCTGCGTCAACTTCGGCCTGGCCAAGGAATTCGGCGGCGTCTGCCACCTGCGCTTCGACGACACCAACCCGGCCAAGGAAGACCAGGAATACATCGACGCCATCCAGAGCGACGTCAAATGGCTGGGCTTCGACTGGGCCGGCGACGTGCGTTATGCGTCCAACTACTTCGACCAGCTGCACGACTGGGCCGTTGAGCTGATCAAGCGTGGCAAGGCCTATGTCTGCGACCTGACCCCTGATCAGGCCAAGGAATACCGTGGCAGCCTGACCGAGCCTGGCAAGAACAGCCCGTTCCGCGAGCGCAGCGTCGAAGACAACCTTGACCTGTTCGCGCGCATGAAGGCCGGCGAATTCAAGGACGGTGAGCGGGTGCTGCGCGCCAAGATCGACATGGCGTCGCCGAACATGAACCTGCGCGACCCGATCCTGTACCGCATTCGCCACGCTCACCACCACCAGACCGGTGACAAGTGGTGCATCTACCCGAACTACGACTTCACCCACGGTCAGTCCGATGCCATCGAAGGCATCACCCACTCGATCTGCACCCTCGAGTTCGAAGGCCATCGCCCGCTGTACGATTGGTTCCTCGACAACCTGCCGGTGCCGGCGCATCCGCGCCAGTACGAGTTCAGCCGCCTGAACCTGAACTACACGATCACCTCCAAGCGCAAACTCAAGCAGCTGGTGGACGAAAAGCACGTGACTGCCTGGGACGACCCGCGCATGTCGACCCTGTCGGGCTTCCGCCGCCGCGGCTACACCCCGGCCTCGATCCGCAACTTCTGCGAAATGGTCGGCACCAACCGCTCCGACGGCGTGGTCGACATGTCGATGCTCGAATTCAGCATCCGTGACGACCTCGATCGCACCGCACCGCGCGCCATGTGCGTGCTGCGCCCGCTGAAAGTGGTCATCACCAACTACCCGGAAGGCCAGGTCGAGCAGCTCGAGCTGCCGCGCCACCCGAAGGAAGACATGGGCGTGCGCGTGCTGCCGTTCGCCCGCGAGCTGTACATCGACCGCGACGACTTCATGGAAGAGCCGCCGAAGGGCTACAAGCGCCTGGAGCCGGCCGGTGAAGTGCGCCTGCGCGGCAGCTACGTGATCCGCGCCGATGAAGCGATCAAGGATGCCGACGGCAACATCGTCGAACTGCGCTGCTCGTACGACCCGGACACCCTGGGCAAAAACCCTGAAGGCCGCAAGGTCAAAGGCGTGATCCACTGGGTGCCGGCAGACGCCAGCGTCGAGTGCGAAGTGCGCCTGTACGACCGCCTGTTCCGCTCGCCGAACCCGGAAAAGGCCGAGGAGGGCGCCAGCTTCCTCGACAACATCAACCCGGACTCGCTGCAAGTGCTCACCGGCTGCCGCGCCGAGCCGTCGCTGGGCCAGGCTCAGCCTGAGGACCGCTTCCAGTTCGAGCGCGAAGGCTACTTCTGCGCTGACCTCAAGGACAGCCAGCCGGGCCGCCCGGTGTTCAACCGCACCGTCACCCTGCGTGACTCCTGGGGCAGCTAAGGAACCGCCGTGCTTACCATCTACAACACGCTGAGCAAAACCAAGGAAGTCTTCACGCCGCTCGATGGCAACAACGTGCGCATGTACGTCTGCGGCATGACCGTGTACGACTACTGCCACCTGGGCCACGGCCGCAGCATGGTGGCCTTCGACCTGGTCACCCGCTGGCTGCGCAAGAGCGGCTACGAGCTGACCTATGTGCGCAACATCACCGACATCGACGACAAGATCATCAACCGGGCCAATCAGAACGGCGAAACCTTCGACGCGCTGACCGCCCGCATGATCGACGCGATGCACGAAGACGAGCGCCGCCTGAACATCCTCAAGCCGGACCTGGAGCCGCGTGCCACCGACCATATCGTCGGCATGCACGCGATGATCCAGACCCTGATCGACAAGGGCTACGCCTACGCGCCGGGCAACGGCGACGTGTACTACCGGGTGGGCAAGTTCGCCGGCTACGGCAAGCTGTCGCGCAAGAAGATCGAAGACCTGCGTATCGGTGCTCGCATCGAAGTCGACGAAGCCAAGCAAGACCCGCTGGACTTCGTCCTCTGGAAAGGCGTCAAGCCGGGCGAGCCGTACTGGGATTCGCCGTGGGGTCCGGGCCGGCCGGGCTGGCACATCGAGTGCTCGGTGATGTCTACCTGCTGCCTGGGCGAGAGCTTCGACATCCACGGTGGCGGCAGCGACCTGGAGTTCCCGCACCACGAGAACGAGATCGCGCAGAGCGAAGCGGCCACCGGCAAGCAATACGCCAACGCCTGGATGCACTGCGGCATGATCCGTATCAATGGCGAGAAGATGTCCAAGTCGTTGAACAACTTCTTCACCATCCGTGACGTGCTCGACGTATATCACCCTGAGGTGGTGCGCTACCTGCTGGTGGCCAGCCACTACCGCAGCGCGATCAACTACTCCGAAGACAGCCTGCGCGATGCCAAGGGCGCCCTCGAGCGCTTCTATCACGCATTGCGCGGCCTGCCGCGCGTGGCGGCCAAGGGTGGCGAGGAGTTCGTCGAGCGCTTCAGCGTGGCGATGAACGACGACTTCGGTACCCCGGAAGCCTGCGCCGTGCTGTTCGACCTGGTGCGTGAAATCAACCGCTTGCGCGACAGCGACCTGGAGGCGGCTGCTGGCCTTGCCGGTCGTCTGCGTGAACTGGGTGATGTGCTGGGTGTGTTGCAGTTGGAGGCCGATGACTTCCTGCGAGCGGGGGCTGAGGGCAAGGTCGATGCGGCTGAAGTCGAAGCCTTGATCCAGGCGCGCCTGCAGGCGCGGGCTGACAAGAACTGGGCAGAGTCCGACCGTATCCGTGACCAGATCACCGCCATGGGTGTGGTGCTGGAGGACGGCAAGGGCGGGACTACCTGGCGTCTGGCTGACTGATCAGCAATTGGGGCTGCTTTGCAGCCCTTCGCGGGCAAGCCCGCTCCCACAGGTCCTGTGCAGCTTTCAAGGCTTGCGCGGTACCTGTGGGAGCGGGCTTGCCCGCGAAGGGCCGCATAGCGGCCCCAGCATTTATTTGCAGTGCAGCACCAACTTCGCCCCACCCAATTCGCTTTCGCCAATCTCCAGCCCAAAGCCATGCAGGTCGACGATCGCCGCGACGATCGACAACCCCAGCCCGAAGCCTGAGTGGCGGTGGCCTTCCTCGCTGCGATAGAACCGCTTCAACACCGCAGTCCTTTCTTCCTCGGGAATTCCCGGCCCACTGTCTTCGATGGCGATATGCACGCCAGCATCGTCCTGTGTCGCGCTTACCACCACCTGGCCTCCTTCAGGCGTGAACTTGATGGCATTGCCCATCAGGTTGGCCAGCGCCTCGAACAGCAACTCACGGTCCCCATGCAGCGCTGGCAACTGGGCGGGTTGCTGCAGGCTCAGGCGTATGCCGCCGTCCTCGGCCAGTGGCAGGTAGAAATCGTGCAGTTCCACCAGCAAACCCTGTGGGTCCAGCTGAACGAAGCCGGCCCGGCGCTGGCGATCTTCCAGTTCGCTGATGCGCAGCAGGCCGCGAAAACGCGCCATCAGGGTATCGGTTTCGCCGATGGCCTGGTCCAGCGCTTCGGCCTGCGCCGAATCCACCGGGCTCTGCTGGCGAATGCGGTACAGCTGCGCGCGCAGGCGGGTCAGTGGCGTGCGCAGGTCATGGGCAATGTTGTCGCACACGCCCTTGACCTCGTGCATCAGCCGTTCGATACGGTCGAGCATGGCGTTGACGATGGCGGCCAGCATGTCCAGTTCATCGCGCCGGGCCGACAGCGGCAGGCGGTGGGTCAGGTCACCGGCGACGATCAACTCGGCCTGGGCCTGAATCGCGCGGATGCGCTTCAGGGGCCTGCGCCGCAGCAGGTACCAGCCGGCAAAACCGGGAATCAGGGTCAGGGAGATGCCCCAGAGCAGGGCGTCGAGGATGATGCGGGTGACTACGAACAACGAGCCGTTGTCGCGGAACAACACCAGCCAGCGGCCGTCCTGCACCTTGATTGCCACCGCATCGCAGCTGTCACGTGGCATGTGCGGGTCATCGGCGTCCAGGCAGCGCTTGAGTTCATGCACCTTGCCGTCCATGCCCAACTCCGGCGGAATGGTACGGATACGCCCGCCGATCGGGTTGAGCTGGGCGTCGAACAGGCCGTAGGCATCGAAGGCGCGCTCCTCGAACGCCTGGCTGGCGATCAGGGCGTCGTCCAGCTGCTTGCCACTCATGTGCGCGAACAGGTGCTGGCGTTGCAGCATGGAATGGCGGGTCAGCTTGTTGAGGTAGCTGGACACCTCGAAGTACAGCACCCCCATGAGGATGCTGCTCCAGGCCACGAACAGGAAGCTGTACAGCGCCAGCAAGCGGCTGGTCGAGGAGCTCCAGCCCTTAGACGGGTTCAGCAATGGCATAGCCCGAGCCCCGTACAGTACGGATCAGCGGCGACTGCCCGGGGGAATCGATTTTCTTGCGCAGGCGGCCGATGTGCACATCGATCAGGTTGGTGCCGGGGTCGAAGTGGTAGCCCCAGACTTCCTCGAAAATCATCATCCGCGTGATCACCTGGCCGCTGTGGCGCATCAGGTATTCCAGCAGCTTGTATTCGGTGGGCAGCAGGTTGAGCGTCTGCTCGCCGCGGCGAGCCTCGTGGCTGATCAGGTCAAGCTGCAGATCGGCGACCTGCAGGCGGGTCTGGGTCATCGGCACGCTGTTGCGGCGCAGCAGCACTTCGACACGCGCGGCCATTTCATCCGAGGCGAACGGCTTGGTCAGGTAGTCGTCACCCCCGGCGCGCAGGCCACGCACGCGCTCGTCGACATCGGACAGGGCGCTGATCATCAAAATGGGCGTAGCGATCTTCAGGTTGCGCAGGGTGGTGACGATGGTCAGGCCATCGACCTCGGGCAGCATGCGGTCCAAGGTGATCAGGTCGTAACCGCCGGCGATGGCCTTGGCCAAGCCCTCGCGGCCGTTGTCGGCCCAATCCACATCCAGGCCGTGGCTGGAGAGTTCGGCGACGATTTCCTGGCCGGTGACGGCGTCGTCTTCGATGGTCAGTACGCGTGGCATGCTGGTTCCTGGGCGTCTATGGGAGACTTGATTGTGCCAAAGAATAGCCAAACGGCGATTTAAGAAAAATTCATCTACTCAGCAGCAAAACAAAACGGGGCATGCCAGCGACTGGCATGCCCCGTGGTTCACCGTGATGCAGCGGCTCAGGCCACCTTGACGATCCAGCCGGCCGGCGCTTCAACATCGCCGCTCTGGATGCCGGTCAGCTCGTTGTAGAGCTTCTGCGTAACCGGGCCGACTTTTTCCAGGTCATGGAACACGTGCAGTTTGCCGTTGTACTCGATGCCACCGATCGGGGTGATCACCGCAGCGGTACCGCAGGCGCCGGCTTCGAGGAAGCGGTCGAGGTTGTTGATTTCGACATCGCCCTCGATCACTTTCAGGCCCAGGCGCGAGGACGCCAGTTCCATCAGCGACAGGCGGGTGATGCCAGGCAGAACCGAAGCCGATTTCGGGGTGACGAATTCGTTGTTGGCGGTAATGCCGAAGAAGTTGGCCGAGCCGACCTCCTCGATTTTGGTGTGGGTCAGCGGATCGAGGTAGATGGCGTCGGCGAAGTTGGCCTTCTTGGCTTCAGCGCCCGGCTGCAGGCTGGCCGCGTAGTTGCCGCCGACCTTGGCCGCGCCGGTGCCCTGCGGGGCAGCACGGTCGAAGCTGGAAATCTGGAAGTTGTGCGGCTTCATGCCACCTTTGAAGTACGAGCCAACCGGGATGGCGAAGACCGAGAAGATGAACTCCGGGGCGGTGCGCACGCCGATGTTGTCGCCGGTGCCGATCACGAACGGACGCAGGTACAGGGCGCCTTTACCGTGTGGCGGAACGAACTTCTCGTTGGCCTTGACCACTTGCTTGCAGGCTTCGATGAACACATCGGTCGGCACGTGCGGCATCAGCAGGCGCGCGCAGCTGCGCTGCATGCGAGCGGCGTTCTGGTCAGGGCGGAACAGGTTGATCGAGCCGTCTTTGCAACGGTAGGCCTTGAGGCCTTCGAAGCACTGCTGGCCATAGTGCAGGGCCGTGGAGCCTTCACTGATGTGCAGCACGTTGTCTTCAGTCAGGGTGCCTTTGTCCCACTCACCATTGCGCCATACGGACAGGTAACGCTTGTCGGTCTTGATGTAGTCGAAACCCAGCTTGTCCCAATTAATGCTTTCGTTACTCATGACACCCTCGATTGTCTTGCAAGTGCCCGATCGCTCGGGCTGCTGTTATATGCGCACCTCGCCACGATAATACATCCGTCGCGGATCGGGAACGGCCAGTCACGAATTGGGTGGAGGCACCGGGTGCATGTCGGCAGGTTTTCAGTGCCTGAGAGATCGAGCGCCGCGCGGGCGGCGCTCGATCTCAAGTGCGCTGCACTTCTCTCGACTAGCCCTCAGTCGTCGATCTGCTGACAGAAGCGCAACAGGTTGCCAAACGGATCGCGAACCAGCATCTCCAGGCCCCAGTCAACGCGGGCTGACTGCGGACGGGCATAGCCGTACTGTTTATCCTGCAGCTCGCGCTCCAGCGCCAGCAGTTCTTCAGTGCGGGCAAACACGGTCGAGCCTGGGCAGGCGTCGCCGTGGTGCTCGCTCAAGTGCAAGATCAGCCCGTCGCGGTGAATCTGCATATAGAGCGGCAGATCCGAGCTGAAGCGGTGCTCCCAGTCCAGCTGAAAGCCCATGAAATCCAGATAAAACTCCTTGGCCTTGTCGACGCAGAAGATGCGCAAGACCGGGATGGCGGGGGCGAGAGGCATGGCAATTCCTTGGCCGAGTGTGGAGAGCAGACTTTAGCGCAGCACCGAATCAGGGCCAAGTAGCGCCCTCGCATTGTGCGTTTCACGCCTGTATGCCCTATGCCAGAGCTGTCGAAGCAAAGATTTCATCTGCCTTCACCTGCGTAGTTGGCCCGCAACCTGCTATATCCCAGCCAATCGAATTTGATCGAGTGGTCAGGCCTGCCGCACAACGGCGCGCAGGCTGACCCACCTAACGGCTGCGGGCCACGGATATCAGGGGCTATAGGATGTTGCTGGCGGAGCGCCTCGAACAATCTGAAGAAGATACAGGCTGGAGCGCCCACCTGCAGTTGCGCTTCGTCGAGCGCAATGGCGTGACCCGCCTTGGTGCGCGCCGCCATTTCGGCCCGCTTTTGGTGCAGCGGCCGTTCTATCCGGAGGGCGCGCCATGCCACGTTTATGTGCTGCACCCGCCTGGGGGAATTGTCGCCGGTGACCGCCTGGAGCTGGATATCCATCTGGAGCCGGGAAGCCATGCGCTGCTCACCATGCCGGGCGCCAGCAAGTTCTACCGCAGCATCGGCCCCACCGCATGGCTGACCCAGCGTTTTCACCTGCAAGCGGGCAGCACGCTGGAGTGGTTACCGCAAGACAGCATTTTCTTCTCTGGCGCCCGTGCCAGCCTCGACAGTCGCTTCACCCTCGAACCCGGCGCCCGGTTGCTGGCGTGGGAAACGCTGTGCCTGGGCAGGCCGGTGATGGGGGAGCGCTTCGATCAGGGCGCCCTGGACAGCCGCCTGTGCATCGAGCTGCCCGATGACCCTGGCCTGCACGAACGCTTGCGCATCACCGGTGGCCAACTCGACAAGCTAGGCGGGCATCCGTTGCTCGCGACCTTTTGCGCGTCTCCAGCAGACCCGTCCGTACTGGAACAGGTACGCAGCTTGCTCGATGAACTCGACACCCCCGCAGGCGCAACCTTGCTCGGTTCACTGCTGGTGATCCGCCTGCTCGACCACGACAACCAACACCTGCAACACACCCTGCAGCGCCTCTGGCACCTGCTGCGGCCGGCTGTCCTCGGCCTGCCAGCATGCCCGCCGCGCATCTGGGCCACCTGAGAGAGCGCCATGGAGCTGACCCCAAGAGAAAAAGACAAACTGCTGCTGTTCACCGCCGCGCTGCTGGCAGAACGGCGCTTGGCCCGTGGTTTGAAACTCAACTACCCGGAGGCGGTGGCGCTGATCAGCGCCGCAGTGCTCGAAGGTGCCCGCGATGGCCGAACGGTGGCCGAGTTGATGAGCCTGGGCCGCGAAGTGATTGGCCGCGAGCAGGTCATGGACGGTGTCGCCGAGATGCTCCATGACGTGCAGGTCGAGGCCACGTTCCCCGACGGCACCAAGCTGGTGACCGTGCATGACCCCATCGTCTGACCTGGCCGAGGAGCCCAGCATGATCCCAGGTGAAATCCAGACCGCCGCCGGCGACATCGAACTCAACGTCGGCCGCGAGACGGTCAGCGTCAGCGTGGCCAACCATGGCGACCGCCCGGTGCAGGTCGGCTCGCATTATCACTTTTACGAGGTCAATGACGCGCTGGTGTTCGACCGCGAACCGAGCCGCGGCTTTCGCCTCGACATCCCGGCCGGCACAGCGGTGCGCTTCGAGCCGGGCCAGTCACGCACCGTGCATCTGGTGGCCTATGCCGGCAAGCGCGAGGTCTACGGCTTCCAGGGCAAGGTGATGGGCGCGCTGGAGGGCAGGGCATGAGCCGTATTTCGCGCCGCGCCTACGCCGATATGTTCGGCCCCACCGTCGGCGACCGGGTGCGCCTGGCCGACACCGCGCTGTGGGTGGAGGTAGAAAAGGACTTCACCGTTTATGGCGAAGAGGTCAAGTTCGGCGGTGGCAAGGTCATCCGCGACGGCATGGGGCAAGGCCAGATGCTCGCGGCCGAGGCCATGGACCTGGTCCTGACCAACGCCCTGATCATCGACCACTGGGGCATCGTCAAGGCCGACATCGGCGTCAAGCACGGGCGCATCGCTGCGATTGGCAAGGCCGGCAACCCCGACGTGCAGCCGGGTGTCACCGTACCGGTCGGTCCGGGCACCGAAGTGATCGCGGCCGAAGGCAAGATCGTCACGGCTGGCGGCATCGACTCGCACATCCATTTCATCTGCCCGCAGCAGGTGGAAGAGGCGCTGACCAGTGGCGTCACCACCTTCATCGGCGGCGGCACCGGGCCGGCCACCGGCACCAACGCCACCACCTGCACACCCGGCCCATGGTATCTGGCGCGCATGCTCCAGGCCGCCGATTGCCTGCCGATCAACATCGGCCTGCTGGGCAAGGGCAATGCATCGCAACCCGAGGCGCTGCGCGAGCAGATCGCCGCAGGTGCCGTGGGCCTGAAGCTGCACGAGGACTGGGGCTCGACGCCGGCCGCCATCGATTGTTGCCTGGGCGTGGCCGAGGAGATGGACATCCAGGTGGCAATCCACACCGATACCCTCAACGAGTCCGGCTGCATCGAAGACACCCTGGCCGCCATCGGTGACCGCACCATCCACACCTTCCACACCGAAGGTGCCGGCGGCGGCCATGCCCCGGACATCATCCGAGCGGCGGGTCAGGCCAACGTGCTGCCATCCTCGACCAACCCGACCCTGCCGTACACGGTCAACACCGTCGACGAACACCTCGACATGCTCATGGTCTGCCACCACCTGGACCCGAGCATCGCCGAGGACGTGGCCTTCGCCGAGTCGCGCATCCGCCGCGAAACCATCGCCGCCGAGGACATCCTCCACGACATGGGCGCGTTCGCCATGACCTCGTCCGACTCGCAGGCCATGGGCCGGGTCGGCGAGGTGGTGCTGCGCACCTGGCAGGTGGCGCATCAGATGAAAGTGCGCCGTGGCCCGCTGGCGCCGGACACGAGCTACAGCGACAACTTCCGTGTCAAGCGCTACATCGCCAAATACACCCTCAACCCGGCGCTGACCCATGGCATCGCCCATGAAGTCGGCTCGGTGGAAGTCGGCAAGCTGGCCGACCTGGTGCTCTGGTCGCCGGCATTCTTCGCGGTCAAGCCGGCGCTGGTGATCAAGGGCGGAATGATCGTCACCGCGCCCATGGGCGACATCAATGGCTCGATCCCGACCCCGCAGCCGGTGCACTACCGGCCCATGTTCGGCGCCCTCGGCGCGGCCCGCCACGCCACACGCATGACCTTTTTGCCCCAGGCCGCCATGGACCGTGGCCTGGCCCAGCAGCTCGGCCTGCAGAGCCTGATCGGCGTGGCCCACGGCTGCCGTCGGGTACGCAAGGCCGACATGGTCCACAACACCCTGCAACCGGTGATCGAAGTCGACTCGCAGACCTACCAGGTGCGCGCCGACGGTGAATTGCTGGTGTGCGAACCGGCCCGCGAACTGCCGCTGGCCCAGCGTTATTTCCTGTTTTGAAGGAGCGAACATGATTGTCCTGACCCGCCGCATCGCTGACGCCGACACCATTACCGGCACCATTACCCTGGACGTCGACAGCCGTATCAAGAGTCGCCTGCGGGTGACACTCGACGATGGCCGCGAGGCTGGCCTGATGCTCGAACGCGGGCATTTGCTGCGTGGTGGCGAGCTGCTCGCCGATGCCGCTGGCAGCCAAGTGGTGCGCGTGCTCGCAGCCCCCGAAGCGGTGTCGACCGTGCGTTGCAGCGATCCGCACTTGTTGGCCCGCGCCGCCTACCACCTGGGCAACCGGCACGTACCCTTGCAGATCGAGCAGGGCCTGCTGCGTTACCAGCACGACTACGTGCTAGACGACATGCTGCGCGGCCTCGGCCTGACAGTGGAGGCCGAGCAGGCACCGTTCGAGCCGGAAGCCGGGGCCTATCAAAGCGCTCCGCACAGCCATAGCCACGGTCACGATCATCCCTTCGTGCGCCTGCCAGCCCATTCCTGAACTGCCCTTGGAGCCCACAATGAAAAAAACACTTGCCCTTGTTCTGCTGATGGTCGCGCTACCGGCCTTCGCCCACCCGGGCCACGACAGCAACCCGCTGCACGATGGCCTGCTGCACCCGCTGACCGGCCTTGACCACCTGCTGATGCTGCTGGGCACCGGCGTGTTGGCGGCGCTGACCCGGCGCAAGCTGAGCCTGCCCCTGGCGACATTGGCAGCCATGTTCGCCGGTGCCGTGTGCGGGCATCTGTTCGGCGGCATGCTGGGCATGGAAACCGTGATTGCCGTCTCCGTGCTGGTGGCCGCCGTGGCCGTACTGCTGCCCAGCCGCCAGATGCTGCTGGCACTGGCCATGCCCGTATTTGCCCTGTTCCATGGCTGGGCCCATGGCGTGGAAGCCACACCCAGCGCGTTCTGGCTGTTCAGCGCTGGTTTCGTCACCGTCAGCGGCCTGCTGTTGGTGGTTGGCTTTGGCCTCGGCTGCCTGCTGCGCCGTCACAGCGGCCTGCAGAAAGCCTTTGGTGGCGGCATGCTGGCCGGTGCCGCGCTGGTACTGGCCGGTTGATGAACAGCGACCTGGCACTGTTGCGCCTGCTGCAACTGAGCAGCCCCGGCCTGCCGGTGGGTGGCTTCACCTACTCGCAGGGTCTGGAGTGGGCCGTGGAGGCCGGCTGGGTGCGTGACCTCGCCGGCTTCAGCGCCTGGCAGCGCGAGCAGATGCACGACACCCTCGCTTATCTGGACTGGCCAATCCTGGCGCGCCTGTATCACGCCTGCCAGGCCGAGGATGCCGAGGCGTTCGCGCACTGGAGCCGTTTTCTGCTGGCCAACCGCGAAACCGCCGAGCTGCGCCTGGAAGAGCAGCAGCGTGGCGCAGCCTTGGCGCGCCTGCTCGATGGCTGGCAACTGGGCCAGGACCCGGCCTGGCGCGCCAGCCTCGAACTCAGCCAGCTGAGCGGCATGGCCTGGCTCGCCGTGCACTGGTCGATCCCGCTACGCCAGCTCGCCCTCGGGCATGCCTTCGCCTGGCTGGAGGGCGCGGTCATGGCCGGCGTCAAGCTGGTGCCGTTCGGCCAGCAGGCGGCCCAGACCCTCCTGCGCGACCTGAGCGCAGCGTTGCCCGAGGTCATCGATCAGGCTTTGGCCCTTGGCGACGACCAGCTTGGTGGCGGCCTGCCGCTGCTGGCCATTGCCTCATCGCGTCACGAAACCCAATACACCCGTTTATTCCGTTCCTGAGGACTGCCACCATGCAAAGCTATCAGCAACCCCTGCGCGTCGGTGTCGGCGGCCCGGTCGGCTCCGGCAAGACCGCGCTGCTCGAATGCCTGTGCAAAGCCATGCGTGATCATTACCAGATCGCCGTGGTCACCAACGACATCTACACCAAGGAGGACCAGCGCATCCTCACCGAGGCCGGCGCCCTGGAGCCGGAGCGCATCGTCGGCGTCGAAACCGGCGGCTGTCCGCACACCGCCATTCGTGAAGATGCCTCGATGAACCTGGCCGCCGTGGAAGGCCTGGCCCGCAAGTTCGGCAACCTCGAAGTGATTTTCGTGGAAAGCGGTGGCGACAACCTCAGCGCTACCTTCAGCCCGGAACTGGCCGACCTGACCATCTACGTCATCGACGTTGCCGAAGGTGAGAAGATCCCGCGCAAGGGCGGCCCTGGGATCACCAAGTCGGATTTCCTGGTGATCAACAAGACCGACCTGGCACCCTATGTCGGCGCCTCCCTGGAGGTGATGGAACGCGACACCCAGCGCATGCGCCCGCAGCGCCCGTGGACCTTCAGCAATCTGAAGAAAGGCGAAGGCCTGCAGGCGGTGATCGACTTCATCATCGAGCGCGGCATGCTGGGCGTCAGGGGCTGACTTCATCACTCATGGCAGCAGTGCGGCTTCCCGATTTGCCCTTCGTAGCGATCGTGATGCCGCACCCAGTCCATGGTGCCTTCCTCGTTGCGCCCAAGCGGTGCAATGTCGAGGAAGTTGTAGGTGTTGACCAGTATGTCCAGCCCGCGGGCATAGGTGGAGTAGGTGTGGTAGACCGTACCGTCCTGGTCGCGGTAGAAGGCGCTGAGGCCGGGTAATTCACTTTCGTCGCCGGTGTAGGGTTCGTAGTTGTACTGTCGTTCACCTTGGCTGCCGACGCTCACGCCGAAGTCCTCATTGAAACCGCTGCCGCTTGAAGAGAACCAGGGGAAGCGCCAGCCCATGCGTTGGCGAAACGCCTGGAACTCGGCATAGGGCGCACGCGACACGGCGACCAGCGAGACGTCGTGATGGGCCAGGTGCAGATTGGCGCCGTCGAAGTGGTCGGCGAGGAATGAGCAACCGGGGCAGCCTTCGCTCCAGCCCTCGACGAACATGAAGTGGTAGAGCAGCAGTTGGCTGCGCCCGGCAAACAGGTCGGCCAGGGTCAGATCGCCGTCGGGGCCTTGGAAGCGGTAAGGTTTTTCGATTTTGACCCAGGGCAGGGCGCGACGGGCGGCGGCCAGTTCGTCGCGCTGGTGGGTGAAGGCCTTTTCGTGCAGCCAGAGCTGATGCCGGGCGGCTAGCCATTGGTCGCGGGAAACGGTTTCGTGGTTTTTGGGGTTCATGGGGCTGACTCCGCGCTGGGGGGATTCAGGTAGTGGTCGAGTGGGGAGGGGGCGGATCGACAGTTGGCTTTTTACGGGCGACGAATGGTGAGAGCCCAGGCGCATGGCATGAGATTTTCAGTGATGCACAAATCGAGCGCCGCCCGCGCGGCGCATCGCGGCTGAAGCCGCTCCCACAGTGGCAGACGCGCGCCTTGGTCACAGGCATAATTGGCCCGAAACAAACGTAGGAGCGGATTTTATCCGCGATGCGCCGCGCGGGCGGCGCTCGATTTGTGCCGCGCCAGAAGGCCCAAGACAAGCACCCCAGGCTTCACCCCCGCATCGCGTCAATCACCCCCCACAACCGCGGATCCTCAAAATCTTCCACCACCAGCTTCGCCCCCGCAGCCATCAGCCGCTCCGGCGTCTGAGTCGTCGCAATCCCCACCGTAAAGATCCCAGCCCCGCTGGCAGCCCTAACCCCTGGCAACGAATCCTCGAACGCCAACGCCTGACCGGCATCCGCGCCCAGGCACTCAAGCCCGGTCAAATACGGCAGCGGATCCGGCTTGGGCCGCGCCAGTTCCTCAGCCACCAGCACATGCCCGAAGCGCGCGCCAAGCCCCATGGCCGACAGCATATGCTCGGCATTGAGCCGGGGTGCATTGGTCACCACGCACATGCCGATCCCGTTCGCCTCGGCATGCTCCAGCAAGCGCAGCAAACCCGGCATGGGTTCGAGCGCCGGGGCAAGCTCGCGGAACAGGGCCTCCTTGCGATCGGCCAGCGCCAGGCAGTCCACCTTGCTGGCCTGTGGAAACAAGTCGGCAAACAACGGCCCATTGGCGCGCCCACTGATCTGGGCATCGAACTGCGCCTGGGTCAGCTCACGGCCGTCATGCTCGCGCAGCAGTTGCCGGAAAGCCTGCAAGTGCAGGGTGTCGGTGTCGGTCAGGGTTCCGTCGAGGTCGAACAGCAGGGCAGTCAGCATCAGGTATCCATCGGGTTGAAAACACAAGCCACCGGATGATAGCCATCTTGGCTAGACCTTCCAATTACTGGCGGGTCGGACGATCTCGTAAAGACTCTGTAAAAGGCGAGCGCTGGGGCCGAGAGCAGTTCGCTCAAGGGATACCAGTGCAGTGGGTCATGCCATGCGCCGCAACGCCACGGCCATACCTCCACCCAGCATCGCCATGCCCATCAGCAGTGCCGGAAATGACAGCCACCAGGGCATGCCTGCTGTCATCATGCTGAACTCCGACATGCCGCCGATGCTGGCCAGCAGGTTCAATGGCAGGAACACCACATTGATCAACGTTAAATTGCGCAGTGCGTGGTTCATACCGTTGTTGGCCAGGTTGCCGCGAGCCTCGATGAGGTTGGTGAAGACCTGGGCGTGGATCTTCGCCTGCTGGTAACTCTGGTCGTTCTCGATGATCAGATCGTTCAGCACCTCCAGTTGCTCGGGCCTGAAGCCGTGCTTCTGGCCGTGGCTGCGCAGCAGGCCGAGCACGGCGCCGTTGCTCTGGATCGCATTGACGTAATAGACAAGGCTCTCGCTCAGGCTGTACATCTGCACCAGATGCTGGCTGTCCATGGGCCGGTCGAACTGCAACTGGATCTCGCGGGTCACCTGCTTGACCACCCGCAAATGCCCCAGATAGTGATGCACGCTTTCGGCCAGCATCGCCATCAAGACATCCAGCGGAGTGCTGATGCCGGCCTGGTGATCCATGCCGTCCAGCAGCGAATTGCTGGAGCAGATGACTACCAGGCGTTTCTCGCTGAGCACCACGCCGAACGACGTCACGTTGAACACCCGGCCATCGAAGCTTTCCGGGCGTTTCCAGATCAGGAACAGGTGATCGGGCTTGATTTCGATGCGCGCGACTTCGTCCGGGTCCAGTGAGCACTCCAGCGCCTGGGTGCTTACGCCCAGGCGCTCGCACAGCCGGACCTGCTCGGCGTCGTTCGGCGCCACGCACAACCAGATACTGGCCTGGTCCTCGGTGGCTTCACGCAGAGCACCGCTTTCAGTGCGGTAGCATTCGATCATCGTTCACCATGCCTGGCCGAGGTGTTTACGTTCGAGCCGCTGCACGAAGGCCTGCAACACGCGGCGGTAAAGGCCATCGCCCAGCATAGCGTCTTCGATGCCGGCGTCGAGGTTGGGGTTGTCATTGACTTCGATCACCAACACGCGGTTGCCGGTCTGCTTGAGGTCCACCCCATACAGACCCTGGCCGATGAGCCGCGCGGTGTCGACGGCCAGCTTCACCACCTCGGGCGGAGCCTGCTCCACCGGCACCGCACGGCACTGGCCGTTGACTTCGCCGGCCTGGGCCTTGTGGTTGTAGATCTGCCAGTGCCCCTTGGACATGAAGTACTGGCAGGCGTACAGCGCCTCGCCATTGAGTACGCCAATGCGCCAGTCGTATTCGGTGTAGCAGTACTCCTGGGCCAGCAACAGCACCGAGTGTTCGAACAGCTCCTGCGCTGCCGCAGCCAGTGCCTGGGCATCGGCGACCTTGATCACACCCTTGGAGAAGCAGCCGTCGGGAATCTTCAATACCAGCGGGAAGCCAAGCCTGCGGCCAACCGCCTCCAGTTCCAGGGGACGGTCCTTGTACAGGATTTCGGTGGCCGGTGCGCCCAGGTTGTGGCGCTTGAGCAGGTCGGCCAGGTACACCTTGTTGGTGCAGCGCAAGATCGAGGAGGGGTCGTCGATCACCACCATGCCTTCGCTTTCGGCCTTTTTTGCGAAGCGATAGGTGTGGTCGTCAACCCGGGTGGTTTCGCGAATGAACAGCGCGTCGAATTCGGCCAGGCGTGCGTAATCCTTTTTCTCGATCAACTCCACATCGATACCGAGCTGCTTGCCGTTCTCGATGAAGTGCTCCAAGGCCTGTGCATTGGACGGTGGAAGCTCTTCCGCTGGATCGTGCAGGATCGCCAGGTCAAAGCGCGCCAGGCGCTTGGACGCAGGCTGGCGCCACGTGCGGCGGTTGAAGGCATCCAGCGCGTCGGCGAAGTAGTGTTGCTGCTCGTCGCGCAACTTGTGCAGGGCACCTGCCTTGATGCCAGCGATCTGCCAGGCATCGCCTCGACGAAACTCCACCAGCAGGATGGGGCAGGGGAATGACTCGAACAACTGGCGGCCAATCTCCTGCAGCGGCTCGATGGCGGTACGGCCGAAGTACAGGGTCAGGGTGAAGGCTTCGGTACTGCCATACGGATGGTTGGCCAAGGCCCGTTCAAGGGTGCGCTCCAGATCGTCCAGTCCCACGCCATACAGCGCCTTGCGGCTCAGCTCGCTGACCGTGCGTACCGAGGGAAATACCTTGTGCCCGCGTGCCTCGGCCAGCAGTGAGCAATAGTAACCCTGGCCCAGGTACTTGTAGTTGCGGCACAGATTGAGTACCTGGGTGCGACCGGGCACATCGTCGCTGTGTTCGAGGTAATCCTGGGCGAGCATCAGGCTCTCGCTTGGCAGGTAGCTGGCCCAGTCCTCCTTGCGCTCGACCAGGATCAGCAAGCGGCTGCCGCTGCGCCGGGTACTGGGTGGCTCCTCGTTGAGGGTGATTGTGGAACCTTCGCTTTTGGCCAATACTTCGGCCACGTTGGCTTGCACCGCTGACATGAGTTTTCGATCCCTGTTGAAGAACACGCCCCTTCAATAAAACACGGGTTTTGCGACCTGTCCCGGTTCGTTACTCAAACATTACGGTGGTGCCATGGCTTTTGATTTTCGCTTTGCGTCGGTGGCTGATGTCGAGGCGCTGACTGCGCTGGAGCAGGACTGCTTCACCCTGGACCGCCTGAGCCCGCGCAACTTCAGCTGGATGGTGCGACGCGCCAATGCCAGCTTGATCGTTGCCGAACAAGAGGGGCAATTGGAAGGTTATGCATTGCTGCTGTTTCACCGTGGCACATCAATGGCGCGGCTGTATTCGATTGCGGTAAGCCCTTCCTGGCGTGGCCACGGTCTGGGGCAAAGCCTGCTGGAACAGGCCGAGGCCGGCGCGCTGCAGCACAATTGCGTCTGGCTGCGCCTGGAAGTCCGTAGCGACAACCCGGCGGCCATCAGCCTGTATGAAGGCAATGGCTATCAACGCTTCGCGGTGGTTGACGATTACTACGAAGACCACGGTCAGGCGCTGCGCTACGAAAAGCGCATTCTGCACAATGCGCCGGCGCCTGCCCGGCAGGTCCCTTATTACGCGCAAACCACCGAGTTCACCTGCGGCGCGGCCTGTCTGCTGATGGCCATGGCCGCCATCGAGCGGGGGCGGCCGCTGCTGCGTACCGAGGAGATTCAACTCTGGCGTGAGGCGACGACCATCTTCATGACCGCAGGTCATGGTGGTTGCAGCCCGCAGGGTTTGGCGCTGGCCGCGTGGCGCCGGGGGTTCGACGTGCGCATGGTGCTCAGCCAGACCGGTTCGTTGTTCATCGACGGCGTGCGCAGCGCGCAGAAAAAGGAGGTGATGAAGCAGGTTGAGGACGGCTTCGTCGAGGCGCTGAGCGAGACCGATGTGCAACAGATTTTGGCTTCTGGCCTGGATGTGCGTTCGGCGCTGCAGGCTGGTTTCAAGCCACTGGTACTGATCAGCAGTTACCGCTTTACACGCCACAAGGCGCCGCACTGGGTCCTGGTGACCGGCTGCGACGACGAGTTCGTGTACCTGCATGACCCCGATGTCGACCACAGCCGCCACAAGCGCAGCCTGGATTGCCAGCACCTGCCGGTGAGTCATGCCGAGTTCGCGCGCATGAGCTGTTTTGGCGGGCAGCGGGTCAGGGCGGCCGTGCTGCTGCGTGGCCGGTAAGCGTGAAGCCTGTTTTTTTACACTTTCTTCATGCTTTGGGCAGGCTCTGAGCCGCGATGCCCTTAACCTGACGACGAAGGGGGCTGTTCAGCGCAACGCGAAAAGAGTACAAATGTGCTCCATGGACAATCTGACTCCCAAACGCCGCGCAATCCTCGACTTCATCCGAGAACGTATCAGCGATCACGGCCAGCCACCGAGCCTGGCCGACATCGCCAGCTGCTTCGGTTTCGCTTCGCGCAGCGTCGCTCGCAAGCACATCACCGCCCTGTGCCAGGCCGGCTACATCGACGTCACGCCCAACCAGGCCCGCGGTATCCGCCTGGCCGAGCCGTTGCGCCGCCCGGAAATCCTCGAAGTGCCCGTGCTGGGCCAGGTGGCGGCAGGTGCGCCGATCGGCCCCGACCTGGGCATTCACGAGCAGTTGCTGCTCGACCCCAGCCTGTTCCGGCGCACCCCCGACTACCTGCTTAAGGTGCGCGGCGACTCGATGGTTGAAGACGGCATCTTCGACGGCGACCTGGTGGGTATCCTCCAGCAGAGTGACGCCAGAGATGGGCAGATCGTGGTCGCGCGCCTGGACGGGGAGGTCACCATCAAACGCCTGCAACGCCTGGCTGGCGGCTACCGGCTGCTGCCGCGCAACCCGGCCTACGCGCCGATCGACGTCGGCCCCGAGCGCGAATTCTTCATTGAAGGGGTGTTCTGCGGCTTGTTGAGGCGTGACTGATGGGCGCGGTAGTCGATCTCGATCGGCTGCTGGATCAGCGCCAGGTCTGGCGTGGCCGGCAGGCCCAGGCGCGACCGAGCGGGTTGCAGCCCACGGGCCATGCCTTGCTTGACCAGCGCCTGCCCGAGGGCGGTTGGCCTGCGGCGGCGCTCAGCGAGTTACTGCTGGCAAGCCCGGGCTGCGGCGAGCTGCACCTGCTGTGGCCTACCTTGGCACGGCTGACAGCCGAAGGTGGGAGGGTGGTGCTGGTCGCGCCGCCTTTCATTCCTTACCCGCCAGCCTGGCAGGCGGCTGGCGTGGATCTGCGCTGGCTGGTCCAGGTCGATGCCGAACAGGCCGACGCGCTCTGGGCGGCTGAGCAATGCTTGCGCTCTGGCAGTTGCGCCGCCGTGCTGTGCTGGCCAGAGCGCGCTGATGATCGTGCTCTGCGCCGCTTGCAGGTGGCGGCCGAAACCGGCCAGGCGCTGGCGTTTGCCTGCCGGCCACAGCAGGCTGCGCACAACCCTTCGCCGGCCTCGCTGCGCATTGCCATCGATACCCGGCCCATGCAGTGGCGCGTGCTCAAGTGCCGGGGCGGTATGCCGCCTGCGTCTGCTATCGCCAGCCCAGGGCGGGGGTGATGCATGCTCTGGGCTTGCATCCTCTTGCCACAGTTGGCGCTGGACTCGATCCTGCGCGAACGCGATGACGCTGATACGCCGCTGGTGCTGATCGGCGGGCCGGTGCAGCGTCGTGTGCTGCAGGCTGTCAACCCGGAGGCGGCCGCACTTGGCCTGCGTGCCGGGCAAACACTCACCGCCGCCCGTGCCTTGGCCGATGGTTTCACCTGCGTCGAAGCCGATCCCTTGCGTATCGAACAGCTGCAGCAATTGCTCGCCGCCTGGGCCTATCGCTACAGCGCACAGGTCAGCCTGCACTATCCGCGCGCCCTATTACTGGAAGTGGGTTCCAGCCTGCAGCTGTTTGGCCCCTGGCCGCTGTTCGAGGCCCGCCTGCGTGAAGAGTTGAACGCGTTGGGCTTGCGCCAGCGCATCGTCCTGGCCACCAACCCGGTCGCGGCGCGCATGCTAGCCAATGGTCATGACGGCCTGGCGT
Source organism: Pseudomonas sp. NPDC089752 (assembly GCF_044748725.1). NCBI lineage: Bacteria > Pseudomonadati > Pseudomonadota > Gammaproteobacteria > Pseudomonadales > Pseudomonadaceae > Pseudomonas > Pseudomonas sp. NPDC089752. Next base: position 71,768 of record NZ_JBIVGP010000016.1, read on the forward strand.
TGACATGCGCCGACGATACCCGCGCCGCCTTGGCGCGCATGCCCATCGCGCGAATAGGGCTGCCCATCGATGCCGCCGAAGCCTTTGCCCGCATGGGCCTGCATCAGCTCGGCCAGGTGCTGGCCCTGCCGCGTGATGCTTTGGCCAGGCGCTTTAGTGCTCAGGTGCAGCTGCACCTGGACCAGTTGCTCGGCGTGCGTACCTTGGGGCTGGGCTTTTATCAACCGCCGGACCGGTTCGAAACACGTCTGGAGCTCAATTTCGACGTCGAATCACACCAGGCGCTGCTGTTCCCGCTGCGTCGCATGCTCAACGACCTTGCCGCATTCCTCGCAGGGCGGGACTGTGGCGTACAGCGTTTCTCCTTGCACCTGGAGCATGCCGAAGGGCCGGACACACAGCTGCAGGTCGGCCTGTTGGCCGCCGAGCGTGATCCGGCGATGCTGTTCGAACTGGCGCGCGGGCGCCTGGAACCGCTGCGTATCCCTGCACCAGTGCGTAATCTGCGCCTGGTCGCCGATGACCTGCCGCCGTTCGTGCCCCAGCACCAGGCGTTATTCGACCCCCGTGCCCAACAGGCCCAGCCCTGGGAGCAACTGCGCGAACGCTTGCGCGCGCGCCTGGGTGACGAAGCGGTCAAGGGCTTGCGCGCCGAAGCCGACCACCGCCCCGAATGTGCCTGGCAGCTCGCCGAGCAGGGTGCTCAGGGCAGCCTGGCAGCGCTGCCGGGTAGCCGCCCTGGCTGGCTGTTGCCCCAGCCACAGGCACTGGATGCCAGCGGCCATACCTTGCTCGGGCAGGCCGAGCGCATCGAGTCGGGCTGGTGGGACGGTGGCGACGTGCGCCGCGACTATTACCGCATCGAAACCCGTGAAGGACTGCGAGGCTGGGCCTATCGCGACCTGGCACAACCCGGCCCGCTGTGGCTGCAGGGCTGGTTCGCATGAGCCTGCCTGCGTATGCCGAACTGCATTGTTTGTCCAATTTCAGCTTTCAGCGCGGCGCTTCCAGCGCTGAAGAGTTGTTTCGTCGTGCCCAGGAGCAGGGTTATCAAGCCCTGGCGATCACCGATGAGTGCACTTTGGCCGGCATCGTACGTGCCTGGCAGGCCGCCAAGGCGCAGCAGTTACGCTTGATCGTCGGCAGTGAAGTACGCCTGCAGGACGGCCCGAAGTTGGTGCTGCTGGTAGAAAACCTCACCGGTTACCAGAACCTGTGCGCGCTCATCACCCGTGCGCGACGGCGAGCGGAGAAGGGCGATTACCAGCTGTTCAGCGATGACCTGCGGCAGCACCACCAAGGGCTGCTGGCGTTGTGGATCGTCGACGACCCCAGCGACCCGGCACCAGGCCAATGGCTGCACGGCGTGTTCGGCGAGCGGCTGTGGTTGGGCGTGCACCTGCACCGTGGCAGTGATGACGAAAAACGCCTGGTCCACTTGCGCGGCTTGGCGCAGCAACTGGGCATCCGCGCCGTCGCCTGTGGCGATGTGCACATGCACGTACGCGGTCGACGGGCCTTGCAGGATTGCATGACCGCCATCCGCCAGCACTGCAACGTCACCGAAGCCGGGCGCTTCCTGTTTGCCAATGGCGAACGCCACCTGCGTACGCGAGAGCAATTGGCCGAGCTCTATCCGTCCGAGCTGTTGTCCGAAAGCCTCGAAATTGCCGAGCGCTGCCAGTTCGACCTCAGCGAATTACGCTATCAATATCCACGTGAGCTGGTGCCGGAGGGGCAAACGCCTGCCAGCTGGCTGCGCGAACTGTGCGAGCGTGGCCTGCCGCAGCGCTGGCCATCGGGGCCGAGCGACAAGGTGCGGGAAGTGCTGGCCAAAGAGCTCGCCCTGATCGAAGAGCTGGGCTACGAAAGCTACTTCCTGACTGTGCACGACATCGTCGCCTTTGCCCGTGGCCAGCATATCCTTTGCCAAGGCCGTGGCTCTGCGGCCAACTCGGTGGTGTGTTTCGTGCTCGGCATCACCGAGCTCGACCCGATGGAGCATCGGCTGTTGTTCGAGCGCTTTCTGTCCCGCGAGCGCAACGAACCGCCGGACATCGACGTGGACTTCGAGCACGATCGCCGCGAAGAAGTCATCCAGTATGTATTCCGACGCTATGGCCGGCATCGCGCGGCGCTCACAGCAGTGGTCAACACCTACCACGCTGCCGGCGCGGTGCGTGATGTGGCGAGGGTGTTGGGCTTGCCTGCCGATCAGGTGGATGCCCTGGCAAAGTGCTGCGGGCGCTGGAGTGATCGCATCCCCGACCAGCAGCGTCTGGCCGAGGCCGGTTTCGACCCGGGCAGCCCTTCGTTGCGGCGCATCCTGGTGCTGGCTGGCGAGCTGATCGGCTTTCCGCGTCACCTGTCACAGCACCCGGGGGGCTTTGTCATTTCCGAACAGCCACTGGATCACCTGGTGCCGGTGGAAAACGCCGCCATGGCCGAACGCACGGTCATCCAATGGGACAAGGACGACCTGGACATGGTGGGCCTGCTCAAGGTCGATGTGCTCGCCCTGGGCATGCTCAGCGCCCTGCGCCGCTGTTTCGACTTGCTGCAACGCCACCGTGGCCGGCACCTGACTTTGGCGACCATCCCCAGTGAAGACCCGGCCACCTACGCGATGATCAGCCGCGCCGAAACCATGGGCGTGTTCCAGATCGAATCACGGGCGCAGATGGCCATGCTGCCACGGCTCAAGCCCACCACCTTCTACGACCTGGTGATCGAGGTGGCCATCGTGCGCCCGGGGCCGATCCAGGGCGACATGGTCCATCCTTACCTGCGCAGGCGCTTGAAACAGGAGCCAGTGACCTACCCCTCGGAGAAACTCAAGGAGGTCTTCGCGCGTACCTTGGGCGTGCCGTTATTCCAGGAGCAGGTAATGGAACTGGCCATGGTCGCCGCCGACTACAGCCCTGGCGAGGCCGACCAGCTGCGCCGCAGCATGGCCGCCTGGAAGCGCCACGGCGGCCTGGAACCGCACCGCGAGCGTTTGGTGCAGGGCATGTTGCGCAATGGTTACGACCTGACCTTTGCCGAGCGCATCTTCGAGCAGATCAAAGGCTTTGGCAGCTACGGCTTCCCCGAGTCACACGCGGCCAGTTTCGCCTTGTTGTGCTATGCCAGCAGCTGGCTGAAATGCCATGAACCGGCGATCTTCACCTGTGCCTTGGTCAACAGCTGGCCGATGGGCTTCTACAGCCCCGATCAGCTGCTGCAAGAGGCGCGGCGGCAGGGGATTGAAGTGCGGCCGGTGGATGTGTTCCAGAGTCAGTGGGATTGCACACTGGAACCTGTCGCTGAAGAGGGCCTGGCCATCCGCCTGGGGTTGCGCCAGATTCGCGGTTTCGCCGAAGCCGATGCCCGGCGGCTGGAAGCGGCGAGGGCGGACAGGCCGTGGCGCGATGTCGAAGACCTGTGCCTGCGCGCCGGGCTCGACAGCAGGGCCCGGGCTCGGCTTGCCGATGCTGGTGCTCTACGTGCACTTGCCAGTGACCGCCACCAGGCACGCTGGCAGGTGGCAGCCGTGCAGCCGCAGTTGCCGTTGTTCGCTGAAGTCCAGGCAGCCTCTGAGGTTGCAGTGGCATTGCCGGCGCCAACCGTCGGCGAGGACCTAGTGGCCGATTACCAGACCCTGGGCACGACGCTCGGCCCACATCCGCTGACACTATTGCGCCCGCGGCTGCGTGCCTTGGGCTGTCGCAGCTCGAGTGAGCTGGCGGGCGCCGAGCATGGCGATGCGGTCGCCGTGGCCGGCCTGGTGGTGGGGCGTCAGCGGCCGCAGACTGCCAGCGGGGTGACTTTCGTGACCCTTGAAGATGAGTTCGGCATGGTCAATGTGGTGGTGTGGCGAGACCTGGCCGAGCGGCAAAGGCGGGCGCTGGTGGGGTCGCAACTGCTCAAGGTGAGCGGGCGGCTGGAACAGGAGAATGGGGTAAGGCACCTGATCGCCCGGCGGCTGGAGGACATCAGCCCCTTGTTACAGGGACTGGATGTCCGAAGCCGGGATTTTCACTGAATTCACCGGCCTCTTCGCGCGGCAAGCCCGGTCCCACAGAGATTGCATCTACCTTCAGGACTGCGGTGTTTGTGGGAGCGGGCTTGCCCCGCGAAGAGGCCGGTAAGTCTTACACCATCGCCAAATGTTGCTTGCGTGTCGGCGCCGGAAACGCCCGGTCGATTGCCCGCAGCTCCTCGCTGCTCAAGGTCAATGCCCCCGCCGCTGCATTCAACCGCACATGTTCAGGCGCCACTGCCTTGGGAATGGCGATCACGCCGTCATCGCGGGTTACCCAAGCCAGGCTGACCTGCGCCGGCGTAGCGCCATGCCGCTCGGCAATTTCGCCCAAAACCGGATGCTGCAACAACCGCCCAGCCTGGGCCAACGGGCAGTAGGCCATGATCGGCAAAGCGCGTTGCCGGCTCCACGGCAGCAGGTCGAACTCGATGCCGCGCTGCAGCGGGTTGTACAGCACCTGGTTGGTGGCGCAGTCGGGGTTGTGCAGTTCGCGCAGATCATCGGTATCGAAATTGGAAACGCCCCAACGGCGGATCTTGCCCTGTTCGCGCAAACGCTCGAACGCCTCGACGGTTTCTTCCAAGGGGTATTGGCCACGCCAGTGCAGCAGGTACAGGTCGATGACGTCGGTGCCCAGACGTTTCAGGCTGCGCTCACAGGCTGCAGGCACACCACGCTGGCTGGCGTTGTGCGGGTATACCTTGCTGACCAGGAACACCTGCTCGCGCCGCCCGGCGATGGCCTGGCCGACAACCTCCTCGGCGCCACCCTCGGCATACATTTCCGCGGTGTCGATCAGGCTCATGCCCAGCTCGATGCCTTGCTGCAGGGCGGCGACCTCGGCGCCCCTGCGAGCAGGGTCCTCGCCCATGTACCAGGTGCCCTGGCCAATGGCCGGCACGTCGCTACCTGCCAGTTTCACGTATCGCATGTCACCTCCGGAGTCTGGGTATGGGAAAGCAGTACCTCCAGCAGCGCCTGGGCTGCCGTAGACAGTTTGTGGTCGCCAAGGGCGATCACGCCGATGCGCCGTTCGACGGCGGGCTCGACCAGTGTGATGCAACGCGCGCCAAGCTCCTGCATCTGCTGGATGCACAGCGCTGGCACCGCGCTGACGCCCAGGCCGTTGGCGACCATGCGGCCGACGGTCGATAACTGATGGCTTTCGAACGCCACCGCCAGTTTGCCGTGCTGAGCCGCGACATTCTGCTCCAGCAGCAAGCGCACGGCTGAAGGGCGTTGCAGTGCGATGAAATCTTCGGCCAGCAATTGCGACCAGCTGACTTGGCCATGCAAGGCCAGCGGCGAATCGGCCGGCACCACGGCAACGAAACGGTCCATGTACAGCGGGTGGAAGCGCAGGCCTTCGGTGTTTTCCGGCTCGAAGCCGATGCCCAATTCGACGCGGCGGTGGCGCACCAGTTCCAGCACCTGTTCGTTGATCACGTCATGCACCGTAACGTTGACCTTCGGGTAGCGCTGGCGAAACACCTTGAGCGTATGCGGCAGCAAATTGCCGGCAAAGGCCGGCATGGCCGCGACCGAAACCCGCCCCAGCTGCAGGGTGAAACGCTGGCGTAGCATCTCTTCGGTATCGTCCCAGTCGGCCAGCAGGCGCCTGGCCAGCGGCAACAGTACTTCGCCTTCGGCCGTCAGGCTGACGCTGCGGGTGGTGCGGGTGAGCAGGGCGCCGCCGAGGTTGTCTTCCAGCGCCTTGATGGTCAGGCTCAGGGCCGGCTGGGACACATGCAGATGCTCGCCCGCCTGGGCGAAGCTCTGATACTTGGCCACGGCGACGAAGGCGCGCAGTTGCTTGACGTTCATGGCGGGCTCACGGTTGTTTTGGAAAAGTTATCAATCGATGACGAAATCAAAATTAACAAATCAGTCGCCAGCGGTGAAGATGCATCTACACGCTCACCGACAGCCTCGTCGGTCAACAACTACAAAAGGCGGATCAGCATGGCCGGACTGGACAAGCGCGTAGCAACCTATGAACAGGCCCTCGATGGCCTGACCGACAACATGACGGTACTGGCCGGCGGCTTTGGCCTGTGCGGCATCCCGGAAAATCTCATCGCCGAAATCAAGCGCCGTGGCGTCAAGGGCCTGACCGTGGTCTCGAACAACTGCGGCGTCGACGGCTTTGGCCTGGGCGTGCTGCTGGAAGACCGGCAGATCCGCAAAATGATCGCTTCCTACGTGGGTGAGAACGCCGAATTCGAACGCCAATTGCTCAGTGGCGAGCTGGACGTGGAACTTACCCCTCAAGGCACCCTGGCCGAGAAAATGCGTGCCGGTGGCGCCGGTATCCCGGCCTTCTTCACCGCCACCGGCTACGGCACTCCGGTGGCCGAAGGCAAGGAAGTGCGCGAATTCAAGGGCCGCAAGTACATCCTCGAAGAATCCATCACCGGTGATTTCGCCATCGTCAAAGGCTGGAAGGCCGACCACTACGGCAACGTGGTGTACCGCAACACTGCACAAAACTTCAACCCACTGGCCGCCACCGCCGGCAAGATCACCGTGGTCGAAGTGGAAGAGATCGTCGAGCCAGGCGTGCTGCTGCCCAGTGAAATCCACACCCCGGGCATCTACGTCGACCGGGTGATTGTCGGCACCTTCGAAAAACGCATCGAAAAGCGCACCGTCAAGGCCTGAGCGCCGTCCTTCAGAACAACAAAGAGATCCTGACCATGGCATTGACCCGCGAACAGATGGCACAACGCGTTGCCCGTGAACTGAAGGACGGCTACTACGTCAACCTCGGCATCGGCATTCCGACCCTGGTGGCCAACTACGTACCGGCCGATATGGACGTCATGTTGCAGTCGGAAAACGGCCTGCTCGGCATGGGCGAATTCCCCACCGAAAATACGATCGACCCTGACATGATCAACGCCGGCAAGCAGACCGTCACCGCCCGTTGCGGCGCGTCGATCTTCGACTCGGCGCAATCCTTCGCCATGATCCGTGGCGGTCACGTCGACCTCACCGTGCTCGGTGCCTTCGAAGTGGACGTTGAGGGCAATATCGCCTCGTGGATGATCCCGGGCAAGCTGGTCAAGGGCATGGGCGGTGCCATGGACCTGGTGGCCGGTGCCGAGAACATCATCGTCACCATGACCCATGCTTCCAAGGACGGCGAGTCCAAGCTGCTGCCGCGCTGCAGCCTGCCGCTGACCGGTGCTGGCTGCATTCGCAAGGTGCTGACCGACCTGGCCTATCTGGAGATCGAAGATGGGGCCTTCATCCTGCGCGAGACCGCGCCGGGGGTTAGCGTTGAAGAAATCATCGCGAAGACCGCTGGCAAGCTGATCGTGCCGGATGATGTGAAGGAAATGACCTTTTAAAATCTTCGCCGACCCTGTGGGAGCGGGCTTGCCCGCGAATGCACTGGTGGTTTCGCCATCGCATTCGCGGGCAAGCCCGCTCCCACAGGGTTTTTCTGTTGTTGCAGCAAAATCCTACAAAACCAATAAAAGGAAGTCCCAAGTGGCCGCTGATATCCAAGACAGCCGCTCCGCCCGTTTTGCCCTGCGCTGCTCCAACTGGGCCGAGCGCTGGTTCCCCGATTCCTGGGTGTTCGCCGCCCTGGCGGTAATGCTGGTGTCGCTCGGCGCGCTGGCCATGGGCGCGAAACCCACCGATACCGCCAAGGCCTTTGGCGATGGTTTCTGGAGCTTGATCCCGTTCACCATGCAGATGGCCTTCGTGGTGATCGGCGGCTACGTGGTGGCCAGCTCGCCACCGGCAGCACGGCTGATCGACCGCCTGGCGCGGGTGCCGAAGAACGGCCGTTCGGCGGTGTGCTGGGTGGCGCTGATTTCGATGTTGGCCTCCTTGCTCAACTGGGGCCTGTCACTGGTGTTCGGCGGCCTGCTGGTGCGCGCGCTGGCGCGGCGCAGCGACTTGAAGATGGATTACCGCGCCGCTGGCGCCGCCGCCTACCTGGGCCTCGGTGCAGTGTGGGCGCTGGGCTTGTCGTCGTCGGCGGCGCAGTTGCAGGCCAACCCGGCCAGCCTGCCGCCGTCGATCCTGTCGATCACCGGGGTGATTCCATTCACTGAAACCATCTTCCTCTGGCAGTCCGGGGTCATGTTGGCCGCGCTGGTCATCGTCTCGCTGGTGATCGCCTATGCCACCGCACCCGGCCCGAACAGCGCGCGCAGCGCCGAAGACTGCGGTGTCGACCCCAGCTTCACGGCGCCACCGGCACCCCAGCGCACCCGCCCGGGCGAGTGGCTGGAATACAGCCCGATCCTGATCCTGCTGATGGTTGCCCTGGCCGGCGGCTGGCTGTACCAGGAATTCGCCACCAAACCGGCGATTACCGCGATCTCCGGGCTGAACACCTACAACCTGCTGTTCATCATGCTCGGTGCCTTGCTGCACTGGCGCCCGCGCAGCTTCCTCGACGCCGTGGCGCGGGCGGTGCCTACCACCACGGGTGTGCTGATCCAGTTCCCGCTGTATGGCTCGATCGCCGCCATCCTCACCCAGGTAAAGGGTGTCGATGAACAGACCCTGGCCCACCACATTTCGCTGTTTTTCACCCAGATCGCCACCCACGATACCTACGCCGTGCTGATGGGCGTGTACTCGGCGGTGCTGGGCTTCTTCATCCCGTCGGGCGGTGGCAAGTGGATCATCGAGGCGCCCTACGTGATGCTGGTGGCCAACGACCTGCAGTACCACCTGGGCTGGGCGGTGCAGATCTACAATGCCGCCGAAGCGTTGCCCAACCTGATCAACCCGTTCTACATGCTGCCGCTGCTGGGCGTGCTGGGGCTGAAGGCCCGGGATCTGATCGGCTTCTCGTTCGTGCAGTTGCTGGTGCATGTGCCGCTGGTGCTGGTGTTGCTGTGGGCCTTGGGTACAACGTTGCAATACGTACCCCCAGTGATGCCTTGATGTTGTCTGTACCGGGCTCTTCGCCGGTAGGAGCGGATTCATCCGCGAAGCTTTTTAAGTTTTGTGGAAGACAGTTGCTCCCACAGGGATCGCGCAGCTTTTTGAGTTTTGGGGGGCAGTCCAGGCACTCCGCTAGATTCAAGGGCAGCGCGGGACTTGTGGGAGCGGGCTTGCCCGCGAAGAGGGCGGCTCAGGCGACACAATCTTTACGTTTTGTTGACAAATCGATAACGATTCTCATACGAGATTCGTTTTCATGTGAATGCCGCGCAATGGCAGTCACGGATTTTCAGCTAACGTACAAGGAGTAAGGCAGCGATGTTCGCGCCCATCAACCGTTCCACGACCCTGACCCTGGGTCTATGTGCCACCCTGTTCGGCTCGGCCGAAGCGCATGCAGAGGAGGGGGTACTGGAACTTGGTTCCACCGAAGTTCTCGCCCAAAGCCTGGGCAGTACCACCGAGAATAGCGGCTCCTACACCACCGGCAGCATGAGCGCGGCCACGCGCCTGAACCTGTCGATCAAGGAAACCCCGCAATCGGTCTCGGTCATTACCCGCCAACAGCTCGACGACTTTCAACTCGATACCCTGTCCGAGGCGATGGCCCACGTTACTGGCGTGACCGTACAGCGCAACGACTCGGAGCGGCCGACCTATTATTCGCGCGGCTATGCGATCAACAACTTCCAGATCGATGGGATGCTCAACACTTTCTCTGGATTGAAGTCGGACTCGGACACCATCATCTACGACCGCATCGAAGTGGTACGCGGCGCCACCGGCCTGACCACCGGCGCGGGTGACCCTTCCGGCACCATCGCCATGGTGCGCAAGCGCCCGACCCATGAACTGGCGGTCAAGAGCGGTGTCAGCGCCGGCAGTTACGACAATTATTACAGCTACCTGGACGTCGGCGGCCCGCTGGGCTGGGACGGGCGCCTGCGTGGGCGTACGGTGCTGGCCTACCGCGACAGCAAGTCGTACATGGACAAATATGCCAGCCAGCGCGAAGTGGCCTACGGCATCCTCGAAGCGGACCTGACCGACAGCACGGTCCTGGCAGTGGGCTACGACTACCAGAACAAGGATGTGCAGGGTGCTTCGTGGGGTACGGTGCCGTATTGGAACGCCGAGGGCGGCAAGGCTGACCTGCCGCGTTCCACCAATATGTCGGCGCCCTGGTCGTCCTGGCCGCTGAAAGACAAGACAGCGTTCATCACCCTCGACCAACGCCTGGCCGATGATTGGCTGCTCAAAGCCGCCTACACGCACCGCGAGAGCGATACCGATGGCAAGGTCTACTACGGCGGCAGCGGTTTCCCCGCCGCCGACCGCAGCGGCATGGGCGCCTATATCAGCCACTTTGCTGGCGAGGAGAAGATGGATGCTATCGACTTCAACCTGGCCGGCCCCTATCAACTGTTCGGGCGTAGCCACGATTTCATGGTCGGCTACGGTGTCTCCGAACGTCGCAACAGCTCGCCGTTCTTCGCCGGGCGTAGCGACCCAGCTGGCTATAACGTGATTCCCGACTGGAAATACATGGGCAATATCGTCAAGTTCAGTGATTACGACACCGGCCTGGATTCATCCCGTTCGTACACCAAGCAAAAGGCCGGCTACATCGCGACACGCCTCAACCCGACCGACCGCCTGCACTTCGTGCTCGGCAGCCGCTATGGCAGCTGGGAAACCGAAAGCAAGAACTGGTCTTATGACAACAACCTCGCGGTCACCCGCAGCACCCGCAGCGAGCAGACCCAGAATGACCAGTGGACGCCTTACGCCGGTGTGCTCTACGACCTCACCGAGCAGTACACCGTATATGCCAGCTACGCCGATATTTTCAACCCGCAGACGGTGCGCGATGTCGACGAGAAATACCTGGAGCCCATCGTTGGCAAGGTCTACGAGATCGGCCTGAAAGGCGGCCTGCTGGATGACCGGTTGAACCTCAGCACCGCGGTGTTCCGTAGCAAGCAGGACAACGTCGCCGAGCAGGACGATTCGGTACCGCCGGGGCCCAATGGTGAGATCTACTACAAGTCGGGCGGCAAAGGCGTGGTGGTGGAGGGCTTCGAAGCCGAAATCGCCGGCGAACTGACCCCCGATTGGCAGATGAGCCTGGGCTACAGCTATACCCACGCCGCAACCGGCGACAAGCAGCGCAAGAACACCGAGCAGCCGCTTAACCTGGTGCGCTTCTCCACCACCTACAAGCTGACCCCGGCATTGACCGTAGGTGGCACCGTGGACTGGCAGAGCGACAATTACAAAGCTGGCAGCCGGCCGGTAGGGCGTAATGCCGATGGCCGGATCATCACCGTTGCCGACACCATCAGCCAGAAGGCGTTCTCGGTCGTCGGGCTGATGGCCCGCTACCGGTTCGACGAGCATCTGTCGGCCTCGCTGAACGTGAAGAACCTGTTCGACGAGCATTACTACAATAACGTGGGGTTCTATAACGGCGTGTACCACGGCGAGCCACGGACGATGATGGTGAGTCTGGACTGGAAGTTGTAAGGGTATGAGTCCCGTGGCAGTGGGATCGTCCACTGCCACAGAAGTCACATCACGCCTTGATATCGAGGCTATTCAGCAGCACCGTCAGCTGCGAACACCCTTGCTCATCCAGCCCGAACACCGGCCGCCGCGGTTCACCCACCGGTAACCCGGTCATCCCTAGCCCAGCCTTGATCGTCGCCGGTAGCCCGCCCTTGAGAATGAAGTCGAGCAATGGCAGCTGCCGGTAGAACAGCGCTTTGGCGTTCTCGAGGTCGCCGGCCAGCACAGCCTGATAGAGCTGCTGGTTGAGTGCCGGGATCAGGTTCGGCGCTGCCGTGCACCAGCCCTTTGCCCCCGCCACGAATGCATCCAGCGCCAGAGGATTACAGCCGTTGTAGAACGGCACCTGGCCTTCGCCGAGCAGTTGCAGCTTGTGCATGCGCTGGATGTCGCCGGTACTTTCCTTGACCATGGTCACGTTGGCCACCTCACGCACGATGCGCAGGATCAGCTCCACCGGCATGTCGGTGCCGCTGGTGGCGGGGTTGTTATAGAGCATGATCGGGATATCGATGGCGTTGCCGATGGTGCGGTAGTGCTGGAGGATCTCGGCCTCGCTGAGCTTCCAGTAGGCCGCAGGCAGCACCATCACTGCATCGGCGCCGTGTGCTTGGGCGAAGCGGGCGCGGCGCACGGCGCTGGCGGTGGTCAGGTCGGAGACGCTGACGATGGTTGGCACGCGCTTGCCGACCTGGGCGAGGCTGTATTGCGCTACCTGCTGCCACTCACTGTCGCTCAGGTAGGCGCCCTCGCCAGTGCTGCCCAGTGGGGCGATGGCCTGCACGCCGCCGTCGATCAGGCGCTCGATGGATTGGCCGAGGGCCGGCAAGTCAAGTTGCTCGCCGTCGGCGCTGAAAGGGGTGATGGTGTAGCCGATGATGCCGTGGAAATCAGTGGTCATGGTTATAGGCTCCGCAAGCAAGGCATTCTGTAATCAGTTCAGGCAGTCGGCGTGGGCGTGCAGGCTCTGCCGGGCAAAGTAATTGAAAGCGGCGGCATGGCGCTTGGGCCGGTCGATCCAGTCATGCGCTTCGCGGCCCAATTCGGGTGCGATAGGTTTGACAGTACCGGCGGCCATGGCCAGCAACTGCAGACGGGCGGCGCGCTCGATCAATTGGGCGTACACGCAGGCCTGCTCGATGCTGGTACCGGTGGACAATTGCCCGTGGTGCGAGAGCAGGATGGCGCGTTTGTCACCGAGCGCTTCGCTGATGATCTCGCCTTCTTCATTGCCCACCGGCACGCCTGGCCAGGCTTCGAGGAAGGCGCAGTCGTCGTACAGCGGACACAGGTCCATGTGCGATACCACCAGCGGCACTTCGAGCATGGACAAGGCCGCGACGTGGGTCGGGTGAGTGTGGATGATGCAGTTCACATCCGGGCGTGCACGGTACACCCAGCTGTGGAAGCGATTGGCCGGGTTGGGCATGCCCTGGCCTTCGAGCACGTCGAGGTCTTCGTTGACCAACAGCAAGTTGCTGGCACTGATCTCATCGAAGCCCAGGCCCAGTTGCTGGGTATAGAAGGTGCCTGGCTGTGGGCCGCGGGCGCTGATCTGCCCGGCAAGGCCGGAGTCGTGGCCGTGGTCGAAGAGAATTCGGCAGGTCAGGGCCAGCTTTTCCTTTACAGTCCACGTATTATCCGCAAGCGAGCCTTGCATCTGCGCCAATGCGTTTTGCACCAGCTGGTCTTTGCTGTGGGTCAGGGTCTTGGCCATGGGAGAGTCCTCTGTGGCGTGATGAGCGATGTCAGCTTCGAACAGTCCGATGCTTTGGTCGGTGGAGGACAGTTCGCTGGCGTGACACAAATTATCCTATATGACACAAAGTGTCATAAGCAAGCCTGTAGGTCCGGGAAAAACACGCGGCATGTCTAACCGACTGAAATTGTTGAGAAAGAAACTTGGCATCACCCTTGAGTCGCTGGCTGAAAAATCCGCCATGACCAAGAGCTATCTGTCGAAAGTCGAACGTGGCCTCAATACGCCGTCGATCGCTGCCGCGCTGAAACTGGCGCGGGCGCTGAACGTCAACGTGGAGGAATTGTTCGCCGAAGAGCACGCTGGGCAATGCCGTTACAGCCTGGTGCGCCAGGGCGAGCGGCAGGCGCTGGTGGGTGATGGGCACGGGCCGGGATATGCGGCGTTGACCACTCAGGTCGGGCAGCGCAGCCTCTTGCCGTTCCTGATCCAGCCACCAAGCGAGTTCAGCGACCCGACCTTCAAGGAGCATCAGGGCGAAGAGTTTCTGTTCGTTCATGCGGGGCAGGTGGAGGTTGATTTCATGAATGAGCGGGTATTGCTGGAGGAGGGCGATGCACTGCATTTCAACGCCCAGACCCCGCACCGCCTGCGTTCGGTCGGCGAACGCCCGGCGCAGTTGCTGGTAGTGGTGCACGACGGCAACGAATGAGGACCTGGCAATGATCGAGGTGTCGCGGTTCTGGCGGGATCCGGCATTGCCGTTCGTTGAGGCGCGCTGTGTGGGGGACGGGCGCAAGGTGTGCTATGCCGCGCACTCCCACGAGAGTTTCTCGATTGGCGTGATCACTGGGGGGCGGAGCACTTACCTGAGTGGCGGCAAGCAGATCGAGGTGGCTGCCGGCGCCACGGTGCTGATGAACCCTGGTGTCGTCCACACCTGCAATCCGATCACGGGGCTGGGGTGGTCATATCTGATGTTGTTTGTCGATTGGCCTTGGCTGCAGGCGCTTGGGTTTGCCTTGCCAGCGCAAACCTGGAGCGCCTCGCCCGTACTCTACAACCGCTTGCTGCAACTGTTTGCCGACCTTTTCAATGGCGAACTGGATGATCGGGAAGGGCGCTTGGCGAATCTTTTCAATGAACTGCCAAGCTATCTGAAGGGTGTTGCGGGACCGAGGCAGTCCGAGCATCCTGGCCTGCAGGCGGCCGCGGCGTTCATTCGCGCGCACCGGCTTGACCCGCTGACCCTGGCGGACATCTGTGCAGCCAGCGGTTTGTCCCGGTCTTACTTGATCCGGGCTTTTGGCCAGCAGTTCGGTTTAACGCCGCATGGGTACCTGCTCGATCAGCGGGTACAGTACGCCAGGGCACAACTTCGCAAGGGGCGGGCGATTGCCGAGGTGGCGCTGGAAGCGGGGTTTGCCGACCAGGCGCATTTGCAGCGGGCGTTCAAAAGGCACCTGGCAGCGACGCCTGGGCATTATCGCAATGCAGTGCAGACAATTTCAGATAGCTAGATACATCGCGCTAGCTATCAACAACACTGCCAGCCCCCAATTAAGCCGCCGGATGTAGCGCGAATCCAGCAGATACTGGCGAATTACGCTCCCGGCCCAAGCCCAGCACGCTACTGAAATGAAACAGATCGGCCCGTAGATCCAGGTGAACAACCACAGCAATGATTGCTCACCGCCGGTGTAGGTGCCCACGCCGGCCACTGCCGCGAGCCAGGCTTTGGGGTTCAGCCACTGCATCGCTGCTCCGTGCCAAGCAGAGGGTGCGCGGTGCGGGTGGGTGTCATCCAGCTGACCGGCATCCCTGGCCAGCTTCCAAGCCATGTAAAGCAGAAATGCCACGCCCCCCCAATGCAGCGCTACGGCCAGCAGCGGCCAGCTCAACAGCAACTCGTGCACCCCCAGGCCAACCAGTACCAATAGCAGGCAGAAGCCCAACGTTGCTCCCGCCACATGCCACAGGCTTGCCCGCAGGCCATGCCGCGCGCCGCTGGCGAGGGCAACGACATTCACCGGACCGGGTGAAATTGATGCGGCAAGCGCGAAAGCGGCCATGGAAAGGGACAGGTTCATTGGCGATACTCCGAGGGTTGGAATGATGCTTCCAACTTACCGATTGGGCGCGGCAGGGTATTGAAGAAAAGTCCCCGGTGATCTGTTACAGGTTTTGTAATAGTTTCGCGCTATCTGAAAAACCTGCTGTGCTTGTAGGATCTCATTCCCAATTTTCTATTCAGGTCCTTATGAGCACCTTCGCGGAGCCCCCCAGTCCTCGGCCTTTCCGGCCATCCTCCCGCCGTCTTCGTGACGCTTCCTTCGAGAGTACCCGCTAATGGAATGGCTAGCCGACCCCACGGCCTGGCTGGGCCTGTTGACGCTTATCGTCCTCGAGCTGGTGCTGGGTATCGACAACCTGGTGTTCATCGCCATCCTTGCCGACAAGCTGCCACCGCACCAACGCGACCGCGCACGGGTGATCGGCCTGAGCCTGGCGCTTATCATGCGTCTTGGTTTGCTGGCCAGTATCTCGTGGATGGTCACGCTGACCGCGCCGCTGTTCGAGGTATTTGGCAAGAGCTTCTCCGGCCGTGACCTGATCATGCTGTTCGGTGGTGTGTTCCTGTTGTTCAAGGCCACCATGGAATTGCACGAACGCCTCGAAGGCCATGTCACCCAGGCCAGCGGTACGCTGCGCCATGCTGCGTTCTGGCCGATCGTGGCGCAGATCGTCGTGCTCGACGCGGTGTTCTCGCTGGATGCGGTGATTACTGCCGTGGGCATGGTCGAAGAACTGTCGATCATGATGATCGCGGTAATTTTCTCGATCGGCATCATGATCGTTGCCAGCAAGCCGCTGACCCGCTTCGTCAACGCTCACCCGACAGTGATCATGCTGTGTCTGGGCTTCCTGATGATGATCGGTTTCAGCCTGACGGCTGAAGGCCTGGGCTTCCACATTCCGAAAGGTTATCTGTACGCAGCCATTGGTTTCTCGATCCTCATCGAGCTGTTCAACCAGTTGGCCCGCGCTCGCCGCAAGCGCAGCCTGCAGCAGCACCGGCCGCTGCGCGAGCGCACCGCGCACGCCGTATTGCGTTTGCTGGGCGGGCGTAGGGTCGAAGCAGACGAGGTAGGTGAGGAAATCGCCGATCTGGTCGAAGGTGGCGAGGAGCATGTGCTGTTCGACCGCCGCGAGCGGGTGATGATCAGTGGTGTGCTGAACCTGGCCGAGCGGCCTATCCGCACGGTGATGACCGCCCGTGCCGAAGTCGATGTCCTCGACTTGGCGCAGCCTGCGGCGGCCATCACCGAGGCGCTGGCCAACTCGCCTTACTCGCGCCTGCCGCTGATTCGCGACGGCCGCATCGATGAACCCGTGGGCTTCGTGCACAAGAAGGAACTGCTCAAGGAGCTGCTATCGGGCAGCCAGCCGGACCTCGAACGCATGGCCCGTGCGCCGTTGAACCTGCTGGAGAGCTTCAGCATTCTCAACGCGCTGGAGCAGATGCGTAGCCAGTCGACTCACATCGCCTTCGTGGTCAACGAGTTCGGTGATTTCACCGGCCTGCTGACCATGACCGATATCCTTGAGTCGATTGCCGGCGAACTGCCTGATGCCAGTGAAGTGGAGGGGCCCGGTATCGTCGAAGAAGCGGGCGGGTTTGTCGTCAGCGGTGCGCTGAACCTTAGCCAGGTACAGGCGCGGACCGGTTTCAGCGCCCGCGCCACCGAGGACTACCAGACCCTCGCGGGCCTGGTGATGAGCCTGCTGGACCGCCTGCCGGTGGTCGGCGACCAGCTGGCCTGGAACGGCTGGGACATGACCGTGGTGGCGGTCGAGGAGCGGCGGGTACGCCAGGTACGCCTTAAACCGAACGCCGACGTTGACGCATCAGGTGTTTGAAACCCTCGAGCACCAACACCAGCACCGCGGCCCAGATCGGCAGGTACGTCAGCCACTGATCAGGGCCGATGGTCTCGCCCAGCAACAGCGCCACCCCCACCAGCAGCACGGGTTCGACGTAGCTGAGCAAGCCAAACAGGCTGAAAGGTAACATTCGGCTGGCCAGCACGTAGGCGATCAGGGCCGAGGCACTGATTGCCCCAAGCACTGGGATCAAGGCGTACAGGCCAGGGTGTTCGAGCAGGTCGGCGCTGGACAGCGGCCCCTGGACCACAAAGTAAAGAGCCCAGGGCAGCAGCAGGCACATGTCGCACCACAGCCCGCCCAGATGGTCGGTGCGGCAGCGTCGCCGCAGCACGAAATAGATCGGATAACCGACCATCACCAACAAGGTTTCCCAGGCAAAGCTGCCGTTCTGGTACAGCTCGTGGCCTACCCCCAGCACAGCGCAGCTCACCGCCACTTTTTGCAGGCGGGACAGGCGTTCGCCATAGACCAGACGACCGGTCAATACCATCGCCAGTGGCAGCAGGAAGTAGCCCATCGACACTTCAAGGCTGCGCCCGTGCAGCGGTGCCCAGAGGAACAACCACAACTGCACCCCCATCAACCACGAGGTACCTACCATGCCCAGCAGCAGCACAGGGGTCTTGCGTACACGCCCGAGCAGCTCGCCGACGCGCTTCCAGTCCTTGCTCACCAGCATGAACAAGGTAAGGCAGGGCAGGGTCAGCAGGGTGCGCCAGCCAAAGATCTCTTCGCCATCGAGCGGCGCGAGCAGGGAGGTATAGAAGTACATCACGGCGAACAGGCAGGACGCCGTGACCGAACAGATAATGCCTTTTGACACGAATGCCTCGGAACAGGGAGGAGTGAGCGGGTGGGTCAGCCGCGCATGATCTCAGGGGGCGTGTCCTGCGGCAACCGCACAGTGCCCGGACGGCTGGCCAAAGCCTGGAGAAATTCGGTCGCGGGCATCGGGCGGGCAAACAGGAAGCCTTGCTGAAAGTCCACCCCGTACCGCGCCAGGTAGTCACGCTGTACCTCGGTTTCCACACCTTCGGCGACGATGCCCAGGCCCAGTTTGCCAGACAGCTCGATAATGCTGTCGAGGATTTGCAGCGACAGCGCATCACCACCGATCATCGCCACGAAGCTCTGGTCGATCTTGAGGTAGTCGACCTTGAACTGACGCAGGTAGTTCAGGCTTGACTGGCCGGTGCCAAAATCGTCCAAGGCGATCATTACGCCCATTTCATGCAGCTTGTCGAAGAGCTCCAGGGTAACCGGTGTCGCCTCGATCAGCTTGCGCTCGGTCAGCTCCAACGTCAGGAGCACCCGCCCGGGCGGAAAGTGCTGAAGGAAAGTGCGGCAGTCGTCCAGGAGCGCCAGGTCACGGCAGTGATCGGCGGTGATGTTGATACCGATATGAAAGCCATCTTCCAGCAGTGCCGCATACGGAGCCAGGGTTTGCGCCGTATGCAGCATCAATGCCCGGGTCATTGCGACGATCTGCCCAGTGTGTTCGGCGTAGGGGATGAACAGATCGGGGCGTACCAGACCTTCATGCGGATGGTTCCAGCGCATCAGCACTTCGGCGCCGGCCCAGCGGTAATCGCCCTTGCGCACCACAGGCTGGAAATACGGAAGAAACTCGTCGGCCTCCAGGGCACGGCGCAGCTCGGCGCGGGGGGAGTTGGCGCGGCGAATCTGCCAGCGGCACACTGTACCGGCGGCGACACCGAGCACCAGCAGCAGGCTGAGCAGCGCCGGGTAGTGGCTGAGCAGCAATTCTTCGCGCTTGCCGGCGGCGTAACCGCCGTGCACGCTGAACGGGAAGCGGGTCGAGCCCAGGGTGATTTCAGCGAGCGGGGCAGCAGGTGGCTGGCCCTGCTGCACAGCGCCATCCTTGCCTATCCAGGCATTGCCGACACGCAGGTGCAGCGCCTCGTCGGGGCCGATGAGGCGCAGCGCGGTCAGCAGGTGGTCGCCATCCACAGTGACGATGGCGCCGCGGTTGCCAGCGCTGGCCCGGTAGACAAGCAAGGCATGGCCTGGTGTCACCGAGTTGCCATCCATCAGCCACAGCTTGCCATCGACGTAGTCGCCGGCATCGACGGGCTCGTCGAACTCGCCGAACAACGAGGTGCAATACAGGGTGTCGTCTCGAAACAGGTTGGTGGAGCGCACGAAGGCGTTGCGCGTGACCTGGCTGCGCAAGGCCAGTTGAGCCTGCTCGCATGGGCTGCCCGCCAGCGGCAGCAGGGTTTGCGCAGTGCTGGCCAGGCTGTCGAGAATACGCTCGACCTGCTCGACCACCTGGCGCGTCGTGGCGTAGCTGCTGGCGCGCAGCTCGCGCTCGATTTGCCACTGCATGAGCGCCAGGCCGAATGCCAAGGGCAATACGCCAATACCCCATGGCAGCAGGGTACGCCAGCTCCAGCGGGCGGGACGGTTAACGCGCAGGGGCATGCTGACCTAATCTTCGTAGAGAGGAACGTGCTGAGAATAGCCGTTTGTCGGCGCGAGCGACGAACAAACGCGCGACAAAGGAATTTACGCCCTGTAGAATCGATTTACGAATACAACAATAAGGTTCTTCGCTGAAGGATCAACTCCCACCGAGATTGGGTTCATATGAAAAACCAAGGGTTCAAGCTGATCATTGGTGACTTCCTCGCCCGCAGCGTGCGCGGTATCCCATGCGCACCGCCAACGTTTCCTCACCTTCCCGGCATTCACTAATATTTCGCTGCAGATGAGGATACGAAAATGGCTGACATCTTTGAAAACCCTATGGGTCTGATGGGCTTCGAATTCATTGAGCTGGCTTCGCCGACTCCTGGCGTACTGGAACCGGTTTTCCAGATGATGGGCTTCACCAAGGTGGCCACCCACCGTTCCAAGGATGTGCACCTGTATCGCCAGGGCGGCATCAACCTGATCCTCAACAACGAGCCCAAAAGCATCGCCTCTTACTTCGCCGCCGAGCATGGCGCGTCGGTGTGTGGCATGGCCTTCCGCGTGCGCAACGCGCACGAAGCCTATGCCCGCGCCCTGGAGCTGGGTGCCCAGCCAGTCGAGATCGAAACAGGCCCAATGGAACTGCGTCTGCCGGCGATCAAGGGTATTGGCGGTGCGCCGCTGTACCTGATCGACCGTTTCGAGGAGGGCAGCTCGATCTATGACATCGACTTCAACTTCATCGAAGGTGTCGACCGCAACCCAGTGGGCGCAGGCCTGAAGATCATCGACCATCTCACCCACAACGTTTATCGCGGGCGCATGGCCTATTGGGCCGCTTTTTACGAAAAACTATTCAACTTCCGTGAAATTCGCTACTTCGACATCAAAGGCGAATACACGGGCTTGACCTCCAAGGCAATGACTGCGCCTGACGGCATGATCCGTATCCCGCTCAACGAGGAATCTTCCAAAGGGGCAGGGCAGATTGAAGAATTTCTGATGCAGTTCAACGGGGAGGGCATCCAGCATGTTGCCTTCCTCACCGACGATCTGGTCAAGACATGGGATGCGCTCAAGGCGTACGGCATGCGCTTCATGACCGCTCCGCCACAGACCTATTACGAAATGCTCGAGGAGCGGTTGCCGGGTCACGGTGAGCCGGTCGACCAGTTGCAGGCCCGTGGCATTCTGCTCGATGGTGCATCCGAGGCGGGTGACAAGCGGTTGCTCTTGCAGATTTTTTCGGAAACCCTGCTCGGGCCGGTGTTCTTCGAGTTCATCCAGCGCAAGGGTGATGATGGCTTTGGTGAAGGCAACTTCAAGGCGCTGTTCGAGTCCATCGAACGCGACCAGGTTCGCCGTGGTGTGCTCAACGTAGAGTGAGTGCCAGGGAGCGCCGTCACGCCTTGTTGGCGGCGTTGACCTGTCGAATGCCGCGTAGCCCGAACACGGCCCAGTAGAAAATCGATCCGGTTACAATTCCGACCAGCACCAGAGAAGGCAGGGTTTGCATGATGGCTTGGCGCGCTTCGTGAGCACCGTGCCCACGCAGATAGCCTGCCTTGACGGTGTAGCCGTACCGTTCCGAAACCCCAATTTCAACGTGCTCGACGAGCGAAGGGCGGCCAGGGTCACGGCTGTCTCCGAGCGCCCACACGTATGAATCACCGAATTCAAGCATGACGGTCAGGCCGTTTTGGAATCCGTGCAGTTCATTGCGCAACTGCGTGGCAAAGGTGGTCGCGATCGCGCTAAAGGTATCTCGTCGGACTTGGTAGCTAAGAATCACCCTACCGGGGCTTGCAGGCGTGTCGAACATTAACTGCAGGGGTGCTTGTGCCTCTGCAAAAAACTTGTCGTGATGAGTCGAAGTGCCCAGCGTGTTGCAATAAGTCTTATTATTTTCCATCAATGCAAGTGAGCGCAGGTCTGGGGTTATGTCGACTTGGTCGTGTAGTTTTTGCCGCACTTCCTCGCAGGGTTTTCCCCCTAGCATCAAGGCGCTATTGGCGGCAGCTTGCAGTCTTTCCAGTGATCGATCGACGGAGATGATCGCATCCTGTACTGAGTAGAATGAATTTTCTGCAAGTATTTTTTCCTGATGGTGGAGTATAGCCATCAAGCCTACTCCCACAGGTATGAAGCCAATTGCCATCGCCAGAAGCAATTCCATCATAAATCGACCGGCATAGATAATTTTTGACATAGGCCTTTCCTGTTCGAGAAGCTGTCGCGTACGGACAGATCAGGAAAAGCCTATTCAACTAGCGCTGCTCATTCTGTAGTCCGGGGCCAAGCGGCCCGGAGCGATTCGGTGTATCACTCTGTCAGATCCTTGCCTCTTTTGATCGCTTGAACGACCGCTGCCGCCAGTGCCTCCGTGGAGGCTGGATTTTGCCCCGTGATTAGACGTTCGTCGCCGACAACAAAGGATTGCCAAGGGTCATCAGCCTTGATGTACTTACCTCCTCTAGCGCCTAGTTCGGTTTCTGTTAGAAAAGGCACTGCATGATCAAGCTCCGCAAGCTTTTCTTCGGTATTGGAAAACCCGGTAACCAGCTGATCCTTTAGCAGTAGCCGGTTATCACTGAGTTTGATATTCAATAGGCCGACCACGCCGTGACAGACAGCAGCTACCACACCGCCTTTTTCGTAGATACTGCGCGCCAGGTCCTGCAGCGCTGGGTTATCGGGAAAATCCCACATCACCCCATGGCCACCGCTGTAATAAATCGCGCAGTAATCTCTGGGATCGACCTGGCCAGGGCTATGCGTGGTGCCCAGACGGTTCATGAACGTCTTGTCGTCGTAGTATTGCCAGTCCAGATCTGGAGCCATCTGCAAGCTATGGGGGTCGATCGGCACATAACCACCCGCAGGGCTGACATAGTCAACTGTAAACCCTGCCTGCTGAACTATGTCGACAAAGTGAACAGCCTCACCCAACCATAAGCCAGTGGCCCGCTTAACTTCCGGATATTTGGCAGTATTGGTCAGCACTACCAGAATCTTCTTGCTCATCACTACACTCCTGTCTGAGGGCAAATGGTGAAGTCAGTCCATGGCGCAGGGAAGCCTAATCAGCATAGCTGTGCTTTGCAGGGGCGCCGCATGCATGATGGCGCTATGCTACTGTTGTGAGGCCCACTTCACCTCCGGGCCGTCTACCGCAACTGCGAAATTGTTCTCACGGCTGCTGTTGCCTAGGTGCTTCTGGCAGACGATGATGCGGGAATTCTCAACATCTTCGAGCAAAGGCAGGAATAGCACTTGGTCGTTATCGGCAATTCGCACTCAGCTACGCCCTGCAGCGTCCAGTTGTCCGCCGGCGTAGAGTCGTCAGGCGACATGGGCGAGAAAATCGCGCAGTTCGACTGGCGACCAACTGGCCCTGGTCCGTTGCCTCATTGGCAGGCGCATTTGCGTATCGCAGTCGACATGATGCTCCAATCGCCTTTTCCGAGCGCCGTGGTTTGGGGGCCGAACATGACGGTCATCCATAATGACGCCTACAGGAGGCTGCTCGATGGCTTGGACCATGGTTTGGGGAAAAGCTTCCAAGGGCTGTGGGAGAAGGACTGGGGGGATATCGGCCCCTGGGTGTTCAAGGCGCTGGAGGGCAGTTCCAGCTTCGTCGAAGATCATCCACTCTGGATCGAGCGCCCGCAAACCGGGGTCAAGGCGTGGTACGCCTTCAGTTACTCGCCTATCCGCGACGAGCAACACGTGGTAGTGGGCTTTCTGCATACGGTGATCGAAACCACCGCCACGGTCGACGCTCACAGCAAATGGCGCGAGCAGGCGCAGACATTCGAGCGCCAGATCAAGCGTTACTTGAACGACCGCGAGTCCATGTGGCAACTGTCGAGCGATGCCATGATCATCGTCACTCGCGATCTCAAGCTGCAAGCTGCGAATCCCGCCTGGCACCGCGCGCTCGGCTGGAGCCAACAGCAGGTGAAAGATGTGCCGATTCTGCAGCTTGTTCATCCGGCTGACCGTGCCGAGGTGATGGTCTCGGTGATCGATTTCGTCCGCGAGCAGGGCGCTGACCACTTCGAGACCCGCATGCGTCACGCGGAGGGGTATTATCGCTGGTTCCGCTGGACCGCCAGTTTTGACGGTACGGTACTGACCGCAGTGGGTCGGGATATTTCTGCAGACCGCGAGGAGGCCATGCGACAGTCCGAGGCCTTGCTGCAAAACACTCAGCGGCTGGAGGCCGTCGGGCACCTTGCAGGTGGCATGGCCCATGAAATGAACAATCTGTTGTCGGGTATCGGCGGTAGCCTGGAGCTGCTGCAACGGCGCCTGGGTCAGGGGCGCATGGAGCGGATCGACAATTATGTGGAGCTGGCCCGCGATTCGGTGCAGCGTGCAATGAGCCTGACTCACCGATTGCTGGCGTTTTCCCGCCATCAGCCGCTTGCACCCAAGCCCCTTGACTTGAACGCTCAGCTGCTGGATATGGAACCCTTGTTACGCCAGGTACTGGGGGCGGAAATACGGTTGGCGTGGGAGATGGACGTTGAGCCGTGGGTGGTCTGCCTCGACATCGGTCAGCTGGCCAATTGCTTGATCAACCTATGTGTCAATGCCCGAGAGGCATGCCTGGAACGGGGCACGGTGACGATACATACCATCAACACCCGGCTGGGTGGTGGGTTTTCTGAGCCAGAAGGCCTGCCCGCAGGGGATTATGTTGCCCTCCAGGTGCTGGACGATGGCCATGGGATGCCAGCCGAAGATGTGGCCCGGGCATTCGAACCTTTTTTCACCACTAAACCGACCGGGCGTGGCTCTGGACTGGGGCTGGCGATGGTCCACGGTTTCGTCGGCCAGTCCGGCGGGTACATCTGGCTTGAATCGGTTCAGGACCAAGGGACAAAAGTCTGCATGCTCTTTCCGCGCTGTTTGCAGGCGATACCCCAACTTCCTGCTCCACCCATGCCACTTGTCTCGCGGGCCAGCGGGCAACGCTTGCTGTTGGTCGATGATGAGCACACCCTGCGCTCACTCATGCGCGAGGCGCTTCGCGACCGTGGGCTCGAGGTATGTGATGCGCCAGACGCCAACTCTGCGCTGGAGCAGTTCCGTAACGCCGGCCCCTTCGACCTGGTGATCACCGACATTGGCTTGCCAGGCGGATTCAGCGGACGTCAATTGGCCCGGGCGATGCGCATGATCAACCCAGGCCAGAAGATTCTCTTCATCACCGGTTACACCGACCATCCCCTGGAACCACAGCTGATGGAGGTGCCAGGTACCGCACTCATGCTCAAACCCTTCGAGCTGGCAGCGCTTGGCAACCAGGCAATACTCATGGTGGTGGAGTAGGGTGGTTTGGCCTTGCGCCGAGCATCAGCGCTACTTGCTCTCGTAATTGATTGAGCTCGAAAGGTTTGCAGATCAATTGCATGCCTGGGCCTAGAAATCCCTCGCGGGCCATTGCCGTCTCGGCGTAACCGGTGATGAACAGCACCGGCAGCTGCGGACGCAAGGTGCGCGCGATCTCCGCCAACTGCCGACCGTTCATGCCCGGCAAGCCGACATCACTGATCAGCAAATCGATGGCCTGGGAAGAGCGCAGCACCTGCAACGCCTCGCTGGCATTGCAGGCACTGCGGCAGGGGTAACCCTGCTCCTGCAGGGCATGGCACAACAGTTGCCGCACATGTGGATCGTCTTCGACCAGCAGCACCTCGCGGCCTTTGCCAATCGGCTGCGGTGGTACCGGCATCGGCACTTGCTGTTGATCGACGTGACGCGGCAGGTAGAGATCCACACGCGTGCCCTGGCCAATCTGGCTGTGCAGTTCCACATGGCCCTGCGACTGTTTGCTGAACCCATACACCATCGACAGGCCGAGGCCGATCCCTTGACCCACCGGCTTGGTACTGAAGAACGGCTCGAAAGCGTGCTCCAGGGTGCTCTGTGACATGCCCTGGCCTTCGTCGATGATACTAAGGCAAGCGTAATCACCATGTGCCAGGCCGCCATCGGCGAACTGCTTGGCCGCTATCTTGCGATTGCTCGCCTCGATGCGCAGCAGCCCACCACTGGGCATGGCCTCACGGGCATTGACCAACAGGTTGTCGAGCGCTTCTTGCAGCTGGGTGTTGTCGGCTTGCACCGGCCAAAGGTCCGATGGAACCTGCAACGCGATTGCCACATGCTGTTCAAGCACCGCTTCGAGCCTCTGGGGTTGCAACAATGCATGCAGGTCGATGCGTTGGCTGTGCAGCGATTGCCGGGAAGAAAACGCCAACAGGCGATGGGTCAGCCGCGCGGCGCGCGATACAGCGTCCCGGCCCATGGTGAGAAAATGTTCAACGCCCTGGGTGCTGCCTTGCTTCATGCGTCGGTCGATCAACTCGAAACTGCCGCCAATGCTGGTCAGCAGATTATTGAAGTCGTGTGCCACGCCGCCGGCCAATTGACCGATTGCCTCCATCTTGCGGGTTTGCTGCAACGCCAGTTCAGCGGCCTGCTGCTCCGGCGTCCGGGCATCCAGGCGTTGTTGCAGGTCGCGCACCTGGTCGCGCGCTCGGTATTGTCGCCGGCGGTGGCGCAATGCGAGTGTGATCAAGTCAAGCAGATGTTCTTGTTCGAACGGGATGGCCAGCAGGGTCAGGTTTCCCAACGGATGGTCGTCAGGTGTGAGGGTGGGTGAGGCTTGCTTGGTCTTGGTGAGCAGCACGATTGGCAGATCGGACCAGGGTGGTTGCTGGTCGATGAACCCTTGCAACAACTCGCTTTGGCCGCTGTTGAGCGTGAACTCATCGATGATCGCCAGGCCGGCGCCTTCCCCAAGGCCATCTCGCAGATCGCTGATATCGGGTGAACACAGGCAGTCGATACCCATGCTCGCCAAAAACGTCGAGGTCTCTGTGGCGAGTTGCGTAGGTGCCAGAATCAGGGCACGTTCGTCCAGCGACAGCGAGCTGGCCAATGCGATTCTCCTTGAAGGCACGGCAGTAGGTGGCCAATGCCGTGAATGGTCCGATACCCTCTGGACCACAGGCGCTCCTCCAGGGTTCAACGCATCTACAGCCCTTGCTGCAAGAACGGATCGTCCGGGTTCTGCCGCTCGAGCTCGGCCAGCAGCACCTGGACGTTTTGCAACTGCCCGGTCTCTTTCCAGTACTGGATCAGCAGCACCCGTGCCCGGCGGTTGGCCGGTTGCCGGCTGAGCAAGGTTTCCAGCTGTTTCTGTGCGGCATCGGATTGTTCGAGATCGTGCAAGGTAACGGCCAGGGTATAGCGATAATCGGCATTGTCCGGTTCAAGTTCGACGGCCCGCGACAAGGCGAGCAGGGCGTACTCGCGCTGGTCATGGCGGATCAGCCATAGTCCGAGTTCGTGTTGCAGGAACGCTGAATCGGGCCGCAATGCCAGTGCCTTGGCCAAAACTTGCCTGGACTGGTCGTGATGGCCCTGACGCTCCAGCAGCCGTACCTGCGTCGCCAGGGCGTCCGTGTTTTCCGCAGCCAGCGCAAGGCTGCGCTGCAGGGCCGTGGCCGCTTGGGTGTAGTCGTTTTCATGCAGGTACAGACGTGCCAGGTGCACCTGCGCCTCGGCATCGTCAGGCTGCTGCTCCAGCGCCTGCTGATACTGCTCCAGTGCGGCCTGTAGCGGCCCGAAGTAGAGCCCGATGGCATCCGGATCCAGGCCAAGCAAGGCATCGACCGCAGCGAAGCGCACGCTTTGCTCGTCGTCGTCCAGCAACGGCCCCAGCACCAGGCTGCGTTGCGCGGGCGGCAACAGGCGGCGGATGCTGGCGATGGCTGCGCGGCGCACCAGCGGCTCGTCGTTTTCCAGGTCCACGCGGGCCAATTTCAGCGCCTGTGGGGAGGGGTAGTTGGGCAGCTCGGCATACAGGGCAGCGCGGCGGATCGGCGCCAGGTCCTCCCGTTGCAGCTGCTGATACAGCACCCGCGCGGCGCCCGGCTGGCCTTCGTGGGCCTGGCGCAAGGCTTTGGCATAGCTATGAGCCGGCAGGACCGGCGCTGTTGGCGGGGTGTCTTTGCGCAGGTACAGGATACCGACCGATACCAGGATCAGCAGCAACACAGCGATCAGGTAGCGGTGACGTCTGGGCATCGGGCGGTCCATGGCGGGGAGAAGGCAGAGCTTGGGGCAGATTGGCTTGGGGTGCAAGCCGCATAAAAAAGCCCCGCGGACCAAGGCCAGCGGGGCAAAGGGTTGGGGGAGGATCCAACCAAAGGAGTCGTTGCAATCGCCTTGATCAGCGTGTGCTGGCTACCGTTTCCGGCTGCCAGCCGCCGCCCAGGGCCTTGTAGATCGAGACGATGCCGCGATACAGGTCGACTTCGCCCTGCGCCTGGGCGTCTTCGGCGCTCAGCCGTTCACGCTCGGCGTCCAGCAGCACCAGGTAATCCACCGTGCCTTCGCGGTAGCGCACCGAGGCCAGCTCTGCCGCCTTGCGGCTGGCATCGCTTTGGCGCATCAGCGACAACAGCCGCTGTTGGGTCTTGTCGTAGTCACTGAAGGCATTGGCCGATTCTTCCAGGGCCAGCAACACCTGCTGCTCATAGCTGGCCAAGGCACCTTCGGCATCGGCCTTGGCACCACGCAGGCGGGCCCGCACGCTGCCCAGGTCGAACGCCGCCCAGGTGATGCTCGGGCCCAGCGCCCAGGCATTGGCCGCCGAGGAGCCGATCTGCGAGCCGCGCGCGGCGGTAAAGCCAAGGAAGCCGCTGAGGCTCACCCGTGGGAACAGGTCTGCAGTGGCCACGCCGACATTGGCGGTGGCCGCAGCCAGTTGGCGCTCGGCGCTGCGAATGTCCGGGCGGCGGCGCAGCAGCTCACCCGGGTCGCCCACCGGCAGCGCTTTGGCGATGGCCGGCAAGGCCTTGGGCGAGAGGTCCACGCTCAGTGCGTCCGGGCGCTGGCCGAGCAGGGTGGCGATGCGGTGACGCGCCCGTGCTTGGACCGCTTGCAGCTGCGGCACGGTGGCCTCGACCCCGGCCAGGCGGGCATCGGCCCGCACCACGTCGAGCTCGTTGCCGACCCCGGCATCGCGCAGGGTCACGGTAATGGTGCGCGATTCCTGCTGGGTCTTGAGGTTGGCCACGGCGATGTTCTCGCGCAGTTGCGCGCCACGCAGCTGGCCGTAGGCGTCGACCAGTTCGGCGATCAGGCTGACCTGCAGTTGTTGCAGATCGGCCTGGGCGGCATCGGCCTCGGCATCGCTGGCTTCGATCTGGCGCTGAATGCGGCCGAACAGGTCGAGCTCCCAGGCCATGTCCAGGCCGAGGTCGTAGCGCTCGCTGTTGACCCGCTGGTCAGTCTGGCCAGGGATCTGGCCCTTGCCGATTTCGCTGCTGGCGCGGCTGGTGACCACCGGCAACTGGTCGTTGGCGGCATCATCGCGGATCGCCCGCGCCGATTTGAGCCGGGCAAAGGCCACGCGCAGGTCGCGGTTGCCGTCCAGCGACGCCTGAACCAGCTGGTTCAGCACCGGGTCGTCGAACTGCTTCCACCACACGCTCTCGAAGCGGCTGCGATCGAAGGCCTTGGCCTGTACAGCGCTGTCGAATTGCGCAGGTTCGGTGGCCGGCGCCTTATAGTCAGGACCTACGGCGCAGGCCGCCAGGGCCAGTGCCAGCAGGCTTGGGGTCAGGGGCTTGAGCAGGTTCATGCGTGGCTCTCCAGCGATTGAACGCGTGCGGCCTTGCGGGCCTGGCGACGTTCGACGAAACGGCGGATCAGGAAGAAGAACACCGGGGTCAGGAACAGGCCGAACACGGTCACACCGATCATCCCCGAGAACACCGCGACACCCATGGCATGGCGCATTTCCGAACCGGCACCGGACGAGAACACCAGCGGTACCACACCCATGATGAAGGCGATCGAGGTCATCAGGATCGGCCGCAGACGCAGGCGGCAGGCTTCCAGCACCGCAGCCAGCGGGTCGAGGCCCTTGGCCTGTTCATCCTTGGCGAACTCGACGATCAGGATCGCGTTCTTGCACGCCAGGCCCACCAGTACGATCAAGCCGATCTGGGTGAAGATGTTGTTGTCGCCACCCGAGACGATCACCCCGGTAATGGCCGAAAGCAGGGTCATCGGCACGATCAGGATCACCGCCAGCGGCAGGCTCCAGCTTTCGTACTGGGCAGCCAGCACCAGGAACGCCAGCAGCACACACAGCGGGAATACCAACAGTGCGGTGTTGCCGGAGAGGATCTGCTGGTAGGTCAGGTCGGTCCACTCGAAGGTCATGCCGTTGGGCAGTTCCTCTTTCAGCAGCTTCTCGATGGCCGCTTCTGCCTGGCCGGAGCTGTAGCCTGGGGCAGCAGCACCGTTGATTTCTGCGGTGATGAAGCCGTTGTAGTGCATCACGCGGTCAGGCCCGGAGGTGTCGCTGACCTTGAGGAAGGTCGCCAGCGGGATCATCTCGCCCAGGTTGTTGCGCACCTTCAGCTGGCCGATCTGCTCGGCGTCGAGGCGGAACTGCTGCTCGGCCTGGACGTTGACCTGGTAGGTGCGGCCGAAACGGTTGAAGTCGTTGGTGTACAGCGAACCCAGGTAAACCTGCAGGGTGTCGAAAATGTCGGTGATCGCCACGCCGTGGGTCTTGGCCTTTTCCCGGTCGATGGCGGCATCGACCTGCGGCACGTTGACCTGGTAGCTGGTGAACAGGCCCGCCAGCTCCGGCACGTTGTGGCTCTTGGCGATGATGTTCTGGGTTTCCTTGTACAGCGCTTCGTAGCCCAGGTTGCCACGGTCCTCGATCTGCAGGCGGAAACCGCCGATGGTGCCCAGGCCCTGTACCGGCGGCGGTGGGAAGATCGCGATGTAGGCGTCCTGGATGTCGGCGAACTGGGCGTTCAGCGCAGCGGCGATGGCGGCTGCCGACTGGCTCGGGTCCTTGCGCTCATCGAACGGCTTGAGCGGGGTGAACACGATGCCGCTGTTCGGGCTGTTGGTGAAACCGTTGATCGACAGGCCCGGGAAGGCCACCGAGTCGGCAACGCCCGGTTGCTTCAGGGCGATTTCGCTCATGCGCTTGATCACCGCCTCGGTACGGTCGAGGCTGGCGGCGTCCGGCAGTTGGGCGAAGGCCACCAGGTACTGCTTGTCCTGGGCCGGGACGAAACCGGTTGGGGTGGACGAGAAGCCCAGGTAGGTCAGGCCCATCAGGCCGGCATAGACGAACAGGGCGATGCCGCTGGAACGGATGACCCGGCGCACGCCGCCGACATAGCTGTGGCTAGCACGGTCGAAGAAGCGGTTGAACGGCGAGAACAACCAGCTGCCCAGCAGTTTGTCGAGGAACCGCGAGAAACGGTCCTTGGGCGCGTGATGGTCCTTGAGCAGCACCGCAGCCAACGCCGGCGACAGGGTCAGCGAGTTGAACGCCGAAATCACGGTGGAAATGGCGATGGTCAGGGCGAACTGTTTGTAGAACTGCCCGGTAAGGCCGGAAATGAACGCAGCAGGTACGAACACCGCGCACAGCACCAGGGCGGTGGCGATGATCGGCCCGGTCACTTCGCTCATGGCTTTTTGCGTGGCTTCCAGCGGCTTCAAGCCCAGCCCGATATTACGCTCGACGTTCTCCACCACGACGATCGCGTCGTCCACCACGATCCCGATGGCCAACACCAGCCCGAACAGCGACAAGGCATTGAGCGAGAAGCCGAACAGGTGCATCACCGCAAAGGTACCGATCAGCGATACCGGCACAGCCAGCAGCGGGATGATCGAGGCGCGCCAGGTCTGCAGGAACAGGATCACCACCAGTACCACCAGCACCAGTGCTTCGAACAGGGTGTGGACCACCGCTTCGATGGAACCACGCACGAAGATGGTCGGGTCATAGACGATGCTGTAGTCCATCCCTTCCGGGAAGTCCTTCTTCAGCTCGGCCATTTTCGCCCGCACTTCGTCGGAGATCTCGATGGCGTTGGAGCCTGGGCGCTGGAAGATCGGGATGGCCACGGCTGGCTGGTTGTTCAGCAGCGAGCGCAGGGCGTACTGGCTGGAGCCGAGTTCGACCCGGGCGATGTCCTTCAGGCGGGTGATTTCGCCATCGGCACCGGCACGGATGATGATGTTCTCGAACTCTTCCTCGTTGACCAGGCGGCCCTGGGTGTTGATCGACAGCTGGAAGCTGGTCGAGCCGGGGGCGGGCGGGGCACCCAGCTGGCCGGCAGCGACCTGGCGGTTCTGCTCGCGGATGGCCGCGACCACGTCACTGGCGGTCAGATTGCGCGAAGCGGTCTTGTTCGGGTCGAGCCACACGCGCAGCGAGTAGTCGCCCATGCCGAACAGCTGCACGTCGCCCACGCCACCCAGGCGCGCCAGCTCATCCTTGATGTTGAGGATGGCGTAGTTGGACAGGTAGAGCATGTCGTAGCGGTTGTCCGGCGAGGTCAGGTGCACGACCATGGTCAGGTCGGGCGACGCCTTGTCGACGGTGATACCGATACGCGTCACTTCCTCCGGCAGCTTGGGCTGGGTGCGGGTCACGCGGTTCTGCACCTGCACCTGGGCGTTGTCCAGGTCGGTGCCCAGGGCGAAGGTGATGGTCAGGGTCAGCTTGCCGTCGGCGGTGGACTGCGAGGACATGTACAGCATGTTCTCGACACCGGTGATGGCCTGCTCCAGCGGCGCGGCCACGGTTTCGCCGATCACCTTGGGGTTGGCGCCGGGGAAGTTGGCGCGCACCACCACGGTCGGTGGAACCACTTCCGGGTATTCGCTGATCGGCAGCTGGAACAGCGAGATCGAGCCTGCGATCAGCAGCACCAGCGACAGCACCGCGGCGAAGATTGGCCGGGTAATGAAGAATTTCGAAAAGTTCATCGGTGTGATCCCTTAACCGCGTGGCGCCTGGGCGCTGGCGACTTTCTCAGTGGAGCCCGCTACTTTCTGCGCCGGGTTGCTGGCTTCGAGGGCCTGGCGCTGCTGGGCGAGGGCGGCGAGGGTCTGTTCGCTGGCCATTGCCGTTTCTTCCGGGGTGACTTGCGAGCCTGGGCGCACGCGCTGCAGGCCCTTGACCACGATGCGGTCGTCCTTGGCCAGGCCGCTACGCACGATGCGCAGGCCTTCAAGCTTTGGCCCCAGTTCCACAGCGCGGTAGGCGGCCTTGTTGTCCTTGTCCATCACCAGCACGAACTTCTTGCCAAGGTCGGTGCCCACGGCTTCGTCGTTGATCAGCACGGCGTCGTACTGGGCGCTGCCGACCAGCTTCAGGCGTGCGTACAGGCCAGGGGTGAACTGGCCGTCACGGTTGTCGAAAACGGCGCGGCCACGGATGGTGCCGGTGCGCGGGTTGACCTGGTTGTCGACGAAGTTCATCTGCCCCAGGTGCGGGTTGCCGGTTTCGTTGGTCAGTCCCAGGTACACCGGGGTGGCCTGGCCGCGCTGGCCTTCACGCGCCAGCTGGGTGTACTTGAGGTACACGCGCTCGTCGGCGTCGAAGTAGGCGTAGACCTTGTCGGTGGAGACCACGCTGGTCAGCGGGGTGACATCGGCGCTGACGATGTTGCCGGCGGTGTATTGGGCGCGGCTGACGCGGCCGCTGATCGGCGCGGTGACGCGGGTGAAGCTGAGGTTCAGGCGGGCCAGGTCGAGTTGGGCCTGGATCGCGTCGACACCAGCGCGAGCTTCGGCGGCGGCGCTGCTGCGCGATTCGGCCAGCTCGGCGGAGATGGCATTGCTGTCACGCAGGCGCTCGCCACGGCGGGCTTCGTTGGCGCTGCGGATGGCGGTGGCCTTGGCCTGTTGCAGTTGCGCTTCGAGGCGGCGCACTTCGGCCTGGAAGGGGCGTGGGTCGATCTGGAACAGCAGGTCGCCTTTCTTGACCTGGGCGCCTTCGGTGAAGCCGACCTGATCGATCTGGCCGGATACCCGTGGGCGCACTTCCACGGTTTCCGGCGCTTCCAGGCGGCCGGTGAACTCGTCCCATTCGTTGATCGGTTGTTCGATCACCTTGGCCACGGTGACTTTGGGCGCGGCGGGAGCCTGCACGGCGTCTGGGGTTCGACCGCAAGCGCTGAGCACCACCACTGCCAGGGCAGCGAGGGGAAAGCGCAAGGGTTTGAGTGAGTGGTCCATGGAGAACTCCGCCAAGATATTAGTAGTGGGCGGAGTGTGAGTGCCTTGCGCGTGACGCACGAATCGAACGCAGCGAAGGTTATTATCACGGGCAATGATATCTCTGGATATTTCATCGATAGCGGGCATGGTAGGGTGCCTGCGCCGGCCCTTTCGCGGGGCAAGCCCGCTCCCACAGGAAGCGCACATACCTGAGATCAGCAGGGAACCTGTGGGAGCGGGCTTGCCCCGCGAAGATGCCGGCCTTGCCACCCCGCACTCGACACAAGGCCCCGCAGTGAACAGCACCCCGCAATTCCCCAGGCCCTTCGGCATCGTCTGCCTGGGCATCCTGCAAATCCTGGTCTGGGGTGGTTCGTTCTTCCTCATGGCGGTGATGGCCGACCCGATCAGCCGTGACACCGGCTGGCCCAGCCAGTGGGTGTACGGCGCGCTATCACTGAGCCTGATGGTTTCCGCCCTGTTCGCTCCGCTATCCAGCCGCCTGGTCGCCCGCTATGGCGGCCGCCCGCAAATGGCGGCCAGCGGTGCGGTGGTAGCGTTGGGTTTGTTGATCATGGCCGCCAGCCACAGCCTCGCGTTGTTCATGCTGGCCTGGGCGGTGATCGGCGTAGGCATGGCCATGGGGCTGTACGAAGCCCTGTTCGCCACCCTGGGTGGGCTATATGGCGAAGGAGCAGGCAAAGCCATTACCGGCATCACCCTGATTGCCGGCTTTGCCTCGACCCTGTCCTGGCCGACGGTGGCATTGGCGATCGAACACTTGGGCTGCGCATGACGTGTGTGTGCTATGCGGTCGTCCTGCTGCTGGCCTCGGTGAATGTGGCATTGGTTGGGAGGGTGATGTGCAAGGTCTCCAAGGGTACTTAAGCATTCAAATGTTGCGGCTCAGGAGCCTTGTTTGAATGGACCTGGGGGAATGTACATGAACCCAACTCTGCGACTTTGTACCGCTAAACCCCACCTTGCTGGGTGCGCAATCACGAGAGTGGGACTATTGAGAGTTATGTTGCGGGCGGCGAGCGGCGATGAGGGTGGCTGCATAGGCCAGGCTGTCTGCATTGTTGGCTGCCACCCGAGCGCGGAGTGTGCTGTTTTCATTGAATTCCTCAATAGCGTCTATTCGGTGCATCTCTTCTGGGTCCTCCGAGCTTCCGTGCGTCAGAGTATCCGTGTTCACGTCAATAATATTCAAATGCTGCAGTTTGGCAATTGCGTTAAATAATTCTGTGCCTAAGGTCAGGTCTTCGTCAGTCAGATTCCCATCATACACGATATTTCTTGAGTCTTCTCTTGGGTGCTCATCAATCAAATAGAAATAATCTTCGCTTCCCATGCCGATCGTACGGATCTTTGGGGCTCGGCGTACGTGGGTTATTTCATGTATCAAAACTGAAGATCGCTGTTGGTCCGTAGTTTTGTCGCTAAAAAATTCA
Organism: Pseudomonas sp. NPDC089752; assembly: GCF_044748725.1. Lineage (NCBI taxonomy): Bacteria > Pseudomonadati > Pseudomonadota > Gammaproteobacteria > Pseudomonadales > Pseudomonadaceae > Pseudomonas > Pseudomonas sp. NPDC089752. The sequence goes on from NZ_JBIVGP010000016.1 coordinate 106,890, forward strand.
TCAAAAATCAACACGGGCTGTTGAAAGTCGGCCCTAAAAACTACGGCCATTGCAGCAGGGTTGGTCGAGGTTGCGCTGCTGAATTTCCCATGCCCGCGGGGAGGGTCAGCATAGTCAGTCAAAACATTTTTGGTTGTTGTCCACGCGCGAACAACATCCGCTGTGACCGTTAAGTGATCCGGACCGAAGAAACTTTCCATTAAATCAACTGGTAGCTCCTGAGGATTTAAGGATGTCACGTAGTTCAGCGTATCCAGCGCCTGATCTAATGCATTGATTATCATCGCTCTTTTAGCAGGATCCGTGAATGTATGTAGTCCCGTCGACTGTATGGTATATTGAGGTCTGTTAGGTTCTGGCGGCTGCTGCATGAAGCCTTCGGCATCAATGTAACTGCTGGGATTATTCCTCACCATGCTGAAGATGTTCAGTCCATCTACCGTGCCGGCGGGGTCCGGGCTCAGCCATCGTCCTGCCCATGTCTGATAGTAACGATGCCCGAAGTAATACAGGCCCGTAGCATCCCGCTCTTTTCCAGAAAATCGTAAGGTTTTGAAATGGACGTTGGTTGACTGGGATGTCGACCATATGGCTGTGCTTCCATAGGGGTAGTACTCCTCAAGGCTGATGAGGCTTCCGGTATCGTCCAGCTCGAGGCTATGGTTGTTCGTAAGGTCCTGGTAGTTGAAACGGTAATGGGTGCGCTCAGCGTCATCGGTCAAGCCAGTGGTTCGATGGTATACGCAAAGGTTACCGTTGTTTGTTGTGTTAATGACATGTGTGCTTTCTTCGATAGCTGGCTTCACAGTGGTTGTTCGCAATTCCAGTCCGGGCAAATAAATGACTTGCTGCCTGCTATGACCTTGTTCGCTGGTTTTTTGTGTGCGTTGTTTGTGCGCGTCATAGAGATAGAATTCCTGATCGCTTGGCGCCCCATCGCGCACTACGGGTGTCACGCGTTGCAGCTCTCCACTGGGTGTCCAATAGAGCTTTTGACCTGGCTGCAATAGTTGCTGATATCCTCCCGCCGAGAACAGCCTATCGACTTCTGCTGGGCAATCCGTGAGCAGGTCGACCACCCCACGGTTACTGCGGTCACTGACTGTAATGTTCGTGGTATGGCAGTTACTCGTAGCGAGCGCGCTGTGGCGGATTTGGGTGAGATTGCCTGCGGTATCGTAGTCGTAGGTGCGGGTGTAGTTGGTATATTCGTCATTGCTGGGTAGCGGCAGGCTCGCGGGGGCAGATCTGCTTTGCTGGCGCCCGGCATTTGCCATCTCCCGTCCGGTGGCACTGATAAGCTGATACTGGCTGTCGTAACCATACTCACTTTTTGGTTCCACACGCTGGTTACGCCAAGTACGAATTTGCCCAGCCATGTCACTGACACGCAGCACATTGCCGACGGGATCGTATTGGTAATGCAGGCTCTGAAGCAACCCATTCGCTCCTTGTATGCTGATGCCGCTCAGCCGCAGCGTTAACGGATCATAGACATAGCTGCATGTCACGCCGTTGCTGTGCGTCTCGCTGAGCTTCTGTTCCGTTGCCGAATAGAGACGCGCGACTACGACTGGCC
>NZ_JBIVGP010000017.1:0-106908 GCF_044748725.1 Pseudomonas sp. NPDC089752
GCATCCAGCACAGCCGGTTGGTCAGCGCCTTGTGGCGGTTGCCGGCGCCTTTCGGCTTGCCGGTGGAGCCCGAGGTGTAGATCACGTAGGCGAGGCTTTCCGGGCTCACCGCCTGCAGCGGGCGCTCGCTGGGGTAGGCCTGCAGGGCCAGCGTATCCAGCTGCAGCACGTTCAGACCGGGCGGCAGGGGCAACTGCAGATGGCTCTGGCTCAGCAACAGCTGGATGCCGCTGTCTTCGAACATGTAGCTCAGGCGCTCTGCCGGGTAGTCCGGGTCCAGCGGCACATAGGCACCCCCGGCCTTGAGAATCGCCAGCAGCCCGACCACCATTTCGAGGCTGCGCTCGGCGGCGATGCCGACCAGCACATCGGGGCCGACGCCCTGCTCCTGCAGCTTGTGGGCCAGCTGGTTGGCGCGCGCATCGAGCTGCGCATAGCTCAGGCCGTACTCACCGAAGCGCAGCGCCTCGGCGTCCGGGGTGCGGGCGACCTGGGCCTCGATCAGGCGATGCACCGGGGTGTCCAGCGGGTAGTGGGTAGCCGTGGCGTTGAAGCCCTCGAGCAATGCCTGGCTTTCGTCGGCATCCATCATCCTCAGGCTGCCCAGCGCTTGCCCAGCATCGCCACAGAAGCTGTCGAGCAACTGCGCAAGATGACGCGCCAGCCGATCGACCCTGGCGCCATCGAACTGAGCGCGGTCATAACTCAGGTGCAGTAGCAGCCCGTCGCCCTGGCCGACGGCCAGGGTCAGTGGGTAATGGGTATGTTCGCGGTGCTCAAGCCCCAGGAAGCGAACCTCGCCGCCGGCCTGGCCGAGGGCTTCGGAGACCGGGTAGTTGTCAAAGACCACCAAGGTGTCGAACAGCGCCTCGCCACCCTGGCCGTGCCAGCGCTGCACGTCGGCCAGCGGCGTATGCTCATGCTCGCGCAGGCCCAGGTTGAGGGCCTGCACCTGTTGCAGCCAGTCGGCCAAGGATTGCTGCGGCCGTGGCTGGCCAACCACCGGCAAGGTGTTAATGAACAACCCGATTTGCCGTTCGATCCCCGGCAGGTGTGCTGGGCGCCCGGCCACTGTGGCACCGAAACACACGGTCGCCTGCCCGGTGTAGCGCTGCAGCAACAGCAGCCAGGCGGCCTGCACCAGGGTGTTGAGGGTAACCTTGTGCTGCCTGCCAATGGCTTCCAGGCGCAGCAGCGCAGCAGCCGGCAACTGCAGGTAATGATCGGCAAACCCTGCGCCTGCCTCGTCGCGCGGCAATGCCTGGGCCAGCCGGGTCGGGCTCTCGAGCGCTTGCAATTGTTCGCGCCAGAACCCTTCACTGGCCGCCGTGCCTTTGGCCTGCAACCAGGCGATGTAATCGGCGAAGCGCGCCGGGGCGGCATCCACCGCCTGCCCCTCATAGCGTTGCACCACCTCGGCCAGCAGCTGAGCATTGCTCCAGCCGTCCATTAGCAGGTGGTGATGGGTATAGACCAGCTGGCACTGCTGGTCGCTCAAGCGCACCAGCACTACCCGCAACAGCGGCGGCTGGCGCAGGTCGAAGCCGCGTTGGTACTCATCTTCGGCGAGAGCCTGAACGGCGCTCTCGGCATCCTCACGCCCGCGCCAGTCCAGGTAACTGAATGGCAGCTCAAGGTGGCGTTGCACCCGCTGCAAGGGCTGCTCGAGCAGGCCGCCCCAGACAAAACCGCTGCGCAACATGGCATGCGCCTGCAGGCAGGCCTGCCAGGCCGCACGAAAACGCTCGGCATCGACACCCTCGACACGCACGCACAATTGGTTGATGTAGCTGCCGCCGTGTGGATCGACCAGGCTATGGAACAACATGCCTTGCTGCATCGGCGACAGGCCGTACAAGTCCTCTACCTCGCCCAGCGGCAGGGCCAGCGCATCCAGGCTGGCCTGGTCGATCCGCGCCAGCGGGAAGTCCGAGGGCGTCGCCTGTGGCGCGGGCAGTTGGCAGCAGTGCTCGACCAACGCCCGCAGCCGCGTGCGGAAGCCGTCGAGCAGCTGGGCGATCGTTTCCTGCTGGTACATCTGCTCACTGAAACCGAACTGCAGCGCCAGCTCGCCGGCATACACCTGGCCTTCGACCGTCAGCCAGTTGGCGAGCGGCGCGTCGGCATCCTGGCCCGCACCACTGCGCTCGGCCGCCGGCGCCCACAGTGCCCGCTCATCGAACTGCTGGTCGAACTGCCCCAGGTAGTTGAAGGTGATGCGTGGCGTGGCAAGCCCGGCCAGGGCCTGGCGCTGCGCTGGGGTGCCGAGCTGTTGCAGCAGGCCATGGCCCAGCCCCTTCTGCGGCACGCTGCGCAGTTGTTCCTTGATTGTCTTGACGGCACTGCCCGGTGCCTGCGTGGGGTTCAGGCGCACCGGGAACAGCGTGGTGAACCAGCCCACCGTGCGCGACAGGTCGATGTCATCGAACACCTCTTCGCGGCCATGCCCCTCGAGCTGGATCAGTACCTCGGCCTGGCCACTCCAGTCGGCCACGGCCTGGGCCAGCGCGGTCAGCAACAGGTCGTTGGCCTGGGTGCGGTAGGCCGCTGGCGCTTCTTGCAGCAACTGGCGGGTGAAGGCGGCGTCGAAGCGGGCTTCCAGCGTGCGGCCGTGGCGATTGCTGGCCAGGCCCTGCGGGTTGTCGCACGGCAGCTCGGCGGCCACGGTCTGCGCGCACCAGTAGTCGAGTTCGTCGGCATGGCGCTCGGCCAAGGCCGGCAGCCGCGCCGCCCAGTCCTGCCAGGCGCTGGTCTTGGCCGGCAGTGGCGCCTGCTGGTACGCCTGCTGCAAGTCTTCGAGCAAAACCCGCCAGGACACGCCATCGACCACCAGGTGGTGAATGACCAGCAACAGGCGCTGGCTGCCATCGGTCAACTGCGCCAGCGCGGCGCGCAGCAGTGGTCCGCTGGCCAGGTCGAGGCTGCGCTGGGTGGCCTGGCAGAGCTCGGCCAGGGCCTGTTCATCGGCGACCTGATGCAGGGAAAAAGGCAACCCCTGCTCGCCCTCGGCATGCCAGGCCTGCCAGCGGCCGTCCTGCTCACTGAAACGCAGGTTCAGGGCGTCGTGCTGACGCAGTACCTGCGCCAGGGCCGCCGCAAGGCGTTGCGGCTCCAGCGCCTGGCGCGGGGTCAACAGCAGCGATTGGTTCCAGTGGCTACGCACGGGCATGGCCTGGGCGAAGAACTGCCGTTGGATCGGGCTCAGCAGTGCCTCACCCTGCACCTGCCCCTGCTGCGCTGCGACCTCCACGGCCTGCCCTGCCGCGCCCGCCAGGCTGCGCACGGTCTGGTACTGGAACAGGTCGCGCGGGTTGAACTGCAGGCCTTGGCGACGGGCGCGGCTGACCACCTGGATGGCGATGATCGAATCGCCGCCCAGTTCAAAGAAGTTGTCGTCGATGCCGACCTGTTCAACCCCAAGTGCCGCGCACCAGAGCTCGGCCAGGATGCGCTGGGTTTCATCGATGGGGGCGACGTAAGCGCCGTTGCCACTGGCCTGCGGCTGCGGCAAGGCCTTGCGGTCAAGCTTGCCGTTGGGTGTCAGCGGCAGGCGGTCCAGCGCCAGCAGATGGGTGGGCACCATGAACTCGGGCAATGCCTGCAGCAGCCAGTCCTTGAGCACCTGTTGCCAGCCTTGATCTTGCTGGTTGAGCACCAGGTAGCCGACCAGTTGCTTGCCATCGACGGCCAGCACCACGGCCTCACGGACACTCGGATGCTGGGCCAGGCGCGCTTCGATTTCGCCCAGCTCGATGCGCAAACCACGGATTTTCACCTGGTGGTCGAAGCGGCCCAGGTACTCGATGACGCCATTCCCGCGCTGGCGCACGCGGTCGCCGGTACGGTACAGGCGCTCGCCACTGGCAAAGGGGTCAGCGACGAAGCGCTCGGCGGTCAACCCCGGGCGACGGTGGTAACCGCGGGCTAGGCCGACACCGCCCAGGTAGAGTTCACCGGCCACGCCAGGGGCGACCGGCTCAAGCCCTGCATCGAGCACGTAGGTACGGATGTTGGCGATAGGCTGGCCGATGGGCACGCTGTCGCGGCCCTCCTCGACGCACGTCCAGTGAGTCACGTCGATGGCCGCCTCGGTGGGGCCGTACAAATTGAACAGTCCGGCCTGCGGCAGCTTGCCGAACACCTGCTGCTGGGCATCCACCGGCAGCGCTTCGCCACTGCAAACGATCCGCCGCAAGCTGGCACAGGCCTCGACACCGGGCTCATGGATAAACGCCTGGAGCATCGACGGGACGAAATGCAGGGTGCTGACCCGATGCCGTTGAATGGTCGCGATCAACTGCGCCGGGTCGCGGTGTGCGCCCGGCGCGGCCACCGCCAGGCGGGCGCCGGTCATCAGCGGCCAGAAGAATTCCCACACCGACACGTCGAAACTGAACGGGGTCTTCTGCAGTACGGTATCTCGGCCATCCAGGCCATAGGCCTGCTGCATCCAGCACAGCCGGTTGCTCAGCGCCGCATGGCTGTTGCCCGCACCTTTGGGGCGACCGGTGGACCCGGAGGTGTAGATCACATAGGCCAACTGACTGGAAACCACCGGCAGGTTCAGCGCCGTGGCTGGCAGTGCGTCCAGCCTCAAGCGGTCGAGGGCAACGCAACTGACGCCGGCCGGCACCGGCAGGCGATCCAGCAGCGCCTGCTGGGTCAGCAGCAGCTCGATGCCGCTGTCCTCGATCATGTAGGCCAGGCGCTCCTCGGGGTATTCCGGGTCGAGCGGCACATAGGCTGCGCCGGCCTTGAGGATGGCCAACAGGCCCACCACCATTTCGACGCTACGCTGCACGCTGATACCGACCAGGCGGTCGGGGCCTGCGCCCTGGGCACGCAGGTAATGGGCTAGGCGATTGGCCTGGGCATCCAGCTCGGCATAGCTCAGCAACCTGTCGCCAAACACCAGCGCCGGCGCTTGTGGCGTGCGCTGCACCTGGCCCTCGATCAGCTGGTGTACGGCACGCTGCAGCGGGTAGTCGGTGGTGGTGGCGTTCCACGTGTGTAGCACGGTGTGCAGGCTCGCCGGGTCGAGCATCGGCAGCTGCCACAAGGCAGCCTGCGGCTGCGCCACCAGGGCGCGCAGCAGGGCCTGCCAATGCTCGGCCATGCGCTGCACCGTGGTGGCGTCGAACAGGTCACAGGCGTAGGTGAAGGCAGCCTGCAGCACCCCGCCCTGCTCAAAGGTATCCAGGCTGAGGTCGAACTGGGTGGTGCGGCTGCGCCATTGCAGGACTGAGAGCTCCAGGCCCGTTGCCAGGCGCACGGCGGCCAAGTCGGCGACTTGCGGCTGATGGTTGTACATCACCTGGAACAGCGGCGCATGGGCTAGGCTGCGTTCGACCTTCAGCGCATCGACCAGGCGTTCGAACGGCAAATCCTGATGGGCCTGGGCACCGAGTACGGTCTGGCGAACCGCCTGCAGGTAACCGCGCACGTCACCCTGCGCATCCGGTTGCAGGCGCAGTACCTGGGTATTGACGAACAGGCCGATCAACCCTTCGATTTCGCTGCGGTTGCGGTTGGCCACCGGGCTGCCGATGCGCAAATCGGCCTGGCCCGTGTAGCGCTGCAACAACAGGCCGAACCCCGCCAGCAGCAGCATGAACAACGTCAGGTTGTGCTGGCGGGCGAAGCTGCGCAGTTGTTCGGCCAGGTCCGAATCGATGGCGAACTCCAGGCGGTTGCCGCGAAAGCTCGGGGTGGCCGGCCGTGCATGGTCAAGCGGCAGCTCCAGCACCGGCTGTTGGTCACCCAGCGTGGCCTGCCAGTAGGCCAACTGGCGCTCCAGCTCTCCCGCCTCAAGCCAGCGCCGCTGCCACAAGGCGTAATCGACATACTGGATCGGCAGGGCCGGCAGGTGGGGTCGCTCGCCGGCCGCGAAGGCGTCGTAGCAGCGGCTGAATTCCTCGATCAGCACATTCATCGACCAACCATCGGAGACGATATGGTGCAGGGTAAGCAACAACACGTGCTCCTGCTCACCCAGGTGCAGCAGGCGGATGCGCAGCAGCGGCCCGTGCTGCAGGTCGAACGGGCGCAGCGATTCGGCCTCCACTTCAGCGTGTATACGGGCCTCGCGGGCGGGTTCGGCGAGCGCGCTCAGGTCCAGGCGCTGGATCTGCGGCTGGGCCGGACGCATCACCTGCGCCAGACTTTCGTCGGCTTGCGGTACAAACACACAGGCCAAGCTGTGGTGGCGCTCGAGCAACGTCACAAAGGCCTGCTGCAGGGCCGACGTGTCCAGCGTGCCCTTGAGCCGTACCGCTCCCGGCAGGTTGTAGGCGCCGCCCTGTGGGTCCAGCTGCCAGAGTACCCACATGCGTTGCTGCGCGTAGGACGGCGCCAGGCGGTCCTCGGCCGCCACGTCCGCAGGAATGGGAAACTGGGAAAAGTCGATGCCCTCCCTGGCCAGGCCATCAAGGAACAGGCGGCGCTTTTCCAGCGGCAGTTCGATGAAACGGCGGGCCAGTTGCAGGGACTTTTCGGCATTCATCAGATTGCTTCCGTACGAGTGAGGTACCACGGGCAGTGCCCGGCTATCCCTACGAAACGGATACAACATGCAAAAAATTAACCCTGTGCAACAGCGTAGGTACGGCGCGCAAGCCTTGCGACTGCGCGCTAAATTCCGCGCAAGGCCCTTCGTTCCCTTCTCACATCCATCCCCTTACGAAGAGGCCTTGCCATGGATCTGCAAACCTCGCTGACCAAACTGTTCGCCAATGCTGGCGCCGTCGGTGTCCAAGGCATCTTTCAGTTCGTGTTCAGCCCGCAGCACGCCTACTGGTGCGAAGCAGGCGACCCGCCGCGTATCGAGCCTGGCCGGCATGCAGCGCCGGACGTGACCCTCGAGGTCTCCCAGCAGGACTTGCTGGGGATCATGGCCGGCAGCGCCAATGTCGAAGAGCTGTTCGCGAGCGGCCGGCTGAAAATCGGCGGCAACCTTGGCCTGGCCACCCTGCTGCCACAGATCATCGATCAGGCGCGCAGAGGCGTGGCTGCGCAGAAGACCGAGATGAACCAGCGCTATGCCACACCACCACGCTACAGTGAGCGCCTGTCGGCGAGCCAGCCCCCACTCACCGTGGTGCAGCGCATTCCTGCGGCGCAGATGAGCGTCGAACGGTTTCGCCGCGATTACCTGCCCAACGGCACGCCCCTGGTGATCAGCGACGCCCTGCGCGAGTGGAAGCTGTTCAACCTTGACCGCCAGGCGTCGCTGGTGCACTTCGCCGAACTGCAGGGCATTACCCGCCACGGCGACTATGTGAAGAAGACCTTCTCCACCGATCGCGACTTCCGCTCCACCTCGATGGCAGATTTCATCCATTCGCTGGACAACCCGCCGCCACCCAGCGACGCCAGCGCACCCCCTGCCTACATGGGCAACAACATCGTTCCGGCCCAACTGCTGGAGCTGATCCAACATCCGCCCTACTTCGAGCGCTCGCTGTATATCGCGCCGCGCATCTGGATCGGCCCCAAGGGCACGCTCACACCCCTGCACCGCGATGACACCGACAACCTGTTCGCCCAGGTCTGGGGGCACAAGTCGTTCATCCTCGCCGCCCCGCACCATCGACCGGCACTCGGCACCTGGTCGACCGCCCCCAAAGGCGGCCTGGATGGCTGCGACTTCAACCCCGATGCGCCGGATTACCAGCGTTTCCCCGATGCGCGCGCGGTCACCTTCCTGCGCGTGCTACTAGAAGCCGGCGACCTGTTGTTCCTGCCCGAAGGCTGGTTCCACCAGGTCGAGTCGGTGTCGACTTCGCTGTCGGTGAATTTCTGGGTCAACTCCGGGCGCGGCGGGTAAGCGGCGTCGGTAATTTGCAGCGGCGGCCACTCGTCCACAGAGAAAGCCGCCCCTGCAAGAGGACCTGTGCATGTCCAATCCCTCCCGCTTCACCCAGGCAATTCAGCAAGGCTTGCGCCGCCTGACCGGCGACCACGGCGCAGTCATCAGCCCCTATCGCCTGTTCGACCTGCAGCTCAAGCAACGCATCACCCTCTCACCCTCGTTGACCCGCCTGGTATTCACCGGCCAGAACGTGGCCGTCATGAGCAGCCTTGCGCCCGACCAGCGGGTAAAGCTGTTTTTTCCTGCGCCTGACGGCTCGCTGCCGCTGCTGCCCAACGGCAGCCACTGGAAAGCCGCGCACAGCGCGCTCTCACCCCAGCAGCGCCCCCCCATGCGCACCTACACCATCAGAGCCCTGCGCCCGGAAGCCCTGGAAGTCGACGTCGACTTCGTCCTGCATGGGGTGAACGGCCCCGCTTCGGCCTGGGCTACCCAGGCCAAGGTCGGCGACCCCCTGCAGATGCTTGCACCGAACCTGGCCCATGCCGGCGACCCCGGCGGTTACGAATGGAAGCCACCCCAGGGCGTGCGCAACGTGCTGCTGGCCGGTGACGAGACGGCCCTGCCGGCTATTGCCGGCATTCTCGAACAGTTGGCCGATGAACAACCCGACCTCGCCGTCGAGGCATTCGTCGAAGTGCCACTGGAGAGTGACTGCCTGGCCCTGCGCCACAGCCCAGCCACCCGCCTGCATTGGTTGCCGCGCGATACGCTGCAGTGCGCCCATGGCCAAGCCATGCAGCATGCCGTGCGTGAGTTGGCCAGCCTGCCGCAGGGCCAGGCGGCCCCCGGTGGTCGGCTGGAAGAGGTGGATATCGAGAAACGCATTCTCTGGGACCGGTCCAGTTCCACCCGCAGCGAGTTCTACGCCTGGGTGGCCGGGGAATCAGCGGCGGTGATGGATATCCGTCGGCACCTGATCAAGGAGCGAAGGCTGCAGCGTGAATGCCTGACGCTGATGGGCTACTGGCGAGCCGGGCGAACGTTCGATTGATCGGAACAACAGCTGGGGGCCGTCTTGCGACCCCCAGTAAGTGTCAGACTGCCGCCGCCAGCGCGTCGCCAAACCGCTGCGCCACTTCGTCGATCTGCTGCCCACTGATGATCAGCGGCGGCAGGAAGCGCACCACCGCGCCGTGTCGGCCGCCCAGTTCGAGGATCAGCCCGCGCTTGAGGCATTCACGCTGCACCTTGGGCGCCAGTCCCCGATTGGCCGGTGGGTGGCCAAGCACACCGCACAGGCCTTGCGGGTCGACCAGTTCAACCCCGAGCATCAGGCCACGGCCGCGAATATCACCCAGCTGCGGATAATCCTTCTGCAGCACCTGCAGGTGCCCGCGCAGGCGCTGACCCATGGCTTCAGCGTGCTCGGCCAGGCGGTGCTCGACCAGGTAGTCGATCACCGCAGAGCCAGCGGCCATGGCCATCTGGTTGCCGCGGAAGGTGCCGGCATGGGCGCCCGGTTTCCAGGTGTCGAGCCAGTCGCGGTAGACCACCACCGCCAACGGCAGGCTGCCGCCGATGGCCTTGGACAGGGTCACCACATCCGGCACGATGCCGGCGTGCTCGAAGGCGAACATCCGCCCAGTGCGGGCGAAACCGCTCTGGATCTCATCGACGATCATCGCCACGCCGGCCTGCTCGGTGATGCGTCGCACGCCTTTGAGCCATTCGATATCGGCAGGCACCACACCGCCCTCGCCCTGCACCACTTCGAGGATCACTGCAGCGGGCAACGGCACGCCGCTTTCCGGGTCGAGCAGCAGGTTTTCCAGGTAATGCAGGTTGGCCTTGACCCCGGCTTCGCCACCCAGGCCGAACGGGCAACGGTAGTCGTAGGGGTATGGCATGAACTGCACGCCATTGCTGAGCAACGCCCCCAGCGGCTGCTTGGGCCCATGACTGCCCATCAGGCTCAACGCACCTTGGCTCATGCCATGGTAGGCGCCCTGGAAGGCCAGCACGGCGCTACGGCCGGTGGCGCTGCGCACCAGCTTGAGCGCGGCCTCCACGGCGTCGGTACCGGTCGGCCCGCAGAACTGCACCTTGGCCTCGCGGCGCAGCGCTTCGGGCAGGATGCCGAACAGGTCCTGGACGAAGCGGTCCTTGACCGGCGTGGTCAGGTCCAGGGTGTGCAGCGGTATTTCATCGGCCAGCACCCGCTGGATCGCCTCGATCACCACCGGGTGGTTGTGGCCCAGGGCCAAGGTGCCGGCGCCGGCCAGGCAGTCGATGAACTGACGGCCTTCGACATCCTCGACATGAATGCCACGGGCGCGCTTGAGCGCCAGCGGGATACGTCGCGGGTAGCTGCGGGCGTTGGATTCCTGTTGCTGCTGGCGTTGCAGCAAGGGTGAGTCGGTGAACTCGTACAGCGGCTGCGGCGCGCTGGCCGGCGGAACCTGGGCAAGGCTGGAAGCGGTGGACATGGGTAAATCCTCGCAAGCAAGCGAATGTGCGGGTAGTTGTCGCTTGGAAAACGCTTGGCTGCGGGGCGGATTTAGCGGTTGGTGTGGGATTTTTTTATGGCCTGTGCTGGCCCATTCGCGGGACAAGCCCGCTCCCACAGGCATACCGGTGTATTCAGGTTCTGTGGGAGCGGGCTTGCCCCGCGAAAGGGCCGGTACAGACGAAAGATCAGCTTGAGCGAGCCGGGACCTGCAGCAGCACCCGTAAGCCATCGCTCTGGCTGTCGAAACGCAGGCTGCCGGCACACCGCTGCACGATCGCCTGGACGATCGCCAGGCCCAGCCCGCAGCCGCCGCTCTGGCCATGACGCCAGAAGCGTTCGGTCAGGTGCTGCAGATCATCGGCGGCAATCCCCGGCCCATGGTCGCGCACCATGAAGCCCACTTGCCCATCGGCCATCTGCACCTCCAGCTCCACCTCGGTATCACCGCCATGGCGCAGGGCGTTGTCCAGCAAGTTGCGCAAGGCCGCCACGGCCAGGGGCGCGGGCATGCCCAGGTAGATGCGTGTGGCCTCCTCCGGCAGGCGCAGAACGATACGTCGATTGTCACCACCACCGGCATCCTGCACCGCTTGGCGGGCGACCTGCTCGGCGCTGCACTGCACGCCATCTTCGAACGACAGGCTACCCTCCACCCGCGCCAGCATCAGCAGTTGCTCCAGGGTGCGGTGCATGCGGTCGGTGCCCTGCTCGGCATGCTCCAGCGCCTGCTCGCGCACCGCGCCGTCGGTCATGCGCGCGACCTGCAGATGGGTCTTGATCGCGGTCAGCGGGCTGCGCAGTTCGTGGGCGGCGTCGTCGGTCAGGCGACGCTCGCGCTCGATAGTCTGAGCGATGCGCAGGAACAGCTGGTTCTGGGTATCGAGCAACGGTTGCAGCTCGCTGGGCAAGCCAGCCACCTGCAGCGGCTCGACGCTATCGGCTCGCCGCCGGCGCAGGGCATCACGCATGCGGTTGAGCGGTTCCAGCCCTTTGCCCAGGCCGATCCACACCAGCCCCAGGCTGCCGAGCAAGGCCATCAGTACCGGCGCCGAGGCGGCCAGCAGGATCGACTGGTTCAACGCCTCCCGCTCCATGTGGCGGTCGGCGGTGGTGATACGCACATCGCCATGGTTGTAGGTAAAGGTGCGCCAGGACGCGCCATCGATGGTCTGGTCACGGAAGCCGCTGCGCTCGTCATCCATGGCGCCGTCGTGCTTGTGGTTGCTGGCGAGGATTTCGCCGCGCAGCGAACTCACCTGGCAGGCCATGCCGTCGGGCACGCTGAACTGGTCGGCGGAAAAGTGCGCATCCTCGCCCTTGGACGCCAAAGGCTGCGGCAGCTGGTCGATCAGCCCGGCGACCATGCGTGCCGAGGCCACCAGGCGCTGGTCGAGGGAGAACATCATCTGCTGGCGCAGGTCGCGCAGCATCCAGGCGGCGGCCAGCACCCAGATGATGATGAAGGCACTGCCGAGGATCAGGCTCAGGCGAACCCGCAGGCTCATGATGCCGCCTCCTCGGGCGCCTGCGCCGGGCCAAGGCGATAACCCAGGCCGCGCACGGTCTCGACGATGCTGTTGCCGAGCTTGCGGCGCAGGTGGTGGATATGCACGTTGAGGGCATTGCTTTCGACTTCGTCGCTGAAGCCGTACACGCAGTCCTTGAGCTGCTCGCTGGACAGCACCCGGCCGGGGTTCTGCAACAAGGCCTGAAGCAAGGCCTGTTCGCGCCGCGACAGGTCGACATGCACACCAGCCAGGGTCGCATCGCAGCTGCTCGGGTCGTAGCGCAGCGGGCCATGCTCGATCACGTTCACCGCCCGCCCCGCCACCCGTCGCAGCAGGGTGTGCAAGCGCGCGGCCAGTTCGCGCAGGTCGAAGGGTTTGAGCAGGTAGTCGTCGGCGCCGGCCTGCAGGCCATCCACCCGGTCGGTGACCGCATCGCGGGCGGTCAGCACCAGCACTGGCAGGTCGACGCCCTGCTGGCGCAGGCGGCGCAGCAGCTTGAGACCGTCTTCGTCGGGCAGGCCGAGGTCGAGGATCATCACGTCGAACTGCGCGGCCTGGAGCATGGCCCGGGCGCTGGCGGCGTTGGCCACGCGGTCGACGGTAAGGCCCTGGGCGGTGAGGCCGGCGCAGATGCCGCTGGCGATCAGGTCGTCGTCCTCGCAGAGCAGAACGTGCATGGTGGGGCTCCCGGAGTGGTGTGGCTGGGATTGCACTATTTGCGGATTAAGGGGGGATTATGGGCTTTTTTTGGGGCGTTTGCCTTGAGGGGTGTGGCGCCCTTGAGATCGAGCGCCGCCCGCGCGGCGCTTCGCGGATGAATCCGCTCCTACGGTCTACCTTCGGCCATTCATGCCTGTGGCATCTTCGCTGTCCGCCTTGTGTGTACAACTCGATATCAAGCCATGCACCAAGGCTGACAGCGGAGATAACACTGACAAAATTGGCCGGAGGTAGACCGTAGGAGCGGATTCATCCGCGATGCGCCGCGCGGGCGGCGCTCGATCTGAAGGGCACCAAAAACCTCAAGCCATGCACCCGCTACCCCAATACATCTTCCGGCGTATCGATATCCCGTAGCACGCCTGCATCTTCCAGCTCCAGCACCACACAGCGATCCCGATGAGCCTTCACCACCGACCGCGCCCCTTCATCACCGCGCAACTGCGTCAACTCCGACCAGAAATCACGCCCGAAAATCACCGGATGCCCCTGTTGGCCGCTGTGCCGTGGCAACACGATGGTCGATGCCGTGGCTACCTCAGCCAAGCCACGTAGCGTCGCCGGTTCGATCCAGGGCATGTCGCCAAGCAGAATGCCCACAGCCTGCGCCTCACTGTCAGCCAGCGACGCCGCACCGGCTGCCAGGCTATGGCCCATGCCCGAGGCAGCCTCCGGGCTGGTAATAATCCGGCAGTCAGCAGGCAACCCCAGATCCTCGCCCCGCTCGCCCGCACGCACTACCACGCGCACGTCACTGAATACCGCGCAAGCCCGCTCGACGCTATGCATCAGCAGGCTGCGACCGTCAGCAAGCCCGGCGCGGCGCTTGTCGCCACCGAAGCGCACGCTGCTGCCTGCCGCCAATACCAGCGCGACGACGCTCACAACGCTGCCCGCTCGATGCCGTTACGCATCCGCAGGATATCGGCCAGCACCGCCAACGCGATCTCAGCCGGGGTCTTGCTACCGAGGTTCAGGCCGATAGGCGCATGAATGCGCGCCAGCTCGTCGCTGTTCAGGCCGCCAATGCGCTGTAGCCGCTCGCGACGCTTGTCGGAAGTAGCCTTGGAGCCCATCACGCCAATGTAGAACGCCTCGGTACGCACCGCTTCAAGCATGGCCAGGTCATCGATTCTTGGGTCGTGGGTCAATGCAACCACTGCCGTGTCGGCATGGCAACCCCCGTTGGCGATGAATTCCGACGGCAACTCGCGACGCACCTCGACACCCTCCAGCACCACGCCTTCGAGCACCTCGTCACGCGGGTCGCAGAGGATGACTTCAAAGCCCATCCCCTTAGCGAACTCGGCGCAAAAATGCGCAACGCTGGAATAACCGGCCAACAGCAGGCGCTGGGCGGCGCCGACCCGCAGCCGCACGCGGTCGCTAACACGCTCCACACGCGGGCCTTGGGTTACATCATTGGTGAGCTGACGAACGCCATGGGGCAGGCTCACTTCGCGCACCAGCCGACGCTGCCCCTGCAAGGCACTTTGCAGTTCCCGCAGGTGCCCCTGCACCTCGCAATCGGCCGGCAGGTTTTCCACCAGCACGTCGAGCACGCCACCACAGGGCAGGCGAATGCTCGAACGCCGGTCGCTGCCATCGCCATATCGCACGATCGCTACCGGCTCGGGAAACTCGCCCAGGGCTACGCGTTCGAGAAAATCGTCCTCGACGCAGCCGCCCGACAACGAACCCACCCATTGCCCGCCGTCATTGACCGCCAGCAACGAGCCCGGCGCGCGAGGCGCCGAGCCGTAGGTGGCGAGCACCGTGCACAACCACACCCGCTGGCCGTTGCAAGACCACTGCAACGCCTGGCGCACGACCTGCAGATCAAGATGTTGCACGCATCACTCTGCCTTCAGCTCGGCGAGCTGCTGCACACTCAGGTCACCGGGCAATCCACCCCAGGCCTGACGCAGGTAGTTGACCATGTCCGTCACCTGGTCATCGTTAAGCTTGTCGGCGAAGCCCGGCATCGGTTGCATGCGTTCGAAGCCGGTGAACTGCTGTTCACGGATACCGTCGACGATGGCCTTGACCAGGTTGCGCGAGTCTTCCTGGCGCAGCACCGTGTTGCCCTGCATGGCCACGGCGATATGCGGCTTGCCCTCGCCGTCGACGCCGTGGCAGCCGGCGCAGACGTTGAGGTACTGCTGGCGGCCGCGCTTGGCGCTGTCGGTGAGCTGGTCCATTGGCACGGCCTTGATGACCTTGGCCGCTGGCGGCTGGTCGCCCAGCAGGTAGGTGGCCATCGCCGACAGGTCGGCGTCTTCCAGGTGCTGGGTGCTGTGGTGCACCACCGGGAACATCTCGTTGAACATGCTGCCCTGGGCACTGATGCCGTGCTTGAGGAAGGTGGTCAGGTCGGGCTGGGTCCAGCCACGCTCGGCCAGGTCCTGGGCCAGCAGGCTCGGCGCCAGATAGCCGTTGAGCAGGCCGCCGGTCAGGCGCTGGTCCTGCTGCAACGCACCGATCGGGTTACGCGGGGTGTGGCATTCGCCGCAGTGGCCCATGACTTCGACCATGTATTGGCCGCGCTGCCACGCCGGGCTCTTGCCCTCGGTGGGTTGCAGCTGCACGCTCTTGCCGTAGAGCATGTTCCAGCCGGTCAACCCCAGGCGCACGTTGAACGGGAAGCTCAACTTGGTTTCCGGGGCCGGGCGGTTGATCGGCGGCACGGTCATCAGGTAGGCCAGGATCGCGTCCGAGTCTTCGCGGCTGATCAGGTGGTACGAGGTGTAGGGCATGGCCGGGTACAGGTTGGCGCCATCCTTGCGCTTGCCTTCGGTGACGGCGGCGAAGAACTCTTCGCCGGTGTAGTTGCCGATGCCGTACTGCTTGTCCGAAGTGATGTTGCTGCCATAAATGGTGCCGAACGGCGAATGGATCGGCAGGCCGCCCGCATAGGGCGCGCCACCTTCAGCGGTGTGGCAGGCCATGCAGTCGGCAGCACGGGCGAGGTATTCGCCGCGCTTGATTTGCGCCGGGTCATCCGCCTGGGCAGCCATCGAAACCGCGAGGCCGAGCGCCAGCGCCAGGCTGGAACGTACGAACGCCATGCTCAACCCTCCTTGACCAGGCCGAGGTCGTTGAGGACCGTGCGGGTGGCGTCGTAGTAACGCACATAGCCGGTGCAGCGGCAGATGTGGTGCCCCAGACTCTCTTCGATACGGTCTTCCAGCTCGCTTTTCTTCACCGGCTGGCGCTGGGCGTTTTCCACCAGCACGGTCGCCGCGTTGACGAAGCCCGGTGCGCAGTAGCTGCACTGGAAGGCGAACAGGTCGACGAACTTCTGCTGGATCGGGTTCAGCGTAACGTTGCCGGCCTCGTCCTGCTTGGCATGGCTCTCGACGGTGCGGACCTGCTTGCCTTCGAAGTAATGGGCGCCGGTGATGCAAGTGCGCACTTCCTCGCAGGTGCCGTCGGGGTTGTCGACGATCACCACGCAGGCGTGGCAGATGCCCTGGCCGCAGCCCAGGCGCGAGCCTGTGAGGTTCTGGTGTTCGTGCAGGTAGTCGATCATCGCCAGGTCATCGGGGACCTCGACCGGACCGACAGGTTGACCATTGAGGGTCAGTTGAAGCGGACGGTTAGCCATTGAGGGCCTCCTTGATGCGGGCTGGAGTAATCGGAAGGTCACGCACACGCTTGCCGATGGCATGGGCCACGGCGTTGCCGATGGCACCGACCACCGGGATCATCACCACCTCGGCGATGCCCTTGGATGGGTCGGTCGGCGACAGCGGCGGGAGGATCTCGGAAGTCTGTTTCCACACCGCCACGTCCTTGGCGTACGGCAGGCGATAGCGGTTGAAATTCCAGTCGCCCTCCCCCGGGCCGCCTTCGTGCAGCGGCATCTCTTCGGTCAGCGCATGGCCGATGCCCATGGCGATGCCGCCTTCGAGCTGGCCCTTGACCAGTTCCGGCACCAGCACGCGGCCGCATTCGACCCAGCTGTGGTGGTTGAGAACCTGCACTTCGCGGGTGCCCTTGTTGACCTTCACTTCGACGATGGTCGCCACCGGGCTGTAGTAGGTAACCATGGCGTTGTTCAACTGAGTGGCCGGATAGGCCGCGTTCTGCCGGTCGAGCAGGTGGAAGCCGTTGCTGGTCATCTGCGCTTTCTTGGCGTTCGGCGCACCGTCGCCATACTTCACAGCGACCGCATCGAGCGGGAAGCGCTCGCGCACGCCGTCGATGACGAAATCGGCCTCGGCCCAGCTCCAGCGGTTGAAGCCATGCACGCTGACGCCAGTCACCAGGCCCATTTCATGGGCTTTCTTCGCAAGTTCGGCGAACGGGATCGGCGCCAGGCCGTTGCCGGTCAGTTCACCGTTGACCCACACCGCGTTCTCGCGGCGCACTACCAGCGGGTTGGCCTGGCCGCCGAACGGGCCTTGGCGCCACAGCGACAGGGCGGCGGGCCACAAGCCGTGGTTGAACAGCACGCGCGCCGCTTCACGGGTGGCGTGGCTGAAATAGAAGGCCGAGTTGGTCGCCGACGATGGCGACGCCAGCTTGCCGACCCAGCGTGGGTCGCGCAGTGCGGCATCCTGCTCGGCCTGGCTGATCAGGTAGGGGTTGCCGCTGGTGGTCAGTTGCAGCTCCGGCCACTCGGTGGCGGCGGTCTTCACCTCATCGGCCGAGCGGCCGAGGAAGTCGCTGACCACCAAGGCCTGGGAGGTGGACATGCCGGTGCCCAGCTCGGTGCCGATATGGCGCAGGCTGATGCGGCCATCGGCGGTGAACTCGATGCTGGCCATCGGCGCTTCGGAACCGGTGCCGAAGTCTTTCTGGCAGATGGCGAAACCGACGCCGTACCAGTGGTCCTGGTCATTGGCGTCCATCTCGCGCTTGCGTGCGTCACGGTTGCGCCACCAGTCGTGGGCGGCGGCCTTGTCGAGGATCTCGTGCAAACGCAGGGCACCGGCCGGGACCGCGCCCTGGGTGTTCTTCATGCCCGATTTGAGCGCGTTGGCACGGCGCAGGTCGATGGCATCGACGCCCAGTCGCCCAGCCACTTCATCGACCATCATTTCGGTGGCGGCCATGGTCTGCAGGGTGCCGTAACCGCGCATGGAGCCGGCCTCGACGCCACGCGAGTGGTAGGCAGTGACGGACAGGTCGTTCTGAGGCATGTAGTAGATCGACTGCGCCGCCGTGGCGCCAACTGCGGCCACCGAGGGGCTGTAGTTGATCCGGCCACCGCCGTCGCAGCTCATGTCGGCGCGGAAGATCTTGAAGCTGTTGTCCTTCTTGTCCACGGCCAGCTGGTAGCGGATGTCGAAGGCATGGCGCTTGATGCCGCTCTGGAACTGCTCGTAGCGGTCGTTGGCCAGGCGGATCGGCACACCGGCGCCATACAACGCAGCGACTGCGGCGTAGAAGACGAAGATGTTGTTGTCTTTGGAGCCGTAGCCAACGGTGTAGCCCGGGTGCATGTTGAGGTTTTTCAGGGCGAAGCGCGACGGCTTGATCATGTGCACGCATTCCTGCGCCACTTCGAACGGGCACTGGGTGGCCACGACGAAATGCAGCGTGCCGGTGGCGGCGTCGTACCAGCCGTTGCCGTTGTCCGGCTCAAGCGCGGCCGGCTCGATGGACGGGGTTTTGTAGCGCTCGTCGAACACCAGCCAGTCTTGCGGTGGGTTGTCCAGTTGCTCGCCAATGCGCTTGGCGTAGAACAGGCCCTGCTCGGTCAGGTCGCCGTGCTGGTTGGGCTGCTTGGACCACACCGGTTTGCGGTTGAGGATGGTCGGGAACAGCATGGTGTTCTTCAGGCTGGAGAACTCATCCTCGTCGAACGGCGTGGCACCGCCCACGCGCACGAAACGGAAGCTGCCGTACGGGTCACGCTGGTACAGCGGAGCCTGGGCGCCGTAGCGGATCGCCTTGTCGTTGAACTGCAGCTTGCGCTTGGCCTGGCGGAAACGCTCGAAGTCGTTCCAGATCAGGATCGCCACCGGGTGGCCGATGAACATCGGCACCTTGCCTGGGGGCAGCAGCGGGTCTGGCGAATGCGCTTCGGGCCAGGCAATGCCGTCCTTTTCCAGGTCGGCGGCGGTGACGATGCGGTCCGGCTGCAGCTCGGCGCCGAGCAAGCCGAGGTCGAAGCCCGCATAGATGCGGTCGGCCTTGGTGGTCTTGAGCAGCATGGCGTGGCCTTGCTGGGCGGGCCAGCCGGGCATGTCTTTGGCGCGGATGTCGCGGGCGAAGACTTTGTTGCCGCACACCTTGGACAGCGCATCGTTACGGAAACGCGCCTTGCCGTCATGGTTCATCCACTTCTGCGGCGAGGTGGTGACGCGGTCCTCCATCAGCGCGGCGAACGCCTGGCTGCCGAGCGGCGCCATCGTCACGCCGACACCGGCGATCAGGCCACCTTGCAGGAAGGAGCGCCGGGAAATATCACGGTTGGACATGCTTGATCCTCTGGGCAGAGCGGTGTCTGCCCATCTTTTGATTCTTGTGTCGGAGTACTCGGAAGGGGCCAGCCCGCGGGGAACAGCATGAAGCTGACCATAAAGTCAGTTTTATACAGGAAAATTTACCTGTCCGCAAAGTCAAGCTGACAGTATGTCGCGGTGTTTCATCTGCTGACCCAGGCAAACGCTTGCAACGATCCGGGTTAACCTTGGGTTAATCGTTAAAGGCCAGCATGGCCCCACTTCTCGTACTGCCAAGGCGAAGACATGCGCGTTTTCCTGCTCTTCCTGACATTCCTGCTGGCCGGCTCCTTACAAGCCAACCCGTTCGAAACCAAGCCCGATTTCCTGCCGGTGAACCAAGCCTTCGTGTTGACCCACGACCGCCAAGCGGATGGGCAGATGCGCCTGTTCTTCCAGATCAAGCAGGGCTATTACCTGTATCAGAAGCGCCTGAAATTCGACGGCCTGCCTGCCGAGCAGCACCCGCAACTACCCCCTGCGCTGAACCACCACGACGAATTCTTCGGCGACAGTGCGGTGTATCGCGACCAGCTTGAACTGCTGCTGCCGGCCAATGCTCAGGGCCAATTGCGCCTGGGCTGGCAAGGCTGCGCCGATGCCGGGCTGTGCTACCCGCCGCAAACCACCGTGATCGACCTGGGCGGCAGCGCCGCACCGGTTGCTGACCAGGCCAGCGATCAGGCCTTGGCCAGTGGCCTGCAAAGCGCCAGTCTGGGTTGGAGCCTGCTGGCGTTCTTCGGCCTTGGCTTGCTGCTGGCCTTCACCCCCTGCTCGCTGCCGATGCTGCCGATCCTTGCCGGACTGGTGCTCGGCAATGGCGCCAGCGCGCGGCGGGGCTGGCTGCTGGCCGGGGTCTATGTACTGAGCATGGCGCTGGTGTACGCCGCGCTGGGTGTGGTTGCTGCGCTGCTCGGCGCCAGCCTGCAAGCCTGGCTGCAACAACCCTGGTTGCTGGGCAGCCTGGCGGCGTTGTTCGTGTTGCTGGCGTTGCCCATGTTCGGTGCCTTCGAACTGCAACTGCCGGCGGCCCTGCGTGATCGCCTGGACCGCGCCGGGCAAGGCACCCGAGGCGGCAATCTCTATGGGGCGGCTTTGCTGGGCGCATTGTCCGGCCTTCTGCTTGGCCCGTGCATGACCGCGCCGCTGGCCGGCGCGTTGCTGTTCATCGCGCAAAGCGGCGATGTGCTGCAAGGGGCACTGGTACTGTTCAGTCTCGGCCTGGGCATGGGCGTGCCACTGCTGTTGCTGGTGACATTGGGCAACCGCTTCCTGCCCCGCCCCGGCGCCTGGATGAATCGGGTCAAAGGCGTGTTCGGCTTCGTATTCCTGGCCATGGCCCTGTATACCGTGCGCAGCCTGCTGCCCGCTCCATTGCTGCTGGCCTTGAGCGGTGCGTGGCTGGTTGCCCTGGGCTGGGCCATGTGGCCGGCCCTGCAGCGTTTGCCGGCCTTGCGCGCCGTGCCACTGCTCGGTGCGTTGTGGGGTGGCCTGCTGCTGGTCGGTGCTGCTGCCGGGGGCGATGACCTGTGGCAACCGCTGCGACCGTTCGCCGGCGGCAACGCACCGGTCGCCGCGCAGCACGCAGAAGACGCCTTCGTCACCGTCAGCACCCCGCAAGACCTGCAACGTGAGCTGGATACCGCCAAGGCGCGCGGCCAGTGGGTGATGGTCGACTACTACGCGGACTGGTGCGTGTCGTGCAAAGTCATGGAAAAGCAAGTGTTCGCCCGCCCTGACGTGCAAGCCAGCCTGGCCGGCGTGCACCTGCTGCGCCTGGACGTGACCGCCGATACCCCCGCCAGCCACGCCCTGCTGCAACGCTACCAGGTCCCCGGCCCGCCGAGCATCCTCTGGCTTGGCCCGGAAGGCGAGGAACGCCGCGCGCGGCGCATCACCGGCGAGGTGGATGCGGCCGCGTTCCTGCAACACTGGACGCAGACCAGGAGCCAAGGTTGATGCTGACGGTAACCCTGGGGCCGCTGACCATGGCCCTCAACCATTTGCTGATGCTGGCTGCCCTGGGCATCGCCACGCTGGTCGGCTGGTGGGTCGCCAGGCGTGGCGGCGAGAGCCCGGAATCGGCGCTGTTCAACCTGTTCCTGATCGGCCTGCTCTGCGCCCGCGTGGGTTTCGTGCTGGTCTACTGGCCGATGTACCGCGACGACCTGGTGCAAATCATCGACATCCGCGATGGGGGCTTCCTGCTCTGGTCGGGGCTGATCGGCATGGTCCTTGCCACCCTCTGGCAAGGCTGGCGCCACCCTGGGTTGCGCCGCCCACTGGGCTGGGCTCTTTTCAGTGGCGCGCTGTTCTGGGGCCTGGCCAGCCTGGGCAGCCACCTGTACAGCAAAGGCACCGAGTTGCCCGAGCTGAGCCTGCGCAATGCCAGCGGGCAATCGGTGGCGCTGCACAGCTACCGTGGCAAACCGCTGGTGATCAACATCTGGGCTACCTGGTGCCCGCCGTGCCGACGGGAAATGCCGGTGCTGCAACAGGCCCAGGGCGAATACCCCCACGTGACCTTCCTGTTCGTCAACCAGGGCGAGACCCCGGAAAACGTCAGCACCTTCCTCGCCACCACCGGCCTGAGCCTGACCCACGTGCTGTTCGACGGCACGGGCGTGCTGGCCCAGCGGGTCGGTTCAATGGCCCTGCCCACAACTCTGTTCTACGACGCCAACGGGCGGCTGATCGGCAGCCACCTGGGCGAGCTGTCCCGGGCCAGCCTGCGCCATGCCCTGGAACCTTTCGACCGGGCCACCGCGCCCGCCCCTGCCGCACAAGGAAACTGACATGCGACTGACTGCCCTGCTTCCCCTGTCCCTGGCCCTGCTGGCCGCCCCACTGGTGCAGGCCGAAGAACTGCCCAAGGCGATCCAGCAACTGCAAGCCAAGGGCGCCGTGATCAAGGGCAGTTTCGATGCGCCCAACGGCCTGCGCGGCTATGCCGCCGAGTACCAGAACAACGGCATCGCCTTTTACCTCACGCCCGACGGCAAGCACGTGCTGGTCGGCAGCCTGTTCGACGAACAAGGCAAGGACCTGAGCGCCGAGCCACTGGAAAAGCTGGTGTATGGCCCGATGTCCAAGGCCATCTGGGCCAAACTGGAAAAGACCAGTTGGATCGCCGACGGCAAGGCCGATGCCCCGCGCAAGGTGTACCTGTTCAGCGACCCGAATTGCCCGTACTGCAACATGTTCTGGCAACAGGCGCGGCCTTGGGTGGAGTCGGGCAAGGTGCAGTTGCGGCATATCATGGTTGGGATCATTCGCGAAGACAGCCCGGGTAAGTCGGCGGCGTTGCTGGCGGCCAAGGATCCTGCCAAGGCGTTGGAGCAGCATGAGAAGGCCGGCAAGGCGAGCAGCTTGAAGGCGTTGGACAAGGTGCCCGAGGCGGTGCAGCAGAAGCTGGACGGGAACCTGGCGCTGATGGAAGAAATGGGGTTACAGGCTACTCCGGCGATTTTCTATCAGGATGAGCAGGGGAATCTGCAGAGCCAGCAAGGGGCTCCGCGGCCGGAGATGTTGGGGAGGATTCTTGGTAAGCGTTAAGGTGCATGCCTTGGTTTCTTTAGCGCCTGTGAGATCGAGCGCCGCCCGCGCGGCGCATCGCGAGCAACGCTCGCTCCTACGTTTGTTTACGGCCAGTAACTTCAGCGACAGGCGCGCGCGAACGCCTTGTTTGCATTACTCGATATCGCGTCAAGCATCAGGGCGGTCGCGCGCTAATCCCACAGGCAAAACTGGCCGTAAACAGACGTAGGAGCGAGCGTTGCTCGCGATGCGCCGCGCGGGCGGCGCTCGATCTCACAGACTCTGCAACAACATCGACATGCGACAAGGGGCGCAAAAACACCCCCATACCCCTCAAAGCCCCTCCAACTCCGCCATCAGATCACTCAACCGATCCACCTTGCCCTCATCCAGCGCACTGCCCTGCAACCCGCGCACATACTCAGCCAACTCCTCGACCGTACTGCACTCGAACATCGCCCGCAGCGGCACATTGAGCTGCAACTGTTTCTGCACCCGCGAGGCAATCTGCGTGGCCTGCAACGTAGCGCATCTGCTCCTGCCAAATTCAATCCGGTAAATGCTTACGACTCGACATTCAAGCGAATGTCGAACGCGCGAGCATAACTGCGCGACACAATTAGTAACGCTTGACTCAGACCAAACATCACCTGCAGACAAATAACTTATCGCACGCGCCATTCAGAATCCCCCTACAACAACTCAAGAAACAAAAAAGCTAACAGCGAAAAAATGAGTCACATGTAGGAAAAAACTTAAGAGCATTCTCACATCTACCTCTCATTACAAACAATCCAAAGCACAGCAATCACTTGCTCAATACATCGATCATTGACATAAGTCCTCCGCGCTTCTACACCTCTACATGCCCGCACCCTTCGGGCAACAACAAAAATAAGGAGACATTATGGAAACGCAATTTGGCACCAACCTTATGAAACTAACATCCGACCACAATTGCGAAATGGAGGCTGAGTTCTTTGGAGGCTCCGGTGGCGCAGGTGGCTGTGGCGGGAGTGGCGGTTGTGGAGGCGGCGGTGGCTGTAGTGGCGGCAGCGGTGGCTCTGGCGGAAGCGGTGGAAATGCTATCGACACTCACGACAAAACAATCCTCTAACTAGAACGCGCGGGCGCGGCAGGCGATCTTATCGTTCGCGCCCGCAGCTTTGTGGCGGGTGCACTATGAAAACACTGAGAATCTACAACTACGAAATACTAAATTTTGAAGATGAGCCCACAATATTTTCAGCAAGTGGTTTTACAAAAATTACCGAACCCAAACTAACCAGAGCCCTTAAGCGTATTGAGAAAACGCGCTCAAAGTATATTACCCATGATGCATTAGACACCATCTTGACTGAAGAAAACCTTCAACCAGAACGTTCTATCGAATTTCTACAAGCCCTATCAATAATCGGAGAAGAAGCAGCACCACCCTATCTAGAACATACGATCATTTACCATGACTTTGACATCTCCAAAGAGCTAGAAAAATATATCAATGCAAAAACCAATGGAAGTATAGAGCTCAAAAAAATTACAGCGTACGTAGCACAGCAAGCTATCATTCCAACCCTGTTCATACTGGCCTTCACTAAACTTCGCCCAGCAGCGCTCAGATCGATGTATTTCGACTTGGCAAACGTTAACCCCGAAGGCGCGATTAGCATTGGACTCGTCAGCAATAATTATTTTCACTTGACGGAAGCTTACTTACCATCGATTGGAAATCCATGCGCCTTCTGCACACTTGATCGCATAGCACACTACGAAACCCTAAGGACCAGCCAGCATCACTGGAGTAAAATTTGGACCTTTTGCCGCGAAAACCATTTAGATCTCCCCTGCGCACAAATCGATGAACTGCAAAAAAGCCTAATACTCGGCCTTATCATATCGTTCTCAAAAAAACTTACCCAAGCACCGACCCGCAAACTCACACAAGACCAGGTATTGCTATCAAAAACAATAAACCTCGACACAGGATATATTTCTGAAGACATCAGCGTCCACTGGCCCCTTTGCCAATGCCGAGGACCCAAGCCATGATTACAAGTCACGACCAGTATTTAAAATTCAGCGCTACCGACGTCATCGATGAAACCTTGGCATTTCATGCCAAGGGCAACTACATCATCCACAAAGCTACGCAGCACGTGAGCGCTTTGCACCAAATACCATCGAATGAACTCGACGCACTGGCCGGAAAAGAACTTCAACTCAACACGCTTCTCAACAAAAATTGTCACTCACTACTCAAACTCGCCCCCCTTGCGCCAGACCACTTCCTGAACAGAAATAATTCTTGCGAGCGGTTTACCGAGCGGCCTTTGCATTTCAATACTATTCAGTCGCTTCTCGCTCCGCTACTGGTCAAAACAGGATCGACGTATAAGCGAGGCTATCCGAGCGGCGGCGCACTCTATCCGATTGAAGTCTTCTGTATAAATCTGAGCAATAAAATTGAAGGATGGCCAACCAATAGCAACGTTTTACATTTACTGGCATCGTCCAAAACCTTCGAATGTCACAGCCCTGACATCAACCATCAACTTCTATCTCAAACCATCACCCCGCTAAACGATTGTATTGGCTCACCCTCCCTAGCATTAATTTTCTGCATCTATCTACCCAAGGCACTTTTTAAGTACCGACACAGAGGTTACCGACTCAGCTTAATGGAGGCAGGCTCAATGTACATGCTTATAGATCTTCGATGCAAAGAGCTTAACCTTGATAGTAGACCCTGGTCTGGATTCACCGACCACCAGATAACCAAACACCTCAATCTCAATCCAACACTTTTCCTTCCCGCGTGCATTCAATTGATCGGGTAGAACAATGAACCATTATAATGAAATACATCAGATGAGCGCTGCCGATTTTCTATTGCTCCGACCTCACGCAGTCAATCATATGCCCCACAGCGTGGAGTGCGGTAGCCGCTGGCGCACCTACGGCTCAAGCAGTGGCTGGTCCGCAGATGTAATGCAACCTGCATTAGGGGAGCATTTTGAACGAAAACATTTTTACCTTGACGTTCCTGTGCATGACAACAACAAACTTGACAATAGTTTAACGCCTAAAGAATACGAGGAATTTGCAAAAGCATTCTCTCAGACCTCCGCAACAGATATTGGCATCCCCTTACACTTGCATTCCTTTGACCGCACGAATGCTTATAGAGTTACCGACTTCACACAATGCAATATACCGACCGCTTGTATTTCTATTGCGGAATGCAGAAACCCAATCGATAATCGTTTTTATCCAATGAGAGACACCTGCGGGTGCAGTGCGCACTTCAGTGTTGAACGTGCAGTACAGGGCGCACTGAAAGAAAACCTGGAAAGACAATTCCTTCTTCGGTTCTGGCTTACCAAAACTTGCACCGGTAAAATTGGATACCCTGAAGCATGCATATTATTACTCGGAAGCGCATGTTTGAGACTATTCACAGAGCTCATGAACTCCGGAGATCTATGTGCACTAGACCTGACTGATAATCGCTTTCCCGGCAGCTGCATACTTCTTTGCTATGGAAATCAAAATCTTGAAGCGGAAGTGAAATACTGCGCCGGAATGGCCTATGCCGATACGCGACGTTTAGCTTTGGAAAAGGCATTGATCGAATTATGGCAGACGTTTCGCTTCATGCAAGCACTTGACCAAACAAAAGATATGAGCCGCAACTCCCAGGATCCTTATCTAACCCATTTCTTGGCCTGCAATGATTACCGAACTTATCAGAGCATTCTATCCTGCACGGCATCACCACCTATTCAAGCCAAGCACAGTGAAGCGCACCTGACTTTACGAAATCTCCTGCACGCCATCAGGGACCTCGATCTCAATGGTTATCTCTACCTTGCACCCGCGCACCCCAGAGACGCCTGCCTTTATCTATGCAAGTACATATCCCCCAACATTTTTCTTCACATGAACAATTCCAATAATTTGAATATCGATAACACTTACTCAGCACCTTTTCTCCACAACATAATTGCAAGCCAATTATCCCATATGGTTCCCTTCCCATGAAGCAAGCTCTCACACCGCTTACCCTCGACGCCCACAAAACTCTTATCATCACCAGAATATTGATAATGGAGCACTCACGAGAACCCACGGCGCTATTATGGTCCGCCCTTGCCCCCTGTATACTATTCCTCATGACCACGCAGTCGAGCCATCCCCCTCAGCCCTATATCAACTCGGCCGCGTGGTTCTATTCATATATCTCAGCGAGCATCGCCTTTTTCGGATTCAGTTTTTACTTGATAGGCAGAAGAGAAAGCGGCTTTATCCGCTCATTCATTTATGAACGAACAGCAATAAGACGCTTCTTAGTCGCGCACACCCTCAGCTACTCAGCCATCAGCCTTTTTTATGCCTTCTTATTTTACCTGGCAACAAAGCCCTTCTTTGGGAGTTATTCACTAGGCGAATTGCTGCATTTATTAGCCTGCTTCTACACCAGCTACCTCCTCTTTACATGCATCGGCCTTGGCATCGCTTCGTTGCCGATAAAGTTCAACACTGCCAGCACACTATTTTCCCTCATGTCATTTCTCATGCTGATTTCGGGATATGCAGGCACTCTTCAAAGCCAAGGCGTTTCGCATACGTTAGCGCACTACAACCCATTGCACTTCAGCTCTCAGCTCTTTCTTGAAAAATCAATTCCAACCCAGAGCCTCCTCGCTGCATTGACGACTGCATTCGCCGCACTTTACCTCACAGCGCGCTATTTCAGAATACAACCAATCTGGAGCCGATACTGATGCGCTTACTGCAAATAGAAGGCTTAAGCTTTAGTTACTCCCGCACAGCGATCATCGACCAACTGACGCTCCACGCAAACCAAGGTGAAATGATAGGCATACTGGGTTGCAATGGCGCTGGCAAAACAACCCTCTTTGATCTGATAAGCGGAATAAAAACGCCATCACGCGGTAAAATTATAAACCTCGCAAAGCGGCCGACTTACCTTACTCAGATCATCACTCCACCCCCTTTGTTACGAATGAAGGAGGTAGGCAATCTAATCAGCAGCCTCAATGCAAACAACATCCCTTGCCACACCACAATGCTCTCGAAATTACACCAATGGTCGCCATCCCTAGCTAGTCGATACGACGATATATCCCGTAAAAAATCCTCCACCTGCAGTTATGGAGAAATTCGCAGTTTCTTCACACTCACACTACTGCTTTTGAATAGTGACTTGATCATTCTGGACGAACCCACAGCTGGTGTGGACCCAGAATTCCGTCATTACATATGGCTCGGCATCAAAAACGCGTGTAAAGAAGGCGCGAGCGTGTTGATTTCCTCACATTACACCGAGGAAATCACCAACAACTGTGACCGTTTCTACATGCTTGCCAAATGTCGTTTGGAAGCATTCAACAATGGAAAGGAGTTCATGGCACGTCACCGTGCGGCTTCGCTTGACGAAGCATTCATCAATGCCTCGATGTGACACTTCACTGGCGAAAAGGGGCGCATAGCGCCCCTTCGTCCCTCAAAGCCCCTCCAACTCCGCCATCAGATCACTCAACCGATCCACCTTGCCCTCATCCAGCGCACTGTCCTGCAACCCGCGCACATACTCAGCCAACTCCTCGACCGTACTGCACTCGAACATCGCCCGCAGCGGCACATTGAGCTGCAACTGTTTCTGCACCCGCGAGGCAATCTGCGTAGCCAACAGCGAATGCCCGCCCAGTTCGAAGAAGTTGTCATGCACCCCTACCCGCTCGGCCTTGAGCACGTCGGCCCAGATACCGGCGAGTACCTCTTCCAGCTCGTCACGCGGAGCCAGGTAAACCTGGCTGTGCTGGCCGCCGATGTCGATGGCTGGCAGGGCCTTGCGGTCGAGCTTGCCGTTGGCGTTGTGCGGCAGCTTGTCGAACCAGCCCCAGTGGAGCGGCACCATGTACTCCGGCAATTCGGCGCGCAGGCGTTGTTTGACCTGCTCCAGCAGCGCAGCGTCGGCGCTGATGCTCTGGTGGGCCACCAGATAGCCGACCAGGTGCTTGCCGTTGACGCCGTCCTGCACGCCAACAGCGGCATCGCGGATCTCGGCCTGCTCGTGCAGGCGGGCTTCGATTTCGCCCAGCTCGATGCGGTAGCCGCGGATCTTCACTTGGTGGTCGATGCGCCCGACATATTCGAGCACGCCATCCGGCCGTTGCCGCGCCAGGTCGCCGGTGCGGTACAGGCGTTCGCCCGATGCGCCGTGCGGGTGCGGGATGAAGGCCAGGGCAGTGCGCACTGGGTCGCCGACATAGCCACGACCCACGCCGGTACCGGCCACACACAGCTCGCCCACCGCGCCCAACGGCACCAGGGTTTGATCCTCGCCATAGAGATACAGGCGGTTGTTGTCGGTGGGTGTACCGATGGGCAGATAGCTGCCCTGGGTCGAGGCCAGGTCGACGCGGAAGAACGCCACGTCATCGGAGCATTCCGCCGGGCCATAAGCGTTGACCAGGCCGATGTCCGGGTAACGCTGCAGCCATTGCGCGGCCAGCTCTGGCGGCATGGCTTCGCCAGTCGGCAGCATCCAGCGCAGGCCGTCCAGCGCCTGGTGATCGTTGGCCAGCATGCCCTGGATCAGCGAGGGCACGCTTTCCAGCACGGTGATGCCGGTGGCCTGCACATGGGCCAGCAGGCCCTGCGGATCGTGGGCGATGGTGTTGGGCACGATCTCGACCTTGGCGCCGAACAGCGGCGCGGCGAGGAACTGCCAGACCGAGATGTCGAAGCTCTGCGAGGCGGTCTGGGCGATCACATCGTGCTCGCTCAACGCCAGGTACGGCACCTTGCTCAGCTGATTGTTGAGCATGCCGCGCTGCACGACCATCACGCCCTTCGGCAAGCCGGTGGAGCCTGAGGTGTAGATGACGTAGGCGAGGTTGTCCGGGCCGCTGTGGATGCCTGGGTTGTGGCTGGCAATACTGCTCGCCTGCACCTCTTCCCAGACCAGCAGCTGCGGACGGGCGACGCCGGCCAGTTCATCCAGCAGCAGGCGCGCCTGCTCGGCACAGGCCGCGCTGCACACCAGCACCGGCGTGCGGCTGAGTTCGACGATGCGCTGCAGACGCGCCGACGGCAGGCCTGGGTCCAGCGGCAGGTAACCGGCACCGGCCTTGAAGCTGCCGACGATCATGCCCAGCAGCGGCAGGCCGCGCTCGGCCAGCAACGCCACCGGTTGATCGAGGGTCACGCCCGCAGCGACCAGGGCATGGCCCAGGCGGTTGGCCGCAAGATTCAGGCCGGCGTAGTCGTAACTAGCTTCCAGGCAACGGGCCACGGTGCGCTCAGGGTGCGCGGCGACCTGTGCCTCGAACTGCGCCACATAGCTCTGCTCCAGGGCATAGGCGTGTTCGGTGCGGTTGCAGTCGTCGAGCAGGAAGCGCTGTTCGTCCTCACCCAGCAGCGGCAGTTCGCTGACCTCGCCCTCCAAGCCTTGCACCAGCGCCAGCAGCAGGCGCTTGAACTCGGCCAGCAGGCGTTCGACGGTTGCGTAGTCGAAGTAGCGCTGGTCGAACGACAGGTGCAGGCCCAGGTCGTCGCCCGGGTAGCACACGGCGGTCAACGGGAAGTTGGTGTGGGTACGGCCCGAGTCGGAGCTGGCATTCAGGTGCTGGGCGTGGTCGAGCACGGCGGTTTCCACCGGGGCGTTCTCGAACACGAACAGGCTGTTGAACAGTGGCTGGCCCTTGGGCAGCTCGCTGCATTCCTGGATGGTCACCAACGGCAGGTATTCGTACTCGCGCAGCTCCATGTTGCGTTCCAGCAGGCCTTGCAGCCACTGGCGCACGCTGCGGCGTTGGCCCGGCTCGGGCAGTTGCACGCGCAGGGCGATGCTGTTGATGAACAGGCCGACGGTGCGCTGCATCTGCGGCATGCTCACCGGGCGCCCCGCCACGGTCACGCCGAAGGCCACATCGCGCTCGCCGCTATAGCGGGCCAGCACCAGCGCCCAGGCCGCCTGGGCGAAGGTGTTGATGGTCAGCTGGTGGGCCTGGGCCAGTTCGCGCAGGCGCACGCCGTCGCTGACGTCGAGGCGGGTGTAGCAGTCGCCGACGACCATGCCGTCACCGGCGTGATCATTGCGCAGCGGGCGGTCGCTGGGGATCGCCGTGGCGTGTTCGAAGCCGGCCAGGTTGGCCTGCCACCAGCCACGTGCTTCGTCGAGGTCCTGGCGCTGCAGCCAGCCGATGTAGTCGCGGTAGCGCGGCGGCACCGGCAGCTGGGCCTGGCGGCCTTCGCCGAGGGCCTGGTAGAGCTCGAAGAAGTCGTTCATCAGCAGCGAACGGCACCAGGCATCGATGAGGATGTGGTGGTTGCTCATCATGAACCAGTAGCGCTCGTCGTCCACGCGCACCAGGCGCAGGTGGAACGGCGCCTCGCGCAGCAGTTCGAAGCCCGCTTCGCGCTCCTGCTTGTGCAGGGCTTGCAGGCGCTGCTCCTGGGTAGCCTCATCGAGGCCGCGCCAGTCCTGGTAATCCACCGGCGTGTTGCCCGGTTTGTGGATGATCTGCAGCATCGCTTCGCCGGCGCTCCAGCTGAACGATGCGCGCAGCGCCTCGTGGCGCGCTACCACGGCCTGCCAGGCCTGGGCGAAGCGCTGCGGGTCGAGGGCGCTGTTGATGCGGTAGCGGTCCTGCATGTAGTAGATGCCGGTGCCCGGTTCCAGCAGGGTATGCAGCAGCAGGCCCTCCTGCATCGGGGTCAGCGGGTAGACGTCCTCGATCTGCGCGGCCGGGATCGGCAGCGCGTCGATCTGCTCCTGGGTCAGGTGCGCCAGCGGGAAGTCAGAGGGCGTGAAGCTGCCGTTGCCCTCGGCCAGGCAGTGGCCGACCAGGGCCAGCAGTTCCTGACGATAGGCCTCGGCCAGGTTGGCGATGGTCTGTTCGTCGAAACGCTCGCGGCTGTAGGTCCAGCGCAGTTGCAGGGCACCGCCGTAAACCTGGCCGTCGACGCTGAGCCAGTTGGGCAGCGGCGCATCCAGGTCGTGGGCCAGGCCCGCCGGGGCGTCCAGCGGCTGGAACAGCGCCGCGGCGTCGAACTGCTGGTCGAACTGGCCCAGGTAGTTGAAGGTGATGCGTGCCTGGGGCAGCGCAGCCATGCGTTCACGCCCGGCGTCGTCGGCCAGGTAGCGCAGCACGCCATAGCCCTGACCTTTGTGCGGCACCTGACGCAGCTGTTCCTTGATGCGCTTGATCGAGGTGGCGCGGGCGCTGTCGCCCTCACCTGCCTGCGGGTTCAGGCGCAGAGGGTAGGCGTTGGTGAACCAGCCGACGCTGCGGGTCAGGTCCATGTCTTCGAACAGGCCGTCGCGGCCATGGCCTTCGAGCTGAACGAGTACCTCGTCGTCTCCAGTCCAGCGGCACAAGGTGCGCGCCAGGGCGGTCAGCAGCAGGTCGTTGACCTGGGTGTGGTAGGCCGCCGGGGCCTGTTGCAGCAGCTGGCGGGTCTGCTCGACATCCAGGCCGATGGCCAGGGTGTCGGCATGCCGGTGCAGGTTGCCGCCCTGAGGGTGATCGCACGGCAGTTCATGGCGCACATCGCCCAACTGGCCTTGCCACCAGTCCAGCTCATCGCGCAGCGAATCGCTGCCGGCGTAGCTGGCCAGGCGCGCGGCCCAATCGGCCATGGCGTGGGTTTTGGCCGCCAGCGGCTGGCCACGGTAGAGGGCTTGCAGGTCTTCGAGCAGCACGCGCCAGGACACGCCGTCGACCACCAGATGGTGGATCGCCAGCAGCAGGCGCTGGGCGCCCTGCCCGTCACTGACCAGCAAGGCCCTCAGCAGCGGCCCCTGTTCCAGGTCCAGGCTGCGTTGCACGTCGGTGTACAGCGCCTGGCAGTCGTCGAGGTCGGCCACCGTGGCGGTCCACAGCAGTTGCTCGCCGGTCGATGCGGCGAAGTCGCCCTGCCAGCGGCCATTGGCCTGGGTGAAGCGCAGGCGCAGGCTGTCGTGGTGTTCCACCAGTGCATCCAGAGCGCGCTCCAGCAGAGCGCTGTCCAGCGGCTGGCGGGCTTCGAGCAATACCGCCTGGTTCCAGTGCTGCGGCTGGGCCACGTCACTGTCGAAGAACCAGTGCTGAATCGGCGTCAGGGCGCTGCGTCCCTGGCGTTGCGCCTGCTCGATGCTGCTCGGCGCCTCGCTGCGGGTGACCACGGCGGCGAGGGTCTGGATGGTCTGGTGCTGGAACAGGTCACGCGGGGTGAACTGCAGGCCCAGCTGGCGGGCGCGGCTGACCACCTGGATGGACAGGATCGAGTCGCCGCCCAGTTCGAAGAAGTTGTCCTGCACGCCCACGCGGGAGACGTTGAGCACCTCACGCCAGATCTGCGCCAGTTGTTCCTCCAGCTCGTTGGCCGGCGCCTGATAGTGCTGGCGCGCCTGTTCCAGGTCAGGCATCGGCAAGGCGCGGCGGTCGAGCTTGCCGTTGCCCATCAACGGCAGGCTGTCGAGCAGCACCAGGTGCGCCGGCACCATGTAGTCCGGCAGGTGCTGGCGGGCATCGGCCTTGACCGCTTCGCGCAGCTGGGTCTGGGCCTCGCTGTCGGCGCCGGCCTGCTTGCACACCAGGTAGCCCACCAGTTGCTTGCCACCCGGCAGGTCGAGGGCGAGTACTACCGCCTCGTCGACATCGGCATGTTCCTGCAGGCGGCTTTCGATTTCGCCGAGCTCGATGCGGAAGCCGCGGATCTTCACCTGCTGGTCGGCACGGCCGATGTACTCCACCAGGCCGTCGGCGCGCAGGCGCACCAGGTCGCCGGTGCGATACAGGCGCCCGCCGTCATGGCTGAACGGGTCGGCGACGAAGCGCTCGGCACTGAGGCCGGGGCGGTCGTGGTAGCCCTGGGCCAGGCCGGCACCGCCGACGTACAGCTCACCGATGCCACCTTGCGGCAGCAATGCCAGGTCCTCGTCGAGGATGTAAGCGCTGCGGGCGCCGATCACCCGGCCGATCGGCACGCTGCCGGCGTCGGCGGGCAGTGTGTCGGGCGCCACGCAGGCCAGCGGCATCACCACGGTTTCGGTCGGGCCGTAGGCGTTGATGAACTGCTGCGGGACGAAGGCCTGGCGGATGCGCGTCAGGTGCTCGCCGGTCAGCGCTTCGCCGCCGGTGATCACCAGGCGCACCGGCAGTTGCTCGCCCTGCCCGGCCAGATATTGGGCCAGCTGGCTGCCGTAGCTTGGGGTGAAGCCAAGGACGCTGACTTTCTGCTCGCGCACCAGCTGGCAGATCTCTTCGGCGCCCCATTGGCCCTGGGCACGCAGCACCACGCGGGCGCCGCACAGCAGTGGCACCAGCAGGCGTTCGCTGGCGGCGTCGAAGTTGATCGAATAGAAGTGCAGTTCGCAGTCGTCGCTGCGCATGCCGAAGGCGTCGATCACCGCCTGGCAATGCATGGCGATTTCACCGTGGCTGACCACCACGCCTTTGGGCTTGCCGGTGGAGCCGGAGGTGTAGATCAGGTAGGCCGGGTGTTGCGGCAGGTTGAGGTTGTCCAGCGGCGCATCGCTGTAGGCGGACAGGCTCGCGGCATCGTCCTCCAGGCTCCAGCTGGCGACGCCGTCTGGCAACTCACCAAGGGTTTCGAGCAGCGCGCGCTGGCTCAGCAACAGGCCGATGCGGCTGTCCTCGATCATGTAGCGCAGGCGGTCGAGCGGGTATTCCGGGTCGAGCGGCACGTAGGCGCCGCCGGCCTTGAGGATGGCCAGCAGGCCGACGACCATCTCCAGCGAACGCTCCAGGGCCAGGCCCACGCGCACTTGCGGGCCGACACCGCGCTCGCGCAGGGCACGGGCCAGGCGGTTGGCCTGCTGGTCGAGTTCGGCATAGCTCAGGTGCTGGCCGGCGAAGGTCAGCGCACCGGCCTGCGGCGTGCGCGCGGCCTGGGCGGCGAACAGGCCGTGTAGGGTCTGGTCGAGGCCGTAGTGATGTTCGCCTTGCAGCTGGCCGATCATCACTTGCTGTTCGGCGTCGGCCAGCATCGGCAGTTCGCACAGGCGCTGCTCGGGGTTATCGAGCAGGCCAATCAGCAGCTGCTGCCAGTGTTCTGCCATGCGTGCGATGCGCGGCTCGTCGAACAGGTCGCGGCTGTAGGTCAGGCAGCAACCCAGGCGGCCATCGAGGTCGGTGACCTCCAGGTACAGGTCGAACTTGGTGGCGCTGGCGTCGTTGACCAGGTAATCCACCTGCATGCCGGCCAGGTCGCGGCTTTGCTGGAAGGCCCAGCGCTGCACATTGCACATCACCTGGAACAGCGGGTTGTAGGCACTGCTGCGCGGTGGCTGCAGGGCTTCGACCAGCTGGTCGAACGGCAGGTCCTGGTGCGACTGGCCTTCGATCGCGGCCTGGCGCACCTGGTCGAGCAAGGCGCCGACAGTCATCTGCCCGTCCAGCTCGCAACGCAGCACCTGGGTGTTGAGGAAGGCGCCGATCAGCCCTTCGCTTTCCGGGCGGATGCGGTTGGCCACCGGCGCGCCGATGCGCAGGTCGCGTTGGCCGCTGTAGCGGTGCAGCAAGGCGGCCAGGGTGGCGGTCATGGTCATGAACAGGGTCAGGCCGCGCTGGCTGTTGAACGCATGCACGCGGGCGACCAGCGCCGGGTCGAGGTCGAAGCGGTACAGCTCGCCACGGTGGCTCTGCACCGCCGGGCGTGGGCGGTCGGCGGGCAGTGCCATCACCGGATGCTCATCGCCCAGGCGGGCTTTCCAATAGGCCAGCTGACGTGCGCCCTCGCCGCTTTCCAGCCATTGGCGCTGCCACACGCTGTAGTCCAGGTACTGCACCGGCAACGGTTCCAGTGGCGATTCGCGCTCGTCGACGAAGGCTTCGTACAGCTCGCCCAGTTCGCGGGCAAAGATGTCCATGGCCCAGCCTTCGGTGACGATGTGGTGCAAGGTCAGCACGAAGTAATGCTCGCGCTCCTCGGCCTTGACCAGGCAGGCGCGCAGCAGTGGACCGCGCTCCAGGTCGAAGGGCTGGTGCGCCTGTTCATCGGCCAGCTGCTGCAGGCGCTGCTGGCGAGTGGCGGCTGGCAGGTTGCTGAAGTCTTGCCAGTCGAGCTTCACGGCGCTGTGCTCGGCCACGCACTGGTAGGCCACGCCATCGATGGCGGGGAACGTGGTGCGCAGGGTTTCGTGGCGCACGATCAGCGCCTGCAGCGCGCGTTCGAAGGCATCCACATGCAGCGTGCCGCGCAGGCGCGCCATGCCGCCGACGTTGTAGGCCGGGCTGTCCGGTTCCATCTGCCAGAGGAACCACATGCGCTGCTGCGAGTACGACAGCGGCACGGCCTGGCGGCGGTCGACGCGGGCGATCTCGCCTTGCTGGTTGCGCTGGCCGGCATCGCGGATGCGAGCGATCTCGGCGCAGAAGGCGCCCAGTTCGCTGGCCTCGAACAGGGCTTTCAGCGGCAGTTCGACGTCGCAGGCCTGGCGGGTGCGCGAGACGATCTGGGTGGCCAGCAGCGAGTGGCCACCGAGGGCGAAGAAGTCGTCGTGCAGGCCGATGCGCGGCAGGTTGAGCACTTCGCGCCAGATCGCCGCGACCTGCTGTTCAAGCGCCGATTGCGGTTCGACATGTTCACGTTGCTGCCAGACCGGTGCCGGCAGGGCCTTGCGATCGACCTTGCCGCTTGGGCCCAACGGCATGTGCTCCAGCGCGATCAACTGCGCCGGCACCATGTAGGCCGGCAGGCGCTCGGCCAGGTTGGCCAGCAGCGCGTCGGCCTGAGCCGGGCCGCTGTAGTAGCCGACCAGCTGCGCGCCGACGGCGTCCTGATGGATCAGCACCAGCGCCTGTTCGACACCCGGCTGACTGAGCAGGCAGGCCTGGACTTCCTCAGGCTCGACGCGGAAACCTCGGACCTTCACCTGCTGATCGAGACGGCCTAGGTATTCCAGGGCCTCAGCCTGCCAGCGGGCACGGTCGCCACTGCGGTACAGGCGCTCGCCGTTGCCATCGGCCTGGGGCACGAAGCGCTCGGCGGTCAGGCCTGGGCGGCCGAGGTAGCCTCGGGCCAGGCCCGCGCCACCGAGATACAACTCACCCGGCACGCCTGGCGCCGCCAGTTGCAGGTCGGCATCCAGCACGCGGCAGATCACGTTGCCCAGCGGGCGACCGATGGGCGAGCGCTGGCCGTCGTCGGCCTGGCAATGCCAGTGGGTCACGTTGATGGCGGTTTCGGTCGGGCCATAGCGGTTGTGCAGCTGCACCTGCGGCAGCAACTGCAACACGCGGTCACGCAGGTTCGCCGACAGCGCTTCGCCGCCGGAGAACAACCGGCGCAGGCTGGTGCAACCGGCGGCCAGCGGCTCTTGCACGAACACCTGCAACAGCGGAGGCACGAAGTGCAGCGTGGTGACCTGATGCTGCTGCACCAGCGCGGCGATGCGCTGCGGGTCGCGGTGCTCACCGGGGCCTGCGAGCACCAGTTTGCAGCCGGTGATCAGCGGCCAGAAGCACTCCCACACCGACACGTCGAAACTGATCGGCGCCTTCTGCATCAGCACGTCGCTGTCATCCAGCGCGTAGGTGGCCTGCATCCATTGCAGGCGCTCGGCCAGCGCCGCGTGGGTATTGCCCACGCCTTTGGGCTGGCCGGTGGAACCGGAGGTGTAGATCACGTAGGCCAGGTTGTCGCCGTGCAGGTGCAGGCCCGGCGCTTGGCTTGGCCAGCTGTCCAGGTGCAACTGGTCGAGGGCGATGGCGCTGACGCCGTCGACCTGCGGCAAGCTGGCAAGCATGCCGCTGTTGCTCAGCAACAGGCTGGCCTGGCAATCGCGCAGCATGTAGGCCAGGCGTTCGGCCGGGTAGTCGACGTCCAGCGGCACGTAGGCGCCACCGGCCTTGAGGATGGCCAGCAGGCCGACCAGCAGTTGCGGTGAGCGCTCGACGGCGATGGCCACGCAGGTGTCGGGGCCAACGCCCTTGTCGCGCAGGTAATGGGCCAGACGGTTGGCCTGCTGGTGCAGTTCGGCGTAGTCAAGGCTGTCGCCTTCCCAGGCCAGCGCAGTGCGCTCGGGGGTCAGGCGCGCTTGTTCGTTGAGCTGTTCGACCACCAGACGCTGAGGTACCGGCGTCGGTGCCTGGCCCCAGGCCAACAGCTGCTGACGGCCTCGCTCGCTCAGCAAGTCGACATCGCCCAGGGCCAACTGCGGTTGCGCGCTCACCTGTTCGAGCAGCGCCAGCAGGTGCTGGGACAGGCGCTTGACGGTGCCCTCGGCAAACAGTTCGGCGGCATAATCGAAGGCCAGGCTGAGGCGACCCTGGTGGTCTTCTTCACTGTGCAGTTGCAGGTCGAACTTGGCTTCGCGGCTGTGCCACGGCAGCTCTTCGGCCAGCAGGCCTGGCAGCCGGCGCAGCGCCGAGAGGTCGCGCTGCTGGTGGTTGAACATGACCTGGAACAGGCCTTGCTCGCGGGCCTCGGGCAGCGCTTCGAGCAGTTGCTCGAACGGCAGGTCCTGATGGGCCTGGGCGTCGAGTGTGGCCTGGCGCACCTGGGCCAGCAGTGCGCTGAATGGCAGGCGGCCATCCAGTTGCGCGCGCAGCACCTGGGTGTTGATGAAGAAGCCGACCATGCCCTGGGTTTCCTGGCGCGGGCGGTTGGCGTTAGGCACGCCGACGCGGATGTCGCCCTGGCCGGTGTAGCGGTGCAGCAGGCCTTGCCAGGCGGCCAGCAGGACCATGAACAGGCTGGCTTGCTGATCGCGGGCCAGGCCTTTGAGAGCCTCGCTGAGCGGGGCTGGCACTTTCACGTTCAGGCGTGCGGCGCGGTTCGACTGCTGGCTGGAACGGGGATGGTCCGGATGCAGGTCGAGCACCGGCAGGCTATCGCCCAGCTGGGTCTTCCAGTAGTCCAGCTGTCGTGCGCTTTCGCCTTCGGCCAGCCAATGGCGCTGCCAGATGCCATAGTCGGCATAACCCAGCGGCAGCGCCGTCAGCGAGGCTTCCAGGCCCTGGCAACGGGCAGCATAGAGTTTGGCGAATTCGTCGAGCAGGATATTCAGCGACCAGCCATCGGCGACGATGTGATGCAAGGTCACCCACAGCTGATGATCTTCATCGTCCAGCTGCGCCAGGGTCACGCGCAGCAGCGGCCCTTGGGTCAGATCGAACGGTTGCTGGGCTTCGGCTTCGCGGCGCTCGGCCACTTCGCTGGCCGACAACCCTTGCAGGTCGAGGCGCTGCAGATTGAAAGCCTGCTCGGGCAGGATGCGTTGCAGGGCCTGGCCGTCTGCTTCGCTGAACACCGTGCGCAGTGCCTCATGGCGCGCCACCAGGGCCTGGAACGCGGCTTCCAGCGCGGCCTGGTCCAGCTCGCCGCGCAGATGCAGGCCGGCAGGAATGTTGTAGGCCGCCGATTGCGGCTCCAGTTGCCACAGCAGCCACAGGCGGTTCTGCGCCAGCGACTGCGGCAGGGCCTGACCACGGTCGAGGGTGGCGATGGCTGCCGTTTCGCCACCGCCCTTGGCAATGATTGCCGCCACCGCAGCGCTGTAATCGGACAGGGTCGGTGCTTCGAACAAGGTGCGCAGGTTCAGCGCGATACCCAGCTCATCGGCAAGGCGCGCGGTGACCTGGGTGGCGGCGATGGAGTTGCCGCCCAACAGCAGGAAATGGTCGTCGGCGGCGACCGACTCGGCCTTGAGGATCTCGCACCAGATGCCGGCGATGCGGGCCTGCAGGCCATCAGCGGCTGCAGCCGTCTCGGTCGGCTCGGCAGCGCTCGGGAAGCGCGCATAGCAGTCCAGGCTGCCATCATTCATGCGCAGGCGGCACGCCGAGCGCTGCAGCTTGCCGCTGGAGGTCTTGGGCAGCGCGCCCGGGTTGAGCAGCAGGACCACGGCCGGT
Source organism: Pseudomonas sp. NPDC089752 (assembly GCF_044748725.1). Classification (NCBI taxonomy): domain Bacteria; kingdom Pseudomonadati; phylum Pseudomonadota; class Gammaproteobacteria; order Pseudomonadales; family Pseudomonadaceae; genus Pseudomonas; species Pseudomonas sp. NPDC089752. The sequence goes on from NZ_JBIVGP010000017.1 coordinate 39,432, forward strand.
GCCTGGCGGCAGGCGTCGGCGATGACCTGGCGCAGGGTCTTGATCAGCGCCTCGGGCTTCACCGCCTTCTGCACGTTGCGGCTGACTTCCACCGCCACGCCGATGCCCTCCTCGCCCTGGTCGTCGACGGCGAACACCGCGACACGGCCCTTGCGCAGCACGTCGACTTCACGCTCCAGGGTTTTTTCCAGGTCCTGCGGGTACAGGTTCTGACCGCGCACGATGAGCATGTCCTTCAGGCGCCCGGTGACGAACACTTCGCCGTCGCGCATGAAGCCCAGGTCGCCGGTACGCAGCCAGGTCTGGCCGTCCATTTCGACGAAGGTGCGGGCACTGGCTTCGGGGTTGCGCCAGTAACCCAGGGCGATGCTCGGGCCACCGGCCCAGATCTCACCGACCAGGTTGTCATCCAGCACTTCCAGTCGCTGCGGCTCGACGATGCGCACCGCATGGCCGGGCTGCGGGTAGCCGCAGCTCATCAGCACGCTGCCCTTGCCGGTTTCGGCGCGATTGGCGGCAAACGCCTCGGCGTCGATTTCCAGCGCGCCGATGCCCTGGCCACGACGGCTGCCGCTGACGAACAGGGTGGCTTCGGCCAGGCCATAGCTGGCGAAGAAGCTGCTCGGGGTGAAGCCGCAAGCGGCAAATTTTCCGGCGAAGGTGTCCAAGCTGTCCTGGCGGATCGGCTCGGAGCCCGAATAAGCCACGCGCCAACGGCTAAGGTCGAGGCTGGCCAGGGCCGCTTCGCTGACCCGCTCGCTGCACAGTCGGTAGGCGAAGTCCGGCCCGCCGCTGATGGTGCCGCCGTACTCACTGATCGCCTGCAACCAGCGCTGCGGCCGGGCTAGGAAGTAGCCAGGCGACATCAGCACGCACGGCACGCCGCTGAAGATCGGCTGCAGCAGCCCGCCGATCAGGCCCATGTCGTGGTACAGCGGCAACCAGCTGACGATCACATCGTCGGGGTTGAGGTCGATGCCAAACCCCTGGCGGATCAGTTGCTCGTTGGCCACCAGGTTGCCGTGGCTGACCTGCACGCCCTTGGGCAGCGCGGTGGAACCAGAGGTGTACTGGAGGAAGGCGATGTCGTCGCCAGCCAGCGCAGGTTCGCGCCAGGCACTCGCCAACGCCGGGTCCAGGCCATCCACCGCCAGCAGTTCGGGGGCGTTGTCGGCGGCCAGGGCTGGCAGGCCCTGCAAACCGTCATGTAGCGCTGCCACAGTCAGCAACAGGCGCGGCTCGGCGTCGTCGATGATCGACAGCAGACGCTCCTGGTGATGCTGGCGCGAGGACTCCGGCGGATAGGCCGGCACGGCGATCACCCCGGCGTACAGGCAACCAAAGAACGCCGCCACGTAATCCGGACCACTGGGGAACAGCAGCACGGCACGGTCACCGAACGCGGCGCGGCTCTGCAAGGCGGCGGCGATGGTGCGCGCGCGCAGGTCCAGGTCGCGATAGCTGAGCACGGCCTGCTCGCCTGGGGCATCGGCCAAGAAGCGCAAGGCGATGCGGTCCGGGGTCTGCGCGGCGCGTTGCGCGAGGGCCTGGACCAGCGAGAGCGGGAGTTCGAAGGCGTCCGTCATGGGGTGTTCCTGCCAGTGTCTGGATAAGTCGGGCCGGTTGCCCCGCGCAAGGTCGGCGGGCAGCATTCGGCGGCCGGATGTACAGAGGGGAACGGACGGGCGAGGGAAGAAATTACCGAGAGACGGAGGCTTTGTCGGCGGTGAAAGGTGAACCGCGTCACGCTCGACTGCTTAGAACCGAAACTAATGGATACTCATTAACTTTCGTATTTGACAATCATTATCATTCTGAATAGTTTGTCGCACGTCGCAGGCAGCTTCCCCATGAGGGGTGCTCCTATTCCCCTCTGAGACAAGGTGATTTCCATGGCGGAACAACTATCCACAAGTAAGTGCGATTCACCATTACTCCAGGCGTTCGTCGACAACCGCAGAATCCTGGTCAAGATCGCGGCGCGCATCACTGGCTGCCGCTCGCGTGCCGAGGATGTGGTGCAGGACGCCTTCTTCCGGCTCAGCGCCGCCCCGCAGATCACCTCCTCGTTCAAGGCCCAGCTCAGCTACCTGTTCCAGATCGTGCGCAACCTGGCCATCGACCATTACCGCAAGCAGGCGATGGAGCTGAGGTATTCGGGCAGCGAAGAAGAGGGCCTGAACGTGGTGATCCCGAACGCCTCGCCGGAAGCCACGCATATCAACCTGGCCGCGCTCGAGCACATTGCCGAGGCGCTCAACGAACTGCCCCAGCGCACTCGCTACGCCTTCGAAATGTATCGCCTGCACGGCGTGCCGCAGAAAGACATCGCCAAGGAGCTGGGGGTGTCGCCGACGCTGGTCAACTTCATGATTCGTGATGCGCTGGTGCACTGCCGCAAGACTGCCAGCCGGCAAGCCTGATCGATCGGTGTCGCCCTTTTCGCGGGGCAAGCCCGCTCCCACAGCGATCACACCCCATCCTGTGGGAGCGGGCTTGCCCCGCGAAAAAGGCGACGCGGTCTCAGACTAATTTGCAGCGATCGAAAAACCGCTCCCGCCCCAGAATCATCAGCGCCGCGCGCTTGTGCGGGAAGTCGAATTCCTTGTCGCAGTGGAAGCACTGGTCGTGCATGTAGCCGATCATCTTGCCGTTGTCGGCACGCGGTTCGGCGACCACCCGCTGGGTGCGCGGATCATCCAGGAACAGATAGTGCACCAGTGCCGACAGCCAGCTGGCCACCTTGTGCGGCCCACGGTGCGCCTCCTCCCCCACCAGCATGTGGATGCCACGGTCGTAGTCGTCGGCCGAATAGAACGGCGCGATGCGGTCCTCCTTGGCCCAGTACGCCTCGAAGTAGGCGAACGGCTGATCATCGAAGCAGCCGATCAAGGTGACGGTATGCGGGTCGGCGTCCAGCTTGGCCAGGTACTCACGGTGCTGCTCCAGTGATCCGCCCTCCTGCCAGAACTGCTCCACGCGCGGGTTGTTCTGCCAGCGGTTGAAGCGCTCCAGGTCCTGGTCGATCTCCAAGGTACGCAGCGATACCCAGCTACCCAGGCGCGCATCAAAGCGCCGGTAGACCTCGCCACGGGGCTTGGGCGCACGGCGTGGGTGGCGTTTGCCGTTGCTGATCTGCATCTGTTGCGGATAGCTGCCGCTGATGGCCTGGCCGAGCCATGGCTGGGGCAACTGCCAGAACAGAGTGCGCTCGCACAGGTACACGCCCGCCTGCTCGGTGATCAGTAACAGGCCGCTGGCAAGTGCCTCCGGCACCGCCTTGGGCAGGTGCCAGGCCAGGCGCTGGCGGGCTGGGTCGCGCGACAGCAGCCAATAGCAGGCAGCCCACAGGGCCTGCTGCGGGCGCTCCGGGCATAGGTTTTCAACGTGCACCGCGAGGGTCGCGCCAGGTTCCAGGCGCACCTGAATCAATGGCCGGCCCTCGAGGGTCAGGCTCAACCAGCAATCACCCTCGTCGGCAGCGAGGCTGCGCCAGCGTGGCGCGCAAAGGGGCTGTGAAGCGGCATCGAACGGCATGGGCAGGGCTCACAGAAAATGAAAAGGAGGCTCACTGCTGAAAACGTGGCGGAGCCCGAGGAATTTAGTCCTGCGGCGCGGCGACGGTGATGCGATAGGGCTGGAAGATACGGGCCAGCTCTCCGTTGTCGCGGAGCTGGCGCAACAGGTCGGCGAATTGCGCACCCGTGATGGCCGCTTCCGGGCGCAACAGCGCGTAGTGGTGGTAGGTCTGATCGATACGCGTGGAGGGAACCAGCTGGCTGGAGCTGGTCGGGTTGCGCTTGAGGAAATCGCTGAGGTAGGACCGGGTCACCAAGGCGATGTCGGCACGGCCGGCCTGGACCATCAGCAGGTTGCTGTCGTGAGAATAAGTCAGCGTGGCGTTGTAGGTTTTGCGCAGGTAGGCAGGGTCGGAATTGAATCCGGCGAACGCGTAGTGATAGCCATTGAACAGCGCCAGGCGCTTGCCGGCCAGGTCATCGAAGTAGCGCTGGTCGCGGCCGTCGAGCTTCTTGGCGACGAACACTTCGGCGTCTTCCAGGCCCATGTCCACCGTCTGATGGGGAATCTGCTGCCAGCCCCATTCAGGGTTCTCGAAAATGGCCATGTCGGTGCGGCCCTGCTGGAAATCACCGAAGCGGCGCTGGATCGAGGTGGGCACCAGCACGAAGCGGTAATCCTGCTGCAGCCGATTCAATGCCTCGACCAACTGCGGCAACAGGCCGGTGTCGGCGCCCTGCTCGGGGCGCACGGTGTACGGCGGAAAATGCGCAGCGCCAATCTTCACATCAAGGGCGGAACTAGCCCAGGCCGGCACCGCCAGCCATACCGCAGCCAGCATCATCAGGGTGGAGATAGCCTTCAGGCCGGGCGCTGGAGTCAAGACGGACACTCATCACGGTTCATACCTGGATGCGCCCTAAGCTAGGCGTTTTCCCAGCTCGGCACAACTGCTGGTTATGCCAAAGTGAGGGCATTATGCCAGGGGATGCCGTGTGGCCCGACATTGGCTACGCTGCTCTAGCATGAATGGCGAGGGAGCCTGGTATGGGCCACTGGTTGGTGATCGACCTGGAAGCCACCACCGATGATGGTGGCTGGCCGGTGACGGAGATGGAAATCATAGAAATCGGCGCCAGCCTGGTGACCCGTGACGGCCGCGAGGTGGACCACTTCCAGCGCTTCGTGCGGCCCCGGCGGCGGCCACAATTGACGCCATTCTGCCGCGAGCTGACGCACATCAGCCAGGCCGATGTCGACAGTGCCGCGGCGTTCCCGCAGGTGTGGGCGCGCTTTGAACGCTGGCTGGGCCACCACCGCGGGCAGTTGCAGGCGTGGGTCAGCTGGGGCGATTACGACCGCCAGCAACTGCTGCAGGAATGGCAGCAACATGAACTCGACAGCCTGCTGCGCAAGCTGCCGCACATCAATCTCAAGCAGCGCTTTGCAAAAGCCCGCCACCTGCAGCGCCCGGCCGGGCTCAACGGCGCGCTGCAGCTGGCCGGCATGCACTTTTGCGGGCAGCAGCACCGGGCCCTGGAGGATGCGCGCAATACTGCGCGGCTGCTGCCGTTGAGCCTGCCCGCCAATGCCCCCTGAAAGCAGATGACGGCGGGAAGGGGCTTGGGCATACTGGCCAGCCCTTTTTTCCATCCCCTTTTCAGGAGTCGCCCCATGTTCAAGGTCAACGAATACTTCGATGGTACCGTCAAGTCGATCGCCTTCGAAGGCACTGAAGGCCCGGCCACCGTCGGCGTGATGGCACCGGGCGAATACGAATTCGGCACCGCCAAGCGCGAAATCATGCACGTGGTGTCGGGTGCGCTGACCGTCAAGCTGCCGGGTAGCGACAACTGGGAAACCTTCAATGCCGGCGACAAGTTCAATGTGGCGGCGGACAGCAAGTTCCAGCTGCAGGTGAAGGTGGATACTGCCTACCTGTGCGAGTATCGCGACTAAGCGCAAGCCTGCACCGGCCTTTTCGCGGGCAAGCCCGCTCCCACAGGTACCCCACTGGGTCTTGATACAGGTGGGGTACCTGTGGGAGCGGGCTTGCCCGCGAAGAAAACAACACTATTTCAACAAGAACTCTGCAACTTTCTCAGCCGCCGCCTGCAAATGCTGCTCATGACTGAACCCCGAAGCCTTCAGCGGTTTCAGGTCATGATCCCCCGCCACCAGCCAGCTCACCTCGATCGACGGTGACAACGCATACCCTGCAACCGCCTCACGATTCCCCAGCGCATCGCGCTCACCCTGAACGATCAGCGTTGGTGTAGACAACCCCGCCAAGTGCTCGACCCGTGGCTTCTCCGGCTTGCCCACCGCATAGAACGGATACCCCAGGCACACCAGCGCATCCGCGCCCAGTTCATCCGCCAACAAACTGGCCATGCGCCCGCCCATCGACTTGCCGCCAATCGCCAGCCTGCCCGTGACCAAAGGTCGCACCTGCCGGTACACCTCGCGCCAGCATTCGAGCAGCACCTTCTGTGGATTGGGCGGGCGCTTGCTCCCCCCCGCCCTGCGCTCGGCCATGTAGGGAAACTCGAAGCGAACCACGCCAACCCCAAGCGCCGCCAGCCTTTGCGCTATTTCATCCATGAACCCGCTGTCCATCGGCGCACCCGCGCCATGGGCCAGGATCAGGCATGGCGCAGCGCGGCTATCGCCCTGATTCCGTGGAGGATCGCAGAGCAAGCCTGGGACATTTGCGATCTTCGCCCATTGATCCCCGTCAATACCGGCACTTTGCCCATCTCTCATTCTTGCCTCGTTTCATAGCCTGCCAAAATAACCGTGGATGGGAACCCATACATGAACACAACCAGCAGTACCGCCTATAACTACAAGGTGGTCCGCCAATTCGCCATCATGACGGTGGTGTGGGGAATCGTCGGGATGGGGCTCGGCGTCTTCATCGCCGCCCAGCTCGCCTGGCCTTCCCTCAACTTCGACCTCCCCTGGACCAGCTTCGGCCGCCTGCGCCCACTGCATACCAATGCGGTGATCTTCGCCTTCGGCGGCTGCGCGTTGTTCGCCACGTCCTATTATTCGGTGCAACGCACCTGCCAGACCACCCTGTTTTCGCCCAAACTTGCGGCGTTCACCTTCTGGGGCTGGCAACTGGTGATCCTGCTGGCGGCCATTAGCCTGCCGCTGGGCTACACCAGCTCCAAGGAATACGCTGAACTGGAATGGCCGATCGACATCCTGATCACCATCGTCTGGGTCGCCTACGCCATCGTGTTCTTCGGCACGCTGATGAAACGCACCACCAAGCACATCTACGTGGGCAACTGGTTCTTCGGCGCGTTCATCCTGACCGTGGCGTTGCTGCACATCGTCAACAACCTGGAGCTGCCGGTCAGCCTGACCAAGTCGTACTCGGTATATGCCGGGGCCACCGATGCCATGGTGCAGTGGTGGTACGGCCACAACGCCGTGGGCTTCTTCCTTACCGCCGGCTTCCTCGGGATGATGTACTACTACGTGCCCAAGCAGGCCGAACGCCCGGTGTATTCCTATCGCCTGTCGATCGTCCACTTCTGGGCGCTGATCACCCTGTACATCTGGGCCGGCCCCCACCACCTGCACTACACCGCGCTGCCCGACTGGGCGCAGTCGCTGGGCATGGTGATGTCGCTGATTCTGCTGGCACCGAGCTGGGGCGGCATGATCAACGGCATGATGACCCTGTCGGGGGCCTGGCACAAACTGCGCAGCGACCCGATCCTGCGTTTCCTGGTGGTGTCGCTGGCGTTCTACGGCATGTCCACCTTCGAAGGCCCGATGATGGCCATCAAGACCGTCAACGCCCTGTCCCACTACACCGACTGGACCATCGGCCACGTGCATGCCGGCGCCCTCGGCTGGGTGGCGATGATCTCGATCGGCGCGCTGTACCACACCATCCCGGTGGTGTTCGGCAAACAGCGCATGTACAGCCTGGGCCTGATCAACGCGCACTTCTGGCTGGCGACCATCGGCACCGTGCTGTACATCGCCTCGATGTGGGTCAACGGCATCGCCCAGGGCCTGATGTGGCGCGCGGTCAACAGCGACGGCACGCTCACCTACTCGTTCGTGGAAACCCTGGTGGCCAGCCACCCGGGCTTCATCGTGCGTTTCGTCGGTGGCGCGATCTTCCTCAGTGGCATGTTCCTGATGGCCTGGAACACCTGGCGCACCGTGCGTGCACCGGCCACCGAAGCCGCCCCTGCCAACGCCCAGCTGGCCTGAGGAGACCCGCCTGATGAAACATGAAGTGATCGAGAAAAACGTAGGCCTGCTGGCCCTGCTGATGGTGTTCGCCGTCAGCATCGGCGGCCTGACCCAGATCGTCCCGCTGTTCTTCCAGGACGTCACCAACAAGCCGGTCGAAGGCATGAAGCCCTACACCGCGCTGCAACTGGAGGGCCGCGACATCTATATCCGCGAAGGCTGCGTGGGCTGCCACTCGCAGATGATCCGCCCGTTCCGCGCCGAAACCGAGCGCTACGGCCACTACTCGGTGGCCGGTGAAAGCGTGTGGGACCACCCGTTCCTGTGGGGCTCCAAGCGCACCGGGCCGGACCTGGCGCGCGTTGGCGGCCGTTACTCCGATGACTGGCACCGCGCGCACCTGTACAACCCGCGCAACGTGGTGCCGGAGTCGAAGATGCCGGCCTACCCGTGGCTGGTCGCCGCGCAGGTCGACAACAGCCACACCGACACCAAGATGCGTACCCTGCGCACCCTTGGCGTGCCGTACAGCGACGCGGACATTGCCGGCGCCCGCGACGCGGTCAAGGGCAAGACCGAAATGGACGCGCTGGTCGCCTACCTGCAGGTGCTCGGCACCGCGATCAAGAACAAGAGGTGAGTGCGATGGACATGGACATCGGCATGATCCGCGGCCTGGGCACCCTGGTGGTGATGATCGCTTTCATCGGCCTCACGCTGTGGGTGTTCAACCGTCGCCGCGACCGTGATTTCGCCGAAGCGCGCCTGCTGCCCTTCGTCGACGACCGCCAGCCCGCTGCCGGGCAGGCACCTGCTGCAAAAAGGAGTAACGGGTAATGACCACCTTCTGGAGTACGTACATCAGCGTACTGACCATTGGCAGCCTGATCGGCCTGACCTGGTTGCTGCTGTCGACCCGCAAGGGCCAAAGCAACAGCACCACCGACCAGACCATGGGCCACAGCTTCGATGGCATCGAGGAATACGACAACCCGCTGCCCAAGTGGTGGTTCTACTTGTTCGTCGGCACCTTGGTGTTCGGCGCCGGCTACCTGGTGCTGTACCCCGGCTTGGGCAACTGGAAAGGCATCCTGCCAGGCTACGAGAACGGCTGGACCGGCGTTAATGAATGGCAAAAGGAAATGGACAAGGCCGACGCCAAGTTCGGGCCGATCTTCGCCAAGTACGCGGCCATGCCCGTCGAGGAAGTGGCCAAGGACCCGCAGGCGTTGAAGATGGGCGGCCGCCTGTTCGCTTCCAACTGCGCGGTGTGCCACGGCTCGGACGCCAAAGGCGCCTATGGCTTCCCCAACCTGACCGACACCGACTGGCGCTGGGGCGGCGAGCCCGAGACCATCAAGGCCTCGATCATGAACGGCCGCCACGGGGTGATGCCTGCGTGGGCCGAGGTGATTGGCGAACAGGGCGTGGCTGATGTCGCCGCCTATGTGCTGACCAACCTCGATGGCCGCAGCCTGCCGGAAGGCGCCAAGGCCGACGTGGCCAAGGGCAAGGAAATCTTTGCCGGCAACTGCGTGGCCTGTCATGGGCCTGAGGGTAATGGCACGCCGGCCATGGGTGCGCCGAACCTGAATCACCCGCAGGCGTTTATCTATGGGTCGAGTTTCGCTCAGTTGCAGCAGACCATTCGCTATGGGCGCCAGGGGCAGATGCCGGCGCAGGTGGAGATTCAGGGGAATGACAAGGTGCATTTGTTGGCGGCTTATGTGTATAGCCTTTCGCAAGACGCTGAATCGGTGACTGCCCAATGAGTATGACGGAAGCGTTTCGTCGCCTGTGAGATCGAGCGCCGCCCGCGCGGCGCTCGATCTACGACGCGCTACAAACCTCAAGACTTACGCCCCCAAGCCCATCCCCCTCCCCTTGCACCCCCCCCCAACCGAACTAAGCTTGTTGCCTCAGTGGGCTTCGCTATCAATCCAGCGAAGCAGACGCGGCGCATCGCCTGACGCCGCCCGCAAAAAAAGCTTGACCGTTCGATCAGAAAAAGGTGAAAAACGGTACACATTACAAATATTTATTTGTGTACAATCGCCCAGACCCAATTGCCGCGGGACATCGGCAAACGGGCCCGGACACGGGTCGGCGCAAGTCTTCTTGCGTTGCCATAACCCTGGTGGTTATCGATACTGGCGCCGATTTTTCAACCAACAAGAACACCAAAACCGTGGAACCTTAGAATGAGCACAGCAATCAGTCCGACTGCTTATAACTATAAGGTCGTCCGCCAGTTCGCCATCATGACGGTGGTCTGGGGGATCCTTGGCATGGGCCTCGGCGTCTTCATCGCCTCGCAGCTGGTGTGGCCGCAATTGAACCTGGACCTGCCCTGGACCAGCTTCGGCCGCCTGCGCCCGCTGCACACCAACTTGGTCATCTTCGCCTTCGGCGGCTGTGCGTTATTTGGCACCAGCTACTACGTGGTGCAGCGAACCTGCCAGACCCGGCTGATCTCCGACAGCATGGCCGCCTTCACCTTCTGGGGTTGGCAGGCGGTGATCGTCGGCGCGCTGATCACTTTGCCGATGGGCTACACCACCACCAAGGAATACGCCGAGCTGGAGTGGCCGCTGGCGATCCTGCTGGCCATCGTCTGGGTCACCTACGGGCTGGTGTTCTTCGGCACCATCGTCAAGCGCAAGACCAAGCACATCTATGTCGGCAACTGGTTCTACGGCGCCTTCATCGTGGTCACCGCGATGCTGCACATCGTCAACCACATCTCGCTGCCGGTGAGCCTGTTCAAGTCGTACTCGGCCTACGCCGGCGCGACCGACGCGATGATCCAGTGGTGGTACGGCCACAACGCCGTGGGCTTCTTCCTCACTACGGGCTTTCTGGGGATGATGTACTACTTCGTGCCCAAGCAGGCCGAGCGGCCGATCTACTCGTATCGCCTGTCGATCGTGCACTTCTGGGCGCTGATCACCCTGTACATCTGGGCCGGCCCGCACCACCTGCACTACACCGCGCTGCCTGACTGGGCGCAGTCGCTGGGCATGGTGATGTCGATCATCCTCCTGGCACCGAGCTGGGGCGGCATGATCAACGGCATGATGACCCTGTCCGGGGCCTGGCACAAATTGCGCACCGACCCGATCCTGCGCTTCCTCGTGGTATCGCTGGCGTTCTACGGCATGTCCACCTTCGAAGGCCCGATGATGGCCATCAAGACCGTGAACTCGCTGTCGCACTACACCGACTGGACCATCGGCCACGTCCACGCCGGCGCCCTCGGCTGGGTGGCGATGATCTCGATCGGCGCGGTGTACCACATGATTCCCAAGCTCTATGGACGGGTGCAGATGCACAGCGTCGGGCTGATCAACGCGCACTTCTGGCTGGCGACCATCGGCACCGTGCTGTACATCGCCTCGATGTGGGTCAACGGCATTACCCAGGGCCTGATGTGGCGCGCCATCAACGATGACGGCACGCTCACCTACTCCTTCCTCGAAGCCCTGCAGGCCAGCCACCCGGGTTACATCGTGCGGGCTCTGGGCGGTGCGTTCTTCGCCTCCGGCATGTTGCTGATGGCCTACAACGTGTTCCGTACCGTCCGCGCTGCCAACCCGGTAGAAGCCGATGAAGCCGCCAAGATCGTCGTCGTGGGAGCGCACTGATGAAGCATGAAGCTGTCGAGAAGAACATCGGCCTGCTGGCGTTCTTCATGGTCATCGCCGTGAGCGTCGGTGGCCTCACCCAGATCGTCCCGCTGTTTTTCCAGGACGTTACCAACAAACCTGTCGAAGGCATGAAGCCGCGCACCGCGCTGGAAGTCGAAGGCCGCGACATCTACATCCGCGAAGGATGCGTCGGTTGCCACTCGCAGATGATCCGCCCGTTCCGCGCCGAAACCGAGCGCTACGGCCACTACTCGGTGGCCGGTGAAAGCGTGTGGGACCACCCGTTCCTGTGGGGTTCCAAGCGCACCGGCCCGGACCTGGCCCGCGTCGGCGGCCGCTACTCTGACGATTGGCACCGCGCGCACCTGTACAACCCGCGCAACGTGGTGCCGGAATCGAAGATGCCGTCCTACCCGTGGCTGGTCGAGAACAAGCTCGACGGCAAGGACACCGCGAAGAAGCTGGAAGTGCTGCGTACCCTGGGCACGCCGTACACCGACGCCGACATCGCCGGCGCCCGCGACGCGGTCAAGGGCAAGACCGAAATGGACGCGCTGGTCGCGTACCTGCAGGGTCTTGGCACCATCATCAAGAGCAAACGGTGACGCTGATGGATATCGGGATGATTCGCGGCCTGGGCACCGTCGTGGTGATGGTGGCCTTCGTGGGCCTGGCGCTGTGGGTGTTCAACCCACGGCGTAAAAAGGACTTCGACGAAGCGACCCAATTGCCCTTCGCGGATGACCCCTCCGCCAGCAAGCACGTCGAGCAAGCAAAAGCGTCTGGGAGCAAACAACAATGACAACCTTCTGGAGTCTGTACGTCACCGTCCTGACCCTGGGCACCATCTTCTCGCTGACCTGGTTGCTGCTGTCGACCCGCAAGGGCCAGCGCGAAGAGGTCACCGATGAAACCGTCGGGCATGCCTTCGATGGCATCGAGGAATACGACAACCCGCTGCCAAAATGGTGGTTCTGGCTGTTCGTCGGCACCATCATCTTCGCCCTTGGCTACCTGGTGCTGTACCCCGGCCTGGGCAACTGGAAAGGCGTGCTGCCGGGTTACTCGTACCTGGATAACGACAAGCAGACCGAGTTCACCAACGGCCAGCCTGGCTGGACCGGCGTGCACGAGTGGGAAAAGGAAATGGCCAAGGCCGACGCGCGCTTCGGGCCGATCTTCGCCAAGTACGCAGCCATGCCCATCGAAGAGGTGGCCAAACAGCCGCAGGCGCTGAAAATGGGCGCACGGCTGTTCGCCTCCAACTGCTCGGTGTGCCACGGTTCCGACGCCAAGGGCGCCTATGGCTTCCCCAACCTGACCGACAACGACTGGCGTTGGGGCGGCGAGCCGGAAACCATCAAGACCACCATCATGGGCGGCCGCCACGGCGTGATGCCGGCCTGGTCGGAAGTGATCGGCGAACAAGGCGTGGCCGATGTCGCGGCCTTCGTGGTCAGCAAGCTCGATGGCCGCACGCTGCCCGAAGGCGTGAAAGCCGATGCCGAAAACGGGCAGAAGATCTTCGCCGCCAACTGCGTGGCCTGTCACGGCCCCGAAGGTAAAGGCACCCCGGCCATGGGTGCGCCGAACCTGACCCATCCGCAGGCGTTCATCTACGGTTCGAGCTTTGCCCAGTTGCAGCAGACCATTCGCTATGGTCGCCAGGGGCAGATGCCGGCGCAGGAGCAGTTGCAGGGCAATGACAAGGTGCATTTGCTGGCGGCTTATGTGTACAGCCTGTCGCATCAGGATGCAGCGCCAGAGCAGGCCGAATGACGTGCATGCAGCGTCCCCCTGAACCTATGCGGGGGACGCTGTATACGCTTATCGCTGCAGATGTTGTTCAGGAAATCTTGCCCGATTCATGGCCTTTGGATTTTGCGGAACCCTCAGGGAGCAGACGCTTGGTCTGCCTTCCCGAGAGGATTCACCTCATGAGCGACTCGACCTTTCCAGATGCCTTGCCAGCCAGAAAACCAGGCCGTTTTGGTAATCGCCCGACGCCAAGGGCATTCGTCTTCGCCTCTGACCCTCAATACCCCTGGACCCCTGCCTCCGACGACGACATGGAGCAGTCCGATAGCGAGCGTGATCGCCAGTCCCAGGAGCTGATAAACGAGCAATATGCCAGTATTGCCAGCTATCGCAACAGCTTCGGCGGCACCGGTATTCCGGTGATGATCAACGGCGACATGACCGCCTTCGGCCATGGCTGGCAGCGGGAAGTGCTCTACCCGGCGCTTCAACATCACCTGAAGGAGAATTACTACTTCGGTCTGGGAAATCACGACTACAAGAACAATATCAATGACACGCTGAACGACGGTGCCGCCAGGGACAGCATCATGGACCTGATCAACCACCATCAGAATCGGGTTGACATCATGCACCTGGAGACCTTTCGAGGCGCTGACGAAACGCGCTACAGCGGCTCCCTCAGCTACAGCATGAGCTTCGGCCGTGTTCGCCTGATTCAGCTGAACAACGAGCCTACCTACCGTGTGAGCTTCAACAGTGGATTGCATGCTTCACGTGTTCGCTTCTTCATTTCGGATGCATTGGACTGGCTCGAACAACAGCTCGAAGAGAGCCATGAGCACGGCCAGATCACGCTGCTCAATCTGCATCAACCCGATTTTTGGGACGGCACCCGGGAAGACCATGATCGCTTCAGCAGCATGATGCGGCGGTATCCGGTGCATGCCGTGTTCGCTGGCCACTACCATAAGGAGGCTGGCGACTTTTACCGCGGCGTTGGTCGCTATGGCGGGGCACCGGTGTATCTCAGTGGCTCGGCATCACAACGAACCTATTTGATAGCGGAATTGAGCGATGATGCCGACGCCTTGACCATCAAGTGCGCATGGAACAATGACTGGGCCAATGCCGAGGTCCTGGCTACGCTGGAGCTCCAATGAAAGCCGCGTAATCGCAAGGCAAGCGTGTCGTGTCAATTGACTTGCATCAAGGCGACGCCAAATACACGATAACCCGCCACAACCCAATGCGACTAAATGTCGCGTGGCAACCTCGGACGATCTGACGGGCGTATCATGTCCACAGGCGCCTAGCTAGATATGACCGCGGCCGGCACGCACTGGCCGCGGCGTTTTTTCCACTGCCGTGGGACTTGATGATGAGCAAGCAAATTCCGGTACATGATGTCACCCCGCCTGCCAGCAAAGGGAAGGATTCCGTCGACCTCTATGCCTCACGCGAGAAAATCTACACCCGCGCCTTCACCGGCATCTTCCGCCGCCTGCGAATGGTCGGCGGGGCGGTACTGTTCCTCCTTTACTTCGGCACGGTGTGGCTGAACTGGGGCGGCCACCAGGCCGTGTGGTGGAACCTGCCCGAGCGCAAGTTCTACATTTTCGGCGCCACCATCTGGCCTCAGGATTTCATCCTGCTCTCGGGCATCCTCATCATCGCCGCCTTCGGCCTGTTCTTCGTCACCGTATACGCCGGCCGCGTCTGGTGCGGCTACACCTGTCCGCAAAGCGTATGGACGTGGATCTTCATGTGGTGCGAAAAAGTCACCGAGGGTGACCGCAACCAGCGCATGAAGCTCGACAAGGCGCCCATGAGCGGCAACAAGTTCCTGCGCAAGTTCGCCAAGCACAGCTTGTGGCTGCTGATCGGCTTCGTCACCGGCATGACCTTCGTCGGCTATTTCTCGCCGATCCGTGAACTGGTCATCGAATTCTTCACCGGCCAGGCCGACGGCTGGGCGTACTTCTGGGTCGGTTTCTTCACCCTCGCCACCTATGGCAACGCCGGCTGGTTGCGTGAACAGGTGTGCGTGTACATGTGCCCCTACGCGCGTTTCCAGAGCGTGATGTTCGACAAGGACACGCTGATCGTCTCTTACGACCCGCGCCGCGGCGAAACCCGCGGCCCGCGCAAGAAAGACGCGGACTACAAGGCTCAGGGCCTGGGCGACTGCATCGACTGCACCATGTGCGTACAGGTCTGCCCTACCGGCATCGACATCCGCGACGGCCTGCAGATCGAATGCATTGGCTGCGCCGCCTGCATCGACGCCTGCGACAGCATCATGGAAAAGATGAACTACCCCAAAGGCCTGATCAGCTACACCACCGAGCACAACCTGTCGGGGCAGAAGACCCACATGCTGCGCCCACGCCTGATCGGCTATGCGCTGGTGCTGCTGGTGATGATCGGCGCCCTGGCCACCGCCTTCGCCACCCGCTCGCTGGTCGGCTTCGACGTCAGCAAGGACCGCGTGCTGTACCGCGAGAACGCCCAGGGCCGGATCGAAAACGTGTACAGCCTCAAGGTCATGAACAAGGACCAGCGCGACCACGTCTACGTGCTCGACGCCGCCGGCCTGCCCGACCTGCGCCTGGAAGGCCAGCGCGAAATCCGCGTGGCCGCCGGTGACATCGTCAGCCTGCCGGTGCAACTGTCGGTCGCCCCGGAAAAACTGCCCTCGACCACCAACGAAATCACCTTCATCCTCAAAAGCGCCGACGACAGCGCCGCCGAGGTCGAAGCCAAGAGCCGTTTCATCGGCCCACAGATCCGCTGAGAGAGAATTCGCACAATGCCTGCCGCTACCGCCACCAGCCCCTGGTACAAGCACCTCTGGCCCTGGATCATCATCGGCATCCTCACCACCTCGGTGTGCCTGAGCCTGACCATGGTCAGCATCGCCGTGCACAACCCGGACAACCTGGTCAACGACAACTATTACGAGGCCGGCAAGGGCATCAACCGCTCGCTGGACCGCGAGCTGCGGGCGCAGACCCTGAACCTCAAGGCCAGCGTGCACCTCGACGAACTGACCGGCGAAGTGGATGTGCGCCTGACCGGCAACAGCGACCCGCAGAACCTGGAACTGAACCTGATCTCGCCAACCCAGCCGGACAAAGACCGCAAGGTGCTGCTGAGCCGTGCCGAGCCAGGGCGCTATGTCGGCCAACTGGATGACAAGGTCGATGGCCGACGCTTTGTCGAACTGCTAGGTAGCCAGGATGAGCATGTGTGGCGATTGTTCGAGGAAGAAAAAGTCGAGCATGGCCTGACCCTGCAGCTGGGCGATGAAGCGCTGCAGGGTGCCGAGCACCAATAGACGCATCACCTTCGTTACCTGTGGGAGCGGGCTTGTCCCGCGAAGGGGCCGGTTCAGGCAATATCATATGCAGGTCTGGCCCATTCGCGGGACAAGCCCGCTCCCACATGATCCGTTCCTCACAGTCGATACGTACTCGCCTTATGACCCAGATTACACCCTGCTACCACTGCGCCCTGCCCGTCCCTGCCGGCAGCCGCTTCACCGCCGTGGTGCTCGGTGAACAGCGGCAATTCTGCTGTCCGGGTTGCCAGGCAGTGGCCGAATCGATCGTCGCCGGTGGCCTGGAGCACTACTACCAGCACCGCAGCGACAGCAGCGCCAACCCCGAAGCCCTGCCCAAGCAGGTGCCGGACGAGCTGGCCCTCTTTGATCGGAGCGACGTGCAGCAGACCTTCGTCCACCACACCGGCGAGTTGACCGAGGCCACCTTGCTGGTCGAGGGCATCAGCTGCGCCGCCTGTGGCTGGCTGATCGAGAAGCACCTGCGCAACGTGCCAGGCGTGGCCGAGGCACGCCTCAACCTGTCCAATCACCGCCTGCAAGTTAACTGGCAAGACCATCAACTGCCGCTCTCGCGACTGCTGGCCGAGCTGCGCCAGATCGGCTACGCCGCGCACCCTTACCAACCTGACCAGGCCGCCGAACGACTGGCCCAGGAAAACCGCAGCGCCCTTCGCCGCTTGGGCGTGGCCGGGCTGCTGTGGTTTCAGGCGATGATGGCGACCATGGCAACCTGGCCGGAATTCAACATCGACCTGTCGCCCGAGCTGCACACCATCCTGCGCTGGGTGGCGCTGTTTCTGACCATCCCCATCGTGTTCTACAGCTGCGCGCCGTTCTTCAAAGGCGCCGCACGCGACCTGCGCACCCGCCACCTGACCATGGATGTGTCGGTCTCGCTGGCCATCGCCCTGGCCTTCGGCGCCGGTATCTGGACCGCCATCACCGGCAGCGGCGAGCTGTATTTCGACACGGTGGGCATGTTCGCGCTGTTCCTGCTGACCGGCCGCTACCTCGAACGCCGCGCCCGCGAACGCACGGCGGCGGCCACCGCGCAGCTGGTCAACCTGCTGCCAGCCTCGTGCCTGCGCCTGGACGCCACCGGCCGTGCCGAGCGCATCCTGCTCAGCGAATTGCAGCGCGGCGACACGGTGCAAGTGCTGCCGGGTGCGGTAGTGCCCGCCGATGGGCGCATCATCGAGGGCCGCTCCAGCATCGACGAGTCGCTGCTGACAGGGGAATACCTACCGCAGCCACGGCGCGTCGGCGAACGGGTCACCGGCGGCACCCTGAACGTCGAAAGCACCCTGAACGTCGAAGTCGAAGCCCTCGGCCACGACTCGCGGCTGTCGGCCATCGTCCGCCTGCTGGAACGCGCGCAGACGGAAAAACCCCGCCTGGCCGAGATCGCCGACCGCGCCTCGCAGTGGTTCCTGCTGTTCACCCTGGTGGCCGCCGTGGTTATTGGCCTGTGGTGGTGGCACCAGGACCCGACGCGGGCCTTCTGGATCGTCCTCGCCATGCTGGTGGCGACCTGCCCGTGCGCGCTATCGCTCGCCACGCCGACCGCGCTGACGGCGGCTACCGGCACTTTGCACAAACTCGGCCTGCTCGTGACTCGCGGCCATGTGCTGGAAGGCCTGAACCAGATCGACACGGTGATTTTCGACAAGACCGGCACCCTCACCGAAGGCCGCCTGACCTTGCGCAACATCCGCCCGCTCGGCCCGCTGCCCGCCGACCGCTGCCTGGCCCTGGCCGCCGCACTGGAAAACCGCTCCGAACACCCCATCGCCCGCGCCTTCGGCCGCAACGCCGCACCTGCGGACGATGTGCAGACGGTGCCGGGCCTGGGATTGGAAGGCCTGGTAGAAGGCGAGCGCCTACGCATTGGCCAAGCCACGTTCGTCTGCGCCCTGAGCGGCGCCGAAATCCCCGGCGTCCCGGAACCGCGCGGCCAGTGGCTGCTGCTGGGTGACCGCCAGGGCCCATTGGCCTGGTTCGGCCTGGACGACCGCCTGCGCGAAGACGCCCCAGCCCTGCTCGCGGCCTGCAAGGCCCGTGGTTGGCGCACGCTGCTACTGTCGGGCGACAGCTCGCCGATGGTCGCCGAAGTGGCCGCGCAACTGGGCATCGATCAAGCCATCGGCGGCCTGCGCCCGGACGACAAGCTGGACCGGCTCAAGGCGCTGCAAGCAGCCGGACGCAAGGTGCTGATGCTCGGCGACGGGGTCAACGATGTGCCGGTGCTGGCCGCCGCCGACATCAGCATCGCCATGGGCAGCGCCACGGATCTTGCCAAGACCAGCGCCGACGCCGTGCTGCTCAGCAACCGCCTGCAGGCGCTGGTCCAGGCCTTCGACCTGGCCCGCCGCACCCGCCGCAACATCCTCGAGAACCTGCTCTGGGCGACCCTGTATAATGGCCTCATGCTGCCGTTTGCGGCGCTTGGCTGGATTACCCCGGTGTGGGCCGCCGTCGGCATGTCGGTCAGCTCGCTGATCGTGGTGCTCAATGCCCTGCGCCTTACCCGGCTCAAGGGCGCTGCGACCACCAGCAGCCCCCCACAACCCGTCATCGCCTGATCAGGAGCCGCCCATGCCAGCCCTCTATGTCATGATTCCGGCCGCCCTGCTGCTTGTCGGCGTGGCCGTGTACATCTTCTTCTGGGCGGTGGACAGCGGCCAGTACGACGACCTCGAAGGCCCTGCCCACAGCATCCTGTTCGATGACCAGGACCCGCGTCACCAGGCGGCGGTAAAACCCGAAGACGCCAAACCGCAAGACAAGGACCCTACCCCCCGTGCCTGACCTGCTGCCCCTGCTCGGCTCGGCGCTGGTCCTCGGTTTGCTCGGTGGCGGCCACTGCCTGGGCATGTGCGGCGGCCTGATGGGCGCGCTGACCCTGGCCATCCCCCCCGAACAACGCGGCCGGCGTGCGCGCTTGCTGTTGGCCTACAACCTTGGGCGAATCCTCAGCTATGCCTGCGCCGGCCTGCTGCTGGGCCTGGCCGGCTGGGCCGTGGCCAGCAGCCCGGCGGCACTGGCGTTGCGAGTGGTGGCGGCGCTGTTGCTGATTGCCATGGGGCTGTACCTGGCCGGTTGGTGGAGTGGGCTGACCCGGATCGAAGCACTGGGCCGAGGCTTGTGGCGGCATATTCAGCCGGTGGCCTCGCGGTTGCTGCCGGTGTCCAGCGTGCCCCGTGCGCTGCTGCTGGGGGCGCTGTGGGGGTGGCTGCCGTGTGGGTTGGTTTACAGCACCTTGCTGTGGGCGGCGAGCCAGGGGAATGCGGGGTACAGCGCGGCGCTGATGCTGGCGTTTGGACTGGGAACCTGGCCGGTGTTATTGGCCACAGGGTTGGCTGCTGAGCGAGTCAACAGCCTGCTACGTCGGCGTAGCGTGCGGATGGCGGGCGGGTTGCTGGTGATCCTGTTCGGCATCTGGACCTTGCCTGGGCCACACCAGCACTGGTTGATGGGCCACTGACAGCGGCCCCTGTCGCTCTTGATACAAATCAACACAGTTTCCTACAGACAGCCCTAGACTCCGGACCATTGCTGCTCATTCCGGGGACCGCCCACATGCTCGAAGATCTACGCTGGGATGCCGACCTGATCCGCCGCTACGATCTGGCCGGCCCGCGCTACACCTCCTACCCGACCGCAGTGCAACTGCACAGCGAAGTGGGGTCGTTCGACCTGCTCCACGCCCTGCGCGAAAGCCGCCGGGCCGTGCGCCCGCTGTCGCTGTACGTGCACGTGCCGTTCTGCGCGAACATCTGCTACTACTGCGCCTGCAACAAGGTCATCACCAAGGACCGCGGCCGCGCCGCGCCTTACCTGCAGCGCCTGGAGCAGGAAATCCAGCTGATCGCCTGCCACCTGGACCCTAAACAGCGTGTTGAACAGCTGCATTTCGGCGGCGGTACGCCGACGTTCCTCAGCCACGTGGAACTGCGCCAGTTGATGGCCACCTTGCGCCAGCACTTCAACCTGCTGGATGACGATTCCGGCGACTACGGCATCGAGCTCGACCCGCGTGAGGCCGACTGGTCGACCATGGGCCTTTTGCGGGAACTGGGCTTCAACCGCGTCAGCCTTGGCGTGCAGGACCTGGACCCGGCCGTGCAGCGCGCAGTCAACCGCCTGCAGAGCCTGGAACAGACCCGTACCCTGATCGAGGCGGCGCGCACCCTGCAGTTCCGCTCGGTCAACCTGGACCTGATCTACGGTCTACCCAAGCAGACCCCGGAAGGCTTCGCGCGCACCGTCGAGGAGGTGATTCGCCTGCAGCCCGATCGCCTGTCAGTGTTCAACTACGCCCACCTGCCGGAGCGCTTCATGCCGCAACGGCGCATCGACAGCAGCGACCTGCCGGCCCCGGCAGCCAAGCTGGAAATGCTCCACGCCACCATCGAACAACTCACCGCCGCCGGCTACCGCTACATCGGCATGGACCATTTCGCCCTGCCTGACGACGAGCTGGCCGTGGCCCAGGAGGAAGGCACCCTGCAACGCAACTTCCAGGGCTACACCACCCACGGCCATTGCGACCTGATCGGCCTCGGGGTTTCGGCGATCAGCCAGATCGGCGACCTGTACTGCCAGAACAGCAGCGACCTCAACACCTATCAGGACACGTTATCCACCGCCCAGCTGGCGACCCAACGTGGCCTGGTATGCAATCACGATGACCGCCTGCGTCGGGCCGTGATTCAGCAGCTGATCTGCCACTTCGAGCTTGAGTTCGAGCCGATCGAAGAGGTTTTCACGATCGATTTTCGTGGGTATTTCAACGATCTGTGGCCCGAATTATTGACCATGCAACGCGACGGCCTGATCCGCCTCGACGACAAAGGTATCCGCATCCTGCCTGCCGGGAGGCTGCTGGCGCGTTCGGTATGCATGGTATTCGACGCCTATCTGGCGATGCACAACCGCCAGCGCTTCTCCCGCGTTATCTAACCCGGCGAGTCGTTTGACCGCATGGACAACTTTCCTTGGCAGGCACATTATTGGGACGAACGTACCCCCGGCATCACGCAGCTTGGGGTTCGGCCAGAGCGCACCACAATAGCGCACGCTGGCCTACACCCTATGCCGTAGGTTACCCTTACGACTTATGTGTGCTTTCCCACAAGGATCGATGAATATGTCCGAGCCAGTCAAACTGCGCGCTCACAGCCAGGCCCATTGCAAGGACTGCAGCCTGGCCCCCCTGTGCCTGCCTCTTTCGCTCAACCTGGAAGACATGGATGCACTGGATGAAATCGTCAAACGGGGACGACCGCTGAAAAAAGGCGAGTTCCTGTTCCGCCAGGGTGACAATTTCGGCTCGGTCTACGCGGTACGTTCCGGCGCGCTCAAGACGTTCAGCCTGAGCGACAGCGGCGAAGAACAGATCACCGGCTTCCACCTGCCCAGCGAACTGGTCGGGTTGTCCGGCATGGACACCGAAGCCTACCCGGTCTCGGCCCAGGCCCAGGAAACCACCTCGGTCTGCGAAATCCCCTTCGAGCGCCTCGACGAGCTGTCGGTGCAACTGCCACAGCTGCGTCGACAGCTGATGCGGGTGATGAGCCGGGAAATCCGCGACGATCAGCAGATGATGCTGCTGCTGTCGAAGAAAACCGCCGACGAGCGCATCGCCACCTTCCTGGTCAATCTGTCCGCGCGGTTCCGCGCCCGAGGCTACTCGGCCAATCAGTTCCGCCTGAGCATGTCGCGCAACGAAATCGGCAACTACCTGGGCCTGGCGGTTGAGACGGTGTCGCGGGTATTCACCCGCTTCCAGCAGAACGGCCTGATCCGTGCCGAAGGCAAGGAAGTGCACATCCTCGACCCGATCCAGCTGTGTGCGCTGGCCGGTGGTGCAATGGAGGCCTGAAAGGCTGGCTGAAACAGGTATACTGGCGCATTCGTTTTTCCAGGATATCTGCACCCATGCACAGCGAAGCCTTCGACCTCAAAGCCCTGATCCGCCCGGTAGTGGACTTCCCCAAACCGGGTGTGATCTTTCGCGATATCACCCCGCTGTTCCAGTCGCCGCGCGGGCTGCGCTACGTCGCCGACCAGTTCATCGAGCGTTACGTGGAGGCTGAGTTCAGCCACATCGGCGCCATGGACGCGCGCGGTTTTCTGATCGGTTCGATCATCGCCCACCAGTTGAACAAGCCGCTGATCCTGTTCCGCAAGCAAGGCAAACTGCCGGCCGATGTGTTGTCGGAGGGGTATCAGACCGAGTACGGCGAAGCTTTCCTGGAAGTGCATGCCGACAGCCTGTGTGACGGCGATTCGGTGTTGATCTTCGATGACCTGATCGCCACTGGCGGTACCTTGCTGGCCGCGGCCAACCTGGTGCGGCGTACCGGTGCGCAAGTGTTCGAGGCGGCGGCAATCATTGACCTGCCTGAACTGAACGGCTCGCGCCGGCTGCAGGAAGTGGGTGTGCCGACCTTCTGCCTGACCGAGTTTTCGCTGAGCGAATACTGAGTTGCATGCTGGGGCTGCTTTGCAGCCCATTCGCGGGCGGTCCGACGCCTCGGCAAGCCCGCTCCCACAGATTCGGCGGTGCACATTACCTGTGGGAGCGGGCTTGCCCCGCGAATGGCCCCAAGTTATAGCGAAATCGGCCTGCGCCCCGCAAAGGCATGCGCCAGGGTTCCGCCATCTACCAACTCCAGCTCGCCGCCCAATGGCACGCCGTGGGCAATCCGCGAAGCCACCAAGCCTTTCTCGGCCAGCAACTGGGCGATGTAATGCGCCGTCGCCTCGCCTTCCACAGTCGGGTTGGTCGCCAGGATCACTTCGGTAAAGCTGCCCTGCTCTTCGATCCGTGCCATCAGCTGCGGCACGCCAATCGCCTCCGGCCCCAGGCCATCAAGTGGCGACAGATGCCCCTTGAGCACGAAGTAGCGACCGCGATAACCGGTCTGCTCCACCGCATACACATCCATCGGGCCTTCCACCACGCACAACTGGGTGTCGTCACGGCGCGTATCGGCGCACTGCGGGCACAGCTCCTGTTCGGTCAGGGTGCGGCACTGGCGGCAATGGCCAACCCCTTCCATGGCCTGGGTAAGCGCCTGCGCCAGACGCAGGCCGCCGCTGCGGTCACGCTCCAGCAGCTGCAGCGCCATGCGCTGGGCGGTTTTCTGGCCGACGCCGGGCAAAGTACGCAGGGCGTCGATCAGTTGGCGGATGAGGGGGCTGAAGCTCATGGTCATGGCCTGATAAATCAATAAGGGGCGGTTTATACCCACCAGTGCCTGTGCCGTCAATTCAACGCTGGCTTGCCGGGCGTGTCACCCTTGCCGGAACGTACGGCCAGCACCGCCACCAGTGAGATTGCCACGGTACCCAGCAGGTACAGCGCGACCGGCTGCCAGCTGCCGTTATAACGGCTGAGCAGGAAGGTGGCGATCAGCGGCGCGGTACCGCCCGCCAATGCGGCGCCCAACTGATAACCCAGTGTAATGCCGGTATAGCGCACACGGGTGGAGAAAATCTCTGAACTCATGGTGCCTAGCACGGCGGTGACCGGCGCCCACAGCACGCCGAATGCGATCACCGTGGCCAGCATCAGGCCCCAGGTGGTACGGGTGTCGAGCAGCATGAAGTACGGCACGATGAATGCCGCAATCAGCAGGATGCCGGCGATGTATACCGCCTTGCGCCCGACCTTGTCCGACAGCCAACCCATCAACGGAATCATCAGCGAGGCAACCGCCGCGCCGATCATCACCGCATTGAGGGTGGTGACCTTGCTGTAGCCCAAGGTCGTGACCGCGTAGCTGACCACGAAGGTGGAGAAGATGTAGAACGGGGCTGTCTCCACCACTTTCAAGCCGGCAGCGATCAACACTTCGCGCCAGTGGTCACGCAGGGTTTCGACCAGCGGCATCTTGGCCACGTTGCCCGTTTCCTTCGCTTTCTTGAAGTCTGGCGTTTCATCCAGGCCATGGCGAATCCACAGGCCAAGGAACACCAGGCCCGCACTGAGCACGAACGGCACACGCCAGCCCCAGCTCATGAACTGCTCTTCCGGCAGCATGGCCATCAGGCTCACCGCCATGGTCGCCAGCAGCATGCCCACCGTCACCCCCACCTGCGGCACGCTGCCGAACAGGCCCTTGCGCTTGGCCGGCGCGTACTCGTAGGCCAGCAACAAGGCGCCGCCCCACTCGCCACCAATGCCCAGGCCCTGAATTACACGCAAGCTGATCAGCAGGATCGGCGCCCATACGCCGATGTGCTCATAAGTGGGCAAACAGCCGATCAGCACCGTTGCGCCGCCCATCAGCGACAGGGTGATGACCAGGGTCTTCTTGCGCCCGATGCGATCACCGATGTGAGCAAACAATACACCGCCAATAGGCCGCACGAAGAAGGTCAGGGAAAACGACAAGTACGCCAGCAACAGGCCGACTACCGGGTCGAAGGTGGGGAAGAACAGCTTGTTGAATACCAGGGCGGCGGCGGTGCCGTAGAGGAAATAGTCGAACCATTCGATGGAGCTGCCAGTAAGGCTGGCGACCAAGGCTCGGCCCCGCCCCTGGGTTGCAGAGGGGGTTGCACTGGATGGCGTCATTCGAGTCTCCGTTTTTTTGATGTTATGTCGGCGAGCACTGCGAGAATAGGCGCAAGAGAGCAACCGGGTTGCACCATTGCCAGCTGATCTTATTCAAACCGTGAAATAAGGTGCAACCCAAGTTAAACGATTAACCATCAAATCAATTAAAGAAATTATGGAAACGCACTCTTTTGATTCGCTTATACAGGATAAACAACTGTACTCACCAAAATGGTGCAACATGACCACAGAGTCACAAGTGCTGATTTTTATTGTTCATGCATTTAAAGTTGCACCTGGTTGCACCCTGAGCGGTAATGCCCTTAATCTAAGAAAACATCACAACAACAAACACTGAGGGCATCCGATGAACGTGCTTTTTATTGGCTATGGGCGCATGGGTGGCGCACTGGGCGCCTCCTGGCTTGCGTCTCGGAAGGTAGAGCAACTGAGCATCGTCGATCCGGGGATCGCGCCTGATGCAGCGGCAGGCCGGTATGGACGCCTGGAGGATGTGCCTGCGGACCAGGCCTTCGACGTGATCGTCCTGGCCGTGAAGCCGGGTTATGCCAGCGAAGCGCTCACCGGCCTGAGTGATCGACACTGCGAGCGGGCGGTGGTGGTTTCGGTGGCGGCGGGCGTCACGCAAGGCACCTTGAACCGCGCGCTCAGCGGACGCTGCCCAGTGGTACGGGCCATGCCTAATACTCCAGTGCTGGTCGGAGCGGGTTGCACCGGACTGTACGCGACCGAGCAGCTGGACGATGCGCGCAGGGTCATCATTGGCCAATTGTTTGAAGCAGTCGGCGCGGCTTATTGGGTGAGCGAAGAAGAACAGCTGGATGCCGTCACAGCCATTAGCGGCAGCGGGCCGGCGTATTACCACCTGTTCAGCGAGGCACTTGCCGAAGCCGGGATAAAGTTGGGCCTGGCACCGGAACTGGCGCGTAATCTGGCAGCGCAAACTGCATTTGGTGCAGCCACATTACAACATCAAGCGCATGCCGATTTCACCGAACTGCGGATGGCCGTTACTTCTCCCAATGGCACCACTGCGGCGGCTATCGAAGTCTTCGAAACACAGAAGCAACTTCGTGAACTGTTAATGGCAGCAACTTGCGCTGCACACCGGCGATCGATGGAACTGTCAGAAGGCGCTTGATTGCCGCCACTTACATCATTCAATTGAGCAATAAAAAAGCCGCCCTGGAACCCAGCGGCGGCTTGTCGGAGCGCAATGCCTCAGAACGGCATCTTGAAGCCCGGTGGCAGCTGCATGCCCGCAGTCATGCCGCCCATTTTTTCCTGGCTGCTCTGCTCGACCTTGCGCACGGCGTCGTTCAGTGCGGCAGCGATCAGGTCTTCCAGCACTTCCTTGTCGTCTTCGTCGGTCGACATCAGGCTTTGATCGATGCTGACGCGCTTGACGTCATGACGGCCGGTCATCACCACGCTGACCAGGCCACCACCGGATTGGCCCGTCACTTCGGCGTTGGCCAGCTCTTCCTGCATCTTGGCCATTTTTTCCTGCATCTGCTGGGCCTGCTTCATCAGGCCGGCCATGCCACCTTTCATCATGGGGTATACCTCGATTGGGTCGTGTGATGCGGCCCGGCACGAGACCGGCCGCATGGTTGTCGATTACTGGCCCTGGCTGACCAGGGCTTGTACAGGCTCAATAGTATCCTGCCGCACGGTGGCGCCGAACTGCTTGATCATCTGCTGGATCAACGGATCCTGCTCGATCGACGTCACGGCATCCTGCTGGCGCTCGGCACGCTTGCGCGACGCCGCCTGGGCCGGGGTTTCCTGCTCGGGCAGGATCAACTCGATGCGCAGGTTCAGGGTACGCCCCAGGTGCTGGTTGAGCGCCTCGTTCAAACGACGCTGCTGAGTGGCGTTGAACAGCGCACCTTGGCCCGGGTCCAGGTGCAGCAGCCAATCGTCACCGTCCGCAGCGATCAGCGTACAGTTTGCCGCGATGTTGCCTGTCATCCCGGACACAGGCAATAGTGGGAATAATTCTAGCCATTGCAGAGCCAGGCCCGTGGCGGGCTTGGCTGCGGGCAGCGGCTCAGGGGGGGCGACGGGGGCGTCTTCCTGGACATGCTCGACCAGTTCGTCCAGATAGCTGAAGCTGGCTGGGTCGCTGTCGCCGCCGTAGTAGTCTTCATCCATTGGCGGCTCGTCATCACGCTCCATGCCCGCTGAGGCGTAGGCGGATGGATCGAATGGTGGCTCGTCGTAGGTAGGCGCGACATTTTGCGGTTCGACTGCTACCGGCGCTGGCTCTGGTTTTGGCGCTGATTGTGGCTCGACAGGCAATGGTGCAGGCTTGGCAGCAGGCTCTTCCCAGGGCAGGTCGATGACTTCCTCCACGGGTGCCGGCTCAGGCTCGACGATCTGCTGCGGCGCAGGCGCAGGCGCAGCCACAGCCTCGACCACCGCTGCGGGCGCCACGGCAACAACGGTCGGCGCCTCGACAGCCACCGCCGGCGCTGCCACCGGGGTTGCAGGATCAGCTGTGGCCTGGCTGATCCCCACCGGCTTTAGTACCGGCTTCGGCGCATCGTCGCTGTCGGCCGGGCGGAACGCCAGCATGCGCAACAGGACCATTTCGAAGCCACCGCGCGGGTCCGGCGCCAGGGGCAGATCGCGACGGCCTATAAGGCCCATCTGGTAATAGAACTGCACATCCTCGGCCGGTAACGCCGCGGCCAGCGCCAGCACTCGGTCGCGATCACCCTGGCCATTGTCCACCGCTTCCGGCAATGCCTGGGCGATGGCCACGCGGTGCAGCACATTGAGCATTTCGGCCAGCACGCCGCTCCAGTCCGGCCCCTGCTCGGCGAGGTTGCGCACTGCTTCCAGCAGCGCCCGCGCATCCCCTTCCAGCAGCGCCTGCAGCACGCCATAGACCTGACCGTGGTCGAGGCTGCCGAGCATCGCCCGCACATCGGCGGCCAACACTTTACCTTCGCCGAAGGCGATGGCCTGGTCGGTCAGGCTCATGGCGTCACGCATCGAACCATCGGCAGCGCGGCCCAGCAGCCACAGGGCGTCCGGCTCGAACGGCACGTTCTCCGCCGCCAGCACGTGGCTGAGGTGCTCTACCACCCGCTCCGGGCTCATGTTCTTCAGCGAGAACTGCAGGCAGCGCGACAGGATGGTTGCCGGCAGTTTCTGCGGGTCGGTGGTGGCGAGGATGAACTTGACGTAGGGCGGCGGCTCTTCCAGCGTCTTGAGCAAGGCGTTGAACGAGTGGGTGGAGAGCATGTGCACTTCGTCGATCAGGTAGACCTTGAAGCGCCCACGGCTCGGCGCGTACTGCACGTTGTCGAGCAGTTCGCGGGTATCTTCGACCTTGGTGCGGCTGGCGGCGTCGATCTCGATCAGGTCGACGAAGCGGCCCTCATCGATCTCCCGGCACACCGAACAGGTGCCGCACGGCGTGGAGGTGATGCTGGTTTCGCAGTTCAGGCATTTGGCGATGATGCGCGCGATGGTGGTCTTGCCCACGCCACGGGTACCTGTGAACAGGTAGGCATGGTGCAGCCGCTGGTTGTCCAAGGCATTGATCAAGGCCTTGAGCACATGGGCCTGGCCGACCATTTCGCGGAACGAGCGCGGACGCCATTTACGTGCAAGAACCTGATAACTCATCGAAAAACCATCGCAGCCTGATCCAGCGGAAGATCGCTAATGCTAGCGGAGCGGGGCCGAAATTGCACCCTGCATGGTTCGTCTACGCTAAGT
Organism: Pseudomonas sp. NPDC089752; assembly: GCF_044748725.1. Lineage (NCBI taxonomy): Bacteria > Pseudomonadati > Pseudomonadota > Gammaproteobacteria > Pseudomonadales > Pseudomonadaceae > Pseudomonas > Pseudomonas sp. NPDC089752. The sequence continues at coordinate 68,251 of NZ_JBIVGP010000017.1, forward strand.
AACTGGCGCACGTTGTTCAGGGAGGATGTGCCTTGCGAAGATTGCTGGCCTTGTTGCTGCTGTGGAGTGCCCACGGCCTGGCGGAACAGCCCGTGCTGCGTTTCTCCGTCGCCGAGAGCTGGAGCATGCCGCTGGTGCGCGTCGAGGGTGAGCAGCCGGTCGAAGGGCTGCTGTTCGACCTGATGCAGGCCATCGCCCGCGAAGCCGGCGCCCGCCCCGAGTACCACGTCATGGCCCGCCTGCGCCTGCAACAGGCGATGGATGAGGGCGATATCGATGTGCGCTGCTACGTGAGCACGCAATGGTTCAATGATCGGCCGGGGAATTTCGTCTGGAGCATACCGCTGTTTCAGCAGCGCGATGTGCTGGTTGGGCGGGCGGGCGACAGTGATGCCATTGGGCCGGAGCAGTTGTCGCATCAGGCAATTGGTACGGTGCTGGGGTACACCTACAGCACGCTTGAGCCGCTGTTCGCCCGGGGGCAGTTGCACCGTGAGGACAGCCGTAGCCAGGAACTGGCGCTGCAGAAACTGCAGATCGGGCGTTATCGGCATGCGGTGAGCAATGAGCTGTCGTTGCAGTGGTTCAACCGGCGGTTGCCGGCCGAGCAGCGTTTGCAGGTGCTGGCAGTGCTGGAAGAGCAGGCGTTGGGGTGCATGGTGAGGAACGATCCAGCGCTGCCGACGCAGGGGGTGTTGCGGGCGCTGGTGAGGATGAAGGAATCGGGGGAGATCGAGCGGATTACGCGGCGGTATGGGGCGGCGGTTTATTCGGGGGAGGTTTTTGGGGTTCGCCCTTGAATGGATGTGGACCCTGGAGGTGCTCGCCTTGATGGTGATGTCGTTCATCAGATCGAGCGCCGCCCGCGCGGCGCATCGCGGATGAATCCGCTCCTACATTTGTTGCAACGTACCTATGTCTGTCAGGCCATGGTTGATCGCCTTGGCGCATGTCTGAAGATGTGTGGGACGGCGGCAGCGCCAGCCGAAAAATCGCGTCATACCAACAAGGCTGACAACTATGGCCTATCAGGCCATGGCACGTTGCAACAAATGTAGGAGCGGATTCATCCGCGATGCGCCGCGCGGGCGGCTCTCGATCTCAAGAACAAAAAACCCCTCAAGGCAAGCACCTGCCAGCCCTAACGCAATCTAACCCCCAGCCCCCCGCTCAACCGCCATCGCCACCGCATCCGCCTGCCCCCAGGCAATCTGCATCGCGCGCAACCCATGCTCCAGCTGCTGCCGCGCCTCCTCATCCTCAATCCGCTCCAGCGCCCGCCGACTGTCGCTGTAGGCGAACATCAAATAGTGCGAAACATTCATCAACACGAATTCCATCGGCACGATGCCTTCGCTGATGGCGCGGGAGAGGGATTTTCCTGGAGGAAGCTCGAAGGTGTGGGGTGGATCTGGAACAATTTTTTTCATGAAAGCACCGTACCGAATTGAGGGCACCCTTTCGCTTCCACACTTTAGGGTGACAGTTGTACGCGGGGTGGAAGACCAGGGTACGGCGGGCCCGGCAGGCTCGAAGCCTCCCGCGCACAACTGTCATAGCGACAACACCGAACCCCAGGCTTCCACACCCGATCGCTGAACCGACAGCGACCGCAAAAGCCTATAGAGCGAGGTTTCCAGGAACAATCAGACGGGTGTCGACAGGTTGCGTAGGATAATTCACCCGCCCTTCATTTTGGCGTAGGAGAATTCCTAGAATTGAGCAGGCCGATCGGCAAGAGGCAGATAGATTTTCCGACCCCAGAAATGGAGGCGGCCCCACCAGCCACACCCCGGCACTCGATGTTCCCGCTATGGCTGCTCCCTTCCGGGCCTGACCAGGTTAACGGGTAATCAATGCGGGGGGACCGATGGGGCCACCACTACGCGGCTCGCCAAGCAGCGAGCCGCGCCATTGTACCGGTCTGGGGCGAAGTTACAACCTCTGCGGGAGAAAAAGTCATCATTTCTCAATGACTTGTCCAGATTGGTAGGGCTGCACCGGCCTCTTCGCGGGGCAAGCCCGCTCCCACAGGTATCTCAGGGGGCCTGGACACAGCGATCAGACAGTGATGCCCTGCTCGCCCAGGAACACAACGAACGCATCTTCATCCAGCACCTTCACGCCCAGCTCACTGGCCTTGGCCAGCTTGGAGCCGGCGCCTGGTCCAGCTACAACGCAATGGGTCTTGCCGGAAACCGAACCAGCCACCTTGGCACCGAGGCTTTCCAGCTTCTCTTTGGCGATGTCGCGGCTCATGCGCTCCAGCGTGCCGGTCAGCACCCAGGTCTGGCCAGCCAGCGGCAAACCTTCAGCGACTTTCTTCTCGCTGTTCCAGTGCATGCCAAAGGCCAGCAACTGCGCTTCGATGTCACGCGCCAGTTGCTGATTGGCCTCGTCCTTGAAGAACTCGCGCACGGCATCAGCCTGCTTGGCCGCCAGGGCCTGGCGCAAGTCGATACCGTCAGCGGCGATGATCTTGTCCAGGTTGTCGAGCTTGGCCACCAGCTTTTCCGCACCCGTTGGCCCCACCGAGGGGATATCGAGCTTGGCGATCATCCCAGCCAAGGTGGTGCTCGCCGCGAACTCGGCGGCCAGCTCACCTTCATCCTGCAACTGCATGCCACTGGCCAACAATTGCTCGATGACCTTCTGGTTGTGCTCGTCCTCGAAGAAGTTGTGGATTTCGTACGCCACTTCCAGACCGATATCCGGCAGATAGGTCAACACCTGCGGCAATGCCTGCTGCACCCGCGCCAGGCTGCCCAGCGAGCGGGCGAGGACCTTGGCGGTTTCCTCGCCCACGTCCGGGATGCCCAAGGCATAGATGAAACGCGCCAGGCTCGGGCGCTTGCTGGCCTCGATGGCATCCAGCAGCTTCTTGCTGGAAACTTCGGCAAAGCCTTCGAGGCCGACGATCTGGTCGAATTCCAGCTTGTACAGGTCGGCCGGCGATCCGATCAGGCCTTCGTCCACCAACTGCTCGACGCTCTTCTCGCCCAGGCCATCGATATCCATGGCGCGGCGCGACACATAGTGAATGATCGCCTGCTTGAGCTGGGCACCACAGGCCAGGCGACCGACGCAGCGGTACACCGCACCTTCGCTGGTGGTTTCCTTGCCTTTGCTGCGCTTGACCAGCTGGGTGCGCTCGACCTGCGAGCCACAGACCGGGCACTCAGTGGGCACCTGTACCGGGCGGGCATCTTCGGGACGCCGTTCGAGCACCACCTGCATGACCTGGGGGATCACGTCACCGGCACGGCGGATGATTACGGTGTCGCCAATGCGCAGGCCCAAGCGGGCGATTTCGTCCATGTTGTGCAGCGTGGCATTGGATACGGTCACCCCGGCCACCTTGACCGGCTTCAGGCGCGCCACAGGCGTCACCGCACCGGTACGACCGACCTGAAATTCGACATCCAGCACCTCGGTGAGCTCTTCCATGGCCGGGAACTTGTGGGCGATGGCCCAGCGCGGCTCGCGAGCGCGGAAGCCGAGTTCACGCTGGGACGCCAGGCTGTTGACTTTGAACACTACGCCATCGATCTCATACGGCAGGCTGTTGCGCCGCTCGCCAATGTCGCGGTAGTAGGCCAGGCACTCTTCAATGCCGGCGGCGTGCCGAAGCTCACGACTGATCGGCAGGCCCCATGCCTTGAGCTGTTCGAGGATACCGATGTGGCTGTCGCCGATGCTGGCGGAGACCTGCCCCACGCCGTAGCAGCAGAATTCCAGCGGGCGACTGGCGGTGATCTTCGAGTCCAGCTGGCGCAGGCTGCCGGCTGCAGCATTGCGCGGGTTGGCGAAGGTCTTGCCACCGGCTTCGGCCTGAGAGGCATTGAGGCGGTCGAAACCGGCCTTGCTCATGAACACTTCGCCACGCACTTCGAGCACCGCCGGCCAGCCTTCGCCCTGCAGCTTGAGCGGAATGTTGCGCACGGTGCGCACGTTGGCGCTGATGTCTTCGCCCGTGGTGCCATCGCCACGGGTGGCGCCCTGCACCAATTGCCCATCACGATACAGCAGGCTTACCGCCAAGCCGTCGAGCTTGGGCTCGCAGCTGAAATCGACGGCACCCGGCTGGTCCAGGCCATCCACGACACGGCGGCCAAATTCGCGCAGGTCGGCTTCCTCGAAGGCGTTACCCAGGCTGAGCATGGGTACTTCGTGACGCACCTGGCTGAACGCGGCCAGGGCGGTGCCGCCAACACGCTGGGTCGGCGAGTCAGGCGTTACCAGATGTGGATGCTCGGCTTCGAGGGCCTTGAGCTCGTTGAACAGGCGGTCGTACTCGGCGTCTGGGACGCTGGGCTCGTCGAGCACGTAGTAACGGTAGTTGTGCTGATCAAGCTCGGCGCGCAGTTCGTGGATTCGGGATTCGGCGTTCATTCTTCAGGTTCTCTTGCAAAGCAAAAGAGCAGCCCTAGGCTGCTCTTGCGCTTGAAACGAAGCGAGCAAGACCAGGGCATGGTCCGCTCGCTCAATGACATCAGCGTTTCTGGGTCAGCGCACGGCGCTCGAACTCGACGATGCGCTGGCGGTAATGCTCGATGGTCTGCGCGGTCAGCACGCTGCGCTGGTCGTCCTTTAGCTCGCCATCGAGCTCGTGGGCGAGCTTGCGCGCCGCTGCGACCATCACGTCGAAGGCTTGCTTCGGATGACGCGGGCCTGGCAGGCCGAGGAAGAAGCTCACCGCACGGGTGCTGAAGTGGTCGATGTCGTCCAGGTCGAAAATGCCGGGCTTGACCGCGTTGGCCATGGAGAACAGCACTTCGCCGTGACCGGCCATGCTTTCATGGCGGTGGAAGATGTCCATTTCGCCGAAACGCAGGCCACTTTCGAGAATGTTCTGCAGCAGCGCCGGGCCCTTGAAGCCGCCTTCGTCGCGGGAGATCACGCTGATCACCAGCACTTCCTCGACCGGTGGCAGCTCCTTGGCGGCATTGCCGCTGGCGGCGAAACCATTGCTGCGCTTGTCGTCGGCGGCAAAGTCGTCGTCGCTGTCGGCGAACAGGTCCGGCTCGCGTGGCTCGGCCACCAGATCCAGGTTGCCCTGCGGCTGAACTTCGGCGGTACGCTTGCCACGCTTGCTGGCCTTGGCCGGCTTCGGCTCACGCTCGCGCTCACGCACAGGCGCACTGAGCGACGGCAGGTCGCTTTCGTCCAGTTCCGGCTCTTTCTGGGTCTCCAGCACCCGCGACGGGCCGAGCACTTCAGCGCTGCCCTCGTCGTCCGGCACATTGGAGTAGCTGCGATCCAGACGGAATTTCAATTTGCCTTTTCCGCCGCGCATGCGGCGCCAGCCGTCGAAAAGAATACCGGCGATGACAATGATGCCGATGACGATCAGCCACTCGCGCAGACCGATTTCCATGTAATCCCGTGCCTCTATAAAATTATGCTTGAAAACAAAGGCTTCAAAGCCCTTTAACACGTGGCGCCAACTCTATGTTCTGACAGGCGTTTTACCCACGCAAAAAACGAGTGACATTAAGCTAGCACGACCAAAGACAACTTTACACCGTCTGTCGCACATGACGGGGGCATTTCCCTGCGGAATTCGCCCTATCTTCGCTCATCAGGCGTCGACCATGGCCAGCGCCTCCTCAACATCAACTGCAACAAGACGTGAACAACCCGGTTCGTGCATGGTTACCCCCATCAACTGATCGGCCATTTCCATGGCAATCTTGTTATGGGTGATGTAGATGAACTGCACGCTTTCACTCATTTCCTTGACCAGCCGGGCATACCGCCCGACGTTGGCATCGTCCAGCGGTGCATCGACCTCGTCGAGCATGCAGAACGGTGCGGGGTTCAGCTTGAAAATGGCAAACACCAGCGCCAATGCGGTCAGTGCTTTCTCGCCGCCGGACAGCAAGTGGATGGTGCTGTTCTTCTTGCCCGGCGGGCGCGCCATGATCGTCACCCCTGTATCGAGTAGATCTTCGCCCGTCAGTTCCAGATACGCGCTGCCACCACCGAAAACTTTTGGGAAAAGTGCCTGTAATCCGGCATTTATCTGATCAAAGGTATCCTTGAAGCGGTTGCGGGTTTCCTTGTCGATCTTGCGGATGACGTTTTCCAGGGTATCGAGTGCCTCGACCAGGTCGGCGTCCTGGGCGTCGAGGTAGCGCTTGCGCTCGGACTGCTGCTCGTACTCCTCGATCGCCGCCAGGTTGATCGCACCGAGGCGCTGGATGCGCGCATCGATCTGCTCCAATTCCTGCTCGGTGCCCTGCTCGCTGGCCTCGGCCTCGACGGTGGCTAGCACGCCCTGCAAATCGTAGCCGTCAGCCAGCAATTGTTCCTGCAGGGTTTTGCGCCGTATATCCAGGCCCTGGTTCTCCAGGCGCATCTGTTCCAGCTGGCCGCGCAGCAACTGGGCCTGCTGCTCGGCCTGGGTACGACGCTTCTCGGCATCGCGCAGGGCGCGATCGGCTTCATCCATGTGCAGGCGGGCCTGGCGCATTTCCTCATCGACGCTCATGCGCCGCTCCAGCAATTCTTCAAGTTTCAGGCGCAGCTCTTCCTGAGGTGCCTCGCCCTCCTCCAGGTTCAGGCTCAGTTGCTCCTGTCGCTCGCTCAGGCGCGCAGCCTGTTGCTCCAGGCGCTCCAGCGCCTGCTGGGTGGAGTCGTGCTGGGCGCGCAGCGAGCCCAGGCGCACGGCCAACTGGTGGGCGTGGTCCTTGTGCTGGCGGGCTTCCTGGCGGATGCGGTCGAGGCCTTCGCGCAAGGTATCGCGACGGGCCATCAACTGTTCGCGCTGCTCGGTGTCCTGGGCCATCAGGTCCAGGGCCTCCTGCAGCACCAGGCGCGCCTCACCCAGTTGCTCATGCTCCAAGGCACGCTGTTCCTGGAGTTCGGTCAATTCTTCATTTAGACGGCGACGACGGAGCTCGACCTGCTCGGCACGGGCACGGCCTGCCGAAAGACTGGCCTTGAGCTCGCCATGCTGGCGGCCTTCTTCCTGGGTGCGACGGCGCAGCTGTTCACGCTCTTCTTCCAGGCCCAGTTGCTGCTCGCGCAATGATTGCAATTGCTCTTCCAATTGCTCAAGTGCGGCTTCGAGTGTCAGCTGTTCCTCGCCAAGGCGTTCGATTTCCTGACCCCGGGCCAGCAAGCCACCCTGGGCATCGCCACCCCGGCTGACGCGCAGGAAATGCCGGCCGACCCAGTAACCATCGCGGCTGACCAGACTTTGCCCTTCAGCCAGCGATGCGCGCTGGGCCATGGCCTGGGCGAGATCCTCGACTGGCCTGACCTGAGCCAGCCAGGGGGCCAGATCGGTGCGCCCTTCGACCTTGTCGAGCAGGCTGCCGGACTGACGGGTTCCCTCTGCCCCCGGCACCAGCAGGCGCAACTCGCCTTGTTCGAGCTCGGCAAAATCGAGCCCGACGAAATCGTCCACCAGCACGGCTTGCAGGTCGGCGCCCAGCACGGTTTCCACCGCAAGCTCCCAACCTGGCTCAACCCGCAGCCCTTCGGCCAGGCGCGGGCGGTGCTCCAGGCCCTGGCCGCGCAGCCAGTCAGCCGCGCCCGCGCCAGGCTCCAGCGCAGCTTGCTGCAAAGCCTCCAACGACGCCAGGCGACCACCCAGGCGCTGCAGGTCGCCCTGCTGTTGCTGCTGGGCGTGTGTCGCCTGCTGCAACTGCTCGCGCACGCCCTCCAGGCGTTCGACTACCTGTTCTTCCGACAGCTGCAATTCTTCCAGCTGCATCTCGCTGGCGGCCAACTGTTCGGACAGTTCCAGCAAGGCACCATCCTGCGGGTCGGCAGCCATCTGGTCGCGCTCCTCGCCCAGCTTGCGCTGGCGCTCGGCCATGCGTTCCAGGCTGGCTTCGAGTTGCTGCAGGCGCGACTGCTGCACTTCGGCCTGGCGGCGCGGTTCGGCGGAGCGGGTGTTGAAGCTGTCCCACTGCTCTTGCCAGCCGTGCATGCCCAGTTCGGCTTCTTCGAGGGTGGCGGCGGCCTCTTCGGCCGCAGCCAGGGTCATTTCCTGCTCGGGTTCGAGCATGGCCAACTCTTCGCCGAGAGTGGCCAGCAGCGTACGGTCATGGCCCAGGTGCGATTCGGTTTCCAGACGCGTGCGCTCGGCTTCCTTGAAGTCAACCTGCAATTGGCGCAGGCGCTGCTGGCCGTGCTGGATGCTCTGCTCGACCCGGGCGATATCGCCGGCCACCGAATAGAAGCGGCCCTGCACCTGATTGAAGCGTTCGGACAATTCGTGATGGCCATCGCGCAGGCGTTCGATGCTGGCATCGGCGTTACGCTGCTCGGCGACCAGTGCCTCGTGGGCCACGTCCTGATCGCCGATCACCGCTTCGCGTTGGCGCACGCGCTCATCCAGGTCGCGCCAGCGCAGGGCCGACAGGCGCGCCTTGAGCTGACGCTCCTGGGCCTTGTATTCGCGATACTTCTCGGCGGCCTGGGCCTGGCGGTGCAGGCGTTCCAGCTGACGCTCCAGTTCTTCGCGCAGGTCGGTCAGGCGTGCGAGGTTTTCCTGGGTACGGCGGATTCGGCTCTCGGTCTCGCGGCGCCGCTCCTTGTACTTGGAGATGCCTGCGGCCTCTTCAATGAAGTTGCGCAGTTCCTCGGGCTTGGCTTCGATCAGCTTGGAGATCATGCCCTGCTCGATGATCGAATAACTGCGCGGTCCCAGGCCGGTACCGAGAAAGATGTCGGTGATGTCGCGGCGCCGGCACTTGGTGCCGTTGAGGTAATAGGTGTTCTGCCCATCGCGGGTGACCTTGCGACGGATGGAAATTTCCGCGTAGGCCGCGTACTCGCCCAGCAACGTGGTTTCGCTGTTGTCGAAGATCAGCTCGATGCTGGCCTGGCTTACCGGCTTGCGGCTGGTGGAGCCGTTGAAGATGACGTCGGTCATCGACTCGCCGCGCAGGTTCTTCGCAGAGCTTTCGCCCATCACCCAGCGCACCGCATCGATGATGTTGGACTTGCCGCAGCCATTGGGGCCGACCACGGCCGCCATGTTGCTGGGGAAGTTGACCGTGGTGGGGTCGACGAACGACTTGAACCCGGCCAGGCGAATGCACTTAAGGCGCATCGGTCAGCCTCGGGCCAGCGCCGCCAGCACCAGCTCGCAGCTGCGCTGGCAATAGGCGGTCAGTACCTCGCGGATGCGCGGCAGGTCACGGGCGACCACGGCGTCGAGCAGGCTGGCGAACAGTTCCAGGTAATCGATCATGTTGGCCTGGCGCTGGTCCAGGGCCAAGTAGTAAGCGCGGCTCATGGCCGGTTGCAGGTTTTCCACGGTTTCCTGCAGATAAGGGTTGTCGGCGAACGGATAGGCGGCGCGCATCACCGCGAAACTGTCGGCGACAAAGGCTTTGATGTCGGCTTGCTCGCGGGCCAGCTGCAGGCGTTGCTGGATGTCCAGGAACGGGCGCAGGTCGCTGTCGGTGCGCCATTTTTGCGCGACGGCATTACCCAACAGGATGTAGAACTCGCCCATCAAGGCGCACAGACTGCGCACGCTGCGCTCATCGAGCTTGGTCACGTGGGCGCCACGGCGCGGCAGGATCGCTACCAGATGGCGACGTTCGAGGATCAACAGCGCCTCGCGCACCGAGCCACGGCTGACGTTCAGCGCCTGGGTAACCTTCTGCTCCTGGATGCGCTCACCGGGCACGAGTTCGCCACGGATGATGCGTTCGGCCAGGTAGTCGGCAATCTGCTCGGAGAGGCTGTCCGGCGCCTTGAACGTCATGGTTTTCCTTCAAAATCATTGAACTGGGCACAAGTGGGCGATTGTAGCGCACTTGGCCAGCACTCGCGCAGAGGGGCGACGGGCTTTATTTGACCCGCCAGGCAGCCACTTGTACGGCGCGATCTATGCTTGAAGTATGGGTAATTTGGGCAGCCAGATGGGCTCGCGCACAACTTCTTGACCTTTGAGTCAGAAAATTATTGACCAGCGCGTCAGCTCTGCTTATTGTCCGCCCAACAACAATAAAACCATTGCGAGGCCATCCCCGTGATCCAGTTTCTCGTCAACCAGGAGCTACGCAGCGAGCACGCCCTGGACCCGAACATGACGGTGCTGCAATACCTGCGCGAGCACCTGGGCAAACCCGGCACCAAAGAAGGCTGCGCCAGCGGCGACTGCGGCGCCTGCACCGTGGTGGTCGGCGAGCTGACCCAGGATGATGATGGTCAGGACAGCCTGCGCTACCGCAGCCTCAACTCCTGCCTGACCTTCGTTTCGTCCTTGCACGGCAAGCAGTTGATCAGCGTCGAAGGCCTCAAGCATCAAGGCCAACTGCACAGCGTGCAACAGGCCATGGCCGACTGCCACGGCTCGCAATGCGGCTTCTGCACCCCCGGTTTCGTCATGTCGCTGTTCGCCCTGCAGAAGAACAGCCAGGGCCATGACCTGCATCAGGCCCAGGAAGCCCTGGCCGGCAACCTCTGCCGCTGCACCGGCTACCGGCCGATCCTCGACGCCGCCGAGCAAAGCTGCCGCCTGCCCTGCCGCGACCAGTTCGACGCCCAGCAGACGCAGACCATCAGCCGCCTCAAGGCCATCGCGCCGACCCAGACCGGCGAACTCAACAGCGGCGACAAGCGCTGCCTGGTGCCGCTGACCGTCGCCGACCTCGCCGACCTCTATAGCTCGCACCCGGAAGCACGCCTGCTGGCGGGCGGCACCGACCTGGCGCTGGAGGTCACGCAGTTCCACAAGACCTTGCCGGTGATGATCTACGTCGGCCACGTGGCGGAGCTCAAGCGCATCGACAAGACCGCCAGCCACCTGGAAATCGGCGCCGCCACCTCGCTGACCGACTGCTACGGCGCACTCAACGAGGAATACCCCGATTTCGGCGACCTGCTGCACCGCTTCGCCTCGCTGCAGATCCGCAACCAGGGCACGCTCGGCGGCAACATCGGCAACGCCTCGCCGATCGGCGACTCACCGCCCCTGCTGATCGCACTCGATGCGCAGATCGTCCTGCGCCAGGGCGAACGCCAGCGCACGATGCCGCTGGAAGACTACTTCATCGACTACCGCATCACTGCCCGCCAGGACAGCGAGTTCATCGAGAAGATCATCGTGCCACGAGCCAGCAATGACTGGGCCTTCCGCGCCTACAAAGTATCCAAGCGCCTGGACGACGACATCTCGGCGGTGTGCGGCGCCTTCAACCTGAGCATCGAAGACGGCGTGGTCAGCGGTGTGCGCATCGCCTTCGGCGGCATGGCCGCGATCCCCAAGCGTGCCCGCGCCTGTGAAGCCGCGCTGCGCGGCAAGCCCTGGAACCAGGCCAGCATCGAGCGTGCCTGCCAGGCCCTGGCCGAGGACTTCACGCCGCTCAGCGACTTCCGCGCCAGCAAGGAATACCGCCTGCTGACCGCGCAGAACCTGCTGCGTAAATACTTCATCGAACTGCAAACGCCGTACATCGAAACCCGGGTGACCGACTATGTCTAACCATCACGTCGTCAAGAGCCAGGCCGAGATGGCCGAACTGTTCAGCCAGGACCTGACCACCGGGGTCGGGCGCAGCGTCAAGCACGACAGCGCCGACAAGCACGTGGCTGGCGAGGCGGTATACATCGACGACCGCCTGGACTTCCCCAACCAGCTGCACGTCTATGCGCGCACCGCCGACCGCGCCCATGCGCGCATCACGCGCATCGACACCACGCCGTGCTATGCCTTCGAGGGCGTGCGCATCGCCATCACCCACGAGGACATCCCCGGCCTCAAGGACATCGGCCCGGTGGTCGCCGGTGACCCGCTGCTGGCCATCGACAAGGTCGAATTCTTCGGCCAGCCGGTGCTCGCCGTGGCCGCACGCGACCTGGAAACCGCACGCGGCGCGGCGATGGCCGCGATCGTCGAGTACGAAGACCTGGAGCCGGTACTGGACGTGGTCGAGGCGTTTCGCAAGAAGCACTTCGTGCTCGACAGCCACACCCACCAGCGCGGTGATTCGGTAGCGGCCCTGGCCAGCGCCCCGCACCGCCTGCAGGGCACCCTGCACATCGGTGGCCAGGAACACTTCTACCTGGAAACGCAGATCTCGTCGGTGATGCCCACCGAAGATGGCGGCATGATCGTCTACTGCTCCACGCAGAACCCTACCGAAGTGCAGAAGCTGGTCGCCGAAGTACTCGACGTGCCGATGAACAAGGTGGTGCTCGACATGCGCCGCATGGGCGGCGGCTTTGGCGGCAAGGAAACCCAGGCTGCAAGCCCGGCATGCCTGTGCGCGGTGATCGCGCGCCTGACCGGCCAGCCGACCAAGATGCGCCTGCCGCGCGTCGAAGACATGATGATGACCGGCAAGCGTCATCCGTTCTACGTGGAGTACGACGTCGGCTTCGACGACGATGGCCGCCTGCATGGCGTCAACTTCGACCTGGCTGGCAACTGCGGTTACTCGCCCGACTTGTCCGGCTCGATCGTCGACCGCGCCATGTTCCACTCCGACAACGCCTACTACCTGGGCGATGCCACCGTGCACGGCCACCGCTGCAAGACCAACACCGCCTCCAACACGGCCTACCGTGGCTTCGGCGGCCCACAGGGCATGGTCGCCATCGAGCAGGTGATGGACCACATCGCCCGCCAGCTGGGCCGCGACCCGCTGGCCGTGCGCAAGGCCAACTACTACGGCAAGACCGAGCGCAACGTCACCCACTACTACCAGACCGTCGAGCACAACATGCTCGAGGAAATGACCGCCGAACTGGAGGCCAGCAGCGACTACGCCGAGCGCCGCGAGTCGATCCGCCGCTTCAACGCCAACAGCCCGATCCTGAAGAAAGGTCTGGCGCTGACTCCGGTGAAGTTCGGCATCTCGTTCACTGCCACCTTCCTCAACCAGGCCGGTGCGCTGATCCACATCTACACCGATGGCAGCATCCACCTGAACCACGGCGGCACCGAGATGGGCCAGGGTCTGAACACCAAGGTCGCGCAAGTCGTGGCAGAGGTGTTCCAGGTCGATTTCAGCCGCATCCAGATCACCGCCACCAACACCGACAAGGTGCCCAACACCTCGCCGACCGCTGCATCCAGCGGCGCCGACCTGAACGGCAAGGCCGCGCAGAATGCGGCCGAGATCCTCAAGAAGCGCCTGACCGAGTTCGCCGCGCGGCATTATCAGGTGACCGAGGAAGACGTCGAGTTCCGCAACGGCCATGTGCGCGTGCGCGACCAGATCGTCAGTTTCGAGCAGCTGGTGCAACAGGCCTACTTCGCCCAGGTGTCGCTGTCGACCACTGGCTTCTACCGCACGCCGAAGATCTTCTACGACCGCAGCCAGGCACGCGGCCGGCCGTTCTACTACTACGCCTTCGGCGCCGCTTGCGTCGAGGTGATCGTCGACACCCTGACCGGCGAGTACAAGATGCTGCGCGCCGACATCCTGCACGACGTCGGTGACTCGCTGAACCCGGCCATCGACATTGGTCAGGTCGAAGGCGGCTTCATCCAGGGTGCGGGCTGGCTGACCACCGAAGAGCTGGTGTGGAACGCCAAGGGCAAGCTGATGACCAACGGCCCGGCCAGCTACAAGATCCCGGCCGTGGCCGACATGCCGCTGGACCTGCGGGTGAAGCTGGTGGAAAACCGCAAGAACCCGGAAGACACCGTGTTCCACTCCAAGGCCGTGGGTGAACCGCCATTCATGCTCGGCATCGCCGCCTGGTGTGCGCTCAAGGATGCCGTGGCCAGCATCGCCGACTACCGCGTGCAGCCGAACATCGACGCGCCGGCGACCCCGGAGCGGGTGTTGTGGGGCTGCGAGCAGATGCGCAAGGAAGTGGCTGCGGCGCAGCCGGCCTCGCCCGAACTGGAAACCGTAACGCAGTAACCGGTGCACCACCGAACCCTGTGGGAGCGGGCTTGCCCGCGAACAAGGGCGAAGCCCTTGCCATGCACCGCGGTGTGTTCTTCGCGGGCAAGCCCGCTCCCACAAGGACCGCGTGCATCTTTGTAGAGAGGTTGAATCATGCACCAATGGATCAACGCCCTCGCCGACCACCAGTCCCGCGGCGAACCCTGCGTGCTGGTGACCATCATCGAGGAACGCGGCTCGACCCCGCGCAATGCCGGTTCGAAAATGGTCGTCAGTGCCAGCGCTCTATATGACACCATCGGCGGCGGCCACCTTGAATTCAAGGCGCTGCACATTGCCCGACAGATGCTCGAAGAGCACCGCAGCACCCCGCACCTGGAGCGCTTCAGCCTGGGCGCGAGCCTCGGCCAATGCTGCGGTGGCGTCACTGTGCTGCTGTTCGAGCCGATGGCCGCCGTGCAGGCGCAGATCGCCGTGTTCGGCGCGGGCCATGTCGGCCGTGCTCTGGTACCCTTGCTCGCCGCGCTGCCCTGCCGGGTGCGCTGGATCGATTCGCGCGAACAGGAATTCCCCGAGCTCATCCCCAACGGGGTGACCAAGGTGGTCAGCGAGGAGCCGGTCGATGAAGTAGCCGAGCTCCCGGCGGGCTGCTATTGCATCGTCATGACCCACAACCACCAGCTCGACCTGGAACTGACCGCCGCCATTCTCAAGCGCAACGATTTCACCTGGTTCGGCCTGATCGGCTCGAAGACCAAACGGGTCAAGTTCGAGCACCGCCTGCGCGAGCGCGGTTTCGATGACGCCGTAGTGGCGCGCATGCGCTGCCCGATGGGCATCGCCGAGGTCAAGGGCAAGCTGCCCATCGAGATCGCCGTGTCCATCGCCGGCGAAATCATCGCCACCTACAACGCCTGCTTCGGCCAGCACGACGCTGGCGTCAACGCCGGCCCCATTGCCCAGTTGCTGCCGCCCTCCCGGCGCAGCCAAGCCCTATGACGAGTGTGTTATGACCGTTACCCGCAAAGCCTACCGTGCCGCCATTCTGCACAGCATCGCCGACCCGGCCGAGGTCGGCCTGCAAGCCTCCCATGAGTACTACGAGGACGGCCTGCTGGTGATCGACGACGGCCGCATCAGCGCCCTCGGCCACGCCAGCGAGCTGCTGCCGACGCTGGACGCCGACATTGAAGTGGTGCATTACCAGGATGCCTTGATCACCCCAGGCTTCATCGACACCCACATCCACTTCCCACAGACCGGCATGATCGGCTCCTACGGCGAACAGCTGCTGGACTGGCTCAATACCTACACCTTCCCCTGCGAAAAGCAGTTCGCCGACAAGGTTCACGCCGACAAGGTGGCGAAGATCTTCCTCAAGGAACTGCTGCGCAACGGCACCACCACAGCGCTGGTGTTCGGCAGCGTGCACCCGCAATCGGTCAATGCCTTGTTCGAGGAGGCCGAGCGCCTGGACCTGCGCATGATCGCCGGCAAGGTGATGATGGACCGCAACGCACCGGACTACCTGACCGACACCGCCGAAACCAGCTACACCGAGAGCAAGGCGCTGATCGAGCGCTGGCACGGCAAGGGCCGCCTGCACTACGCGGTGACCCCACGCTTTGCGCCAACCAGCACGCCGGAACAACTGTCGGTGGCCGGCCAGCTGCTTAAAGAGCACCCGGGCGTGTACATGCACACCCACCTGTCCGAGAACCTCAAGGAAATCGACTGGGTCAAGGAACTGTTCCCTGAGCAGAAAGGCTACCTGGACGTCTACGACCACTTCGAGCTGCTCGGCGAACGCTCGGTATTCGCCCACGGCGTGCACCTGTGCGACGACGAATGCCAGCGCCTGTCCGAGACCGGTTCGGCCATCGCCTTCTGCCCGACGTCCAACCTGTTCCTCGGCAGCGGCCTGTTCAACCTGCCGCAAGCAGAGAAATTCAAGGTCAACGTCGGCCTGGGCACCGACGTGGGCGCCGGCACCAGCTTCTCGCTGCTCAACACCCTGAACGAAGCGTACAAGGTGATGCAGCTGCAAGGCGCGCGCCTGCACCCGTACAAATCGCTGTACCTGGCCACCCTCGGCGGCGCGCGTGCGCTGCGCCTGGATGACCGCATCGGCAGCCTTCGCCCGGGCAACGATGCCGACTTCGTGGTGCTCGACTACAAGGCCACGCCGCTGCTGGACTACCGCATCCAGCAGTCCAAGAACATCGAGGAGACATTGTTCGTTCTGACGACCCTTGGTGATGATCGAACAGTGCGTGAAACATACGCTGCGGGGCGCTGCGTGCACCAACGCTGATAACTGAAAGGGGCCGCTTAGCGGCCCCTTCATTCATTCAGGCAAACGATCAACCCTTGGCTGCAGCCTTCGGCTTTTTTAGCAGGTGGGAGAACACCGCATGCAAATCATCCGAAGCACTTTCTTCGTCCAGGTTGAGTTTGCTGTCGATGTGATCCATGTGATGCATCATCAGGCTCACGGCCTGTTCGGCGTCACGCGCCTCGATGGCATCGATCAGCTGCATGTGCTCGTCATACGAACAGTGTGAGCGGTTACCGCTCTCGTACTGGGCAATGATCAGCGAAGTTTGCGACACCAGGCTGCGCTGGAAACTGACCAGCGGCGCATTGCCGGCAGCTTCCGCAAGCTTGAGGTGGAATTCGCCGGAAAGGCGAATACCGGCACCGCGATCGCCGCGCGAGAAGCTGTCGCGCTCTTCGCGCACCATCTGACGCAGCTCGTTGAGTTGCTCCAGCGTGGCGTGCTGCACGGCCAGTTCGGTGATAGCGCGCTCGACCATGCGCCGCGAGAAGAACACCTGGCGCGCTTCTTCGACCGTTGGGCTGGCCACCACCGCGCCGCGGTTGGGCCGCAGCAGCACCACGCTTTCATGGGCCAGGCGCGATAACGCGCGGCGGATGATGGTGCGGCTGACGCCGAAGATCTCGCCCAGCGCTTCCTCGCTCAACTTGGTGCCCGGCGCCAGGCGCTGCTCGAGGATCGCCTCGAAGATATGCGCATAGACGATGTCGTCCTGGGTACCACTGCGGCCAGCCTTGCCAGCACGTGAAGGTTTCTTCAGAGGTTGCAGCTGTTCGTTCATGAGCTCTCGAAGCGCGAAGGAAAGTATGGCGCCATTGTACACAGGCTGAGCCGTTTCTGCAGGTAGGCTTTTACCTATATAGCCGTTGCGCGGCAGATTGTGCGCACAAAACATAAAACATTATTTGCTTTCTTTGTACACAAAAGCATAATCCATCGGGCAACTTCTTGACCCGTGAGTCAACTAAGCGCGTCAGACGTCTGCCAATCCCTCGCGGAGCCACCAAGTGCATTGCGCAGGTCACTGGCTCCAAGAACAACAAGAAAGACTTGAGGAGTATCGCTGTGGAAAGCCGCAAATCCGACGCACCTACGCTGGATCTCGCTCCACCGCTCGAAACGAGTTGGCTGGAACGGATTTTCAAACTCAAGCAACACGGCAGCACTGTCAGAACCGAGCTGATCGCCGGGGTGACCACCTTCATCACCATGGCCTACATCATCTTCGTCAACCCCAACATCATGGCCGACGCCGGCATCGATCACGGGGCGGCATTCGTCGCCACCTGCATCGCCGCCGCGCTCGGCTGCCTGTTGATGGGCCTGTACGCCAACTGGCCGGTGGGCCTGGCACCGGGCATGGGGCTGAACGCCTTCTTTACCTACACCGTGGTCGGGACCATGGGCTACAACTGGGAAACGGCACTGGGCGCGGTATTCGTCTCGGGCGTGCTGTTCATGTTCCTCACCTTGTCCAAAGTGCGCGAGTGGCTGCTCAACAGCATCCCGGTGAGCCTGCGCCATGCAATGGGGGCTGGCGTCGGATTGTTTCTCGGGCTGATCGGCCTGAAGACCGCCGGCATCATCGTCGACAGCCCGGCCACGCTGATCAAGCTGGGCTCGCTGCATGAGCCTGGCCCGCTGCTGGCGGCGATCTGCTTCCTGCTGATCGCCATCCTCAGCTACAAGCGCGTGTTTGGCGCGATCCTGATCAGCATCATCGGCGTGACCTTGGCCGGCTGGGGTCTGGGCCTGGTGAAGTTCGGCGGGGTGATGTCGATGCCGCCGAGCCTGGCGCCGACCTGGATGGCCATGGACGTGGCTGGCGTGTTCAACGTCAGCATGATCAGCGTGGTGCTGGCATTCCTCTTCGTGCACATGTTCGATACCGCCGGCACCCTGATGGGCGTGGCCCAGCGGGCCAACCTGGTGGCGCCGGACGGGCGTATCGAAGGCCTGTCGAAAGCGTTGAAGGCAGACAGCGCATCGAGCGTGTTCGGTGCGGTGGTCGGCGTGCCGCCGGTGACCAGTTACGTCGAGAGTGCTGCCGGTGTGGCTGCGGGGGGGCGTACTGGCCTGACGGCGGTCGTGGTCGGCCTGTTGTTCGTCGCAGCGATGTTCTTCGCCCCACTGGCCGGGATGATTCCTGCCTACGCCACTGCCGGTGCGTTGATCTACGTGGCCATGCTGATGATGGGCAGCATGGCGCACATCCACTGGGACGAAGCCACCGACAGCATTCCGGCGATCGTCACGGTGATCATGATGCCGCTGACTTTCTCGGTGGCGGATGGTATTGCCCTGGGCTTCATCAGCTATGTGGCGTTGAAGGCCGGTACCGGCAAGTACAAGGAGATCTCGGCCAGCCTGTGGGTGCTGTGTGCGATCTTCATTGCCAAGTTTGTGTTCCTCTAATTCCCCTTGCACCAACAAAGGGCGCCTCGGCGCCCTTTTGTTTTGTTCTGAATCTGCCGGCCTCTTCGCGGGGCAAGCCCGCTCCCACATACAGAGTTGCTCATAATCTGTGGGAGCGGGCTTGCCCCGCGAAGAGGCCGGCCCAGACAGCCCAAAAAACAGCAGACGAAAAAAAGCCCGCCAGTGTGAGAGCGGGCCAAGGACCTACGAAGATTCTTCTAGCGACCAACTAGCTCCCGCGATAGGTCGAATAGCTATACGGCGAAATCAGCAGCGGCACGTGGTAGTGCTCCTGCTTCTCGTCGATGCCAAAGCGCAGCACAACAACATCCAGAAACGCCGTGTCCGGCAGCTGAACGCCGCGCGCACGGTAGTAGGCGCCAGCGCTGAACTGCAGCTGGTAAACGCCGGTACGGTAATCGTCACCCTGCAGCAGCGGCGCGTCGACGCGGCCATCGCTGTTGGTCAGGGCAGTGTTCACCAGCTCGAGCTGCTGGCCTTCGACACGGTACAGCTCGACCTTGATCGCGCTGCCCGGGCAGCCGTGAGCGGCATCCAGTACGTGTGTAGTCAAACGTCCCATTGCTTGTCGCCTCTTGTTCAATCTGTGGGCAAAAAATACACAGCCATCGGCACGGCAAAGGGCCTGCGATGGGCGGGAATGACGTTATTAAGACATTCCATCGCCAAATTGTACACAATTTTTTAAGCCCTTCTGTCGCTCACTACCCGCACTGCCTAAAAGACGCAGATTCACGCCCTGTGCCGAGGCCAATGTCATTTACTGACCAACTGGGCAGGTTTCTTGCAATACGTTCTTATGCGACAAAAGGGAAGAAATGCGGAAAAACAGGCTTACAAAAGATTTCAGAAGTTGTATACAATCAGCCCATCCGGTGGTGCGACATCCCGACGCGGCCCGCCCACCCCCGCACAAACGCACAAGAAGGAAGACTGCAGTGAGCGCTGACTACCCTCGCGACCTGATCGGTTACGGCAACAACCCTCCTCACCCGCAATGGCCGGGCAACGCGCGCATCGCGCTGTCCTTCGTGCTCAATTACGAGGAAGGTGGCGAGCGCAACATCCTGCACGGTGACAAAGAGTCCGAAGCCTTCCTGTCCGAGATGGTCGCTGCCCAGCCACTGCAGGGCCAGCGCAACATGAGCATGGAATCGCTGTACGAGTACGGCAGCCGCGCCGGTGTCTGGCGCCTGCTCAAGCTGTTCAAGGACAGCGGCGTCCCGCTGACCATCTTCGCCGTGGCCATGGCCGCCCAGCGCCACCCGGACGTGATCCGCGCCATGGCCGAAGCCGGCCACGAGATCTGCAGCCATGGCTACCGCTGGATCGACTACCAGAACATGGACGAGGCCCAGGAGCGCGAGCACATGCTCGAAGCCATCCGCATCCTCACCGAACTGACCGGCGAGCGCCCGGTGGGCTGGTACACCGGCCGCACCGGCCCGAACACCCGCCGCCTGGTCATGGAGGAAGGTGGCTTCCTCTACGACAGCGACACCTACGACGACGACCTGCCCTACTGGGAGCCGAACAACCCGACCGGCAAGCCGCACCTGGTGATCCCGTACACCCTGGACACCAACGACATGCGCTTCACCCAGGTGCAGGGCTTCAACTGCGGCGAGCAGTTCTTCCAGTACCTGAAAGACGCCTTCGACGTGCTGTACGCCGAAGGTGCCGAAGCGCCGAAGATGCTGTCCATCGGCCTGCACTGCCGCCTGGTCGGCCGCCCGGCGCGCCTCGCTGCGCTGAAGCGCTTCGTCGACTACGCCAAGAGCCACGACCAGGTCTGGTTCGCCCGTCGCGCGGACATCGCCCGCCACTGGCACGCCACCCACCCGTACAAGAAAGAGAACGCCTGATGACCGCTTTCAAGACCCTCAAGCCATCGTCCCTGAGCCGCGACGCGTTCGTCGAGGCCTTCGCCGACATCTACGAGCACTCGCCGTGGGTCGCCGAAAAAGCCTATGACCTGGGCCAGCTGGCCGAGCTGGACGAGATCGAGGTGCTGCACCAGCGCATGAGCGACATCCTGCTCAGTGCCAACCACGCAGACCAGCTGGCACTGATCAACGCTCACCCGGACCTCGCCGGCAAAGCCGCCGTCCAGGGCGAGCTGACCGAATCGAGCACCAACGAGCAGGCCGGCGCCGGTATCCACCAGTGCACCGCCGAAGAGTTCGCCCGCTTCACCGAGCTGAACGATGCCTACAAGGCCAAGTTCCAGTTCCCGTTCATCATGGCGGTGAAAGGCAGCAACCGGCACCAGATCCTCGCCTCGTTCGAAAAGCGCATCCACAACGATGCCGATGCCGAATTCAAGGAAGCCTTGGCGCAGATCAACCTGATCGCCCTGTTCCGCCTGCTGCAGCTGTAAGCGACAGCCGAACATATTTAAAAAAACGAATAACAGAAGAGATAACCGCATGCGCACCCTGATGATCGAGCCCCTGACCAAAGAAGCCTTCGCCCCGTTCGGTGACGTGATCGAAACCGATGGCAGCGACCACTTCATGATCAACAACGGCTCGACCATGCGCTTTCACAAGCTCGCCACGGTCGAGACCGCCGAGCCCGAAGACAAGGCGATCATCAGCATCTTCCGCGCCGACGCGCTGGACATGCCGCTGACCGTACGCATGCTGGAACGCCATCCGCTGGGCAGCCAGGCTTTCATTCCGCTGCTCGGCAACCCCTTTCTGATCGTGGTCGCGCCCGTTGGCGATGCACCTGTATCAGGCTTGGTCCGCGCCTTCCGCAGCAACGGCAGGCAGGGCATCAATTACCATCGCGGCGTTTGGCACCACCCGGTGCTTACGATCGAAAAGCGGGATGATTTCCTGGTGGTTGATCGCAGTGGTTCTGGCAACAACTGCGATGAGCATTACTTCACCGAGGAACAGATGCTGATCCTCAATCCCCACCAATAAGAAAAGGTCCGTCATCGTTTGGTGACTGGCAGAGGTACATACTGTGGAAGCTCATCTTCACGAGTGGCTGAACCTCAGCATTCGCTGGGTTCACATGATCACCGGTGTCGCCTGGATCGGTGCATCGTTCTACTTCGTCTGGCTGGAAAACAACCTGAACCGGAGCAATCCGCGTGATGGGCTGTCGGGTGACCTCTGGGCCATCCACGGCGGTGGTATCTACCACCTTGAAAAGTACAAGCTGGCGCCCCCGAAAATGCCCGAGAACCTGCACTGGTTCAAATGGGAAGCCTACTTTACCTGGATGTCGGGTATCGCCCTGCTGTGCGTGGTGTTCTACTGGAATCCGACCCTGTACCTGCTGGCCCCTGGCAGCACCCTGAGCGGTGCCGAGGGCGTGGCCATTGGTATCGGTTCGCTGGTGGCCGGCTGGTTCATCTACGACCTGCTCTGCGATTCGCCACTGGGCAAGCGCCCGGCGCTGCTTGGCGGCGTGCTGTTCGTGCTGATCATTGCCGCCTGCTGGGGCTTCAGCCTGGTGTTCAGCGGCCGTGGCGCGTACCTGCACACTGGCGCGATCATCGGCACCATCATGGTCGGTAACGTGTTCCGCATCATCATGCCGGCCCAGCGCCAGCTGGTGGCAGCGATCGAAAGCAACACCACCCCCGACCCACGCCTGCCGGCCAAAGGCCTGCTGCGTTCGCGTCACAACAACTACTTCACCCTGCCGGTGCTGTTCATCATGATCAGCAACCACTTCCCGAGCACCTACGGTAGCCAGTACAACTGGCTGATCCTGGCCGGCATTGCGGTAGCTGCGGTACTGATCCGCCACTACTTCAACACCCGCCACGACAGCAGCAAGTACGCCTGGACCCTGCCGGTCGGTGCCCTGGCGATGATCTGCCTGGCCTACGTCACCGGTCCCAAGCCGATGGCTGTCGCGCCTGAGCAGGCGGCGGCGAAGGTCGAATACCAGCCACTGCCAGCGACCGCTGTAGGTGGCAAGACTGCAGCCGAGCAGCGCGCCGAAGACGCCGCCAAGGCAGCTGAAGCCCCTGCCGCACCGGCCGAAGCTCCGGCACAAGCCACCGCTCAGGTGGGTGGCGGCGCGTTCGACAAGATCCACACCGTCATCCAGGAACGTTGCACTGTGTGCCACTCGTCGAAGCCGACCAGCCCACTGTTCAGCGCCGCCCCTGCCGGCGTGATGTTCGACACCCCGCAGCAGATCCAGGCCCAGGCCGCGCGCATTCAGGCGCAAGCGGTCGCCAGCCAGATCATGCCGCTGGGCAACATCACCCAAATGACTGCCGAAGAGCGCAAGCTCGTCGGTGACTGGATTGCCAAAGGCGCCCAGGTCAACTGATACACACTCTCCTTGTGGGAGCGGCCTTGCGCCGCGAAAGGGCCGGCACTGCCGGCCCTCGTTACAAGAAACACGCAACAAGCAAGCATCGAGCGTTCAGCCACGAACTGGCGCTTGGATCCGAGAATAAAAACAAAACTCGAGGTGCTGCATGTCCGAGTCACGCAAGGCGTACATTCCCGTTGCGCCGCCGCGAGAACCTCTGCCCCTGTTCCAATTGATCCTGGTTGGCCTGCAACACGTTCTGCTGATGTACGGAGGCGCGATTGCCGTGCCTTTGATCATTGGCCAGGCAGCCGGATTGTCCCGTGAAGAAGTCGCCTTCCTGATCAACGCCGACCTGCTGGTCGCCGGTGTCGCCACCATCATCCAGTCGTTCGGTATCGGCCCGGTCGGGATCCGCATGCCAGTGATGATGGGCGCCAGTTTCGCTGCCGTTGGCAGCATGGTGGCCATGGCCGGCATGCCTGGCGTGGGCCTGCAAGGGATCTTCGGCGCGACCATCGCCGCCGGGTTCTTCGGCATGCTGATCGCGCCGTTCATGTCCAAGGTCGTGCGCTTCTTCCCACCGCTGGTCACCGGTACCGTGATTACCTCCATCGGCCTGTCGCTGTTCCCGGTGGCGGTCAACTGGGCCGGCGGCGGCCATGAAGCCGAAGCCTTCGGCTCGCCGATCTACCTGATGGTGGCAGGCCTGGTGCTGGCCGTGATCCTGTTGATCAACCGCTTCATGCGCGGCTTCTGGGTCAACGTGTCGGTGCTGGTGGGCATGGGCCTGGGTTACATCCTGGCCGGTTCCATCGGCATGGTCGACCTGTCCGGCCTGAACGAAGCGCCCTGGGTGCAAGTGGTCACACCGCTGCACTTCGGCATGCCGACTTTCAGCCTGGCGCCGATCCTGTCGATGTGCCTGGTGGTGGTGATCATCTTCGTCGAGTCCACCGGCATGTTCCTCGCCCTGGGCAAGGTCACTGACCGTGAAGTCACCCCAGGGATGCTGCGCCGGGGTCTGCTGTGCGATGCCGGTGCCTCGTTCATCGCCGGGTTCTTCAACACCTTCACCCACTCCTCGTTTGCGCAGAACATCGGCCTGGTGCAGATGACCGGCGTGCGCTGCCGCTTCGTCACCATCGTCGCCGGCGGGCTGTTGATTCTGCTCAGCCTGCTGCCCAAGGCAGCCTTCCTGATCGCTTCGATCCCGCCTGCGGTACTGGGCGGCGCGTCCATCGCCATGTTCGGCATGGTCACCGCCACCGGGATCAAGATCCTCCAGGAAGCGGACATCGGCGACCGTCGCAATCAGCTGCTGGTCGCTGTCAGCGTCGGTTTCGGGCTGATCCCCGTGGTGCGCCCTGAGTTCTTCGCGCAGATGCCGCAGTGGATGGAACCCATCACCCACAGTGGTATCGCCATGGCGACGGTCAGTGCCCTGGTGCTGAACGTACTGTTCAACATCCTCGGTGGCGCCGAACGCGCCGTGCATAACGACGTCTGCCACGAGCATTGAGTTGCAGGGCGGCGCAACGCCGCCCGTTCTCCCCTTTCGCAGTAATCGCTGTGCCGTCGGCCCGCCGGAATGGGCCGCCCGGGGCGCCTGCGCGCCGAATAAACCGCCAACAAAAACAATAAGTCCGGGAATCACAACATGAAGCGCATCACATCGAGCTTGCTGCTGGGCAGCAGCCTGCTGGCCACCCTCCCCGCCCATGCAGGCGAATGGCTGCTGTGGCATGGCGAAAGCCTGACGTACTTGTACGGCAAGGACTTCAAGGTCAACCCTGATATCCAGCAGACCATCACCTTCGAGCACGCCAACAAATGGAAGTACGGCGACACCTTCATGTTCGTCGACAAGATCTTCTACAACGGCAAGCCCGACGCCAGCAAAGGCGTGACCACCTACTACGGTGAGTTCAGCCCGCGCCTGTCGTTCGGCAAGATCTTCGACCAGAAGCTCGCCTTCGGCCCGATCAAGGATGTGCTGCTGGCCATGACCTACGAGCGTGGCGAAGGCGACAACGAGGCCTACCTGATCGGCCCCGGCTTCGACCTGGACATTCCCGGCTTCAACTACTTCACCCTGAACTTCTATGTGCGCAACACCGAGGGCAGCCGCCCCGGTGACAATGTCTGGCAGATTACCCCGGGCTGGTCCTACACCATCCCCTTGGGCAGATCCGACATTCTGATCGACGGTTACATGGACTGGGTCACCGACAACGACCAGACCCGCCGTGGCACCTACCACGCCAACCTGCACTTCAACCCACAGGTCAAGTACGACCTGGGCAAGGCCCTGAACCTGGGCGCCAAGCAGCTGTACGTGGGCTTCGAGTACAGCTACTGGAAGGACAAATACGGCATCGACAGCCGCGGCAACCTGGAAACCAACCAGAGCGTGGCCAGCGCGCTGGTCAAGGTGCATTTCTGATAACCTGACCAAACGCCCAAGTTTGAGACACCGTGCTCCAGGACGGAGCACTTGAGGCCAGGCGCGCAAGCCAGTAATCTGCGCGCCCCCTCGATCAGGGCAGGACGGATCCTGCCTGCGTTTACTGACCGCTCAGTCAATGAATTCGGGCGGTTGGCCAACGTGTTGCCAGCCAGAAACACCCATTTTCATCCGTTCAGAACGAGTCGAGCAGGAAGGTTGTAGCTAACCCGGAAAAAGTTGGCGCAGCTCTTGCCAAACAGCTGTGGCCTATCGAAAAAAGCTGACTCAAAAGACAAAAACAGCGCCAACACCGAGCGCTGACAACAGATCAACCAAGGGAGCGACACTTGCAATGCGTACCATCAATAGCCTGATTCTCGCGGGCGGCCTGCTGGCCTGCGGCGCCACCCAAGCCGACGACCTGCTGCAGTGGCAGAACAACAGCCTGACCTACCTGTGGGGCAAGAACTTCAAGGTCAACCCGGCGATCCAGCAGACCGTGACCTTCGAGCACGCCGATGGCTGGAAGTACGGCGACAACTTCATCTTCGTCGACAAGATTTTCTACAACGGCAAGAAGGACGCGGGTAACGGCGACAACACCTACTACGGTGAAATCAGCCCGCGTTTGTCGTTTGGCAAGATCTTCGACCAGAAGCTGGCCTTTGGTCCGGTCAAGGACGTGCTGCTGGCCATGACCTATGAATTTGGCGAGGGTGATACCGAGTCGTACCTGATCGGCCCAGGTTTCGACCTGGACATTCCGGGCTTCGATTACTTCCAGCTGAACTTCTACCAGCGCACCACCGATGGCAGCCGCGCCGGTGACAACGTCTGGCAGATCACCCCGGTGTGGTCCTACACCATTCCTGTGGGCTCGTCCGACATCCTCATCGACGGCTTCATGGACTGGGTAGTCGACAACGACGAGAATCGTCGCGGCACCTATCATGCCAACCTGCACTTCAACCCGCAGGTCAAGTATGACCTGGGCAAGGCGTTGCACCTGGGCGAGAAGCAGTTGTACGTGGGCTTTGAGTACGACTATTGGAAGAACAAGTACGGGATCAAGGATTCTGACGGGTTTACCACTGACCAGAACACTGCGAGCTTCCTGGTCAAGGTTCACTTCTGATTTGCGTCAGGGGCCGCTTTGCGGCCCATCGCGGATGAATCCGCTCCTACACTGTGGGAGCGGCTTCAGCCGCGAAACGCCCGCCACAGCTTCCCTGCCACTGCTACTACCGCCAACACCACAGCCCCGGCCAACACACCTACACCACCGTTGAGCAACGCGCTGGTGACCACCCCACCCCGCCCTTCACTGAACGCCTCGATGGCATGATGCAGCGGCGCAACGCCATGCACCAGAATCCCACCACCCACCAAAAACATCGCCGCCGTCCCGATCACCGACAGGCTCTTCATCATGTAAGGCGCCGCCCGCAGGATGCCATTACCCACCGCCTGAGCGACCTTCGACGCCTTCTGGGTCATCCACAACCCCAGGTCATCGAGCTTGACGATACCGCCCACCAGCCCATACACACCCACGGTCATGACAATCGCAATGCCCGACAGCACGATGATCTGCTGGGTCAGCGGCGCATCGGCCACGGTGCCCAGGGTAATGGCGATGATCTCGGCCGAGAGAATGAAGTCCGTGCGCACGGCACCCTTGATCTTGGCCTTCTCAAAAGCCACCAGGTCGACATTGGCATCCGCGACCGCCTCGCTGCGCGCAGTGTGCTCGGCGGCGTCCTCTTCCTTGCTGTGGAGGAATTTGTGCGCCAGTTTCTCGAAGCCTTCGAAGCACAGGTACGCGCCGCCGATCATCAACAGCGGCGTCACCGCCCAGGGAATGAACGCGCTGATCAGCAGCGCCGCCGGCACCAGGATCGCCTTGTTGACGAACGACCCCTTGGCCACCGCCCACACCACCGGGATCTCGCGCTCGGCGCGCACGCCGGTGACCTGCTGGGCATTGAGCGCCAGATCGTCACCCAGCACCCCTGCGGTCTTCTTCGCCGCGACCTTGGTCATCAACGACACGTCGTCGAGCACCGTGGCGATGTCGTCGATCAACACCAGTAGACTGCTTCCTGCCATGTTTGCCTGTATCCAAATAATTCAATTTGCCGGATTCTAGCCCAAAGCCGCTGCCTTGAGCCCCCATCGGGGCCGGTGCTACCATGCCCGACCCCTCTTAGAGGTGGCCAGACACGAGGAAGATCCCTGACCATGAGCACCATTCGCGAGCGCAACAAGGAACTGATCCTGCGCGCGGCCAGCGAGGAATTCGCCGACAAGGGCTTCGCCGCCACCAAGACCAGCGATATCGCGGCCAAGGCCGGCCTGCCCAAGCCGAACGTGTATTACTACTTCAAATCCAAGGACAACCTCTACCGTGAGGTCCTGGAGAGCATCATCGCGCCGATCATGCAGGCGTCGACGCCGTTCAATGCCGACGGCGACCCCAAGGAAGTGCTGAGTTCGTATATCCGCTCGAAGATCCGCATCTCGCGCGACCTGCCGCATGCGTCGAAGGTGTTCGCCAGCGAGATCATGCACGGCGCGCCGCACCTTTCGCCGAAGCAGGTCGAGCAGCTCAACGAACAGGCTCGCCATAACATCGAGTGCATCGAGCGCTGGATCGAGCGTGGGCAGATTGCCAAGGTCGATGCGCATCATCTGATGTTCAGCATCTGGGCAGCGACCCAGACCTATGCCGATTTCGATTGGCAGATTTCGGTGATCACCGGCAAGGACAAGCTCGCCGACAGTGATTATGAAGCGGCAGCCGAGACCATCATTCGGCTGGTGCTCAAGGGCTGCGAGCCTGAGGCGGCCTGAAGATCAATTCGCGGGGCAAGCCCGCTCCCACAGGGTTGGTGTGGTACCTGTGGGAGCGGGCTTGCTCCGCGAATAGGCCGGTTCAGTCAATAGAGATTTAGGCAGCCACCCCCGCATCCGCCTTCAACCCCACCTCCTCGATCGCACTGATCGCGCACTGCTCGTCAATATCCGACGTATCGCCGCTGATCCCAACCGCACCCAGCACTTTACCGTCCTGATCGCGAATCAGCACCCCGCCCGGCGCCGGCACCACCGGCCGCTCACCCAACCCATTCAACGCAGCAAAAAACGCCGGCCGCTGCTGCGCATCCAGCGCCAGCAGACGCGAGCCCTTGCCCAGGGCAATCGCCCCCCAGGCCTTGCCCTGGGCGACTTCCGGACGAATCAGGCTGGCGCCATCCTCGCGCTGCAATGCCAGCACATGCCCACCGGCATCCAGCACCACCACCGTCAACGGCGCGGCATTGATCTTGCGGCCCGCCGCCAGCGCGGCGTTCACCAGGCTGACAGCGACTTTCAGGTTCAAAGCGTTCATGGAAAGGTCCTCTTCTTGTTGTGAGAAGCCCTGAGGGCAGGTGAAAAATGGATAAGCCAATAGAACACAACTGAAACTGTTTTTGTATACAATAAATTGAAACGATCGTATGCGAGATCGCAAACAGCCGTTTTCACGGGCGCTCGAACGAAAGCATCCTTGCCCGACGAAAACCCGTTGACCTGAACCGCCAGCCGTGAATACACTCTGGCACAAAGCAAGTTGTATACAATTACAAAATCGATGAGGCACAACCCATGAGCAAAATGAGAGCAATCGATGCAGCCGTTCTGGTCATGCGCCGTGAAGGTGTAGATACCGCGTTCGGCATTCCAGGGGCTGCCATCAACCCGTTGTACTCGGCCCTGAAGAAAGTCGGTGGCATCGATCACGTCCTCGCTCGTCACGTTGAAGGCGCCTCGCACATGGCCGAGGGTTACACCCGCGCCAACCCAGGCAACATCGGCGTGTGCATCGGCACCTCCGGCCCTGCCGGCACCGACATGGTCACCGGCCTGTACAGTGCGTCGGCCGACTCCATTCCAATTCTCTGCATCACTGGCCAGGCGCCGCGCGCCCGTCTGCACAAGGAAGACTTCCAGGCAGTCGACATCACCAGCATCGTCAAACCAGTCACCAAGTGGGCAACCACCGTGCTGGAGCCGGGCCAGGTGCCATACGCCTTCCAGAAAGCTTTCTTCGAAATGCGCAGCGGCCGCCCAGGCCCAGTGCTGATCGACCTGCCGTTCGACGTGCAGATGGCCGAAATCGAATTCGACATCGACGCCTACGAGCCGCTGGCCATCAACAAGCCGGCCGCCACTCGCGTGCAGGCTGAAAAAGCCCTGGCCATGCTCAACGACGCCGAGCGCCCACTGCTGGTTGCCGGTGGCGGCATCATCAACGCCGACGCCAGCGACAAGCTGGTCGAGTTCGCCGAACTGACCGGCGTACCGGTAGTGCCGACCCTGATGGGCTGGGGCATCATCCCGGACGACCACGCACAGATGGTCGGCATGGTCGGCCTGCAGACCTCGCACCGCTACGGCAACGCCACCCTGCTGAAATCCGACATGGTGTTCGGTATCGGCAACCGCTGGGCCAACCGCCACACCGGTTCCGTCGATGTCTACACCGAAGGCCGCAAGTTCGTGCACGTGGACATCGAACCGACCCAGATCGGCCGCGTGTTCACCCCGGACCTGGGTATCGTTTCCGATGCCGGCAAGGCGCTGGACGTGTTCCTTGAAGTGGCCCGCGAGTGGAAAGCCGCTGGCAAGCTGAAGTGCCGCAAGGCCTGGCTGGAAGACTGCCAGCAGCGCAAGTCGAGCCTGCAGCGCAAGACCCACTTCGAAAACGTGCCGGTCAAGCCGCAGCGCGTGTACGAAGAAATGAACCAGGTATTCGGCAAGGACACCTGCTACGTCAGCACCATCGGCCTGTCGCAGATCGCTGGCGCGCAGTTCCTGCACGTGTACAAGCCACGCAACTGGATCAACTGCGGCCAGGCCGGCCCGCTGGGCTGGACCATCCCTGCCGCCCTGGGCGTGGTCAAGGCCGACCCGAAACGCAAGGTTGTGGCGCTGTCGGGTGACTACGACTTCCAGTTCATGATCGAAGAGCTGGCGGTGGGCGCGCAGTTCAACCTGCCTTACGTCCACGTACTGGTGAACAACGCTTACCTCGGCCTGATCCGCCAGGCGCAGCGTGGCTTCGAGATGGATTACTGTGTACAACTGGCGTTCGAGAACATCAACTCGACCGACGCCGCCACCTACGGTGTCGACCACGTCGCCGTGGTCGAAGGGCTGGGCTGTAAAGCCATCCGCGTGTTCGAGCCAGGCGAGATCGCCCCTGCCCTGCTCAAAGCGCAGAAGATGGCCGAAGAGTTCCGCGTGCCGGTGGTGGTCGAAGTGATCCTCGAGCGTGTGACCAACATTTCCATGGGCACCGAGATCAACGCGGTCAACGAGTTCGAAGACCTGGCCCTGGTCGGCAACGACGCGCCAACCGCCATCTCGCTGCTGGACTGATCGCCTGACGCCCCCAGGCTTGCCTGGGGGCCTTCATCGCAAGGAGACACCTCATGCCTCGCTTCGCTGCCAACCTGTCCATGCTGTTCACCGAACAGGACTTCCTGGCCCGCTTCAAGGCTGCCGCCGATGCTGGTTTCAGCGGCGTCGAATACCTCTTCCCGTACGATTTCAGCGCCGCTGAAATCAAGCAGCAGCTCGATGCCCACGGCCTGACCCAGGTGCTGTTCAACCTGCCGGCCGGCGACTGGGCCAAGGGTGAACGCGGTATCGCCTGCCACCCCGACCGCGTCGAAGAATTCCGCGCCGGTGTCGACAATGCGATCGAATACGCCAAGGTCCTGGGCAACACCCAGGTCAACGCCCTGGCCGGCATTCGCCCGCAAGGCTTGCAGTGCGCCGACGTGCGCAAGACCTTCGTCGACAACCTCAAGTTCGCCGCCGAAAAACTGAAGGCCGCCGGGATCCGCCTGGTCATGGAAATGATCAACACCCGCGACATCCCGGGCTTCTACCTGAACACCACCCAGCAAGCGCTGGAAATCCAGGCCGAAG
This sequence comes from Pseudomonas sp. NPDC089752, assembly GCF_044748725.1. Lineage (NCBI taxonomy): Bacteria > Pseudomonadati > Pseudomonadota > Gammaproteobacteria > Pseudomonadales > Pseudomonadaceae > Pseudomonas > Pseudomonas sp. NPDC089752. The sequence goes on from NZ_JBIVGP010000017.1 coordinate 99,575, forward strand.
TCGGCAGCGACAACCTGTTCCTGCAGTACGACATCTACCACATGCAGATCATGGAAGGCGACCTGGCTCGCACCATGCAAGCCAACCTGAAACTGATCAACCACATCCAGCTGGCCGACAACCCGGGCCGCAACGAGCCGGGTACTGGCGAGATCAACTACCGCTTCCTGTTCGAGCACCTGGACCGCATCGGCTACCAGGGTTGGATCGGCGCAGAGTACAAGCCGCTGACCACCACCGAAGCGGGTCTGGGCTGGCTGAAAACCCACAATGCAATCTAAAGGCTGAACACCGAACCTGTGGGAGCGGGCTTGCCCGCGAATGCAATAGTGGCTTCACCGCCGCTTTCGCGGGCAAGCCCGCTCCCACAAGCTCCGGGTCGTACTTGAGATTCTATAAATACAAAGAGGTAAATTCTCATGGCTAAAATCGGTTTCCTCGGCACCGGCATCATGGGCAAACCCATGGCCCAGAACCTGCAAAAAGCAGGTCACAGCATCTTCGTTTCCACCCACCACGACGCCGCCCCGGCCGACCTGATCGCCGCTGGCGCAGTGGCCCTGGCCAACCCTAAAGAGGTTGCCCAGGAAGCCGAGTTCATCATCATCATGGTCCCGGACACCCCGCAGGTCGAAAGCGTCCTGTTCGGTGAAAACGGCGTCGCCGAAGGCGTGGGCCCGAACAAGGTGGTGATCGACATGAGCTCGATCTCGCCGACCGCCACCAAAGCTTTCGCCGAGAAGATCAAGGCCACTGGCGCCGCCTACCTGGACGCCCCGGTGTCCGGTGGTGAAGTCGGTGCCAAGGCCGCGACCCTGAGCATCATGGTCGGTGGTTGCCCGAAAGCCTTCGAGCGCGCCCAGCCGCTGTTCGAAGCCATGGGCAAGAACATCACCCGCGTCGGTGGCAACGGCGACGGCCAGACCGCCAAAGTGGCCAACCAGATCATCGTCGCCCTGAACATCCAGGCCGTCAGTGAAGCCCTGCTGTTCGCCGCCAAGAACGGCGCGGACCCAGCCAAGGTGCGTGAAGCCCTGATGGGCGGCTTCGCCTCGTCGAAGATCCTCGAAGTGCATGCCGAGCGCATGATCAAAGGCACCTTCGACCCAGGCTTCCGCATCAACCTGCACCAGAAGGACCTCAACCTGGCCCTGCAAGGCGCCAAGGAACTGGGCATCAACCTGCCCAACACCTCCAACGCCCAGCAAGTGTTCAGCACCTGCGTGGCGCTGGGCGGCGGCGACTGGGACCACTCGGCGTTGATCAAAGGCCTGGAGCACATGGCCAACTTCTCGATCCGCGGCGACAAATAAAAATCTTCCGGCCTCTTCGCGGGCCAAGCCCGCTCCCACAGGATTTTTGCTGACCTCAGGTCTTGCGCAATACCTGTGGGAGCGGGCTTGCCCCGCGAAGAATCCGACACAGAGCAACACCCGCCCCTGGTTCGGCCTGCACGGAGGCAGTTCCAGGGGCGTTTTTGATTCTGTAGAACAACAATAATTGGGAGCCTGCCATGTCGGTCGATCCGCAAAAACTTCTCCGCGACCTGTTCGACACAGCCATCGCCGCCGCCCACCCGCGCCAAGTCCTCGAACCCTACCTGCCCGCCGACCGTAGCGGCCGGGTGATCGTCATCGGCGCCGGCAAGGCCGCAGCCGCCATGGCCGAAGTGGTCGAGAAAAGCTGGCAGGGCGAAGTCTCCGGGCTGGTGGTCACCCGTTACGGTCATGGCGCCAACTGCCAGAGGATCGAAGTGGTCGAAGCCGCCCACCCGGTCCCTGATGCCGCTGGCCTGGCCGTGGCCAAACGCGTGCTGGAACTGGTCAGCAACCTCAACGAAGACGACCGCGTCATCTTCCTGCTGTCCGGCGGTGGTTCCGCCCTGCTGGCGTTGCCGGCCGAAGGCCTGACCCTGGCCGACAAGCAACACATCAACAAAGCGCTGCTCAAATCCGGCGCCACCATCGGCGAGATGAACTGCGTGCGCAAGCACCTCTCGGCGATCAAGGGCGGCCGCCTGGCCAAGGCCTGCTGGCCGGCCACCGTCTATACCTACGCAATCTCCGATGTGCCTGGCGACCTCGCCACGGTCATCGCCTCCGGCCCCACCGTGGCCGACCCGAGCACCTCGGCCGACGCCCTGGCGATCCTCAAACGCTACAACATCGAAGCGCCGAAAGCGGTCATCGACTGGCTCAACAACCCGGCTTCGGAAACCGTCAAGGCCGACGACCCGGCTCTGGCGCGCAGCCACTTCCAGCTGATCGCCAAGCCCCAGCAGTCGCTGGAAGCCGCCGCGGTGAAAGCCCGCCAGGCCGGCTTCAGCCCGCTGATCCTGGGTGACCTGGAAGGCGAATCGCGCGAAGTAGCCAAGGTGCACGCCGGCATCGCCCGGCAGATCGTCCTGCACGGCCAGCCGCTCAAGGCCCCTTGCGTGATCCTCTCCGGCGGCGAAACCACGGTCACCGTGCGCGGCAATGGCCGTGGCGGACGCAACGCCGAGTTCCTGCTCAGCCTTACCGAGAACCTCAAGGGCCTGCCGGGCGTGTTTGCCCTGGCCGGTGACACCGACGGCATCGACGGCTCGGAAGAAAACGCGGGGGCCTTCATGACGCCCGACAGCTACGCCCGCGCCGAGGCCCTGGGCCTGTCGGCCAGCGATGAACTGGACAACAACAACGGCTACGGCTACTTCGCCGCGCTCGATGCGCTGATCGTCACCGAACCGACCCGCACCAACGTCAACGACTTCCGCGCCATCCTGATCCTCGAGACTGCACAATCATGACGCCTGATAAAAAAGTCAAAATCCTCGCCACCCTCGGCCCTGCGATCAACGGCATCGACGACATCCGCCAGCTGGTCGAAGCCGGGGTGAACATCTTCCGCCTCAACTTCAGCCACGGCGAACACGCCGACCACGCCCTGCGCTATCAGTGGATCCGTGAAGTCGAGCAGCAACTGAACTACCCGCTGGGCATCCTCATGGACCTGCAGGGGCCGAAACTGCGCGTCGGCCGTTTCGCCGAAGGCAAGGTCCAGCTGCAACGCGGCCAGGCCCTGCGCCTGGACCTGGACAAGACCCCCGGCGACAGCCGCCGGGTCAACCTGCCGCATCCGGAGATCATCGCCGCGCTGGAACCGGGCATGGACCTGCTGCTCGACGACGGCAAGCTGCGCCTGCGGGTGACCGCCAAGCACAGCGACGCCATCGACACGCAAGTGCTGAACGGTGGCGAGCTGTCCGACCGCAAAGGCGTCAACGTGCCACAAGCGGTGCTCGACCTCTCCCCGCTCACCGAGAAAGACCGCCGCGACCTGGCCTTCGGCCTTGAGCTGGGCGTGGACTGGGTAGCCCTGTCGTTCGTGCAGCGCCCCGAAGACATCGTCGAAGCGCGCCAGCTGATCGGTGACCGCGCCTACCTGATGGCCAAGATCGAGAAGCCTTCGGCGGTCGAGCAACTGCAAGCCATCGCTGAACTGGCAGATGCGATCATGGTGGCCCGTGGCGACCTGGGCGTGGAAGTGCCGGCCGAAAGCGTGCCGCAGATCCAGAAACGCATCATCGGCACCTGCCGCCAGCTCGGCAAACCGGTGGTGGTGGCCACGCAGATGCTCGAATCCATGCGCTTCTCGCCAGCACCGACCCGCGCCGAAGTCACCGACGTGGCCAACGCCGTGGCCGAAGGTGCCGATGCGGTGATGCTGTCGGCCGAGACCGCCTCGGGCGACTACCCGCTGGAAGCCGTGCAGATGATGAGCAAGATCATCCGCCAGGTCGAGAATGGCCCGGACTACCAGGCCCAGCTCGACGTTGGCCGGCCAAAAGCCGAGGCCACCGTGTCGGACGCCATCAGCTGCGCGATTCGCCGTATCAGCGGCATTCTGCCGGTGGCGGTGCTGGTCAACTACAGCGAGTCGGGCGCCTCGACCCTGCGCGCCGCCCGCGAGCGACCACGCGCGCCGATCCTCAACCTGACGCCGAACCTGGTCACCGCCCGCCGCCTGAGCGTGACCTGGGGCGTGCACTCGGTTGTCAACGACCGCCTGCGCCAGGTCGACGAGATCTGCTCGACGGCGCTGGAGATTGCTCAGGCACAAGGCATGGCCAGCCGCGGCGACACGCTGCTGATCACTGCCGGTGTGCCTTTCGGCAAGCCGGGTTCGACTAATACGCTGCGGATCGAGACCTTGATCTGATCCAAAGGCCTCTTCGCGGGGCAAGCCCGCTCCCACAATGGTTCATGGTGACTTTGTGGGAGCGGGCTTGCCCCGCGAATGGAGGGCAAAGCCCTCCCAATACACCGTACCTGCGGAAAACCGAGGCCCAAAGAGGCCCACCGCTCTTCCATCAACCTTACCGACTGCCCATGTACACCAAAAATTTCGTCAACCCGTGCCCCGACTGGGCCACGGCGCTGCTCAACGGTTTCAGCCAGGTGCTGCTGCTGCGCAACCCCTTGTGCGGCCTGTGCTGCCTGCTAGCCATCCTGCTGACCGCCCCCAGCCTGGTCGGCGGCGCCCTGCTCGGCGCGCTGGCGGGCCTGCTCACGGCCCAACGCCGCAACTACGACCGCACCGACCGCCAGGCAGGCCTGTACTGCTACAACGGCGTGTTGATCGGCATCCTGATCAGCGCGGTGCTGCCCTGGTCGGCGATCATGCCGCCGCTGATCATCGCCGCAGGCGGCCTGTCCAGCATCATTACCCACCAGTGGCGCAAGCGCGGCGGCAAGCTGCTGATCGCCTATACCGCCCCCTTCGTACTGCTGGGATGGGCGACGCTGCTCGTGGCCGAACCCGGCGCATCGGTATTTGCTGAAGCAGAACCGCTCTACGCCCTCGCGCGCGGCGTCGGGCAGATATTCCTGCTCGACCATCCCCTGGCCGGGCTGCTGATCATCATCGGCATGTTCATCGCCAACCCTTACGCCGCCATGTGGGCGGTGCTTGGTTCAGCCATCGGCGGTGGCGTGGCGCTGCTTACCGACCAGGCGCCAGCAGCCTGGATGGGGCTGTACGGCTTCAACGCTGCGCTCGCGGCGCTGGCCTTCAGCCGCCAGGGCGAGCGGCCTTGGGTGACCCTGCTGGCCATCGCCCTGGCGCTGCTGCTGCAGCCGCTGTTCAAGCTGATGCCGATTGCCGGGCTTACCGCGCCGTTCGTGGTAGCGTGCTGGTTGATGCACCTGGGCAAACACCTGTGGTCGCTGAACCAAAACGGCAATACCAGCCGCTTGCACAGCTGAAAGCCAGCCCCTAGGCTCTGCCCATCGCACAACGGACCGAGCCCATGAACAACCCTGCGAGCCTGCGCGAGCGGCTCTACGTCATCGTCTTCCAGACCGATACCGAGGCTGGAAGACGCTTCGACAAAATCCTCCTGCTGATCATCCTGGCCAGCCTGGTCACGGTGATCCTCGACAGCATCAATGAAATCCATCAGAACTACGCCGGGCTGCTGGCGGGCATCGAGTGGGGCTTCACGGCGATTTTCCTGGCCGAGTACATCACGCGCCTTTACTGCTCTCCCAAACCCTTGCGCTATGCCTTCAGCTTCTACGGCCTGGTCGACCTGCTGGCAATCGTGCCGGGGATCATTGCCCTGTACTACAGCGACGCCCAGTACCTGCTGATCATCCGGGTGGTGCGGATGCTGCGGATCTTCCGTGTGCTCAAGCTCAGCCCCTACCTCAAGCAGGCCCACTACCTGCTGGAGGCACTGCGCGGCAGCAAGCAGAAGATCATCGTGTTCCTGGTCAGCGTATCGACGCTTGTCACCGTGTTCGGCACCCTGATGTACGTGATCGAAGGCCCCGAGCATGGCTTCACCAGCATCCCCAAAGGCATCTACTGGGCCATCGTCACCCTGACCACCGTGGGTTTTGGCGACATCGTGCCGAAGACGCCGCTGGGCCAGGTGCTGTCGTCGCTGGTGATGATCACCGGTTACTCGATCATTGCCGTGCCTACCGGGATTTTCACGGCGGAGCTGGCCAATGCCATGCGCGGTGAACAGCTGCAGCATGACTGCCCGACGTGCCGCAAAAAGACCCACGAACACGGCGCCGCATTCTGTTCGCGGTGTGGCAATGTACTGTTCCCGAAAACCGAATAAGCAAAGAGCCATTTGGTCTTTAAGCGCCCAAGAACGAAACGCTATAGTCGCTGGCAAATTGCCAAACACTTGAACTAGAACAAGGAAGCATCGTGAAAAAACTTTTCAGCGCCTCGCTGCTCGCCGCAGGCCTCGCTCTGGGCAACCTCGCCCAGGCCGCCCCGACTCTGCTCAACGTGTCCTACGATGTGATGCGCGATTTCTACAAGGACTACAACCCAGCGTTCCAGAAGCACTGGGAAGCCGAGCACAAAGAGAAGGTCAATGTGCAGATGTCCTTCGGCGGTTCGAGCAAACAGGCGCGTGCAGTGATCGATGGCCTGCCGGCCGATGTGATCACCATGAACATGGCCACCGACATCAATGCACTGGCCGACAACGGCAAGCTGGTGCCGGACAACTGGGTCACGCGCCTGCCGAACAACAGCGCGCCGTTCACTTCGGCCACCGTGTTCATCGTTCGCAAAGGTAATCCCAAGGCGCTGAAAGACTGGCCAGACCTGCTCAAGGACGGCGTGCAAGTGATCGTACCCAACCCAAAGACATCGGGTAACGGGCGCTATACCTACCTCTCAGCCTGGGGCTACGTGCTCAAGCAGGGTGGTGACGAGACCAAGGCCAAGGACTTCGTCGGCAAGCTGTTCAAGCAGGCGCCGGTGCTCGATACCGGTGGCCGCGCCGCAACGACTACCTTCATGACCAACCAGATCGGCGACGTACTGGTGACCTTCGAGAACGAAGCCGAGATGATCGCCCGCGAGTTTGGCCGTGATCAGTTCGAGGTGGTCTACCCGAGCGTGTCGGCCGAAGCCGAGCCGCCGGTAAGCGTTGTCGACAAGGTGGTGGCGAAAAAAGGCACCCAGGCCGTGGCCGAGGAATACCTGAAATACCTGTGGTCGCCAGCGGCCCAGGAAATCGCCGCGCAGAACTACTTGCGCCCGCGTGATGCAACGGTGCTGGCCAAGTACACCGACCGCTTCCCGAAAGTCGATTTCCTGTCGGTGGAGAAGACCTTTGGTGACTGGCGCACCGTGCAGAAGACCCACTTCAATGACGGTGGGGTGTTTGACCAGATTTATACCGGGCAGTAATTGATGTAATCAGTCCCGGCCTCATCGCGGCTGAAGCCGCTCCTTGTATCTCGACTTTCGCCTCCCAAGAGGCGAAAGTTCTCGACTGATCATCGAGGGAAGGTCTTGAAGCGGAGCCGCTCCTAGGG
>NZ_JBIVGP010000018.1:0-94859 GCF_044748725.1 Pseudomonas sp. NPDC089752
GCTCGTGGCACCTGCGGCACTCAGCTTGTCATTCACCGCTCTCACTCCAGATTCTAATCCCCCTTCAAGACACAAGCGGCTTTAGCCGCGAAGCAAGCGACGCGGTGGATGGCACCGGCTTCGCCGGTGTTCGCGGCTGAAGCCGCTCCCACGGGGTTCTCCCTAAGCATTGGAACTACTGAGTCAGCCGATCAGCAATACGCTGACGCGTAACCCGCCACCGTCGCGGTTCACGAGCATCAATTCGCCGCCGTGGCTGGCGGCAATCCGTTGGGCAATGCTCAACCCCAATCCATACCCCCCAGACGCCTGGTTGCGCGACCCTTCACCGCGCACGAACGGATCGGTAATGGTCGCCAGCAGCCCTGGAGCGATGCCTGGCCCGTGGTCGTCGATATGGATGAACACGCCCGTAGTGATGCGCTCCAGGGTGACGGAAACATCCTTGGCATAACGCAGGGCATTGACCAGCAGGTTTTGCAGGCAACGCTGCAGCAGCAAGGCATCGACTTGCAGGCTGCCAGCCTTGCCCTGCACCGGCAGTGGCTCGTCGGCGCTGGCAAGGTCCGCGCACAAGCGTGCCACCAGCCGGTCGACATCGACCTGCTGCAGATTCTGTTGCTCCCCCGCACGCAGGTAATCCAACACCTGGCCAATCATGTCGTCCATCTGCGTGATGTTCTGTCGCAAGCGTTCGCGGTGATCGTCCTCGGGCAGCCGTTCCAGAAGCAGGCGCATGCGCGTCAGCGGGGTGCGCAGGTCGTGGGACACGGCGGCCAGGAAATAAGCCTTGTCGTTGACCATGGCGATCAGCCGTTGCTGCATGGCGTTGAAAGCCTGGGCGGCCTGGCGCACTTCTTCCGGGCCATCCAGGGCCAGCGGTGGCTGGTCCAGATTGGCGCCCAGGCCGCGCGCGGCATCGGCCAGGCGCCGCAGCGGGCGCAGGCACAGGCGTACCGCGACCAGGCAGACCACCAGCACGGCGACGATGCGCAGGGCATACACCCGCAGCAGGTAATCGCTGATCAACACCCAGGCCGACTCGCCGCTCCAGCCCTGTAGCTCCTGGCCTTCGATGCTCAGCCAATGGCCGTCAGCCAAGGGCACGGCGAACTGGATATGCGCCTGGGCGGTGCGCAGGCCGAACAGGCTGCGCCAGACGATCGGCTGGCCGAGCTCGTCAGTCAGCTGCACCTTGAGCAGCCGGACTTCCTGGGCATGGCCAAGTTCGTACTTGAGCGCCTGCTGCAGCAACAACTCAACGCGATGTCGCCCACGGCGCTGGTCTTCCTCCACGGCGGGCACGTCGTCGGTACAGCGCACTTGATAGTGCGCCGGTATTGGCAGCGATCCAGCATGGCAATCGGCGTGGGCAATCAGCGGCGCGCTACGTGCAGCCATCAACCTGACGGGCGCCTCCAGCACCTGGGCAAAGCGCACATCGAACCAGATGCTGCTGGACATCAGCTGGATCACCAGCGTACCGCTGACCATGATCAGCAGCAGCTGGCCAAACAGGGTGCGCGGCCACAGCCGCCGGAGCCAGCGCACCTCAGCTGGCCGCTTCGGCGCGAGCCATGCTCAGCAGGTAGCCTTCGTTGCGGATGGTGAGGATCTGCACGGTGCCGCCCGGCGCGCGGCGCAGCTGTTGGCGCAGGCGGCTGATGCACATGTCCACCGAGCGGTCGTCGGGGAGGTGGTCGCGGCCGAAGGCACTGCGCGTCAACTGGTCGCGTGAGACCACCCGGTTGTTGGCTTCGAGCAGTTCACGCAGCACCCGGTAATCGGAGCGTGGCAGGGTCAACGCTTCGCCATCCGGGCGGGTGAGCAGGCGCTTGACGTGGTCGAGGCTGAAACCGGCAAAGCATTGTGCGTCGGTTGCGGGTTCCTCTATTGCAGCATCGAGGCGCTGGGGGCGGCGCAATACCGCCTTGATGCGGGCGACCAGTTCACGCGGCTCGAACGGCTTGGCCAGGTAGTCGTCGGCACCGACTTCCAAGCCGATGATGCGGTCGAGCGTACTGCCCTTGGCCGAGAGCATGATCACCGCCAGGCCTGGGGTGGCCTGAAGCTGCCGACACAGGCTCAAGCCATCCTCGCCCGGGAGCATCAGGTCCAATACCACCAGCTCGACCTTGTGCTGGGCCAGTTGCTCGCGCATGCCTTCGCCATCAGCCGCAGCCAACACCGTGTAGCCGGCATCGCTCAAGTAGTCACAGAGAAGTTCGCGGATCTCGTCGTCATCATCGACGACCAGCAAGGTCGTGCTCATTGCTAGAAACACCTGTTCGGGAGGGCCGGCAGCGCTCATTACGTTCAATTACATGCCCATACAAGCCGGGTATGGAGCCCGGAGGGCGGATGCCTAGAATCGTAACAAAAAATCATCTGCAAATACGAAGCCTTCCCAAATGAAACCTCCAAGTCTCACGATTCACCCGCTTGCCCTACTCGTTGCACTGGCCGTCAGTGGCGGTGCCATGGCCGCCGAGAGCCAGCCGCTGGAGCTGGATGCCACCCAGATCGATGACAGCGCGCTGCTGTCCGCCGACGAAACAGGGCAGCTGGGTTATACAGTGGAAAGCACGCGCAGCTCCACGGGCCTCAAGTTGACGCCGCGCCAGACACCACAGTCGGTAACTACCATTACCCGTCAACAGCTGGATGACCGCGCCATCCACAGCATCGAGCAGGCACTGGACACCACACCGGGCGTGAGCACCACCAAGTCCGAAGTTGGCGGGCGCACCGACTTCCGAGCCCGTGGCTACTCGATCAGCAACTGGAAGGTCGATGGCCTGCAGTTCCAGGGTGGCTCGGACTTCAGTGGCGGCGGCAACGCCTTGAACATGGACCTGTACGAACGCATCGACATCGTCCGAGGCGCCAATGGCCTGCTCGGCGGCACCGGCGACCCGTCGGCCACGGTCAATCTCATCCGCAAGGCCCCGACCAAGACTTTTGGCGGCAGTGCTTATGCCACCTACGGCAGCTGGGACAAGCGCCGCCTGGGCGCCGATCTGAACCTGCCGCTGTCCGAGGACGGCCGCTTGCGCTCGCGTTTCGTGATGACGCAAGGCGATGCCAACTCCTTCCGCGACAATCAGTCCGAGCGCTCACGCGCGGCCCTGGCCAATTTCGAGTTCGACATCGACGACGCGACTACCCTAGGCGCCGGCTATCAGTACGAATACAACAAGGTGGTGGGTGGCGGCTGGGGCGCCAATATTCCGATCTGGTACCGCGACGGCAGCACCACAAACCTGCCGCGCAGCACCAACGTGGTGCCGAGCTGGAGCTTCGGAGAGTACACCACCCGTACCGCCTTCGGCTCCCTGGTGCACCATTTCGACAACGACTGGACCCTCGATCTGAAAGCCGCCCAGAGCACCAGCGAAGCGCTCAACCATCGCGGCCTGGCCAAGGTCAACTCGGCCGGGCGCGGCAGCTATGGCGGCTACTGGGACCAGGATGGCAGCGGCGCGGTACTGAACGGCCTGCACAGCTCCAGCGACACCACCCAGCAGTCGGCGCAAATCGACCTGTCCGGGCCGTTCCAGCTGTTTGGCCGCACCCACCAGGCGATGGTCGGCTACAACGACAGCCGCACCGTGGCCTGGTCGCCGGAGTACAGCTGCACCATGGTCAGCGCCGACCGCGTCAGTGCCCCGTCGGTGGGCTGCCAGTTCCGCGCCAACAACGGCTTCCCGGTGACCGATTGGCACAACGGCGTGGACAGCGACTACGACATGCTCGCCTCGCGCACTGGCCGCCACAGCAAGACCACCACCCGTCTGCAGGGCATGTATGCGGCTACCCGCCTGAGCATTACCGACCCGCTGTCGGTGATCATCGGTATGCGCACCACGGATTATTCGGCCACCACCCGCAATGTCAGCGGCGTGCGCAGCAACCAGCAGAACAGCGGCATCGTCACGCCGTACCTGGGCGCGGTGTACGACCTCAACGACACCTATTCGCTGTACGCCAGCTACACCGACATCTTCAACCCGCAGACGGCCGAGACCGAGAGCGGCACCAAGGTCGAGCCGATCCGTGGGCAAAGCTACGAAACCGGTATCAAGGGTGAATGGCTGGATGGCCGCCTGAATGCCTCGGCGGCGTACTTCCGCACCAAGCAGGAAAACAAGGCGGTGCTCGACGATGGCCTGACCACCCCGACCGGTGGTGATGCCTACAAGGCCGGTACCGGCCAGGAAACCGACGGTATCGACCTGGAAATCGCCGGCGCGCTGACACCGAACTGGAACGTCTATGCGGGATATACGTACCTGCATTTCCGCCGCGTCGACAGCGATGGGCGCAGTGACCCGTCGCACCTGTTCAAGGCCTCCACCACCTATCGCCTGTCTGGCCCGCTCGACCGCCTGACCTTGGGTGCAGGCGTGAAGGCGCAAACCAATATCCGCGCAATCTCGAGCCCGGCGGGGCAACCTGTGAATGGTGTGAGTGGGGGTTCGACCGATGTGAACTGGTCGGGCTATGCGATCTGGAATGCCATGGCCAAGTATCAGGTGACCGACGATACCTCGGTCAGCCTCAATGTCGACAACCTGTTCGACAAGCATTACTACACCCAGTACGGGTTCTATGCAGGGGCGATTTATGGGGATCCGCGGAGCATGTCGCTGACGGTCAGTACGGCGTTCTGATTCCGGACTTCACCCCGATCTCTCTGTGGGAGCGGCTTCAGCCGCGAAGCAAGCGACGCGCTGGATGGCACCGGCTTCGCCGGTGTTCGCGGCTGAAGCCGCTCCCACGGCATCTACCTGCAGCGCATCGAAGCTGTCCCAATCCTCCCCAAACAACTCCACCGGGTGCATGGTCCGGTCCGCGCCATTGCCACACGCCAGCGCCTTGGCCGGGCAGTACAGGTCACACCCCCAACAGATGCGCTCCGGGTGGCTGGGGTTGTGGGGGAATTTCTTGGCCATGGCATGCCTCCAGCAGTCGCCGTTTGCCCCAGACTATGCCCGCCACCCCCGCCAGGCTTGATCGAAATCAAGCTTTGCTGCATCTACCCCCAGGTGTACCTCCTTCGAGGAATGGGCCAGGCAGGCAACCTGGCACAGGCTGCGCGCTGTCATTCAGAGGAGGGTGCCACCATGGCTCACCTTGCACTCAGCGAATTCCAGGCACTGCGCATCGCCGTGCTGACCATCAGCGACACCCGCACCCCGGCCACCGATGGCTCCGGGCAGGCCCTGGTCGACAGCCTGCAGGCAGCCGGGCACATCCTCCACGACCGGGCACTGGTGCCCGACGACATCTGGCAGATCCGTGCGCGGCTGTGCGCCTGGATCGCCGATGCCCAGGCGCAGGTGGTGCTGCTTACCGGGGGCACCGGCTTTACCGCCCGTGACAACACGCCCCAGGCCGTCGAGCCATTGCTGGACAAGCGCGTGGAGGGTTTTGGCGAGCTGTTCCGCCAGGTTTCGCTGGCGCAAATCGGCACCTCGACGATCCAGTCCCGCGCCCTGGCAGGGCTCAGCAACGGCACCCTGGTGTGCTGCTTGCCGGGCTCCCCAGGCGCCTGTCGCACCGGCTGGGACGAGATCCTGCACAAGCAGCTCGACTGCCGCACCACGCCGTGCAACTTCGTGCCCCACCTCAAGCAGCTGCCCGAGCACGCCGTGGCCGCCTGCGGGAGCCGCGCATGAATGGCTGTGGCTGCGGTGTCGACAACCTGCGCCCAGTCGACCAGGCCATCAGCGAATTGCTGGAGCAGGCCCCCCGGCCCCCAGCGGCCGAACGGCTACCACTGGACATGGCCCTAGGCCGTGTCCTCGCCGATGACGTGCTGGCGCCGCGCCCAAGCCCGGCCTGGGACAACAGCGCCATGGACGGCTACGCCCTGCGCGCTGACGACCTGCCCGCAGAGGGCGGCTACCTGCCGCTGGCGGGGCGCATCGCGGCCGGGGACGCGGCGCTCGACGAATTGCCAGAGGGCCATGCGGTGCGCATTTTCACCGGCGCACCTTTGCCCTCCGGCGCCGACAGCGTGGTGCCGCAAGAGCACGCCAAGGCCGGTGCCGGGCGCGTCTGGCTGCCGGCCTGCTGGCCTGGCGACCATGTGCGCCGTTGTGGCGAGGAGTTTCGCCAGGGCGCCCGTTTGCTGGAGGCCGGGCAGCGCCTGCGACCTGCCGAGCTGGGTTTGCTCGCCAGCCAGGGTATCGCCTCGCTGCGGGTGTATCGGCCGCTGCGGGTCGGCCTGCTGAGTACCGGCGACGAGCTCTGTGCGCCGGGGGATGTGCTGCGCCGTGGCCAGATCTACGATGCCAATACCCACAGCCTGGCTGCTGCGCTACGTGGCTGGCAACTGGAAGTCGGGGAATTGGGCCACCTGCCCGACAACCCTCGGGCATGCCGCGAGACATTGACCAAGGCCGCCGCCGACTGGGATGTGATCATCACTTCGGGTGGGGTTTCGGTGGGCGAAGAGGATCATCTCAAGTCCGCCGTCGAAGCGCTGGGCGAGCTGCGCCTGTGGCGCCTGGCGATTCAGCCCGGCAAACCGTTCGCTTACGGCCGTGTGGGGATCACCCCATGGCTTGGCCTGCCGGGCAATCCCGTCGCGGCGCTGCTCTGCCTGCAGGTGGTGGCGCGGCCCTTCCTGCTGCGTGCCCAGGGCCGTCGCGACGTGATGCCACGGGCCATGCCGGTGGTCGCCAACTTCGACTGGCCACGGGCCAACCTGCGCCGCCAGTATCTGCGCGCCTGGCTCACCTCGACACCAGCAGGCCTGCGCGTGATCCCCAACGCCTGGCAAGGCTCGGCGATGCTCAGCGGCATGTGCAGCGCCGAAGGCCTGGCCGTGATCGAGGCGCATCGCACCTTGCGTGCCGGCGAGACGGTCGACTTCATCAGCTTCGACACCCTGGCGGCCTGAGCTGCTTTGCACAGGAGACGACACCATGCACCTGGTTTGCCCGGCAGGTAGCCTGCCCGCGCTGAAGGCCGCGTTGCAGCAAGGCGCGGACGCCATCTACGTAGGCTTTCGCGATGACACCAATGCCCGCCATTTCACCGGGCTCAACCTCGATGAACGGCAGCTGGAAATCGGCCTGGCACTGATCCATGAACAGCGCCGGCAGTTGTACGTTGCCGTCAACACCTACGGCCAGGCACAGGGCTGGTCGCGCTGGCAGCGCGCGGTCGACCAGGCTGCAGACCTCGGCGTAGACGCGCTTATTGCCGCAGACCCCGGCGTGCTGGCCTACGCCAGCCGGCGCCATCCCAACTTGAACCTGCACCTGTCCGTTCAAGGCTCGGCCACCAATCCTGCGGCGTTGTCGTTTTACCACCAGCGCTACGGCATTCGTCGCGCCGTTTTACCGCGGGTGCTGTCACTGGCCCAGGTGCGCCAGGTGGCCGAACGCAGCGAGGTGCCGTTGGAAGTGTTCGCTTTCGGCAGCCTGTGCATCATGGCCGAAGGCCGCTGCCATTTGTCGTCCTATGTGACCGGCGAGTCCCCCAACCTCTGCGGCGTGTGCTCGCCAGCCAAGGCAGTGCGTTGGAGCGAAGATGCCGACGGCCTCAGCGCACGCCTTGGCGGTGTGCTGATCGACCGCTACGCGCCTGAAGAGCCTGCCGGTTACCCCACTTTGTGCAAGGGCCGCTTCGTGGTCGAGGGTCAGAAGTTTCACGCGCTGGAAGAACCCACCAGCCTCAACACCCTCGATCTGATTCCGCAACTGGCGCAGCTGGGGATTGCCGCCGTGAAGATCGAAGGCCGCCAACGCAGCCCGGCCTATGTCGAGCAGGTGACGCGCGTGTGGCGCCAGGCACTGGACGCGCATGCCCGAGAGGGCAGCGGGTTCGCTGTGCAAGCGCAGTGGCGCAAGGTGCTCTCGCAATTGTCCGAAGGTAGCCAGACGACCCTGGGTGCCTACCATCGAGCCTGGCAGTGAGGTGCCTATGAGACTGAGCCTGGGACCTGTGCTGTTCTACTGGAGCCGGGAGAAGCTGCTGGCGTTCTATGAAGCGATGGCGGGCCAGCCACTGGACATCATCTACCTCGGTGAAACCGTCTGTTCCAAGCGCCGCGCGCTGTCGCTGGACGACTGGTTGGCCCTGGCCCGCGAGTTGCGCTCGGGCAGCAGCGTTGAGGTGGTTTTATCCGGGTTGGCGCTGGTGGAGGCGGCGTCGGAGCTGTCGAGCCTCAAGCGCCTGTGTGAAAACGGCGAATTGCGGGTCGAAGCCAATGACATGGGCGCGGTGCAGCTGCTCGCCGAGCGGCGTCTGCCCTTCGTCGCCGGCCCGGCGCTGAACCTGTACAACCCCTATGCGTTGCAGGAACTGATCGACTGCGGCCTGCAGCGCTGGGTGCCGCCCGTCGAATGCTCGGGGCAGCTGGTGCGCGACTGCCTGCTGCAGCTCGACGCATTGGGCATTGCCCGACCGGAGGTCGAGCTGTTCGCCTACGGCCATCTCCCGCTGGCCTACTCGGCCCGCTGCTTTACGGCCCGCGCTGAAAACCGGCCCAAGGACGACTGCCAGTTATGCTGCCAGAAACACGTCGAAGGACTGCCGATGCTGAGCCAGGAGGGCGAGCGGCTGTTCGTGCTCAATGGTATCCAGACGATGTCGGGCGAAGCCAGCAACCTGCTGGGTGATTACCCAGGGCTCGTCGATTGCGGCGTGGATATCCTGCGCCTCAGCCCGCGCGGCGAAGGCATGCAGCAGGTGATCGCGGCCTTCGACGCGGTGCGCGAAGGGGCTTCACCGCCTATCGCAACAAGCGGCTGCAATGGCTACTGGCATGGCCAGCCGGGCATGCTGCGGGTTGGCGAGGTGCTGTCATGAAGCGCTTGCTCAAGTATGGCGAGCCGTTGCTCAAGGCGGGCAGGCATGTGCCGTTCGCCTGCCAGAAGCTGGCGATCGAGCAACTGGCGCAGCGGCTGTTTGCCGAGCCGTTGGCCGAGGGCGCGTTCGAACTGCTGCGTGGGCACTGGTTGCGGCTACAGGTGACCGACCTGGGGCTGGCTTGGTGCGTGACCTGCGAAGGCCGGCGCTTGAAGGTGGCGGCACGGGGCAGGGCGGATGTGACCATCCGTGGCAACTGGCGGGAGTTCCTGCTGCTGGCCAGCCGACAGGAGGATCCCGATACCCTGTTCTTCCGGCGGCGGCTGGTGATCGAGGGCGATACTGATCTGGGGCTGGGGGTGAAGAACCTGCTCGATGCGCTGGACCCGGAGCACCTGCCGCCGATGCTATGGCGGATGATCCGAAGTATGGGCCAGGCAGTCAGGGTCTAGCTGGCGCGATGCCTGTACCTGTGGGAGCGGGCTTGCCCCGCGAACACCGGCGAAGCCGGTGCCATCCACCGCGGGGGCCTCTTCGCGGGGCAAGCCCGCTCCCACAGGAGGTCCTGCAAGCCCGTCAAAAGGCTAACGCAGATTCTCCAACGCCCACACCGCCGCCTCCACCCGCGAGCGCAACCCCAGCTTGTGCAGCAGGTTCTTCACGTGCACCTTCACCGTCCCTTCGGTGATGCCCAGCTTGTTGCCGATCATCTTGTTGCTCAACCCCCCGGCGATCATCTTCAGCACTTGCCGCTCGCGGTCGGTGAGGTCCAGCGAGCTGGCGCCATGTGACGAACGCAGCGCCTGGGCCAGCACCGTGGTCAGGGACGGGCTGATCACCAGGCTGCCCGCCAGCACCTCACGCAAGCGGTCGATCAGCAACTCAGGCTCCATGTCCTTGAGCAGGTAGCCATTGGCACCGAAGCGCATGGCATCGCGTACGTCCTGTTCGGCATCGGACACCGTGAACAGCAGGATCTGGCCGGTATAACCCTGCTCGCGCAAACGCTTGAGCGCCTCGATGCCATTGAGTTCGGGCATGTTGTTATCGAGCACCACCAGGTCAGGCTGCAGGCGGGTAACCAGCTCGCAGGCCTCGAGGCCATTGTTGGCTTCACCGACCACCACCAGGTCGTTTTCCAGCTCGATCAATTGGCGCAAAGCACGGCGCATCATCGGGTGGTCGTCCGCCAGCAGCAGGGTGTAGGGGCTCGCAAGGTTCATGTGTAGCTCTCGCTGTCAGGTTGGCGCAAAAATCCGGGGGCGAAACGCAGCCGCACCTGGGTGCCCTGGGGTTGGCGAGGCTCGAGGCTGAGCTCGCCGCCCAGGCTGCGGGCGCGTTCATGCATGATCGTCAGGCCGTGGTGCAAGCGCGTGTCGTAGCCCGGTTGCAGGCCTATGCCGTCATCTTCGATCAGCAGTTCGATCATTTCCCCCTCCTGGCGCAGGTGCACCCAGGCCTCGCTGGCCTGCGCGTGCCGGGCACAATTGGAAAGGGCTTCGCGGGCAATCTGCAGCACATGGATCTGTTCATTGGCGCCGAGGTTGAAAGCCAGCGGCTGCTGCTGCAGGCGCACGCGCAAGTTGCCGCGTTCGGCAAATTCCAGGGCGGTGTCTGCCAGCGCCTGCTCAAGCCCGCCGTCCTGAATCTGCAGGCGGAAGGTGGTCAGCAGCTCGCGTAGTTGCCGATAGCCATTATTGAGCCCATCGCGCAGTTCGTCGCTGACCGACAGCAGGGTTTCAGGCTTTTCGCCACGGCGAATCAGAGTTTGCAGACGGCTGACCTGCAATTTCATGTAGGACAGCGCCTGGGCCAGGGAATCATGCAGCTCGCGGGCGATGGTGGTGCGCTCATCGAGCAGCAGCAGGCGGTTGTCCTTTTCGCGCTGGCGCTCCAGCGACAGGCTGGTGCCGATCAGGTCGGCCAGCGCCTGGATCAGCTCGCGCTCCCAAGGGTGCGCTGCATGGCCGTCGAGAAAGTGTGCGCGCAGGTCGCCGAGGACAGTGCCCTGCGAGCTCACCGCCAGGCTGAAGCGGTTGGCCAGGTGCTGGCGCTGGCAGCCGGCGCAATCATCGGGGGCGCACAATTCGCGGCTGTTGTCGTCGCCATGCAGGGCGATCAATTGCGCCTCACCGGCCGGGGTTTCGCGGCGCAGGCACAGGGACAGGCGCAAGCCGGGCAAACGCTGCTGGAAGCTGGAGATCAGTTCGTCCAGTTGCTCGGCGCTGGTGGGCTGGGTGGCGATGCTGCGGCTGGCGCGGCACAGCAGGTCGAGGGCGGCGTTGCTCTGTTTCAGCTCCTGGGTTTTCTCCGCCACCCGCGCGGCCAGGGTGTGGTGCGATTGTTCGATGGCATCGGCCATGGCATTGAAGCTGTCGGCCATCTGCCCCAGCTCGTCGCTGGAGCGATAGCGGATGCGTGCATCGAGCTTGCCGGCGCGAAAGCGTTCAGTGGTGCGCACCAGTTCCTGCAGCGGCGCGAGCACGCTGCTGTTGAGCTCGAACAGGCCAATCAGCAACACCACCACGCTGATCAACAGTGCCGCCCCCTGAATGTTCTGCTGCCAACCCTGGCGACGCTCGCTCTGCTTCTGCAGTTGCAGAACGAAGTTTTCCAGATGGTCGACGAACACCTCGGCTTCGCGTTGGAACAACGCCTTGTCATTGGCCTGCAAGGCCGGCAGCAGCTGGCTTTGCCACTGCCCGAGGACCAGCGCGAAGGCCTTGCCCACCGGGCTCTGTTCGCCGTCGTCGAGCATGTGCGCGAGCGCCGGGTTGTGCAGGCGCTGCTGCATGTCCTGGCTCAGCTGCTCGAGGGTTTGTGGCGAAGCGTTGGCCTCCAGCTGCCAGTCAAGGCGGTAGGTGGCCATGCGCAGCGAACCTGCGGTGTTCATCGCTGCCGCGTCATTTTCACTGACCCTGGCGATCATCACCGCGCTGAGGGTGCTGGCCAGGCTCAGGGTGGCCAGCACGACCACGGCCAGGCCAGCGCGGGCGGGTAACGAGCTTTTCAGCCAACTCAGCATGGCGCTACCTCCAAAGAGTCCGATGGCGTTTATCGACAGCCAACGGCTTCCTACAAGTTCATATAACTAACTGATTAATAAGGATTAATTCGTGTTTATAAGAACTACCACTTTGGTGGTAGACAGCGTAATGGTAGGCCAGCCCAGGCTTTGCACACCTTGATACAGGTCAACTGTGGCCGGCCGGCATGCTCCTAGCCTGCGCGTGAAATGTCGCCCTGGAGAGCGTTCATCATGCAACGCAACGTACAACAGGGGCTGGTGCTCGGGATGAGCACGACTGCTTTCACCATCTGCTTCATGGTCTGGATGATGTTTGCGGTGCTGGGTGTGCCTATCAAGGATCTGCTCGACCTCAACGAAACCCAATTCGGCCTGCTGGCCGCCACCCCGGTGCTCAGCGGTTCGCTGGTGCGCTTGCCGCTGGGCATGCTCGGCGACCGCTTCGGCGGGCGCATCGTGTTCTTCGTGCTGATGCTGGCCTGCGTGTTGCCCATCTATCTGATCAGCGAGGCCACCGCGTACTGGCAGTTCCTGGCCCTGGGCCTGTTCGTCGGCCTGGCTGGCGGCTCGTTCTCGGTGGGCATCGCTTATGTCGCCAAGTGGTTCGACAAGTCCAACCAAGGCTTGGCGATGGGCATCTTCGGCGCCGGCAATGCCGGTTCGGCGCTGACCAAGTTCATCGCCCCGGCGATCATCGCCGCCGCCAGCTGGCAGATGGTGCCCAAGGTGTTCTCGGCGATCCTGTTCGTCACGGCGGTGATGTTCTGGTTCTTCACCTATGACGACAAGTCGCACCGGGTGTCCTCCACTGTCTCCCTGGGTGAACAACTCGCAACCCTGAAAGACCCGCGCGTCTGGCGCTACTGCCAGTACTACTCGATCGTCTTCGGTGGCTACGTCGCGCTGGCCCTGTGGATGACCCAGTACTACGTCGGCGAATACGGCTTCAGCCTGCAGAGCGCCGCCTTGCTGGCCGCCTGCTTCTCATTGCCCGGCGGCGTGCTGCGTGCCCTGGGCGGCTGGATGTCGGACCGCTGGGGCGCGCACAGCGTGACCTGGTGGGTGATGTGGGTGAGCTGGGTGTGCCTGTTTCTGCTCTCGTACCCGCAGACCGACATCACCCTGTACACCCTGGAAGGGCCGCGCACTTTCCACCTCGGCCTCAACGTCTGGGTGTTCACCGCGCTGATGTTCGTCGTCGGCGTGGCCTGGGCATTCGGCAAGGCCTCGGTGTTCAAGTACATCGCCGACGAGTTCCCCGACCGCATGGGCGCGGTGTCCGGGGTCGTCGGCCTGGCTGGCGGCCTGGGCGGATTCATCCTGCCGATCGTGTTCGGCGCCCTGGTCGACCTGACCGGCGTGCGCAGCTCCAGCTTCATGTTCCTGTACGGCGTGGTCTGGGTCTCGCTGATCTGGATGTACCGCAGCGAGGTGCGCAAGGCACCGGTGCTGGACGCCCGCGCACACCCGAATTCCGATTCCTGAAACTTCAAGGAGACTGACCATGTCGTCATCCAACAACCCCGCTCTCGGCCGCCAGGCCAAGCCTGGGCCGGTGATCGAAGACTGGCGCCCGGAAGACCCGCAGTTCTGGAGTGCGACCGGCAAGGCCATCGCCAACCGCAACCTGTGGATCTCCATCGCCGCGCTGTTCCTGGCCTTCGCCATGTGGATGATCTGGAGCACGGTGATCGTGCGCATGAGCGCCGCCGGCTTCGCCTTCAGCACCGACCAGCTGTTCTGGCTGGCCGCATTGCCGGGCCTGTCTGGGGCGACCCTGCGGGTGTTCTACTCGTTCATCGTGCCGGTGTTCGGCGGCCGTCGCTGGACGGCGCTGAGCACCGCATCGCTGCTGATCCCGGCGCTGTGGATGGGCGTGGCGCTGCAGGACACTGCCACGCCTTACAGCGTGTTCGTGATCATCGCCCTGTTGTGCGGCTTCGGCGGCGGCAACTTCGCCTCGTCGATGTCCAACATCAGCTTCTTCTTCCCCAAGGCGCAGCAGGGCACGGCCCTTGGCCTGAATGCCGGCCTCGGCAACCTGGGTGTTTCCGGCATGCAGTTCCTGGTGCCGATGGTGATTGGCGTGGGCCTGTTCGGCGCCGCCGGTGGCAACCCCGCGGATCTTGCCGACGGCAGCGCACTGTGGCTGCAGAACGCAGGCCTGGTGTGGGTGCCGCTGATTGCCGTGGTCACCCTGGCCGCCTGGTTCGGCATGAACGACCTGAAGTCGGCCAGCGCGTCATTTTCCGAGCAAGCGGTGATCTTCAAGCGCAAGCACAACTGGCTGATGTGCTGGTTGTACCTGGCCACCTTCGGCTCGTTCATCGGCTTCGCCGCCGCCTTCCCACTGTTGATCAAAACCTCGTTCCCGGACGTGAATGCCCTCAAGTTCGCCTTCCTCGGCCCATTGGTCGGCGCCCTGGCGCGCCCCCTCGGCGGCTGGATTTCGGACAAGCTCGGCGGCGCCCGGGTCACCCTGTGGAACTTCGTGCTGATGATCGCCGCCGTGTTCGGGGTCGTCGCCTTCCTGCCGCGCGCGGGTGAGGCCGGGCACTTCTTCGGCTTCCTCAGCATGTTCATGGTGCTGTTCATCACCACCGGCATCGGCAACGGTTCGACCTTCCGCATGATCCCGGTGATCTTCCGCACCCTGCACCGCAACGACGCTGCCCGCGCCGGCAAGGAGGCCGCGGCGGTGCTCGGCTTCACCTCGGCCGTGGGCGCGTTCGGTGGCTTCTTCATCCCCAAGAGTTTCGGCAGTTCCATCGCGCTGACCGGTGGCCCGGAAGCCGCCCTCTACGCGTTCATCGCCTACTACCTCAGCTGCATCCTGGTGACCTGGTGGTGGTACGCCCGCAAGGGCGCGCAGACGCCCTGCTGACCGAACCCGACGACTTGATTACGGGCGCGGGCAGCCGCGCTCAGCCTGAGAGGAATTGAACATGAGCCACATACTCGACCAGATGCGCTTCTTCAAGCGCAAGCAAGGTGAGTTTGCCAACGGCCACGGCGAAACCCGCAAGGAATCCCGCGACTGGGAAAACGTCTACCGCTCACGCTGGCAGTACGACAAGATCGTGCGCTCCACCCATGGGGTGAACTGCACCGGGTCGTGCTCCTGGAAGATCTACGTGAAGAACGGCCTGATCACCTGGGAAACCCAGCAGACCGACTATCCGCGCACGCGCAACGACCTGCCCAACCACGAACCCCGTGGCTGCCCGCGCGGCGCCAGCTACAGCTGGTACATCTACAGCGCCAACCGGCTGAAGTACCCGAAAGTGCGCAAGCCGTTGCTGAAATTGTGGCGCGAAGCGCGTCAGACCCTGGCGCCAGTGGACGCCTGGGCCAGTATCGTCAGCGACCCGGTCAAGGCCGAGTCGTACAAGAGCCAGCGCGGCATGGGCGGCTTCGTGCGCTCGAGCTGGGAAGAGGTCAACGAGATCATCGCCGCGGCCAACGTGCACACCGTCAAAGAGCACGGCCCGGACCGCGTGGTGGGTTTCTCGCCGATCCCGGCCATGTCGATGGTCAGCTACGCCGCGGGCGCCCGTTACCTGTCGCTGATCGGCGGCGTGTGCCTGTCGTTCTATGACTGGTACTGCGACCTGCCGCCTGCTTCGCCGCAAGTGTGGGGCGAGCAGACCGACGTGCCGGAGTCGGCCGACTGGTACAACTCCAACTACATCATCGCCTGGGGTTCCAACGTCCCGCAGACCCGCACACCGGATGCGCACTTCTTCACCGAGGTACGCTACAAGGGCACCAAGACCGTGGCCATCACCCCGGACTACGCCGAGGTGGCCAAGCTCACCGACCTCTGGCTCAACCCCAAGCAGGGCACCGATGCCGCGTTGGCTCAGGCCTTCGCCCATGTGATCTTCAAGGAATTCCACCTCGACACCCCGAGCGACTACTTCCGCGACTACGCCAAGCGCTTCACCGACATGCCGATGCTGGTGCTGCTCGAAGAACGCGGCGAAGGCTACAGCGCCGACCGCTTTCTGCGCGCCTCGGACCTCGCCGACAATCTCGGTCAGGAAAACAACCCCGAGTGGAAAACCATCGCCGTCGACGACATCAGCGCCGACCTGGTTTCGCCGCAGGGCTCGATTGGCTACCGCTGGGGCGAGAAGGGCAAGTGGAACATCGAAGCCCGCGAGGGCGGCGAGGGCCGTGACACCGACCTGCGGCTGAGCCTGCTCGCCGATGGCGAAGCGGTCGACGTGGCCTTCCCGTATTTCGGCGGCCAATACCACGAACATTTCGCCGCCGCCCCCGGCGACGATATCCAACTGCGCCGCGTGCCGGTGCGCAGCCTGACCCTGGCGGACGGTCGCCAGATCAAGGTCGCCACGGTGTTCGACCTGATGGCCGCCAACCTCGGCATCGACCGTGGCCTGGGCGGCGCCAATGTCGCCAGCAGCTATGACGACGCCACGGTGCCGGGGACCCCGGCCTGGCAGGAGCTGATCACCGGCGTCAGCCGCGAGAAGGCCATTCAGGTAGCCCGCGAATTCGCCGACAACGCCGACAAGACCCATGGCCGCAGCATGATCATCGTCGGTGCGGCGATGAACCACTGGTACCACATGGACATGAACTACCGCGGGCTGATCAACATGCTCATGCTCTGCGGTTGCGTCGGCCAGACCGGCGGCGGCTGGGCCCACTACGTCGGCCAGGAAAAACTGCGCCCGCAATGCGGCTGGCTGCCACTGGCCTTCGGCCTGGACTGGAGCCGCCCGCCACGGCAGATGAACGGCACCAGCTTCTTCTACAACCACAGCTCGCAATGGCGCCACGAGAAGATGAGCATCCACGAAGTGCTCTCGCCGCTGGCCGACAAGTCGCAGTACCCCGAGCACATGCTCGACTACAACATCCGCGCCGAACGCGCCGGCTGGTTGCCCAGCGCCCCGCAGCTCAACCGCAACCCGCTGCAGATCACCCGTGACGCCGCCGCTGCCGGCATGCCGGCCAAGGACTACGTGCTCAAGTCGTTGCAGGACGGCTCGCTGCGTTTTGCCTGCGAACAACCGGACAACCCGGCCAACTTCCCGCGCAACATGTTCATCTGGCGCTCCAACCTGCTGGGCAGTTCGGGCAAGGGCCACGAGTACATGCTCAAGTACCTGCTCGGCACCCGCAACGGCGTGATGAACGAAGACCTCGGCAAGCGTGGCGGCTTCAAGCCCAACGAAGCCGAGTGGGTGGACGAGGGCGCCATCGGCAAGCTGGACCTGGTCACCACCCTGGACTTCCGCATGTCGTCGACCTGCATGTACTCCGACATCGTCCTGCCGACCGCGACCTGGTACGAAAAAGACGACATGAACACCTCGGACATGCACCCCTTCATCCACCCGCTGTCGGCCGCCATCGACCCGGCCTGGGAAGCGCGTTCGGACTGGGAAATCTACAAGGGCATCGCCAAGGCCTTCTCGGCCATGAGCGAAGGCCAGTTGGGCGTAGAACAGGACCTGGTCACCGTGCCCCTGCTGCACGACAGCCCCGGCGAACTGGCGCAGCCGTTCGGCGGCAGCGACTGGAAGACCGCCGGCGTCGCCCCGGTGCCAGGCCTGAACTGCCCGAACATGACCGTGGTCGAGCGCGATTACCCGGCTACCTACAAGAAGTTCACCTCCCTCGGCCCGCTGCTCGACACGCTCGGCAACGGTGGCAAGGGCATCAACTGGAACACCGAGCATGAAGTGGCGTTCCTTGGCGAACTCAACCACACCGTGCGCGATGAAGGCGTGAGCCAGGGCCGGCCGCAAATCGAATCGGCCATCGACGCCGCCGAGGTGATCCTCAGCCTGGCCCCGGAAACCAACGGCCATGTGGCGGTCAAGGCCTGGGCTGCGCTGTCGGAATTCACCGGCCGCGACCACAGCCACCTGGCGCTGCCCAAAGAGCACGAGGCGATCCGCTTCCGCGACATCCAGGCGCAGCCGCGCAAGATCATCTCCAGCCCCACCTGGTCGGGCCTGGAAGACGAGCACGTGAGCTACAACGCCGGCTACACCAACGTCCACGAGTACATCCCGTGGCGCACCATCACCGGCCGCCAGCAGTTCTATCAGGACCACCCGTGGATGCAGGCCTTCGGTGAGCAGCTGCAAAGCTACCGGCCGCCGATCAACACCCGCACCGTGGACTATGTCAAAGGCAAGAAGCCCAACGGCAACCCGGAAATCGCTCTCAACTGGATCACCCCGCACCAGAAGTGGGGCATTCACAGCACCTACAGCGACAACCTGATCATGCTCACCCTGAGCCGAGGCGGGCCAATCGTGTGGATGTCCGAGATCGACGCGAAGAAGGTCGGCATCGAGGACAACGACTGGATCGAATGCTTCAACGCCAACGGCGCGCTGACGGCCCGCGCGGTGGTCAGTCAGCGGGTCAAGGAAGGCATGGTGATGATGTACCACGCCCAGGAACGCATCGTGAACGTGCCCGGCTCAGAGACCACCAAGACCCGCGGCGGCCACCACAACTCGGTGACCCGCGTGGTGCTCAAGCCCACCCACATGATCGGCGGCTATGCCCAGCAGGCCTACGGTTTCAACTACTACGGCACGGTCGGCTGCAACCGCGACGAATTCGTCGTGGTGCGCAAGATGAGCAAGGTCGACTGGCTCGATGGCCCTGAACACGGTGGCCTGGGCGGCGATGCCCTGCCACAGCCACTGCCGACCAAGATTTGAGGAGATAGCCATGAAGATTCGTTCGCAAGTCGGCATGGTCCTGAATTTGGACAAGTGCATTGGCTGCCACACCTGCTCGATCACCTGCAAGAACGTCTGGACCAGCCGCGAAGGCATGGAGTACGCCTGGTTCAACAACGTCGAGAGCAAGCCGGGCATCGGTTACCCCAAAGAGTGGGAGAACCAGGACAAATGGAAAGGCGGCTGGGTACGCAACAGCGACGGCTCGATCAAACCGCGCATCGGCGGCAAGTTCCGGGTGTTGGCGAACATCTTCGCCAACCCCGACCTGCCGGCCATCGACGACTACTACGAGCCGTTCGATTTCGATTACCAGCACCTGCACACCGCCCCGCAGGCCAAGCACCAACCGGTGGCGCGGCCACGCTCGCTGATCTCCGGGCAGCGCATGGAGAAGATCGAATGGGGCCCGAACTGGGAAGAAATTCTCGGCACCGAATTCGCCAAGCGGCGCAAGGACAAGAACTTCGACCAGGTGCAGGCCGACATCTACGGTGAATACGAAAACACCTTCATGATGTACCTGCCGCGCCTGTGCGAGCACTGCCTGAACCCGGCATGCGCGGCGTCCTGCCCAAGCGGGGCGATCTACAAGCGCGAAGAGGACGGCATCGTCCTCATCGACCAGGAAAAGTGCCGCGGCTGGCGCATGTGCATCAGCGGCTGCCCGTACAAGAAGATCTACTTCAACTGGAAGAGCGGCAAGTCCGAGAAGTGCATCTTCTGCTACCCGCGTATCGAGGCCGGCATGCCGACTGTGTGTTCGGAAACGTGCGTGGGGCGCATTCGCTACCTCGGCGTGCTGCTGTACGACGCCGACCGTATCCATGAGGTGGCCAGCACGGCGGGCGAGCAGGACCTGTACCGCAAGCAGCTGGAAATCTTCCTCGACCCGAACGATCCGAAAGTGATCGAACAGGCGCTGAAAGATGGCGTACCGCGCTCGGTGATCGAAGCCGCGCAGCAGTCGCCGGTGTACAAGATGGCCGTCGACTGGCAGCTGGCGCTACCGCTGCACCCTGAATACCGCACGTTGCCGATGGTCTGGTACGTGCCGCCGCTGTCGCCGATCCAGAACGCCGCCGCCGCTGGCAGCGTGAGCATGGATGGCGTGCTGCCCGACGTCGACAGCCTGCGCATTCCGGTGCGTTACCTGGCCAACATGCTGACCGCAGGCGATGAAGAGCCCGTGCGCCTGGCCCTCAAGCGCCTGCTGGCGATGCGTGCCTACAAGCGCGCCGAGCAGGTCGATGGTGTCATTGACCTCGCGGTGCTGGAGTCGGTCGGCCTGACCCAGGCCCAGTGCGAGGACATGTACCGCTACCTGGCCATCGCCAACTACGAAGACCGCTACGTGGTGCCATCCGCGCACCGCGAAGAGGCCATGAGCGACGCCTTCGCCGAACGCTCGGGCTGTGGCTTCAGCTTCGGCAGCGGTTGCGGCGGCAGCTCCGACACCAACATGTTCGGGGCGAAGAAAGCCAACCGCCGCGATGTGCTCAAAACCGTTCAGCTGTGGGAGAAATGAACATGCGAATTCTCAAAGTGATTTCCCTGTTGCTGGACTACCCCGACGCGCCGTTGTGGCAGGCCCAGGCAGAACTGGCCCAGGCCATCGACGACGCCCGCGAGATCAGCCCGGAGCAGCGCACCGCCCTGCGTGGCCTGCTCGATGAGTTGGCAGGCGGCGACCCCATGGACATTCAGGCCCGCTACGACGGCCTGTTCGAACGTGGAAGGGCGCTCTCGTTGCTGCTGTTCGAGCACGTGCATGGCGAGTCGCGTGATCGTGGCCAGGCCATGGTCGACCTGATGGCTCAGTACGAGGAAGCGGGTTTCGCCATCGGCGTGCGCGAGCTGCCTGACTACATCCCGCTGTACCTCGAATACCTCTCCACCCGCGACGACCTGAGCGCCCGCGAGGGCCTGGCCGACGTGGCCCACCTGCTGGCGCTGCTCGCCGCACGCCTGGAGGAACGCGACAGCCGCTACGCCGCCTGCCTGCGGGCGCTGTTGCAGATCGCCGGGGTGCACCCGCAACAGGTCATGGAAGTCGCCCGCGATCGGGTAGCCGAAGAAGTGCGCGACGACTCGCTCGAAGCGCTGGACAAGGTCTGGGAAGAGGAGGCCGTGGATTTCCTCAAGGCCGAGCAGCAGGAGCGTTGCCCCAGCCAGCCACGGGCGCCGGGCAAGGCGCGTGAAGAGGTGCCGGTGCCGTTGCACTGGGTCGATTTCAACCAGGGCGGGCCGGGTGCGGCGGCTCGGGAGGTGCACAATGTCTAACTTCAACTTGCTGATGTTCGGGGTCTACCCCTACATCGCCCTGGCGGTCTGCCTGATCGGCAGCTGGGCGCGTTTCGACCTGTCGCAGTACAGCTGGAAAGCCGGCTCCAGCCAGCTGTTCAGCCAGACCCCGGCCGACCAGCGCTACATGCGCGTGGCCAGCAACCTGTTCCACGTCGGCGTGCTGTTCATCCTGGCGGGCCACTTCGTTGGCCTGCTGACGCCGGAGGTGGTGTATCACCGCTTCATTGGCACCGCCGACAAGCAACTGCTGGCCATGGTCTCGGGTGGGTTCTTCGGTGTGCTGTGCTTCTTCGGCCTGATCATGCTGCTCTACCGGCGCGTGTTCAATCCGCGGGTGCGGGCGAGTTCGAGCTTCTCCGACATCATGATCCTGGTGGTGCTGCTGGCGCAGCTGTCGCTTGGCCTGATGACCATCGTCGCCTCCACCCAGCACCTGGACGGCTCGGTGATGGTGATGCTGGCCGACTGGGCGCAGTACACCGTCACCCTGCAGCCGCAACTGGCGGCCGAGGCCATCGCTCCGGTCGGTGTGGTGTACAAGCTGCACGTCGCGCTGGGCCTGACCCTGTTCGTGCTTTTCCCGTTCACCCGCCTGGTGCACTTCGTCAGCGCCCCGGTGTGGTACCTGGGCCGGCGCTACCAGATCGTTCGGCAAAAAGGCTGATCAGGAGGCTCGACCATGGCTATCGCACAGCGTCACGAACCTGCGGCACTGATCGCCACCAGCGAGCAGCAGTGGCCGCGTATCAGCGTCAACGGGGTGGAGATCGAGGGTGATGCCATCGCCCGCGAGTTGCAGTACCACCCGGCCGAGCACCGCGAGGAAGCGGTGTTCCTGGCCAGCCAGGCGCTGGTGGTGCGCGAGCTGCTGAAGCAGCGCGTTGCTGAACTGGGGCTGAAGGCAGAATGCACCGAAGGGGAGAGCGAGGAAGAAGCACTGACCCGCCTGCTTATCGAACGTGAACTGCCGCTGCCGGGCGCCGATGACGAAATCTGTCGGCACTACTTCGACAGCAACCGCGAGCGCTACGCGACCGCGCCGTTGCTGGCGGCCCGGCACATTCTGCTGGCTTGCGCACCGGAGGATGCCGAAGGGCGCAGCCAGGCTCGGGAGCTGGCTGTGGCCTTGATCGCGCAACTGGCCGATGACGGGTCGCGCTTTGCCGAACTGGCGCTTGCTCATTCCGGTTGCCCGTCGAAAGAGCAGGGCGGGGCGCTGGGGCAGATCAGTCAGGGGCAGACCGTACCGGAGTTCGAGCGCCAGTTGCTGCGCTTGCCGCTCGGGTTGGCCGCGCAACCACTGGAAAGCCGCTACGGCGTGCATCTGGTGTGGGTGGATCAGCGCATCGAGGGCAGGGCGTTGCCGTTCGAAGTGGTGCATGAAGCCATCCGCGCCGAGCTCGATCAACGGGTGTGGCAGGTGGCGGTGGGGCAGTACCTGAAGAGCCTGGTGGGCCAGGCTGACATTCGCGGCATTTTGCTCGATGGCGCTGCAAGCCCCTTGGTCCAGTAAAAACATTTGAGGGCCTCTTCGCGGGCAAGCCCGCTCCCACAGGTACGGCGCCACGCCTGAGGGGAGTGACATTCCTGTGGGAGCGGGCTTGCCCGCGAAGGGGCCCGAAAGGATTTCCACCATGACCCCCAAACTGCAAGACGGCTGCGGCCGCAACATCGACTACCTGCGCATCTCCATCACCGATCGCTGTGATTTCCGCTGCATCTACTGCATGGCCGAAACCATGCAATTCCTCCCGCGCCAACAAGTCCTCACCCTGGAAGAAATCGAACGCGTCTCCCACCTGTTCGTCAGCCAAGGCGTGCGCAAGATCCGCCTCACCGGCGGCGAGCCCCTGGTACGCCCCGGCATCGTCGGCCTGTGCCAGCGTATCGCCGCGCTCCCCGGCCTGCGCGAACTGGTGATGACAACAAACGGCTCGCAGCTGGTAAAGCTCGCTCGCCCCCTGGCCGACGCTGGCGTCAAACGCCTCAACATCAGCCTCGATACCCTCGACCCGAAACGCTTTCGCACCATCACCCGCACCGGCGAACTCGGCCGCGTGCTGCACGGCATCGAAGCTGCGCGCAACGCAGGGTTCAGCGCCATCAAGCTGAACACGGTGGTGATGCACGGGCGCAATTCCGATGAAGTCCCGGCGTTGGTCGACTTCGCGATCAGCCATGGCCTGGACATCACCTTCATCGAAGAAATGCCCCTGGGTGACGTCGGCCGCTCACGCAACGAAAGCTATTGCTCAAGTAGCTGGGTCCGCGAACGCATCGCCTCCCGCTACACGCCGATCGACAGCGCCGAACACAGTGGCGGCCCCGCCCGATATGCGCGGGTGAGCGGCCATCCTGATACCCGAATCGGCTTCATTTCACCCATCAGCCAGCACTTCTGCGACACCTGCAACCGCGTCCGCATGACCGCCGAAGGCCGCCTGTTGCTGTGCCTGGGCCACGAGCATGCGCTGGACCTGCGTGGCCTGCTACGTCGCCACCCGTTGCACGACGCCCCGCTGCTCGAAGCCGTGCAGCAAGCGTTGCTGCGCAAACCTGCCCGGCATGACTTCGGCAATGCCGATGTGCAGGTGCTGCGCTTCATGAATGCCAGCGGTGGTTGAAACACTTGATATGGGTCATTTTTCAAAATCAGACACAACATATAGTGTTCGCATGTTTTTCAATAACTAGATGATGTGTTCTGGAGGCCAGATGGAGAGGGAGCAAGACGGGTTGCGTGGGCGCCGCTCGATTGACGTGGCGGGGGCCATGAACGAGTACCTGTCACGTCAGGATTGGCGCGTGCAGGCCAACGCCAACCAGGGTTATTCGCTGGGTGGCCTGGTGCTCAACGTGTCCGGCAAAGTCACCGCCAACTACTGGCTCGACGAAATCTACCGCGCCGAAATCGGCGAGGCGCATCGCCAGGGCGATATTCACCTGCACGACCTCGACATGCTCGCCGGCTATTGTGCCGGCTGGTCCCTGCGCAACCTGCTGCACGAAGGGTTCAACGGCGTGCCCGGGCGCATCGAGGCAGGCCCGCCCAAACACCTGAGCAGCGCGCTCGGGCAGATGGTCAATTTCCTCGGCACGCTGCAGAACGAATGGGCAGGCGCCCAAGCCTTCAGCTCGTTCGACACCTACCTCGCACCCTACGTGCGCAAGGACAACCTGGCCTACGCCCAGGTGCGCCAAGCCGTGCAGGAGTTCATCTACAACCTCAACGTGCCGTCCCGCTGGGGCAGCCAGACCCCGTTCACCAACCTCACCTTCGATTGGGTCTGTCCGGAAGACCTGCGCGAGCAGGTGCCGGTCATCGGTGGCGAGGAAATGCCCTTCACCTACGGCGAACTGCAGGTGGAAATGGACCTGCTCAACCGCGCCTACATCGACGTGATGATGGCCGGCGACGCCAAGGGCCGGGTGTTCACCTTCCCCATCCCGACCTACAACATCACCCACGATTTCCCCTGGGACAGCGACAACGCCCAGCGCCTGTTCGAGATGACCGCCCGCTACGGCCTGCCGTACTTCCAGAACTTCCTCAATTCCGACATGCAGCCCAACCAGGTGCGCTCGATGTGCTGCCGCCTGCAACTGGATGTGCGCGAGCTGCTCAAACGCGGCAACGGCCTGTTCGGCTCGGCCGAGCAGACTGGTTCGCTCGGTGTGGTCACGTTGAATTGCGCACGCCTGGGTTATCTCTATCCCGGTGATCCGCAGGCGCTGTACGCACGCCTGGACGACTTGCTGGAACTTGCTTTCGAAAGCCTGGAGCACAAGCGCGAAGTGATCCAGCGCTACATGGACAACGGCCTGTTCCCCTACACCCGTCGCTATCTCGGCACCCTGCGCAATCACTTCTCGACCATCGGCGTAAACGGCCTGCACGAGATGCTGCGCAACTACACCGGCGACCGCGACGGCCTGCACACCGAAGCCGGCAGAGCCTTCGCCCTCGCCGTGCTCGACCACGTACGCGCCCGCCTGGTGACGTTCCAGGAACGCAGCGGCCACCTCTACAACCTCGAAGCCACCCCCGCCGAAGGCACCACCTACCGCTTCGCCCGCGAAGACCGCAAACACTACCCCGGCATCCTCCAGGCCGGCACCCTTGAGGCGCCGTACTACACCAACTCCTCGCAGCTGCCGGTCGGCTTCACCGACGACCCCTTCGAAGCGCTGGAACTGCAGGATGCCCTGCAATGCAAATACACCGGCGGCACCGTACTGCACCTGTACATGGCCGAGCGCATCAGCTCCGCGCAAGCCTGTAAGCAGCTGGTACGCACGGCCCTGAGCCGCTTCCGGCTGCCCTACCTGACCGTGACCCCAACGTTTTCGATATGCCCGGTGCACGGCTACCTGGCGGGCGAACACGAGTTCTGCCCGCGTTGTGATGAAATTTTATTGAGCGCAGAAAAGGAGAGAGACCATGAATGCACACCCGCCATTGCCTGAAGCCAGGCGCCAGCGCTGCGAAGTATGGACCCGCGTGATGGGCTACCACCGCCCCGTCGCCGCCTTCAACCCCGGCAAACAGTCCGAGCACCGCGAGCGCCTGCATTTCCGCGAGCAACGCTGACCCCCTCTGCTAAAACGGGAATCTGTGGGAGCAACTGTCTTGCTCAAAATTTTACAAGCTGCGCGATCCCTGTGGGAGCGGGCTTGTCCCGCGAACACGGGCGAAGCCCGTGCCATCCGGCGCGGTGTCTGCTTCGCGGGGCAAGCCCGCTCCCACAATTAAAAACGCACAAATCCCCAAGGCACAGGAGCCCCCCATGACAGTGCCAAACCCCAAATCCCACCCCACCGCCCTGCGCATCGGCGGCCTGCAACCCCTGACCACCCTCGACTACCCCGACCACCTCGCCTGCGTAGTCTTCTGCCAAGGCTGCGCCTGGCACTGCCGCTACTGCCACAACCCCGAACTCATCCCCGCCACCCCCGACCCAGGCCTCCCCTGGACCGACGTCCTCGAACTCCTCGACCGCCGCCAAGGCCTGCTGCAAGCCGTCGTCTTCAGCGGCGGCGAAGCCACCCTGCAACCGGCCCTGCCCGCCGCCATGCGCGCCGTGCGGGAACGCGGGTTCAAGGTCGGCCTGCACACCGCCGGCATTCGGCCAGGTTCATTGAGCCGGGTGCTGCCGTATTGCGATTGGGTGGGGATGGACGTCAAGGCGCTGGAGGAAGATTGCCAGTTGATTACCGGCGTGCGCGGGAGTGGGCGGGCGAATTGGGCGAGTCTGGATTTGTTGCTGGGGAGTGGGGTGGCGTATGAGTGCCGGACTACGGTGCATTGGGGGTTGTTTGATTGTCAGCGGGTGCAGCGGTTGGGGGAAAGGTTGGCGGGGGTGGGGGTGAAGAGGTTTGTGGTGCAGCTGGCGCGGGTGGGGCGAGTGTTGGATAGGGAGCTGGGGCAGGCTCCGGCGCCGACTGAGGTCTCCGGTCTGTGGCAGTACCTTGGGCAGCTATTCGAGCAATTCGAGGTTCGCGGATGAAATACATTTTGTCACATGCTTGCTATGACAGAGGATATGGAAGCGATGTTAGATACTGGCTCTGATAGGTGGCTAGGTTTGAGGTAACTGTATGAAGCGTGGAGAAATTCAATCAACTGAACTGGACTCATTGATCGCTGAGGTATCACTCATTCTTGAAGGTCCAGGGAGGCGAGAGGTTTCCACGGCGTGCCTTGCGTCGGCATATCGTGATCCCATCAGGAATGATGAGGAGCTGCAGGCACGCATGGCCTTGATTGACGAGCTTTACTCCCATGCAGACAGCGAAAGCCACACCGCAGCACGGTTTGCCGAAATGGTGACTGATCGCGTTTATGAGTATGAACAGGAAACGGTGTTGGCGCCTTATTCATGCCAGTCTCTTGCGACCGTTCGCGAGCGAATGGCCGATCCTCAGCGGGTGAAGGTTTCTCTGAATGATCTATAGGACTGGGGTGATGGGGAACGCAGTACTCAAAAGGTCCACCTTTCGATGAGCCTTTTGAGTACTGCATATGCGGCACCAGGAGTCGAAAAAACTGAATAAATCGATATATTTCAATAGCTTATAATTTTAGTTTTTTGTCGGACACCTCAATTTCTATCCTTTTGACACTTTCCATAATTCTCCGAAAAGAGATTCAAGGCATGCTCGCTTAGCTATAGGGCTATGAAAGCTCAAAAATCGCTCTGTGTGAGGTCAAACGCTGTGGATCCAACTGTACCTCGGAGGCGCTTGCGTATAGGATGGCGTTTTGATGTCTAAGATGGAGCTTTGGTCATGAATATAGTTATGCAGTACCTGTCCGAGATCGTAAGTTTTGTAGCCGGTGCGGCGGGCGGAGCCGCTGTAACCTTAAAATTCACAAGGAGTAGTGTAAAGAATGGTGGGGTTATTACCGATCAAAGCAAGGCTCGGGCTGAGGGAGATATTGTCGGCAGGGATAAAATTACCAGAAACAAATAAGTCTGGACTGGTTCCAATGGTTGATTTGCCAGTTGCTGTAGATCAAACAGGTGCATCTGCGGGTGCAGATATTGTCGGGCGCGACAAGATAACCAACTATAATTTATTACCAGCCAAGCCGACTAATAAGATTGAGTTGCTGCTCGAAAAATTGGGGAAAGAGATTGAGTCAAATGAACGAGCTAGAGATACTTTAGACAGCCTGAGTAGATTTCATAAAAAACGCGCTATAGATGGGGTTGAAGGTTTAGAAGCAAAGCTAAAGGCTGGTGGCCGGGAATATGAAGTCTATGACGCGCTAGAGAAGAAAGAACTTTTTTCGAAAATGCTTGAGCGATATTCTCACTACGCATCGGCGCAAGAGATATTGGCTTGTTTACTTGCGAGAGTTGAATATAGTTTCCAAAGTTTTATTTATCCGCAAGTTGATGGTTTGTCAATAGTCGAAGTTAATGAGTTGGTCGATGCGAAGATTATCGTGCCAACTATTGATGACTGTGGTGCAGGGGTCTTATCCATGGATCATAGTGTGGCAATGGGTATGGTGTATTGGCTGGCGGAGCAGTGCTACGTGCGGTGGCATAAATGATCCAGATTACATTCCAAGCGGCTTTTGACCCTTTTCATGCGCTGTTCAGATTTTTTCGAATCATGGAAATAACTAGCGGATTGGATTCGCTGACAGTAGATCATGCTCGTATTTTAGATTTTTATTTGCTTTATCCATTTCGCTCTGGGGAAATAAAGTTGCGCTCCGAGCATCGTAAGTACAAACTTGTGGCGTCTGATTTTAATTATCTAAAACCATACGGTGAATTGCCTGATTCATTTGTGCTTTTTTCTCGAATGCAA
The DNA here is from genome assembly GCF_044748725.1 of Pseudomonas sp. NPDC089752. Taxonomy (NCBI): domain Bacteria; kingdom Pseudomonadati; phylum Pseudomonadota; class Gammaproteobacteria; order Pseudomonadales; family Pseudomonadaceae; genus Pseudomonas; species Pseudomonas sp. NPDC089752. The sequence continues at coordinate 28,225 of NZ_JBIVGP010000018.1, forward strand.
AGTATGCAAGTTGCGGCGCTTGATACTTTGGTTTCTAATGGCTATCTAGATGCTACGGCTTATAGCCGGAAAGAGATAAAGCTAACTGGGAAGTTGGCGCCGTCAGAGGTCCTTGCTCGCATTCATGCCTTGAACGAAGAGCAATCAAAATTAGTTGATTTGATTAAGGTGCTCGCTTCTGAATATTCTATCTTTGGACGTGACGGGTTGAAGGCCAGAACAGGATTGCTGGAGTATCGATATGACACAGTTTGAACCATCGCTTATAGTTAGGCGGCTGATCGTTATAAAAGGCGCTAAGTCTGTGTATGACGAACGACTTCACCCAGGGGTTAATGTAATTCGTGGGGAGAATGCGTCGGGAAAGTCAACTATACTTAATTTTATATATTATGGATTGGGGGGAGATCTCACTGATTGGAGCACTGCTGCGCTTCTTTGCAGTCGTGTATATTTGGAGGTCGAGCTTAACGGTATCGTTGTCACACTGGCTAGGGATATATCTGAGAAGCCTGGTTCTCCTATGGATATATTTAGTGGCGCATACGATCTGTCTTTAGAACAGCCACCAAATGCATGGAACCGACATCCGTATCGTCGATCGCTGACGACTGAAAGTTTCTCTCAGGTACTGTTCAGGTTGCTTGGCATGCCTGATGTTTCTTTGGAAGTGTCCGGAAACATTACAATGCACCAAGTGCTGCGCTTGCTTTACGCCGATCAATTGAGCCCTGTGGATGAAATTTTCAGATTTGAGCAGTTCGAACAAAAAGATACTAGGGACACGATTGGTCGATTGTTTTGTGGAGCATATACAAATGATTTGTATGAGAATATTCAAGATCTAAAGTCTTTGAAGAAAGAATTTGACAAGATTGATGTGCAGTTGCGGAATTTGTTTGTGGTCTTGGGAAAAGCTGAGCAAGAAGTTTCGACCACAGATTGGCTCTCCGCTGAGCGCGAAGAACTCTTAAAGCAGAAGCGTCAGGTTGAAGAAGAAATAGATTTGCTTGAGAGAAAGATGGCCTCTCTCTCGCCTGATCCTATTAGTATGAAGGATCAGACGGAATCTTACGATCTCGTTAGAAAGAAGCAAGTTGAAATAGCCAAAGCTAAACAGGCGATTCACTCGCTAATGCTCGATATTGCCGATTCGGATGCATTTGTAAATGGTCTTAAGGAGAAAGTAAACAATCTCCGAGATTCTGCGATTGTAGCTAAAAATTTAGAGGAAATAAAGTTTCATTCATGCCCGGCTTGTTTCAGCATTCTAGATGGTGAAGAGGAGTCGGTAAGTTACGCATGTCATCTATGTAAGACCCCGTATAGTTCGGAGCAAGTTGCAGCCCGAATAGCGGGACTGGTGAATGAATCTGCGGTTCAGATAAAGCAGTCAGAAGTGCTCCAAGAACGTCGTAAAGAGAAGTTATTAAATTTGGAGCAGGGTTTAGATTCTTTGCTTGAGGAGTGGAAGTCAGCGGCACAAAAACTTTCCTCCCGGCTTGGACGTCCTTCCTCAGAGAATCAGCAGTTGCTGAGGGAATTGCAGCGTAAATCAGGATATATAGATAGAGTGATCGAGGATTTAGATCAGAAATCTAAGATGTCCGAGGTTATCTCGAGCCTTTCTCAGAAAAAAACTGATTTGCAGTTAAAAATTAACTTGCTTGATGAGAAAAATCAAAAATTAAGATATGCGCAACAAGATAGGCTGAATCGTGCATATTTGCTCATTTCGGAAGAGGTGAAATTTTTGCTTCATAATGACCTCCGCAGGCAAGATTCTTTTGAAAACGCTAAGGGTATAAGTTTTTCTTTTGAGGCTAACCGCTTAACTGTAGATGGTCAGAGCTACTTTTCGGCAAGTTCTAGGGCTATTTTGAAGAGCAGCTTTTTTGCTGGATTTACTGCTGCTGCAAGTGATGAAGATTTTTTCAGACATCCAAGGTTCTGCATGATAGATACGCTGGAAAATATGGGTGTTGAAGAGGTTAGGAGTCAAAATTTTCAGCGACTTCTAGTCAGTAGATCATCCCAGCTGAAAGCTAAGCATCAAATAATTTATGCGACTGCGATGATTGATCCTGGATTGGACAATACCTCTTATACAGTCGGTCGCTACTCCACGAGAGATGAGCCGACTATTGAACTGTGGAAATAGATAGCGGTGCTGTGATCTTCTCTACGCTGATGGACAAGGTCACAGCAAAGTTGGCATACCGAAGGCTTGAATTTTTATGACTCACAACGATTAGTCAAGATCATAAATTTTGGCGAACTATCAGCAATTAAATATCCATGGTCTTGCGAGCCGATGAGCGAGCAGGCGCACAGTCAGTAGGTAGTAATACCGACTTGCTGCGCTGTGTGTGGCGAGACGATGCTTAAGAAACCACGCTAGGTGCTTCCTCTGCCAACACCAGGGTGTTCCTCGGTGCCAGCGCTCTGCAATTTCTGCATGGATGAACTTCGCCTGCCGCAAATGGCGTTGCCGTGTAGCATGTGATCCAGGCAGGACTCCCGCCAGGAACACCTCCATATCAAATGCCTTGGTCATACCCGCCCCCCAATGTAGGCCGCGATCACGTCGATCCGACCGTGCCCCAGCTCATAGCTGATTTGCCTTCTGGCCTCACGATCTAGGTGCCTATCTACCTGGCAACATTGGCCGCTACTGATTGGCGCGGGGTGTTGGGTGATCTGCTCGTAGCGCTCACATGCGTACGCCGCTCGTAGTTCATGGAAGCCCTTGAGGTTGTGTGCATGCATGATGTCCCGCGCCGGGCGGATGCTTTCTTGCAGAAGATTCAGGTAGCTTTCGTGTGGTGCAATCAGGTTGCGGCTACCTGCAGGCGACACTTGCCGTGCAAACTCAAGAGCACCTCGAACATGGTTGTCCACTGATATCCAGCGGGGAGCCGTTGCGCCGGCACGGCCGCCTTTGGTGCCATCCTGAATGTTAATCCTGCCTAGCTCTTTAGCCTCACGGCTCAACCGTGGCAGGTCAGCCAAGACGGCTTCACGCAAGCGCATGCCGGTAGCTCGCGCCAAAAGAACAATCGCGGCGGCCCGTAGTTGTTGTTGGTCGCAAAGAGCATCAACGATCTGCTTAACCTGTTCGCGGTCTTGGCCCTGAGGTACCGAGTGTCGAACCCCGGTGCGCTGCATACCCAACGCCTTGCTCGGACTTGGCAACTTCACGTACTGATCACCGCGAAGCGCAGCCATGGTCCTGTTAACGCTGGATAGCCGATTTTGTGCGGTGCTGACAGCGAGATCACCGCGCCTAACCATGTCGCGCAGATACGCCGCATAGTCGGCCAGCACCTCCCGATCAATGAGCCGCGCATCATTGATACCGGGCCCTTGTTCGGAGCGGCACCACTTCACGAATGCCTGCCACCGATCACAGTGTGCCCTCACCGTGCCGTAGTGACCGCCGCCGAACATGTCTTTGAGCGCTTGCGGACCTGCGTAGCTCAATTGCCTGCCGTAGCCGAAGTTACGGCCATCGCGTTTACCCACCAATGCCATGTCGGTCACCTCATCGTCCGCTCTTCGATCCTCGCCCCACGTCATCCCGCCAAGAATGCTGAGTGTTATCAGGGATCAAGGCCCCTGCGACCTGTGGGGAGTGTCCTCTACGCGGGACTGGCGGCTCCTTACGTCCGGGAGCAAGGGCATCTCATGATCTGGCCTCCTGAGCACCGTTACCGGTGGGCGGGTGGAGGCAGCGCTGGCTGACGAGACCTGCGCCTGAAGATCCTGAGCCATGTGCAAGCAGCAATGCGATGACCGGGGCATGCCTGACTGTCAGTCAGGTGCAGTCCATTCCTTGGTCTGCGGCACCATCATCTACAGCGCTGTTGCTGGTGACATCGGCGTTTGTCACGCCGATTGTCACGAAGGAGAATGCCGCAAAGCCTTGTGCGATCAGGGCTGCAGCAGTGGTAGAAGTGCCCGTCTCTTTCCAGAAGAAAGAGACGGGCACAGGTTGGCGCAAATTTTCGGCCAAGCGGATAGGTTGCTGCAGGGCAGCGAGGTACGGAGTATCTGGCGCACGAGCGCTATATGTGTAAGAGCATTCATCACATGGGTAGTGACCGGGCGAGCTGCCGAATGCTAATCGCCCTTGGGGAGAACCACCGCGAGAGCGGCGTGGCCTTGAAGGTTCGGGCCACCTGAGGTGCTGTCATCGACAGCTCTTGCAACTCCCGGTCTACGCCTGTGGGCAATATTCGTCAAGCAAAGCGATTTCAGGTATTTAGCGCCTGTGGATAAAACTATCCCCCGGTGGACATCAGTGGTTTTCCACAGACGTACTCTGTGCCAGCAGTTTTTTTCTTAGGTATGGTCCATTCAAACGGGGCGGCTATGCAGCCCCGTTTGAATGGACCCGCGCGGAGGAGCTTCATGCGGTGCTGTGGGTAACTTCACAGCGAGTTGAGGTGGTGGTGCGGCGGGTTACTCGGTCCTCCTGGCACTGCGAAGGCGCGTGACGTTCTCGCCCGTCTGCTTGGCAAACTCATGCGGCGTCACATGGTCCTCGCGGTTCGCCTCCAGAAACCGGCTCCACCAGGTCATGATCATCCGGCGTTCTTCGAGGAACATAAGCGGCCCGCACGTTGTTGTGTTCCTTGTGACTCATCTGCCGCTCGATAGCCGTCTCCGACCACAGCCCGGACTCGACCAGCGCACTGCACGCCATGGTCCGGAACCCGTGGCCGCAGATATCCACCTTGGTGTCATAGCCCATCGTCCTTAGCGCGGCGTTCACCGTGTTCTCGGACATCGGCTTCCACGGTTTGGCATCCCCCGCGAACACCAACTCGAACTGCCGGTGATCGCGTGGATCTGCTCAAGCAAGGCCACTGCCTGTGGCGATAAGGGTACAACGTGAATGTCCCCGGCCATCTTCGTGCCCTTTGTGGAAAAGGGCTGGCTGTATCGCGCTGGGCGGGTCGGGGGATTTTCCCTGCTAGTCCACAGCTTGCACTTCGAGCCCCCATTGACCCAAGTGCATTTCTGTTCAAGGTGTTTACGTAGCAAGCCCATAGGTACCTCCTAGGTCATGGGCGTCAGGATCCTTGGCTACGTCGAATCGTGCAGATGAGCACCCAGGGACATGATTCCCCTTTCATACGCATGCAGAACAACGTTATATAAGGGCACGGTTGGTGAGGACCACCGATTGGCGATGGTTCGTTTCGTCGCATTGGGGCGGAAATGGTGCTTCATTCCTGCTGAATGTGATTTTTGCGAGCGGTGGCTTTCCAGTCATAAGGTGACCAATGCTAGCCACAATGCGTTCAAAATTCGATGAAGCCAGTGGGCGATTCATGGGAGGCCTCAAGGAAGGATTGCTCAACTATGCAAACTGAGTTCATCAATATTACGGATTGGCCGGAGGACGATGAGTTCTCTGCGGCTTACCCTGAGGGAGCGAGGCCAAAACGGACCCTGTTTTCGCCATTAGTTCCTAGAGAGAGCTTTATAAAGCCCGACTGGCGGCATATGTTCAAGCGCTCTGCTGAGCGATACCCGGAACAATTTTGGGCTGAAGTGATCGCATATGAAATATCTCTTCTTCTCGGCGTAACCGCTCCTCCCTGCTACGCAGCGTTTGATGAGGAGAAGCAACAAAGTGGTGCGCTTAGCGCGTGGTTCTACGAGGAGGGGGATGAGTCATTCTATTCTGCAGGTAACTTCTTCCATAAGATCGTCGAGGGCTTTGATAGGGAGCGCGGTACTCAACACAACATTGTTGATGCGGATGAATTTAATAACAGAGTGCTCGGTAAAGAGCAAATTTATGAGTTTTGGAGTATGATGCTTTTCGATGTCCTTATTGGGAATACTGATCGGCATCAGGATAATTGGGGGCACTTGCTAAAAGCCGTGCCGTTAAGCAAGAGTGTAGCTGCCCGTAAAAAAGAGCTATATGATGTTAAGTGGAAGTTCGCCCCGTGGTTCGATAATGGAACCAGTTTGGGGCATGAACTTCTAAAGGAAAAATTCACTGCTTGGGATGATGGCGCCCTAGATCGTTACATTTCGAGGGGCAGACACCATTTGCGATACTCGAGGGATAATTTGACTCGAATGGGGCATTTGGATTCCCTAAGATTCATCCGAGGGCACAGCGGTGTTCGGCTACTATTGCTGAAAAAGCTAAGAGATTTCGATCTTGAAGCTCTTGAAATGAAGCTTAACCACTTTGTTGACCTCCCAGCGCCACCAGGTGGTAATCTCTCAAGGGAGAGAGCACAATTTATCCTTCGACTCACACGCAGACGCGCTCAGCTAGCCCGGGAAACCTTAAATGAGCACAATTGAGAATATCTTCGAACCCACTAGGTTGCTCCTAGTTTGGCATCACTCTCAACCAGGTAAAGCTCGGCATAGAAGGGTCGTGGGCGAGCTCGTACGTCAGGGGGATGATGCTTCGTTCCGGTACCTCAAAAACACCGCCGATTTTGAGGCTGCGCTCAGTGAAGGGTTCTACGAGTTTCCAGCCTTCGCTGATAAGGCCGGTGAAGCTACTCAAACAGGTGCTATGGATGTATTCATGCGAAGGCTGCCTCCACGGAAGAGAGAGGACTTTCGAGAATACCTTTCGCAGTACAGCTTACCTGGAGACTTTCAGGGTTCAGCGTTTGCGTTGCTTGGATATACTGGGGCTCGCTTAGCGAGTGATAATTTCGAGCTGTGCCCTGATTTAACGGATGCTGTGGCTCCGCTTGATTTTGTCATCGAAGCGACAGGGACTAACTACCATGTAAGTGAGTCTGATGTCTTTGCTGAGGATGAGGAAGTTTTTTTTGAAGCTGATCCAGCTAATGAGCATGATTCCAACGCAGTTCGGATAATCTACAATGGAAAATTAGTTGGATATGTAAACAAGGCTTTGGCGCCAAGTTTCAAAACCCTTCTTCGAACAGGTAAGATTGAAGGGCGTATTATAAAATTTAGCGAGCGAAAAGGGAAAGCTAGATTGTTGATTTTGGTGCGATACCGATAGTAGTTGATTATCACTGCCACTCAAATTTATGAATTTAAGGGCGGGGCTGATCCTAGCCTCGCCCTTGTATTACATCTGGAGTAATTGGTCAATCTGAGCTTATCCTTACTGCCTTGAGGGAGATTCGTCATGCTCAGTCATTCATCTCAACCAAACTAAAGCCAATCTTAGAGGGTGGCTTGATGATGATTTGCATTTTGCTTCCTGCGGGGTGGAGCTTCATGCGGTGCTGTGGGTAACTTCACAGCGAGTTGAGGTGGTGCGGCGGGTTACTCGGTCCTCTTGGCACTGCGCAGGCGCGTGACGTTCTCGCCCGTCTGCCTGGCAAACTCATGCGGCGTCACATGGTCCTCGCGGTTCGCCTCTAGAAACCGGCTCCACCAGGTCATGATCATCCGGCGCTCTTCAAGGAACTCAGCCTTGTGGGTATAGGCGGCGCGCACGTTGTTGCGTTCCTTGTGGCTCATCTGCCGCTCGATAGCCGTCTCCGACCACAGCCCGGACTCGACCAGCGCACTGCACGCCATGGCTCGGAACCCGTGGCCGCAGATATCCACCTTGGTGTCGTAGCTCATCGTCCTGAGCGCTGCATTCACCGTGTTCTCGGACATCGGCTTCCACGGTTTGGCATCCCCCGCGAACACCAGCTCGAACTTGCCGGTGATCGCGTGGATCTGCTCAAGCAAGGCCACTGCCTGCGGCGATAAGGGTACAACGTGAATGTCCCCGGCCATCTTTGTACCCCTTGTGGAAAAGGGCACGCCGTCCAGCGCCGGGCGGGTGTCGGGGATCTCCCAGATACCTCGCTTGAGGTCGAATTCATTCCAGCGGGCGAAACGCAGCTCACTGGAGCGTACGAACACATGCAAAGACAGCATCACCGTGAGGCGCGTGAGCGGGCGACCTTTGTAGCCGTCGATACGCGCTTGTAGCTCAGGCAACCGCGATAAGGGTAGAGCGGGTCGATGTGTAACCCGTGGTGTTTTGATCGACCCATCGAGGTCGTGGGCTGGGTTCGCCGTGATCAGCCGCAGCCGTTTGGCTTCGCGCATGATGCTTTGCAGGTAGTTCTTGATCCTGAGCGCCACGTCGATGGTGCCGCGCTTCGTCACGACTTCCAGTGGTTGCATGAGGTCGTGGGTGTCCAACTCAACGATTGCTCTGGCACCGATCAGAGGGAATACGTGAGTCTTTAACCGGCTGAGCACAGTCTTGGCGTGGCCCGGCGCCCACTTCGGCACCATCCCGGCATACCAATCGAGCGCAACGCTTTCGAAGGTACGGCCATTGATCACGGCTTGCACCTTGGCCTGCTGCTTGGACTGTATAGGGTCAATGCCATTGGCGAGCTGCTGTTTGAGCTCGAAGCGCTTACGGCGAGCGTCAGCCAGTCCGACCACCGGATAATTGCCGAGAGAGGTAAGGCCCTCGCGACCATCGGGCTTCACGTACCTGAGCCGCCAGCCTTTGCGGCCGTTGGGCTTCACGAGCAGGTAAAGACCATCGCCGTCAAAAAGCTTGTACTCAGTTTCGCGAGCCTTTGCAGTGCGGCAGGCGTTATCGGTAAGGGGAGCCGTTGTGCGAGCCATAAGGGTACTTTCCAATGTCGAATTGGTAGGTATCCTTAAAAGTACCCTTATTAGCGCAGGCTACCCCCGGAATCCGACGGAACGCCAAAACGAAAAAACCCGCCAGAAGGCGGGTTTTTCGGGGGTTCCAGAGATTTTGAAAGCTTTCTATGGAACCTTGAATGGTGCCGGCACCAGGAATCGAACCCGGGACCTACTGATTACAAGTCAGTTGCTCTACCATCTGAGCTATACCGGCAATGGGGCGTCATTATAACGACAGTTTCGCGCCTGTAAACCACTTCCTTGCGATTGGGCGCAAATGACCTAAGTCACCGGCCTGGAAGGAGAATTTTCCTACCAGCCGCGGTGGATGGTGTTGACGTTTGGCTCGGTCTTGCCGGGGTTGAAGAACAGCTTGTGGTTGTCGCAGCCGCGCTTGCGGCAGGGGGTTTGGCTTTGGACGCGCAGGGGCAGGCCGTTGTCGCCGCCCAGCTGCATGCCGGGGGTGTTCCAGTCCAGGTTGCTGGTTTGCTGCGATGGGGTGCCGCTGGCGCAGGCGGTCAGGGTCAAGGCGCAAGCCAGCAGGCCGAGGGGTTTGGTGTGGGTCACGATGTCTAAGTCCGTTTGTCCATTGTCGATCTGGCGCATCACCAGACGGTCGCGGGGCTGGCGGGCAGCGCGCGACGGAGCTTTTTAATGATTTGGGGGGCGGATGATACACCGTTGGCTTGGGGTTGCGATGGGCATGTTCGCGGGCAAACTGTGAGACATTTCTGAAGTTGAAACCAAATACTTCAAGTCTGGTTGGTTTGGGAATTATCCTACGCGCGCTGGCGAGCCTTCACTGTTGGCGGGGAAGTGCCCCAGGGATAACGTTCCTGGGTCGCCGATTCCGGTGACCGGGTGTGAGAACCCGAGTGTGAATAAGTTGTTGCCACATGGTGGCCGTACACGGGCAGACCTCGGTCTGGCCGAGCTTCCTTATTCCCTCGGTTTCTCACTCCGTGTACGGCTGCCACCTAAATCCGTGAGAAAGATTAGGTGGTACGCATTTTCAGTGGAATAAGGATTAAGCCATGAAGAAAATCGTTCCAGACCCACCCCGTCCGCTCATCACCACGCCGTACTTCACCATCCACAGCGACATCTCCCCAACCGACGCTATGGCCCACGCCTGCGAACTGCTACGTGTCGCAGTCGATACCCTCGATGAGCATTGCCGCGCCCACGCTGGCGAACCTGGCTTGAACCTGCTGACAAATGCCGCCCAAGCGACCGATTCGGCGCGTGTGCTGGTCGAGCATGCGAAGCGGCGGATGAAAGATGGTCAGGCTAAGGAGGTGCTGTGATGAGCGATCAAGCCAAGCCAGTGACCACAGCGGGTGTGGAAACCTTTCTCGAAGTCGGTAACCCGGGTGTGAACCTGCTGCGGGTGCAGCCTGGCATTCCTGTCGATGCTGCCTATGAGCAGGTTTCGGTGCTGTTGGGGTATATCAAGCACCTGGTGCGCGAGGGGGATATGGAGGATGACCACAAGCTGTTGGGTGCTGCGGATTATCTCAGTGCCTTGGCCAAGGCGTTGATGAATGATATCGAGGTGGCCAAGAACCGGTTGCATTGAGCATCTGGCCTCTTCGCGGGCAAGCCCGCTCCCACAGGCCCTGTAGAGATTCTAAAAGAGCGAGTTTGCCTAATCGAATTTTTGTTTATGCACAAGAGGCATCGGCACGTTGCGCGAAAGGCATGCCCAATCTCTACACCGCCTGTCTTTGCGCAAATGCCTGTTTTTACTGGGCTTGGCGCTTGGGTCGGAATAAGCGAAGCCGTTGAAATAGCAGTTTGGACGAAGCATCTATCACAAGCTTGTTCACAGACTTATCCACAGGTTGTGCTGTGGCTAACTGTCGCGTTCGGCGAGCAAAAGCAGGTTGCGTGGGGTGAGCGGATAATCGCAGAAGGTGCCCAGGCGAACGGCGTAGCCTTGTTCTTCGAGGAACAGCGCGCGGTCGAGCACCAGCCACAATTCCAACGGCCTGCGGAACAGGTTGCGGACCCGTTCGAGGTTGCGCACTTCGGCCAGCCGCTGCCAGCCGGCGGCTTCCAGCGTGTCCCAGTCCGGGGTGACGGTCAGTTCCAGCTGCTTCAAGGCAGCCAGCTCCCGGCAATACTGCTCGAAGGGCTTGCTCAGCCACGCCACTGGCAGTGACGGGGTGGGCAGGTATTCATCGCACTGTCGCTGTTGCCGCTGCAGCAGGTCGAAACCCAGACGCCGGGCCATGGAGCAATCACGCTGTTGGCGAACGCGGGCGCCGGCGGTGACGGTTTCGCTCAGTGGCAGGCCCAGGTCCAGCAGGGACAGCTGAAGTGCAGAGTTTCGCGCAGCTGTGGATAACGGCTGGTACTGCTCGCCCTGGATGCGGTTGTAGCAGCACGGGGCCACGGCCAGGTGGCGGCAGCCTTGCTCGCTGGCTACGCGCAGCAAGTGCACGTGCAGGTCGCCGCAGGCGTGCAGGGCCACCACGCTCTTGTCGCTGCCCAGGTGGCGGCGGCTGTCGGCGGCCATGACGTCTTGGTGCACGTGGGTTGCCGGCAGGTTGTGGTGGTCGCTCAAGGCTTGGCCAGCGGCTACCAGTTCGGCGTCGTATTCGAGGCAGGTCAGGTGCTGGCCTGGCTGCAATAGACGGCGGCCGAGGTAGCCTTTGCCTGAGCACCAGTCCAGCCAGTGCTGGGTTTGGGTGCGGAAATCAAGGCGGCGGCTGAAGGCTTCGATCTGCTGCCATTTGCGGCCGGGGACGTTGACGTCCAGGCGGTGGGCGGCGGGGGGCAGGCCGGTGTCGGGGAGGGCGCCGAGGGAGCTGAGCTGGTGGGCTTTTTCGCTGAGCTGGGGATAAGGGCCGGGTAGGGCTTGTGGGTCGCGGTCGGCTTCGGCGTCGGCCAGGTTGCATTGGCGCAGGTGGGCGGCTAGTGCGGGGTGTTCGGTTTCCCAGTCCAGGCGCAGGGTGGTGAAGGGCCTGGGTTTCCACAGCTTTTGGTGCTCGATCAGGAATTGGTCTAGGGCCTGGAAGCGGTCGGTTAGGTGGTGGCTGTGGAGGTATGGGGTCATGGGGTTTTGGGGTGTGTTTGAGGGCCTCATCGCGTATGAATCCGCTCCTACGGGGATTGCGTCAATCCGTAGGAGCGGATTCATCCGCGAGAGGCCGGTAGGGTCTCAGCGCCCTTGGCAGGCGTCTACGCGCAACCAGCGCTCCAGCAACTTGAAGCCTTGCACCAGCACGAACGAGATCACCAGGTAGAACACACCGGCAGCGAAGAAAATCTCCACCGGCAGGTAGGTCCGGGCGATGATGGTGCGGGCCATGCCGGTCAGTTCCAGCAGGGTCACGGTGCTGGCCAGCGCGCTGGCCTTGAGCATCAGGATCACTTCGTTGCTGTACGCCGGCAGGCCGATGCGTGCAGCGCGGGGCAGCATGATGTAGAACAGCGCCTTGCCGCGCGACATGCCCAGTGCGCGGGCCGCTTCGATCTCGCCTTTGGGGATCGATTGCAGCGCGCCGCGCAGGATCTCGGCGATGTAGGCGGCGGTGTGCAGGGTCATGGTCAGCACCGTGCACCAGAACGGATCGCGCAGGTACGGCCACAGGCTGCTGGAACGCACCGCGTCGAACTGCGCCAGGCCGTAGTAGACCAGGAACAACTGCACCAGCAGCGGCGTGCCTCGGAAGAAGAAAATGTAGCTGAAGGGCAGGGCGCGTACATACCAGTGCCGCGACGAGCGGGCGATGCCCAGCGGGATCGCCAGGATCAGACCGGCGACGACCGCGATGGCCACCAGCTCCAGGGTCAGGGTGGCACCCTGGGCCAGGCGCGGCAGCCACTTGATGATCACTTCCCAATTCATTGTTCGGCCCTCGCAAAGCCGCGAGCGGCGCGTTTTTCCATGAAGTGCATGCCGGTCATGGCGATCACGGTCAGGCTCAGGTAGATGCAGGCGGCGACCATGTAGAAGGTGAACGGCTCTTTGGTCACGGTCACGCCGATCTGCGCGTGGCGCATGATTTCTTCCAGGCCGATCACCGACACCAGGGCGGTGTCCTTCATCAGGATCATGAACAGGTTACCGAGGCCCGGCAGGGCGATGCGCCACATCTGCGGCAGGATGATCCTCGACAGGATGCGCCCCTTGGACATGCCCAGGGCCAGGCCGGCCTCACGGTGGCCTTTGGGGATCGCCAGGATGGCGCCGCGGAACACTTCGGTGGCATAGGCGCCGAAGCACAGGCCGAGGGCGATCACGCCGGCGGCGAAGGCGCTGAGTTCCAGGCCGGGCATGTTGAGGGCTTCGCCGAGGCTGTTCATCAGCCCGACGGTGCCGAAATAGATAAGCAGCACCCACAGCAGTTCGGGCACGCCGCGAACCAGGGTCGAATAGAAGCCGCCAAGCCATTGCAGCGGCTTGATCGGGGATGTCTTGGCCAGGGCGCCGAGCAGGCCCAGGACCAGCCCCAGCAGCAAGGCGCAGAGCGCCAGTTTTACGGTCATCACGGTGCCGGCCATCATGGCCGGACCGAATCCGTGCAGGTCGATATTCATGGGCAGGTCATTCTAGGGACTGGCGCGCCACGGGGGCGCGCCGGTCAGGGCGGGTCATTCGATGCTGAATGGGAAGTACTTGTCGTTGATCTTCTTGTACGTGCCGTCGGCTTTGATTTCCGCCAGGGCTTTGTTCAGCTTCTCGCGCAGCGGGTCACCCTTGCGCACGGCGATGCCGATCTTGTCGCTGTCGACCACAGGCTCGCCTTTGAACTCGAAGTTCATGCCGTCCTTGCTCTTGAGCCACTCGTACTGCACGTACTTGTCGGCCAGGATGCCGTCGATGCGGCCGGAGACCAGGTCGAGGTAGGCGTTTTCCTGGGTGTCGTACAGCTTGATGTCGATGTCGCTGCCGTAGGTGTCTTCCAGCCAGGTACCGGCCAGGGTCGCGCGCTGGGTACCGATGGTCTTGCCTTTCAGGTAGCTGGCGTCGGTCTTGAAGTCGACGTTTTTCGGCGCGATGAACTGCAGCTTGTTGGAGTAGTACGGGTCGGTGAAGTCAACGGCCTGCTTGCGCTCGTCGGTGATCGACAGCGACGACACCAGGAAGTCGAACTTCTTGGCGTTCAGGGCCGGGATGATGCCGTCCCAGTCGGAAGTCACCACCGAGCATTCGGCTTTCATCTTGGCGCACAGGGCGTCGCCGATGTCCTTGTCGAAGCCGACGACCTGGCCGCTGGCGTCCTTGTTGTTGAACGGCGGGTAGGCCGCTTCGATACCCATGCGCAGTTTTTCTGCAGCCATGGCATTGGCCGACATCACCAGGGTGGCGGCGGCTGCCAGGAGAAACTTCTTGTAAGTCTGCATGTATTGCTCCGTTAGCGGTGGCTGGACATGAATTGCTTGCAACGCGCCGAGGTCGGGTTCTCGAAGACCTGCTGCGGCGATCCTTGCTCTTCAACCAGGCCCTGGTGCAGGAAGACCACTTCACTGGACACCTGGCGGGCAAAGTTCATCTCGTGCGTCACCAGCAGCATGGTACGGCCTTCTTCGGCCAGTGCGCGGATAACGTTAAGCACTTCCTGGACCATTTCCGGATCGAGCGCCGAGGTCGGCTCGTCGAACAGGATGACTTTTGGCTTCATGGCCAGGGTGCGGGCGATGGCAGCACGTTGCTGCTGGCCACCGGAAAGCTGGGCGGGGTAGCTGTGGCGCTTGTCGAAGATGCCGACCTTGTTCAGCAGTGCTTCGGCGGCTTCGATGGCCTCGGCCTTGCTCTGGCCGAGCACGCGGCGCGGCGCCTCGATGATGTTGTCGAGGATCGACATGTGCGGCCACAGGTTGAAATTCTGAAAGACGAAGCCGATTTCGCTGCGCAGGCGGTTGATCTGGCGGTTGTCGGCAGCGATCAGGTCGCCGTTTTTGGCGGCCTTGAGCTTGAGTGCTTCACCGGCTACCAGGATTTCGCCCTGGTGCGGGTTTTCCAGCAGGTTGATGCAGCGCAGCAGGGTGGACTTGCCGGAGCCGGACGATCCCAGAATGGAGATCACGTCACCGTCACGTGCGGTCAGCGAAATGCCCTTGAGAATTTCCTGGTCGCCGTAGCGTTTGTGCAGATTGCGGATTTCCAGCGCGGGCGTGGCCTGGGCCATGTGCGGTCCTCATGTGTTCGGGTGCGTTCCCAGCTGTTGGCGGCCTTCCTGGCGTGCGCCAAGCTAGCATAGCGGCAATATGGCGGCCAACAGGGTCGCAAGGGGCTCGGGGCAATGCCGGGGCAGTTTGTCGCATCGGTGCAGCGCAACGTCGCGCATCTGTCTGCGAAGGTGTCGCCCAGCTCCAGAGCCTTGATGAAAAAAGGCGCGATGGTGCCAGCTTTGGGCAAGGCTGGGAAGCGGTTTTGCCCTCTTCGCGGCTGAAGCCGCTCCCACTGACACCCGCAATCCCGCTGTGGGAGCGGCTTCAGCCGCGAAGAGGACAGTGAGGATTGGTTGTACCCCAAGGTTGCACTTTTCGCCTTGCACTGGTGCAAAGGTGTTACCAAGGAGCACCTTTGGTGCGTTTGTAAGTGGGTATTTCCGTAATCCGCTAATTCAACGCCCTTTCGGTCAAGACTTGGCCGAATGCCCTGCAAGCCACGTCCCTCAGGGTTGCCAGATGTTTCTGACGAATGCTTTCAGCAACTGGCCCGCTTATTGCCATCTAGAACTCACCGATTGCAGCAACGCCCGAATCAACCCTTGGTGCGCCTGGCATTCGCAGTCGAGTAGTCCACTCCTTACAAAGGTAGTTTCAATGAGCGGTAACAATTCCAATGACCTCGCTCAGGGGCTCAAACAACGGCATGTGACCATGCTGTCCATTGCTGGCGTCATCGGCGCCGGCCTGTTCGTCGGCTCCGGCCACGCCATCGCCGCCGCCGGCCCCGCTGTACTGCTGGCCTATGCCGCTGCCGGTACCTTGGTGGTGCTGGTGATGCGCATGCTCGGTGAAATGGCGATCGCTTCGCCGGACACCGGTTCGTTCTCTACTTACGCCGACCGCGCCATCGGGCGCTGGGCCGGTTTCACCATCGGCTGGCTGTACTGGTGGTTCTGGGTGCTGGTCATCCCGCTGGAAGCCAACGCCGCCGCGGCGATCCTGCATGCCTGGTTCCCCGCCGTCGATCTCTGGGCCTTCTCCCTGCTGATCACCCTGGCACTGACCCTGACCAACCTGTGCAGCGTGAAGAACTACGGCGAGTTCGAATTCTGGTTCGCCCTGCTCAAGGTGCTGGCGATCATCGGCTTCATCGTCGTCGGTTGCGTGGCCATGTTCGGTTTCGTGCCCAACAGCCAAGTTAGCGGTGCGAGCCACCTGTTCGATACCCAGGGCTTCATGCCTAACGGCTTGGGCGCTGTTCTGGCCGCCATGCTGACCACCATGTTCTCGTTCATGGGCACTGAGATCGTCACCATCGCCGCAGCCGAATCGAAAGACCCTGGCAAGCAGATCAGTCGCGCCACCAACTCGGTGATCTGGCGCATCTGCCTGTTCTACCTGGTGTCGATCTTCCTGGTCGTGGCCCTGGTGCCGTGGAACGACCCGGCGCTGGCCGAGATCGGTTCCTACCAGACCGTGCTGAGCCGCATCGGCGTGCCGAACGCCAAGCTGATCGTCGACATCGTCGTGCTGGTCGCCGTGACCAGCTGCCTGAACTCGGCGCTTTACACCTCGTCGCGCATGTTGTTCTCACTGAGCAAACGTGGTGACGCGCCGGCCATCGCGCAGCGCACCACCAAGGCAGCTACCCCGCATGTGGCGGTGTTGCTGTCGACCGCTGCGGCGTTTCTCTGTGTGTTCGCCAACTACGTGGCGCCGGCCCAGGTGTTCGAGTTCCTGCTGGCAAGCTCCGGTGCCATCGCGCTGCTGGTGTACCTGGTGATTGCCGTATCGCAGCTGCGCATGCGCAGCCAGCGTGAAGCGCGGGGCGAGAGGATCGACTTCAAGATGTGGCTGTTCCCCGGGCTGACCTGGGCGACCATTGCCTTCATCGTGGCCGTGCTGGTGGTGATGGCGTTGGGTGAGGATCACCGGGCGGAGATCATCGCTACTTCGTTGTTGAGCATTGGTGTGGTGGCGGCGGGCTTGCTGGTGCATCGCAAGCGCCAGGCTGCCGGGCGGGTGGCGTTGGATAGCTGATTCGCGCTGGCTGCAATGAAAAGGACGCGCCCTGTGTAGGGCGCGGCCTTTTTTGTTTGTCTGTGCTGGCCTCTTCGCGGGCAAGCCCGCTCCCACAGGTTCTACCCAGGCCTCGGGTATTGTGGAGAAACCTGTGGGAGCGGGCTTGCCCGCGAAGGGGCCGGTACTGACTCAGCCGAACTGCTTCTGCTGTTGCTTGGCCACCAGCTCGGAAGCGGCGATATAAGCTTCCTGGAACTCGTCGCTCTCCAGCCAGGCCATGGTGGTGTCTTCATCGGCACCATCGAGCCAGGAGCGGTAGGCATTGAACACAAGGATGATGTAGTCGGTGGCGTGCTCTTCCTTGTGCCCCTTGAGCACCAGAGTCAACAGTGGGTCGACCATGAACACCGAGATCATCGGAACCAGGCCGTTTTCCTGCGCAGCTTTCATCTTCTCGAACAATTCTTTATAGCTGTCCGACTCCATGGCCTTGTTGAACACCTGCTCGATGCTGGCGCTGTCGCCCGCGCTGGCCTTGACCGCCTGGCCGCTGCGCACCATACGGTTCTGCTTGGCCTTGGTGGCGGCGCGTTTGGCGCGTTTTTGTTGCTTGGTCGTGGTGGCCATGGGGCGAATCCTTGGGTGAGCCTGATTTTGCGCGTATTGAAGCGCAGCCGCCCCGTCGATTCAACTGCAGGGCACAGCCGGTTCATCTTCCTCGAATCCGCGCGACGCCCGGCCAACCAGCAGCTCGTCGGGCGCATGGGCCACGCGAGGGTCCTTGCCTGGGTAATTCAGCGAATGCAGGAAGTGGCGGATGCAGTTGATCCGCGCACGTTTCTTGTCATCGGACTTGATCACCGTCCACGGCGCATCGGCGGTGTCGGTATGGAAGAACATGGCCTCTTTGGCAGCGGTGTAGTCTTCCCACTTATCCAGCGACTTGATGTCGATGGGCGACAGCTTCCAGTGCTTGAGTGGGTCGTCCCGGCGCGAAATGAAGCGGCGCAGTTGCTCCTCGCGGTTCACCGAGAACCAGTACTTGAACAGCAGGATGCCGCTGTTGCACAGCATGCGCTCAAGGTCCGGCGCCTGGCGCATGAACTCCAGGTACTGCAGCGGCGTGCAAAACTCCATCACCTTCTCGACCCCGGCGCGGTTGTACCAGGAGCGGTCGAAGAACACCATTTCACCCGCTGTGGGCAGGTGCTGAATATAGCGCTGGAAATACCACTGACCCTTTTCCTGCTCGGAAGGCTTCTCCAGTGCCACGATTCGCGCACCGCGCGGGTTCAGGTGCTCCATGAAGCGCTTGATGGTGCCACCCTTGCCGGCCGCATCGCGCCCTTCGAACAACACCACTATCCGCTGGCCGGTGTCCTTGGCCCAGCTTTGTACTTTGAGCAGCTCGATCTGCAGCGCGTGCTTGGCCTTTTCGTATTCCTGGCGGCGCATGCGGGTGCGGTAGGGATAGCTGGCGGGCAGGCGCGCGGTGGTGCTGTCTTCGTTGCTGCCCTTTGGCGCGCTGGCCACTTCCAGGGCGGCGGGGGCCTGGCTGATCTGGGTGATGGTCGGCTCGGGTTTGCGCTGGCGGGGGCGGCGGGTACGCGAAGATGGCGCGGGGCTGGGTGTGGAAGCTTCGGGGGCGGGGAGCAGCAGGGTGGATTCTTCGCTCATGGAGGTCCTTGCGAGGTCGGGTCGGGTGTCCGTCTGCAATTGTGGATTTGGGCGAGGGAAGGGTTGTTGATACTGGTCAACGATGCGAGGAGGGCTGGAGAGGATAAAAATCCCCGACAACAAAAAACCCGCACTAGGCGGGTTTCTTGTTGTCGCTTCGGGTAACTTTGCAACCACCAGAAGCTTGAAGGTGGTGCCCAGAGACGGAGTCGAACCGCCGACACGAGGATTTTCAATCCTCTGCTCTACCGACTGAGCTATCTGGGCGACGAGGTGAATTAAATAGATTTCCAGACCGCTCGTCAACGACTTTTTGAAAAAATTTTAAATTAATTCCGTCGCTTACGATTTTTGGGGTCATTCGGCGGGTGGAACGTAGCCTTCCGCCTGGGCGTAATCCTCGCCGGCAAAAAACTTGTCCATCTCGGCCTGGATGAACTTGCGGTCCTCGGCGTTCATCATGTTCAGGCGCTTTTCGTTGATCAGCAGGGTCTGGTGCTTCTGCCAGTCGGCCCAGGCTTTCTGCGAGACGTGTTCGAAGATGTCCTGGCCCTTGGGGCCAGGGTAGGGCGCGCGCTCAAGGCCTGGCAGTTCTTCTTTGTACTTGCGGCACATCACGGTGCGGGTCATCGGGCTTCTCCTGCAATCAGTTCGTCGGCCGCGCGTTTGAGCAGCTTCTTGACCGGGGCGGCGAGGCCCAGGCGCGGCGGGGTGGCGAGGTTATACCAGAGCCAGTCGGCCTCGGCCACGTGCTGGCCGACTAGGTCGACACGCACCAGCCACGGCTCGATCGCCAGCTGGAAATGGCTGAAGGTGTGGGTCAGGCCGTCCAGTGCGCGGCTTTCGGCCAGACGCAGGCCGTGCTGGTAGGCGAGGTCGTCGAGCTGTTCGATATCTTCCAGCTCGGGCAGGCTCCACAGGCCACCCCACAGGCCGCTGGAAGGACGGCGGTAAAGCAGGATGGCGCCTTCGTGGTTGGCCAGCAGCGGCATCAGCGTGCGGCGCTGCGGCAGGGCCTTGCGCGGTTTGGGCTCGGGGTAGCGGGTTTCTTCACCGTGCAGGTGCGCTTCGCAGCCACGTTGCAGCGGGCAGATCAGGCAGCTGGGCTTGCTGCGGGTACACAGCGTGGCGCCCATGTCCATCATCGCCTGGGTGTAGTGGTTGGCGCGGTGCTGCGGGGTGAAGCGCTCGGCGCTGGCCCACAGCTGGTTGGCCACCTTGGGCTCGCCCGGGTAGCCGCCCTGGGCGGTGAAACGGGCCAGCACGCGCTTGACGTTGCCATCGAGGATCGGCGCACGGATGCCCATGCTGATACTGGCGATGGCACCGGCGGTGGAACGGCCGATGCCGGGCAGCTCGGTGAGCTTTTCGACACTGCGCGGGAATTCGCCGCCGTGTTGCTCGACGACGATCTTCGCGGCTTTCTGCAGGTTGCGTGCGCGGGTGTAGTAGCCCAGCCCGGTCCACAGGTGCAGCACTTCATCTTCCGGCGCTTCGGCCAGCGCCTGCACGGTCGGCAGGGCCTGCATGAAGCGGTCGAAGTAGTTCAGCACGGTGCTGACCTGGGTCTGTTGCAGCATGATTTCCGACACCCACACCCGGTAAGGGTTGATGCCCTGTTGCCAGGGCAGGTCGTGTCGGCCGTGCTGGTCATACCAATCCAGCACGGCGCTGGAGAACTGCGCAGGGGTCATCGCTTGAACAGCCCCTTGAGCGCGTCTTTCAGTTCTGGGCTCACTTTGTCTCCGAGTTTTTCATCGAGCTTTTCATCGATCTTGTCTTTCAGGCGGTTGCCGGCCAGCTTGGCCGCGACCTTGCCCAGGCCATCCTGGTCCAGGCGGCAGGCCTTGGCGCCCAGCTCCAGCGGGCCACGGCAGCGCAGCGGCACTTCGACGCCGACATAACGTTCGTTGACCTGGCAGGCCGGGTCGGGCATGGCGCGCTGGTCGCCATCGACGATCACGCCGACGTTGTAGTCCATGCCCAGCACGCGCAGGTCGAGGTCGCCGTGGCCGTTGACGGTCAGGCCCGGGATACGCGCCTTGAGGTCCGGGTTGCTGGCCACGCCATTGCGTACCACCAGGCTGCCGCGCAGTTCTTCGAACGGTGTGTCCTTGCCGCGCGGTTCGCCGCTCAGCGACTTGCGGTTGAGGGTGGCGATGGCCTGGCAGAGTTGCTGTTCCAGGTTGGCGTTGACCAGCACGCCGTCGTTGATGGTGAAGTTTGCGCTGCCATTGAGGGTGTCGACCAGTGCCTTCTGGCTGTTACCGGTCGCTGTCAGATCGCTGGTCAGGGTCAGCAGGCCTTTGACCGGCGGGGCCTGGTCTTTGTCTTCGGCCTTGATGAAGTGCTCCACCGGCACCCGGTTGATCTTGGTGTTGACGCCGATCTGCGGCACGGCTGGGCGCACGTCGACGGTGCCTTTGGCTTCGAAGCTGCCGTTGTAGAGCCCGCCGCGCAGGGTTTGCAGGGTGACCAGCCCGCCTTGGCCGGTGGCCTGCAGCTGGGCGTCGTTGATCGGCAGCTTGTCCAGGGTCAGCGAACCGAAGGCCAGATCGGCTTGCAGGTCGAGCGCGCGCAGGCGGTCGACCGGCAGCAGCTTGTCGTTGCTCCAGGCCACCTGAGTCGGTGCGTTCGGCAGCGGCGAGCTACCAGCACCGGCCACGGCGCTGGCTTCCTGTTGCTTGACTTCATTCTGGCGGGCCACGGTGGCGCCTTTGGCTTCTTCGCTCTTGGCCGGCATGTAGCGGTCGGCGTCGAACTTGTCAGCCTTGAGCTGCACGCGCAGCGCCTGCTTGGCGAAGTCTTCGACTGCTACTCGGCCACTGAAGGTGCTCTCGTCCAGTTTCACCGCCAGGTCTTCCAGCGCCAGGCTGTTCGGCGTGCCCTGCAGGCGGCTGACCAGTTCCAGCTTGTTGAAGGCGGCTGGGTCGTTGGTGGCCGGCAGCGGGTGGCCGACACCGTCGAGGAAGGTGCGCAGGTCGAACTGGGCGATGGACAGGCCGCCGCTCAGTTGCGGCGCCTTGTCCAGGTCGCGCAGGTTCAGCTCGCCGAGCGCGCGCAGCTGGTTGGCGGAGATCTTCAGGCCGTTCCACGAGGCGACATTGGCCGCCATGTCGACCAGCAACTGGCCCTGGGCGGCGAAGGTCACGGTCTTGCCGGCAAACGGTTCGCCAGAGGTTTCACCAGACAGGCGCATGTCCTCGAAGTTGTAGCGCTTGAGCTTGCGGTCGAAACGCAGCTCGCCGGCCAGCTCCGTGCGGGCCTTGAGGTTTGGCTGGCTGGCGCTGAGGAAGGCGCTGGCCTTGAGCGCGATGTTCGCGCCTTCATGAACCGGCCCGGTGCTCAGCTGGATGCTTTCGGCGCTGTAGCTCTTGCCGGTCTTGGCATCGGTGTACTGCACGCGAGCGTTGTTCACGGTCAGGCTGTCGATGTCGAGCTTGACCGCGCGTCCGCTGCTGCTTTCGGCGGGTGCGTTCGGCTGGTCGGCAGGCGCGGGGGTGGAGGTAATCGCGCCATCCTTTGCCGGTAGCGGCTTGCCGATATCTTCCCAGTTACCGTGCCCCTGCTCATCGCGGTTGAGGGTCAGGTTCAAGCCCTCGACGCGCACGTCGCTCATCTGCACTTCGCGGCGCAGCAACGGCAGCACGCGCACCGACAGGCCGAGCATCTGCAGGTCGGCGAACGGTTCGGTGGGCTTGTTCAGCGTGGCGATGCTGGCTTCGTGCAGCTCAAGGCCCAGCCAGGGGAACAGGCTCCAGCCGATATCGCCATTGAGGGTCAGCTCGACATGGGCCTTGTCGCGCGCCAACTGGCGGATCTCGTCTTTATAGTCGTTGGGATCGAAGAGGTGGGTCAGGGCGAAGCCCAGCGCCACGATGATCAGCAGCAACCCGAGAAGCCCCAGTCCCAGGATTTTGCCGAACGCTTTCATGGGCGAGTCCTTGTAGTTCGTATTTGAATTCAAGCGGCAGAGTATAGCGCCGCGGCGGTCGGCCCTGCGTATCAGGCAAGCGATACAGGCCATTTCCTACTTATTGAGTAGCTGTTGCGGGTTTCGACAGTTGTGGTTTGCGCAGTTCCTTTTGCCTTGCCTGCGCGGGCCTCTTCGCGGGGCAAGCCCGCTCCCACAGAAGTTTGCACCGTTCATCTCGTGGGAGCGGGCTTGCCCCGCGAAGAGGCCCGCACAGCCAAAAGCGCACTAACGATTCAGCCAGACAAAAAATAACGATATCAGATTGCTTCCATGTCATCTGTGAGCTGGTACCCTTGTGCCGCTTTGCGGAGTGCCCGCGACCCATTGTCGCGGGCCTTTACCCATGGACAAGGCCTTTTGCCGTGCGTGCAGATACAAGAGCCCGGGACCCCATCCGCCAGCACTGTCTACCTACAAAAGGATCGAATCCATGAGCAGTACCATCACGGCACAAGCCCGGGTCAGCGCCCCGAGCTTCCTGTCGAAGGAGCGCATCATCGCCCGCCCGGGCTTCAACCGCTGGCTGGTTCCCCCGGCAGCCCTGGCCATTCACCTGTGCATCGGCATGGCCTACGGTTTTTCCGTGTTCTGGCTACCGCTTTCGCAAGCCATCGGCATCACCGCGCCGGTCGCCTGTTCGGCGGACATGGGCTTCATTGCCCGCCTGTTCAGCGCCGAATGCGACTGGCCGATTTCCATGCTGAGCTGGATCTACACCTTGTTCTTCGTTTTCCTCGGCTGCTCGGCAGCGGTGCTGGGTGGCTGGCTGGAACATGCCGGCCCGCGCAAGGCTGGCCTGGTATCGGCCCTGTGCTGGTGCGGCGGCATGCTGATTTCGGCGATTGGCGTGAAGACCCACCAGCTGTGGCTGATGTGGCTGGGCTCTGGCGTGATCGGCGGTATCGGCCTGGGGCTGGGCTACATTTCGCCTGTTTCGACCCTGATCAAGTGGTTCCCGGACAAGCGCGGCATGGCCACCGGCATGGCGATCATGGGCTTCGGCGGCGGCGCGATGGTCGGCGCTCCACTGGCTACCGCACTGATGGGCCACTTCGGCAACGAGCATGAAGTGGGCGTTTGGCAGAGCTTCGTGGTCATGGCGGCCATCTACTTCGTGTTCATGACCGCAGGCGCCCTGGCTTACCGCGTGCCGCCCACCGGCTGGAAGCCGGAAGGCTGGACCGCGCCGGTGAAAAAAGCCAACGCGATGGTCACCGACCGCCACGTTCACGTGAGCGTTGCGTGGAAAACTCCGCAGTTCGTGCTGATCTGGCTGGTGTTGTGCCTTAACGTGTCGGCGGGTATCGGCATTCTCGGCATGGCCTCGCCGCTGCTGCAGGAAGTGTTCGCCGGCAAGCTGCTGGGCAACGAACTGACCTTCAGCGAACTGAACGCCGCGCAGCTGGCGCAGATCGCCGCGATCGCCGCCGGCTTCACCGGCCTGCTGAGCCTGTTCAACATCGGCGGGCGGTTCTTCTGGGCGTCGTTCTCCGACTACATCGGCCGCAAGAACACCTACTTCGCCTTCTTCGCCCTGGGCGTTGGCCTCTACAGCCTGGTGCCGAACATGGGCCACCTGGGTAACGTGGCGCTGTTCGTGGCGGCGTTCTGCATCATCCTGTCGATGTACGGCGGTGGTTTCGCCACGGTGCCGGCCTACCTGGCCGACCTGTTCGGCACGCAGATGGTCGGCGCCATCCATGGTCGTCTGTTGACGGCGTGGGCCGCTGCCGGTGTGCTCGGCCCGGTGCTGATCACCTACCTGCGCGAGTCGCAGCTGGCGGCAGGTGTCGAGCGTGCAGCGGCTTACGACATGACCCTGTACATCCTCGCCGGCCTGCTGGTGCTGGGTTTTGTCTGCAACCTGTTGGTACGCCCGGTGGCCGACAAGCACTTCATGACCGACGCCGAGCTTGCCGCCGAGCGGGCGCTGAGCCACGACAAAGGTGCCGATGGCGCGCGTTCGCTGGAGTGGCATGCCGCGCCGGGTAGCCTGCCGCTGGTGCTGATTGCCTGGGCGGTGGTGGTGATTCCGCTGGCTTGGGGCGTGTGGATTACCCTGCAGAAGACGGCAGTGTTGTTTCACTGATTGATGTAAAAGCCAGCATTATCAGGGCCTGAACCGGCCCTTTCGCGGGGCGAGCCCGCTCCCACAAGGACCATACCGACCTCTGTGGGAGCGGCTTGCCCCGCGAATGCTTGATGCCATATGTCATCCGCGTTTCAAGCTTGCGCGTTCTGGGCCTATAATGGAGCCCTTTTCGCCCAATGATTTTGCGGAGCTGGTGATGGTCGAACGTAAGGCTTCCGTCGAGCGCAATACCCTGGAAACCCAGGTCAAGTGCTCGATCAACCTCGATGGCAGTGGCAAAGCCCGATTCGATATCGGCGTGCCTTTCCTTGAACACATGCTCGACCAGATCGCCCGACACGGGCTGATCGATCTGGATATCGAGTGCAAGGGTGACCTGCATATCGACGATCACCATACCGTCGAAGACGTCGGTATCACCTTGGGCCAGGCGTTCGCCCAGGCCATCGGCGACAAGAAAGGCATCTTCCGCTACGGCCATGCCTATGTGCCGCTGGACGAAGCGCTGTCGCGCGTGGTCATCGACTTCTCCGGCCGCCCAGGCCTGCAGATGCACGTGCCGTACACCCGCGCCACGGTCGGTGGCTTCGATGTCGACCTGTTCCAGGAATTCTTCCAGGGCTTCGTCAACCACGCCCTGGTCAGCCTGCACATCGACAACCTGCGCGGCCACAACACCCACCACCAGATCGAAACCGTGTTCAAGGCGTTCGGCCGCGCGCTGCGCATGGCTGTGACCCTCGACGAGCGCATGGCCGGGCAGATGCCATCCACCAAGGGATGCCTGTAAATGCAGACGGTAGCCGTAATCGACTATGGCATGGGCAACCTGCACTCGGTGGCCAAGGCGCTCGAGCACGTCGGCGCCGGCAAGGTGCTGGTCACCAGCGATGCCGCGGTAATTCGCGAGGCTGACCGCGTGGTGTTCCCGGGCGTGGGCGCGATCCGCGACTGCATGGCCGAGATCCGCCGCCTGGGCTTCGACAGCCTGGTCCGTGAAGTCAGCCAGGACCGCCCGTTCCTCGGCATCTGCGTCGGCATGCAAGCGTTGCTGGAGCACAGCGAAGAGAACGACGGCGTCGATTGCATCGGTCTGTTCCCGGGCCAGGTGCGCTTCTTCGGCAAAGGCCTGGAGGAAGACGGCGAGCACCTCAAGGTGCCGCACATGGGCTGGAACGAAGTCAGCCAGAGCATCGACCACCCGCTGTGGCACGACATCCCTGACCGCGCGCGCTTCTATTTCGTGCACAGCTACTACATCAATGCCGGCAAGCCTGGCCAAGTGGTCGGTCGCGGCCACTATGGCGTCGACTTCGCCGCAGCGCTGGCCGACGGTTCGCGCTTTGCCGTGCAGTTCCACCCGGAGAAGAGCCATACCCATGGCCTGCAGCTGCTGCAGAACTTCGTCGCCTGGGACGGGCGCTGGTAAATGAGCCGATCGAAGACCAAGGCCCCGATCATCACCCTGGCCCCTGAGCAGGAGCGCGAGGCGCTGGACACGCTCAAGCGTTTCCTCGAAGACCGCTTCGAGCTGCAACTGGGGTCGTTCGAAGTGGCCGAGGTCCTCGAGCTGTTCAGCAAAGAGATTGCACCCCATTACTACAACAGGGCGATTGCCGATGTTCAGCTGCACCTCAAGGAGCGGTTCGAGAGCATCGAAAGCGACCTGTGGGCACTCGAGAAGCCCTGAAACCCAACAAATAGACAGGTTCCCAAGATGCTGATTATCCCCGCTATCGATCTGAAGGACGGTGCTTGCGTGCGCCTGCGCCAGGGCCGCATGGAAGACTCCACGGTATTCTCCGACGACCCGGTGAGCATGGCCGCCAAGTGGGTCGAGGGTGGCTGCCGCCGCCTGCACCTGGTCGACCTCAACGGCGCCTTCGAAGGCCAGCCGGTCAACGGTGAAGTGGTCACCGCCATCGCCAAGCGCTACCCGAACCTGCCGATCCAGATCGGCGGCGGCATCCGCTCGCTGGAAACCATCGAGCACTACGTCAAGGCGGGCGTCAGCTACGTGATCATCGGCACCAAGGCGGTCAAGCAGCCTGAGTTCGTCGCCGAAGCGTGCAAGGCCTTCCCAGGCAAGGTCATCGTCGGCCTGGACGCCAAGGACGGCTTCGTCGCCACCGACGGCTGGGCTGAAGTGAGCTCGGTGCAGGTCATCGACCTGGCCAAGCGTTTCGAGGCCGATGGCGTCTCGGCGATCGTCTACACCGACATCGCCAAGGACGGCATGATGCAGGGTTGCAACGTGCCCTTCACCAAAGCCCTGGCCGAAGCCACGCGCATCCCGGTGATCGCCTCGGGCGGCATCCACAACCTGGGTGACATCAAGGCCCTGCTCGACGCCAAGGCGCCAGGCATCGTCGGCGCCATCACCGGCCGTGCCATCTACGAAGGCACTCTCGATGTCGCCGAGGCCCAGGCCTTCTGCGACAACTATCAAGGCTGAGGACTGAACCATGGCACTGGCCAAGCGCATCATCCCTTGCCTGGACGTGGACAACGGCCGGGTGGTCAAGGGCGTCAAGTTCGAGAACATCCGTGACGCCGGCGACCCGGTGGAAATTGCTCGTCGCTACAACGAGCAGGGTGCCGACGAAATCACCTTCCTCGACATCACTGCCAGCGTCGATGGCCGCGACACCACGCTGCATACCGTCGAGCGCATGGCCAGCCAGGTGTTCATCCCGCTGACCGTGGGCGGTGGCGTGCGTACCGTGCAGGACATCCGCAACCTGCTCAACGCTGGGGCCGACAAGGTTTCGATCAACACTGCCGCGGTGTTCAACCCGGAGTTTGTCGGCGAAGCTGCCGACCGATTCGGTTCGCAGTGCATCGTGGTGGCGATCGACGCGAAGAAGGTGTCCGGGCCGGGTGAAGAACCGCGCTGGGAGATTTTCACCCACGGCGGGCGCAAGCCGACTGGGCTGGATGCGGTCGAGTGGGCGAAGAAGATGGAAGGCTTGGGTGCCGGTGAAATCCTGCTGACCAGCATGGATCAGGACGGCATGAAGAATGGTTTTGACCTGGGGGTGACTCGGGCCATCAGCGATGCGCTGGGGATTCCGGTGATTGCGTCTGGGGGTGTGGGTAATCTGCAGCACTTGGCCGACGGGATTCTGGAAGGGCATGCCAGTGCGGTGTTGGCGGCGAGCATCTTCCACTTTGGTGAGTACACGGTGCCTAAGGCCAAGGCCTATATGGCTTCGCGCGGGATTGTGGTTCGCTGATGGATTGATTGGGGCTGCTTTGCAGCCCATCGCGGCTGAAGCCGCTCCTACAGGGATTGTACTGTGCCTGTAGGAGCGGCTTCAGCCGCGATGGGCCGCAAAGCGGCCCCAACAGCATCACCCGTGATTCTTGCCAAGCAACGCGTGATAAAGCTCCGTATCCCCCAATATCCCCACCACCTTGTCGTTATCCTGCAACACCAGCTTGTTGCCAGTCTGATAACGAATCCGCAGCGCCTCGCGCATGCCGATATCGGCATTCACCAACGTCGGC
The DNA here is from genome assembly GCF_044748725.1 of Pseudomonas sp. NPDC089752. Classification (NCBI taxonomy): domain Bacteria; kingdom Pseudomonadati; phylum Pseudomonadota; class Gammaproteobacteria; order Pseudomonadales; family Pseudomonadaceae; genus Pseudomonas; species Pseudomonas sp. NPDC089752. The sequence continues at coordinate 56,262 of NZ_JBIVGP010000018.1, forward strand.
CGCCGCTCCAGCAAATCCACATCCTCCCCTGGCGCCCAGTTCTGCAAATCCAGCCCGTTCTGCCCCTGGCGCGCACGCTTGAGCGAACCGCCTTCGCCCAAATCCAGCCACGAATCGATCCCCGGGTCCAGGCACACCGACCCATTGATCCGCTTGCAGTTGTCCAGCGTGCGCATCAGGCTGCGCCCGCACAGCACGTTCAGCGGGTTGGTATGGGCGACGAAGGTACGCACATATTCGTCCGCCGGGTTCAGCACGATCTCCTCGGGTTTGCTGTACTGAATGATCCGCCCGTCCTTCATGATCGCGATGCGCGAACCCAGCTTCAGGGCTTCGTCCAGGTCGTGGCTGACGAATACGATGGTCTTGCTCAGCTTGCGCTGCAGCTCCAGCAGTTCGTCCTGCAGGCCCTGGCGGATCAGCGGGTCAAGGGCGGAGAACGGTTCGTCCATCAGCAGAATGTCGGCATCCATCGCCAGGGCCCTGGCCAGGCCCACCCGCTGCTGCATGCCACCTGAAAGCTCATCCGGCTTCTTGTTGCGCCACTGGGTCAGGCCCACCAGCTCAAGTTTCTCGTCGACCAGCTTGCGCCGTTCCTTCTCCGGGCGACCCTGCATTTCCAGGCCAAAGCTGATGTTCTCGCGCACCGTCAGCCAGGGCATCAGGGCGAACTTCTGGAACACCATGGCGATGCGCTTGGTGCGCATCATCTTCAGCTCTGCCGGGGTGCAGTGGGCGATGTCGATGTGCTTGCCTTCGTGCTCGACGAACAGCTTGCCGCGGCTGACGGTGTTGAGGCCGTTGATGCAGCGCAGCAGGCTCGACTTGCCGGAGCCGGACAGGCCCATCAGCACGCAGATCTCGCCCTTGTTGATGTCCAGGTTGGCCTTTTCGACGCCGACCACCAGGCCTGTCTGCTTGAGGATCTGCTCGCGGGTCTTGCCCTCGTCGAGCAGGGTCAGGGCTTCGCGCGGTTTGTTGGAGAAGATGACGTCGACGTCTTCGAATCGAATGATGCTCATGCTTCACCCCTTACCGTGACTTCCGGTTGCTTGCAGATACGGTCGAGCATGATCGCCAGCAGCACGATCGCCAGGCCCGCTTCGAAGCCCAGGGAAATGTCGGCGGTGTTGAGTGCGTTGACCACAGGTTTGCCCAGGCCATCGGCGCCCACCAGGGCGGCGATCACCACCATCGACAGCGACAGCATGATGCATTGGGTGACGCCGGCTGCGATGCTCGGCATCGCGTGGGGCAGTTCGATGCGGGTCAGCAACTGGCGGCGGGAGCAACCGAAGGCCTTGCCGGCGTCGAGCAGCTCTTGCGGCACGTCGCAGATGCCCAGGTAGGTCAGGCGAATCGGCGCGGCAATGGCGAACACCACCGTTGAGATCAGCCCCGGCACCACGCCCAGGCCGAACAGGGTCAGGGTAGGGATCAGGTAGACGAAGGTCGGCACCGTCTGCATCAGGTCGAGCACCGGCCGCATCGCGGTATAGAACATTGGCTTGTGCGCGGCGACGATGCCCAGCGGCACGCCGATGGCCACGCACACCACGGTGGCGAAGGTGACCTGGGCCAAGGTCTCCATGGTTTCTTGCCAGTACCCCAGGTTGAGGATCAGCAGGAAGGAAAGGGCGACGAACACGGTAAGTGCCCATTTGCGCTGAATCAGGTGCGCGAGGGCGGCGAACAGGGCGATGAGGACGAACGGGTTGAACCAGGTCAGGGCGCTGGTCACCCCATGGATCATGAACTCCAGGCCTTGCGCGATGGCGTCGAAGTAGTTCGCGCCGTTCTGGGTCAGCCATTCGACGAACGACGCGATGTACTGCCCCAGGGGTATTTTCTGATCGATAAGCATGATAGCGAGCTTCCACCTGCAATGATTGAAATCAGTCCGGGGCGAGCACGGTCCCGCCCCGCGGTGTTGCTTGAGCGTCTTGCGTTATTGCGTCAGCTTGGCTTTGGCCGCCTCAAGGCCGGGTTTGCCATCCACGGTGGTCACCCCGGCCAGCCAGGCGTCCAATTTGCCTGGATTGTCCTTGAGCCACTTCTGCGCGGCCGCCTCGGGCTTCATCTTGTCGTCCAGGACATAGCCCATCATGGTGCTTTCATCCTTGAGCTCGAACGACAGGTTCTTCAACAACTGGCCAACGTTGCTGCACTCCTGCGCATAGCCCTTGCGGGTGTTGGTCAGCACGGTCGCCTTGCCGAAATCGGGGCCGAAGAACTCGTCCCCGCCGGTCAGGTACTGCATCTTGAAACGGGTGTTCATCGGGTGCGGTTCCCAACCCAGGAACACCACCGCCTCACCGCGCTTCTGTGCCCGCTCGACCTGCGACAGCATGCCGGCCTCGCTGGACTGCACGATCTTGAAACCGGCGTCCTTGAGGCCGAAGGCGTTCTTGTCGATCATGCTCTGGATGGTGCGGTTGCCATCATTGCCGGGCTCGATGCCGTAGATCTTGCCGTCCAGTTCCTTCTTGAACTTGGCAATGTCGGCGAAATCCTTGAGGCCCTTGTCATACAGCGCCTGGGGTACGGCCAAGGTGTACTTGGCGTTTTCCAGGTTGGCGCGCACGGTCTCCACCGTGCCGGCGTCGCGGTACTGCTTGATGTCGTTTTCCATGGTCGGCATCCAGTTGCCGAGAAACACGTCCAAGTCCTTGCCGGCGGCCAGCGACTTGTAGGTCACCGGCACCGAGATCATGGTGGTGTGGGTCTTGTAGCCCAGTGCTTCGAGGACAACGCTGGTGGTCGCCGTGGTGACGGTGATGTCGGTCCAGCCGACATCAGAGAAGCGTACCGTGCGGCACTGCTCGGGTTCGGCGGCCTGGGCCAGCAACGGTGCGCACAGCACCGCGACCAGCAACAGCGAGGGTGAACCTTTCATGGATGGACTCCTGTGATTTTGTCTTCGGGTTCGCGTGGGTCGCCGGGCTTTTTCAGGGCCCGGTCGACCAGGCCTGCAGAGGGCAGGTTGCGTGGCCGTGCTTTACGAGTCGCTTTCGATAATCCTCCAGCGCCGGGCAATCGCCTACTGGTGGGGTCGTAACCAGTACGCAACGGGTCGCATCCAGTACAGGCGACGTCGCTTATGGATTTATCGCCCCTCGCTTGCGCATTTTTCCGTCATCCAAGCGCTGGAAAACGGCGCACAAATGACCAAAACAGCACGGCGCTGCTGAGCAAAAGTACGTCGGTTGCAGACGGCGAGGGGGTGCGTAAAAGCCCGATGATGCGTGCATTCGTGGCGGCTCGCAGCTTCAGCCTAGCAGTTGCCCCGCCCTGCGCATGGCGCGCAGAGACAAGCCCAGCAAGAGGTGAAGCGACAATGGCCATCAGCGTGTTCGACCTGTTCAAGATCGGTGTCGGCCCCTCCAGCTCGCATACCGTCGGCCCCATGCGTGCGGGGGCGTTGTTCGTCCAGGGCCTGCGTGAGCGCGGCGAGCTGGAGCAAGTGAAACGTATCGAGGTGCGGCTGTATGGTTCGCTGTCGGCCACCGGCATCGGCCATGGCACCGACAACGCCACCATCATGGGCCTGATGGGCGAATGGCCGGACGCCATCGACCCGACCCAGATCGTCCCGCGTATCGCCGACCTGCGCGAAACCGACACCCTCAAGCTGGACAACCGCCTGCCCATCGAATTCGTCTGGGCCCGCGACATGCTGCTGCTGGACGAGAACCTGCCCTACCACCCCAATGCCATGACCCTGGTCGCCGAAGGCGAGCACGGCGAGCTGCACCGCGATACCTATTACTCGGTGGGTGGGGGCTTCGTGGTCGATGAGGCCCAGGCCGCCAGCGGTGTGCTGGACGCCGACCAGACGGTGCTGCCGTACGATTTCAACAGCGCCGCCGAACTGCTGCGCCTGTGCAAGCAAAACGACCTCAGCGTGTCGCAATTGATGATGGCCAACGAGAAGGTCTGGCGCAGCGAAGAAGAGATCCGCGCAGGCCTGCATAAACTCTGGGAAGCCATGCAGGAATGCGTCAACAACGGACTCAAGTACGAAGGCATCCTGCCCGGCGGGCTCAACGTGCGCCGCCGCGCCGCCAAGCTGCACCGCAGCCTGCAGGAGATGGGCAAGCCCAACGTGATCGGCTCGACCATGAGTGCCATGGAATGGGTCAACCTGTTCGCCCTGGCGGTCAACGAAGAGAACGCCGCTGGCGGGCGCATGGTCACCGCGCCCACCAACGGCGCGGCCGGCATCATTCCCGCAGTGCTGCACTACTACATGCGCTTCAGCGATGCGGTGAATGACTCCAACGTGGTCGATTACTTCCTTGCCGCAGCGGCCGTGGGCATTCTGTGCAAGAAAAACGCGTCGATCTCCGGCGCCGAAGTCGGCTGCCAGGGCGAGGTCGGTTCGGCCTGCGCGATGGCGGCTGCGGGCCTAGCCGAAGTGTTGGGCGCGACCCCGCCGCAGGTGGAAAACGCCGCCGAGATTGCCCTCGAACACAACCTTGGCCTGACCTGCGACCCGGTCGGTGGCCTGGTGCAGGTGCCGTGCATCGAGCGCAACGCGATTGCGGCGGTGAAAGCCATCAATGCCGTGCAAATGGCCCTGCGCGGCGACGGCGAACACTTCATCTCCCTTGACCAGGTGATCCGCACCATGCGCGACACCGGTGCCGACATGCACGACAAATATAAAGAGACCTCCCGCGGTGGCCTGGCGGTGAGCGTCATCGAATGTTGATGCGCTGAACCCGCGCTATGCTGGTCACGACGCCCCGTTATGGGGCGTTTGTGCATCTACCGATTGTCGGATGTCGTGATCAGTGTGGGCATTGTCGGTGACACTCAAGAGTGTCGTTTCTGGGAAACCTACACTGCGCGTGTCACCAAAGTGCTCACCGGTTACACGCAAGGCGCTAGCTCGCCGGTTTGCGACGACTCGCCAACACCCCGCAAGCCCCTGAATGCTCCAACAAAGGCGTCGTTTTCAGGAGTTTTAGAATAGCCGTTCAATTTACGGCACGGCGTTTGCGTTGAGATTGGCAACCTACCTCCGGAAACATGACCGGGGGGTCATAACAAGAAATCAGTGCCCGCCTGAGGCACACCCTGCATTGTGTGAGGAGAAACCGCGATGACGTCGTACACCTCCGGGAACCCAACCCAGAACCGCACAGCACCCCAGTCCATCGGGTTTCTTCTCTTGGACAATTTCACCCTCATTTCCCTGGCGTCGGCCGTCGAGCCGCTGCGCATGGCCAACCAGTTGTCCGGCCGAGAGCTGTACCGCTGGCACACGCTGACAGCCGATGGCGGCCAGGTGTGGGCCAGCGATGGCTTGCAGATCACCCCGGACGCGGCCATGCACAGCGCGCCGCCGATCGACACCGTGATCGTCTGCGGCGGCGTCGGCATTCAGCGCAGCGTCACCCGTGAACACGTCACCTGGCTGCAGGCCCAGGCCCGCCAGTCGCGCAGGCTTGGCGCGGTGTGCACCGGCAGCTGGGCGCTGGCCTGTGCCGGCCTGCTCGACGGCTTTGATTGCAGCGTGCACTGGGAATGCCTGGCGGCCATGCAGGAAGCCTTCCCGCGGGCCAACATGAGCACACGCCTGTTCACCCTCGACCGCAACCGCTTCACCAGCTCAGGCGGCACCGCGCCGCTGGACATGATGCTGCACCTGATCAGCCGTGATCATGGCCGCGAACTGTCGGCGGCGATCTCCGAGATGTTCGTCTACGAGCGCATTCGCAACGAGCAGGATCATCAGCGTGTGCCGCTCAAGCACATGCTTGGCACCAACCAGCCGAAGCTGCAGGAAATCGTCGCATTGATGGAGGCCAACCTCGAAGAGCCGATCGACCTCGATGAACTGGCGGTGTACGTGTCGGTGTCGCGACGCCAGTTGGAGCGGCTGTTCCAGAAGTATCTGCACTGCTCGCCGTCGCGCTACTACCTGAAGCTGCGCCTGATCCGCGCGCGGCAGCTGCTCAAGCAGACGCCGATGTCGATCATCGAAGTGGCGTCGGTGTGCGGCTTCGTTTCCACGCCGCATTTTTCCAAGTGCTACCGCGAGTACTTTGGCATTCCGCCGCGCGATGAGCGGGTAGGGTCGAATACTGCGCAGCAGGTGGCAATGATGCCGATTCCGCAGGCCATGACCTTGTCGCCGCACAGCGGGCCGATGGCGGCGTTGAGCCAGGCGCGCAATGAGTCGACATTTGCCAGTGTAAGACTCTGATACCGTGTCGCCCCCTTCGCGGGCAAGCCCGCTCCCACAGGATTGCCGCAGTTCCTGAATACTGTGCAGTACCTGTGGGAGCGGGCTTGCCCGCGAAGAGGCCAGAGCAGACAACACATATCTTCTGTTGATAATGATTCTCGACTACAGGTAACATCCCCGCCCCCGAAATCGCTTGGCATACCACCCCGTGGCGGACGACAAACTGCAACTCTACCTCGCCCACCGGGCAGCATTGGTCGACTATGCCGCGCCAATCGTGGGTTGCCGTGCCCGTGCCGAAGACGTGGTGCAGGAAGCCTGGCTGCGTTTCAGCCGCCAGGACAGCGACGCCGAGATCCGCCACCCGGCCAGTTACCTCTACCGCATCGTGCGCAACCTGGCGCTCGACCAGACTCGTCGCACAGCCACCGAAAAGTCCCAGCCCGGCGGCGACGAGATACTCGCCGAACTGCCCTCCAGCAGCGCCTCGCCCGAACAGACCGTCACCCAGCAGGACGAGCTCGCCGCCATCAGCCGTGCCCTTGAAGCATTGCCAGCGCGCACCCGCCTGGCCTTCGAAATGCACCGTCTGGGCGGCTTCACCCTGCAGCAGGTGGCCGCCCACCTGAACGTCTCGGTGAGCCTGGTCCACCAGCTGGTCCACGACGCCTTGCGCCATTGCATGGAACACCTGGAGGACGACCTGTGAAAAATCCGGCTGCTGGTGCGTCCTTTGCTCAACGGGCCGACTCTGTGCGACCCTTCGCGCCCCCGAGCCCCCAGGAGACTTGCCGGACATGACGTCAGCAGATCGCGTATCCAGCCGCCGCGACCAGGCCCTGGACTGGCTCTTGCGCATCCAGCAGGCCCCGCACGATGCGCAGCTGCGTGCCGAGCTGGCGCAGTGGTGCAACAGCGATGTGGCCAATGCCCAGGCCTACGGCAAGGCCGAGCGGGTCTGGCGCCTGACTGGCCAGCTGGCCCCTGCCACCGTCGAGCAGTGGCCCGAACCAAGTGCCACGGTAGTGCCGCTGCCGAAAAGAAAACCGACCCGCCGCTGGTGGCTCGGTGCAGCGGTGGCCGCCTGCCTGCTGGTAGCCGTGGCGCCGTCGCTGAGCCTGCGCCTGCAGGCCGACTACCGCACCGCCCAGGGCGAGACCCGCGATGTGACGCTGGCCGATGGCAGCGTGGTGCAGATGGACAGCGACACGGCCATCGCCGTGGATTACTCCGGCAATCACCGGGACGTGAAGCTGCTGGCGGGCCAGGCGTTCTTTGAAGTCACACCCAACAAGGCCAAGCCGTTTCATGTGCGTGTCGACGACGTGCGGGTGACCGTCACCGGCACCGCGTTCAACGTCGAGCTGCGGCCGGGCAGGGTAGGGGTGGATGTGCAGCATGGATCGGTGCAGGTAGAAGATGCCGCGAAGGCCCAGGTGCTGGCGGCCGCGCTGATGGCTGGGCAGAAGCTGCGCTATGCCGAAGGGCAGGCGCGGGTGCTGCCGTTCCAGCCTTCCCAGGCGGCGGCATGGCGCCAGGGGCAGCTGATTGCCGATGAGACGCCGGTGGCCGAACTGGTCGCCGAGTTGGCGCGTTACCTGCCTGGCAAGGTGCTGCTGCGTGATGAAGCGCTGGGCGTGAAGCGCGTCAGCGGCGTGTATGACTTGCGCAAGCCTGAGGCGGCACTGCGCGCGGTGGTCCGGCCACACGGAGGCCAGGTTGAAAGCTATGGGCCTTGGCTGTGGGTGCTCAGCCGGCCTTGAGATATCCGGGGCCGCTTTGCGGCTCCAAATTTCCCCGCCAAAAAAATTTCAAAAATCTTCTGAAAATCCCCTGACCTCCCCCGTCTTCTCCCCCGCGCGCAACAACTGATATCGATTCGTATTCAATTTACTGCCCGGCGACTGACCGGGGCGGGGACGTGGGATGACTGAAACAACAAGCCGTAGGCCGCGCCAAGCGCGGGGTTGGTCGTTGCGCCTGAAACAAGCCGCGGGTGCCGGAGTACTGGGGTTGTGCAGCTCGCTGGCGGTGCTGCCGGCCTTTGCCGAACAGCCTGCGCAGCGCAGCGAGCTCACCCAGGTGCACAGCTTCGATATCCCCGCCCAGAAACTCGCCATCGCCCTGATCAATTTCGGCCAGCAGAGCGGCATGCAGGTCACGGTAGACCCCGACCTGCTCGACGGCCTGCAGTCCACCGCCATCAGCGGCCAGCTCAGCAGCGAGTCGGCGCTGGCGCAGTTGCTGATCGGCACTGGCATCACCTGGGATTACCAGGACGGCGCGCTGGTGTTTCGCTTGCTCCAGACCGGCAATGGTTCGCTGGAGCTGCACAACACGGTGATCCTCGGCGACACCGAAGAGAACAGCTACATGGGCGCCAAGGTCATCGACCGCAAGGCGATCCAGGCCTTCCCCGGTGCCAACGGCGATATCACCACGCTGCTGCAGATGCACCCCAACGTGCAGTTCAGCACCGAGCAGAAGAGTTCCAACACGCCGGGCGAAATCGACCCCGCCGACATCAGCATCAACGGCGCCAAGTTCTATCAGAACAACTTCATGATCGACGGCATCTCGATCAACAACGACCTCGACCCTGGCGCCCACGGCTACAACGAAACCCGCCAGTTCGACTCGGCGCCCAGCCGCTCGCACGGCATCGCCCTGGACGCCGACCTGCTCGAGGAGATCAAGGTCTACGACAGCAACGTCCCGGTTGAATACGGCGGCTTCAATGGCGGCGTGGTCGACGCCATTACCCGTCGCCCAAGCTACGACCTGCACGGCAAGCTGTCCTACGCCATGACCCGTTCGGAGTGGACCAGCTACCACATCACCCGCGAGAACAAGGAAACCTTCGACACCTCGTCGAACGAGAAGAACCAACCCGAGTTCACCAAGACCACCCTGCGCGGCACGCTCGAAGGCCACCTCACCGACGACTTCGGCGTCCTGTTCAACTTCTCGCAAAAGCGTTCGTACCTGCCACTGCGCACCTATGCCAACGGCTACAACAGCCCGAACAACGACAACGAACAGGAACAGACCCGGGCGCTGGACAACTTCCTGCTCAAGACCTACTGGAACGTCAACGACCGCCTGACCCTGGACACCTCGATCGTCTACGCCCCGCAGGAAAACACCTACTACCGCGAGGACTATCGCGACTCGGGCTACACCAACATCAACGGTGGCTGGCAGGGCTCGTTCAAGGCCATCTACGAAGGCGACACCGCCCGCTGGACGCAGCAACTGGCGGTGAGCAACCTGTACGCCTCGCGCGACTCCGACCGCAACCAGGAGATCAAGTGGTACTGGTCCGACACCAAGGATTGGGGCAATCCCGACGACAGTAACGCGCGCAGTGCCGAAGGCGGTTTCGGCAGCCTGTACCAGACCCAGCGCAGCATCGACTACAAGCTCAAGGCCGACTGGCAGACGTTCAGCATCGGCTCGGCCGCACACAGCCTGACCACCGGCCTTGAGCTTGGCTATCAGCGGGCGAGCTGGGAACGTGAGGACGAAGCCCTGTCGATCACTACCTTGAAGCGCGACAACGGCGTGTGTGGCGGCGGCGACCCGTGGTGCTCGAACGGGCGGTTGCTCAATGGCAATAACCGCCAGTACGGCTCGGCGATGATGGTCTACGGCGCCGGCAAGATCGACATGGAACAGAAGAAGTACGCGCTGTTCGTCCAGGACGAAATCGGCTACGGCAAGCTCACCCTGCGCCCCGGCCTGCGCTTCGAGGGTGACGACTACATGGAGCAGAAGAGCCTGGCGCCGCGCTTTGCCGGCGACTACGACTTCTTCGGCGACCGCAGCACGGTGCTGGTGTTCGGCGCCAACCGCTACTACGGCCGCAACCTGTTCAAGTATCGCCTGGCCGATGGTCGTCAGCAGTTCACCTCGCGCTACACCCGCGCCACCCAGGCCGCCGAATGGGCGCTGTCGAGCACCAACAAGAACATGAGCAAGTTCTCCAGCATGGACATCCCCTACGACGACGAGTTGATGCTGGGGCTCAACCAACGCTGGTTCGACACCGAATTCCAGCTCAAGTACGTCAACCGCAAGGGCCACGACCAGATCTACCGCACCCGGCCCTACTACAACCTGGATGCCAAGGATATTCCCGAGGGCTACAGCAAGGATTACTACGCCTACCTCAACGCCGGCACCAGCGAGACCGAGAACGTCAGCCTGACCGTCACGCCGATGCAGCCACTGCGCTTCAAGGGCACCAGCACCAGCGTGCAGCTGGCCCTGGACTGGTCGCGGACCAAGAGCGGTTATGGCCAGACCTACGAGGCCGGCCTGGACGGTGACGAGCTGGCTGGCAACGATGTGGTGCTCGACGGCAAACGCATTCCGTACCACGAACTGCCGGGCAGCGACTACAACCGGCCCTGGACCGCGCGGCTGACCACCATCACCGACATCCCCCAGTGGAACCTGTCGATCAGCAACTTCCTGCGCTATCGCGGGGCGTACGACCAGGTCGTCAACCTGGACGAAGACATCGAGGTCGACGGCGAAGTGCTCAGCCGCTACGAAACCGTAGCCACGCCGGGGGCGCCGACCTGGGACATGAAGCTGGCCTGGGACATCCCCACCGGCAAGGACCAGGCGTTCTTCGTCAACGTCGATATCACCAACGTCACCGACAAGGTCAACAAGATCTCCAGCCGCGAGTCGGTGAGCCTGGTGAGCTACGAAGTCGGCCGCCAGTACTGGCTGGAAGTCGGCTACCGCTTCTGACACCTCCCTAAAAAAAACCGTGGACACCCTGATGAAAAAGCTCCTCGCGGGCCTGCTCGGCCCGCTGCTGCTCGGCGCCTGCGCGTCGCTGCCCGAACCTGACGCGCCGTTGCCCTGGGATGCCCAGGTCACTCAAGGCACCCTGGCCAACGGCGTGCAATACCGCCTGGTGCGCGAAGCCGCGCAACCCGGCCGGCTCGACTTGCGCATGACCGTCAACGCCGGCTCCGTGGACGAGGCCGACGACCAGGTCGGCGTCGCTCACCTGGTCGAGCACCTGGTGTTCCACAGCCGTGCCGGGCAGGCGCAGAACCTGCGCACGCGCATGGTCGGGCTGGGCTGGGTGCAAGGCCGGCACTTCAATGCCGTGACCAACTACGAGCGCACCCAGTACATGCTCAGCCCGCCAGCGGGCATGCGCCAGGCGCCGCAGGCGTTGCAGGTACTGGCCGACATGGCCTTCGCCCGCGACTACAGCGCGGCGGATCTGGAGCGTGAGCGGCCCATCGTCATCGAAGAATGGCGCGGCGGGCTGGGCGTGGCGCAGCGCATGAACGAGCAGCGCACGGCGTCGCAGCGGGTCGGCTCGCGCTACCCGGCGCATCGCACCATCGGCAACGAAGCGGCCATCCGCAATGCCAGCCTGGCCAGCCTGCAGGCGTTCCAGGCCACCTGGTACCAGCCTTCGAACCTGGTCATTTCAGCCGTGGGCGACTTCGAGCCCAAGGCCATGCTGGCGCAGATCGAACAGGCGTTCGGCCAGGCTCAGGGTGGTGAGACACCGTCGCGCGACCATCGCGACCTGCCGTTGGACGACAAGCTGAAAATCTTCCGCCTGCAAGACCCGCAGTCCGGCAGCAACCAGGTGTCGCTGCTGCTGCGTCTGCACGAGCCGGACAGCCGCGGTACCTCCCGGGCTGCCCTGCGTGAGCGCTTGATCGACCGCATGACCCTGTCCGCGCTGCTCGACAACCTGCGTCGCCAGCCCATGCAGCCCGGCGTGCGCAGCCTCATCGCACAGAAAACCCTGATCGGTAGCCAGTCGACGGTGCTGGGGATCGCTGCCGGAGTGCAAGGCCTGCAGCACCAACAAGCGCTACGTCAGCTGCTGACCGAAATCGAGCGCCTGCGCCAGCACGGCTTCAGCGAACAAGACTTCGAAAGCGAGCGCACCCACATCCGCTCCTTGGCCGACAAGACATTGGCCAACCAGGCATCACGCACCTTCGAGCAGTGGGTCGAGCAGCTCAACAACGCCACCGCGCCTGAAGGGCGAGTGGTCGAGCGGCATGCGGCTGCCCAGCGCTATCTGGATGTATTGCCAGACGTCGACCGCGAAGACCTGAACGACAGGCTGCGGTTGTGGCTGGGCAGCGCTGATCGGGTACTGCAGTTCAGCGTGCCAGGGCAGGCGCAGGTCGCGTTGCCGAGCGTTGCGGCGGTCGAGGCGTTGCAGGCGGAGATCGCCAATCAGGTACTCGGCGCCCCCGTACAACAGCAAGCCGAAGCGCCGGCCGTTGCTGAGTATGAGCCCGAAGACCCGGCCCCGGCTGGGACAATCGTCGCCCGCAAGGCATTCCCCGCCGAACAGGTCGAACACTGGACCCTGGGCAATGGCGACCGCCTGGTGTGGCTGCGCCGTAACGGCCCGGACGGAAAGTGGTTGCTGCAAGCCGACTCGTCCGCCGGCTATCGCCTGGGCGACGCGCCCGCGTGGCGCTTGCAGATGGCCGCGCAACTGGCGGTACGCAGCGGGCCGGAAGGCGCCCAGGCGTGGCGCGAGAAGCAACGGGCCACGCTTGGACTGGAGCATCAGCCGCAACGCCTGCAGTTGAACCTCAGCGGCGCTCCCGAGCAGTTGCCGGCCATGCTGCAGAGCTATCGCCTGAGCCAGCAGGCTGGCATCGATCCGACGATGTTCGACGAGGCTCGCAATGATTTGCTCCAGCGTTTGCGCAGCCGTCCTGAGGATGTGCGTTCGCGCCAGGAGAGCGCCCAGCGCACGCTCAAGTACGGTGCCGATCATTGGCAAACGCCGGACCCGGCAGTGTTGCAGCAGCTGAATCGCGAACAGCTGCAGACCGACTGGCAGCGCCTTGCCAGTGCACCGGTGACCTATTACCTGATGGCCGATGTGCCCACAGAGCAGCTGGAACCCCTGGTGCGCGACTACCTGGCCAACCTGCCGCGCGGCGCTTCACCCAACCCGCAAGCGGCCGTGCAGCAACCCGGCCAGCGCCGCAGCGACCTGGCCATCGCCCTGGAGCCACGTGCCGTGCTGCAGGCCAGCAGCTACCAGCCCAAAGCCTGGCAACCGCAGGCCGCCATGCGCGTCGCATTGCTGCGCGAGCTGGCCAACCAGCGGCTCAAGCAGCAGCTGCGCGGTGAGGCGTCGGGGGTTTATCGCCTGAGATTCGACGCACAGCTCGACCCCGATTCCCAGCGCATCGAGAGCAGCCTGAACTTCACCTGCGACCCGGCGCGCGTGGATGAATTGTGGGCAATGGCGCAAAAGACCTTGGCCGGTTTGACCGTGGATGAGCAGTGGTTGCAGACCGCACGCCGCGAGCTGGTGCGCCAGGAAGCCAAGCGCCGCGACGATCCGCAAACTCAATTCAAGCGCCTGATCCTCAGCGAGCGTAATTATCAGGACCCGCGCTACCTCAGCGAGCAGGACAAGCTACCCGAGGCACTGACCTTGCCGGCCATGCAACAGCTGGCCCGCCAGCTGTTCCCTGCCGCCAATCAGGTGCAGCTGCGCCTGCTGCCATCGCCTGCCGCGCTGGAGCAGGCGCTGTGAAGACGTTGCGAGCGTTCTATCGTCTCAGCCGTCCATTCTGGGCCAGCCGCCAGCAATGGCGCGCCTGGCTGATGCTGGCAGCGGTCATCGGCCTGGGGCTGCTGGTGGTGCAGATCAATGTACTGATCAACAGCTGGAGCAAGACGTTCTACGACACGCTGGCCGCGTTCGACACGACCGGGCTGTACGGCCTCGTCGGCGAGTACGCGCTGTACCTGGGCAGCTATGTGCTGATCGTCGTGGCCATGGATTACATCCGTAAAGGCCTTGAACTGCGCTGGCGCCAGGCGATGACCGGGCGCCTGACCGATGCCTGGCTGGCCGACCAGGCGTTCTACCGCCTGGGCCTGACCGGCGAGCCGGACAACCCCGACCAGCGCATCGCCCAGGACGTCGACCTGATGGTCGGCCTGAGCATCGAACTGGTCGCCTCGCTGGTGATCAACCTGGCCCAGGTCGGTGCGTTCGTGGTCATCCTGTGGAACTTGTCGGGCGTGCTGACCTTCAGCCTGTTCGGCGAAAGCTTCACGGTGCATGGCTACCTGGTGTGGATCGTGCTGGCCTACACCTTGCTCGGCAGCCTGTTCACGCACCTGATCGGCAAGCCGCTGCATGTGCTCAACTACGAGCGCGAACACCGCGAGGCGGATTTTCGCGCGAGCCTTCTGCGCAAGCGCGACCATGCCGAGCAGATCGCCCTGTACCGTGGCGAGGCCGTCGAGCGCGAGCACCTGGCCGAGCGTTTTCGCGCCATCGCCGACAACTGGCGGCAGTTGATGGGGCGCGAGCGTAATCTCAGCCTGTTCACCGTCTCCTACGAACGCCTCAGCCTGATCATCCCGGTGTTCGCGGCGTTGCCGGCGTTCATGGCCAAGACCATCACCCTGGGCGGGCTGATGCAGATTCGCAGCGCGTTCAGCGCCGTGCACGGCTCGCTCAGCTGGTTCATCAAGCTGTACACCCGGCTGGTGCGCTGGAGCGCCGCGCTGCAGCGGTTGGAGCAGTTCGAGCAGGCGATTGCCGCCAGCCGCGCGCAAGCCACTAGCGCAGTACAAGGTGAGACCCTGTGCACGCGCGGGCTGACGCTGTGCCGGCCGGATGGCAGTCCGATGCTGCGCGACCTCGACTTGCGCGTGGGGCAGGGCCAGTGGTTGCGCCTGGGCGGGCGCAGCGGGCTGGGCAAGTCGACCTTGCTGCGCACTCTGCAGGGTCTGTGGCCCTACTGCCTGGGCGACTGGCAGTTGCCTGCGGGGCGCAGTCTGTTGCTGCCGCAGAAACCCTACATGCCGCATATGAGCCTGCGCGGGTTGCTGGCTTATCCACAGGTGCAGGCGATCGACGATGTGGTGTTGGTCGATGTGTTGGGCAAGGTGGGGTTGGGCGGCTTGATTGGGCAACTGGACAAGCAGGCGGAGTGGGATCGCGTGCTTTCCGGGGGTGAGCAGCAGCGGGTGAGCCTGGCGCGGGCGTTGTTGTATCGGCCGGATACGCTGTATCTGGATGAGGCGACCAGTCAGCTGGATACCGGCAGTGCGCGGGGGTTGCTGGAAATGCTCAAGCGGGAGTTGCCGGGGTGTACGGTGGTGGCCGTCACTCACCAGGAAGGGTTGGCTTCGGTATTTGGGAATACAGTGGAGCTGGAAGCGGTGTGAATCAATGCCGGCCTCTTCGCGGGCAAGCCCGCTCCCACAGGTACACCACTAGCCTTGAGACTTGTGCAATACCTGTGGGAGCGGGCTTGCCCGCGAAGAGGCCGGCACAGGCAAACCCTTTTCAAGCCCGCCTGCTGAAACTCGCCAACGCCGGCAACAGTTGCTTGTCGATTGCCTGCCGCACCGCCGGCAAAATCGTCGCACTGCCGGTATACATCTGCTCGACCATGCCCTTCAGTGCCCGCGCATTGGGCTCGGTCAGCCCGCGCACCACCGCCTCGCACGCCTGCTCGGCACTCGCCCCGGCGGGGATATCGAAACCGCGCGCGCGCAGCTGGCCGGCGAGGTCGTCCTGGTCAATCAAATCCGCATGCATCATGGCTGTTGTCCCTTTTATCGCTAAGAGAGTGCTGCTGTGATTTACGACCGATTCTGTGTCCACGGCGACATGCCCGCAACAACTGAATGTCGGCATGACTGCTTTGGCTAAGAACAGGTCGCTCCCGGCTAATTCCTCGTGCCGGGAACTCAGCACACTGGCCCCATTCACGGTACCGGAGGGTTTGGTCACCCTCACTCACGCACAGTGGATGTTGCTCGCTCTTGGCCCCGGACGCTCACGGCTGTCCGGGGTTTTTTTTGTGCCAAATATTTCCTCGGGTGGAAACTTTTCATACAGATGCTGACGGCAAGATCTCTTGAATGCACGCTAGTTGGTGGTGTGTATTGTGATCGCTACTTCCCTAGATATTCAAACGAATAGAAAAAGGTATGAGGTGGGTCATGCACTACAGGACTAATCAAGTTGTCATCCATTCGCCGTATGTCGACGGGCAATCGTTTCGCAGAATCTACAATATTGTCGGAGGTACCTGCAGTGTGACCGGCCTGTCCATAACGGACGGGCAAGATCCCAAGCGGCATAATTATGTCGGGCTACAGAAAGCGTTCGGTGATAGTGGTATCTTGAACTTTAGCGTTGGCCGAAAAAGCTCGAGCAGCGTTGCTTCATGGTGGAATGCCAGAGTTTCCGCAAATCAATGTACTTTCAATGATAGACCGGGTGGTTTGAACTTTGCCTTCAATGTCGATCTCGTCGTGAAATTGACTGGCGGCAACCTGGGCAGTCGTGTCGCCACGGTCAGGTTGGATGATGTCTATATCGCCCAAGGGAGCGCAGGTTCGAGTAACAATTGGTGGTTCGGTGGACGTCATTGCGTTCATATAGGCGGTGGCAGAGTGCGAATCGAAGGCCTCGATGTCGATACCAACCTGAAAGTCCACCTCACTGTCAAACGAGGTGGGACCGGTAATCCTGTCAATCACTTCGAGTTCAGTGATTACAGCGTTGTCAGTACGCACGACTGGATGAAGCACGTTGACTCTGCCACCACGTTGAACCGGATCGTCATGCCGGGGAGTCATGATGCCGGCATGGGTGAGACCCGGCATTGCGCTCCCGCTGTCCTCACTCCGGGTTTTAGCAGAACGCAACACCATACGGTACGAGGTCAGTTGAATCACGGCGCGCGTTACTTCGACCTTCGCGTAGATTACGACAAAGGCAGGCTGGTCTCTTATCATCGCGCTGGAACGAACAGCCCGAACGGCTGCAGTGGTCAGTACATGGACAGTATCTTTTCCGACGTCGATAGCTTCCTCGCAGCCAACCCTAGCGAAACCGTGATACTGAAATTTTCACAAATACGAACTTACCAACGTGACTCAAACGTGACCAAGCGGTTATTGGACGAGCATATCGAGCGCTTCAGTAGACGCTATGAGGATGCATCAGTGCGTAACTTGGCGCATGTTTTGCTTGGCGACGCAAGGGGCAAAGCGATCATGGTCTTTGACTACGATGAACATCTGTCGTTGGCTAAAGGGCGTTATCGTTATCGCGACGGTACATCGGGTGGGCAATTGGCGGTTTATGACAAGTATTCCAACACCTCTAACTTGGCCGCCATGCGAGACGATCAACTAAAAAAGTGGCGAGAGTTCGGCGGGCTGGGGAAAAATCATTTGTTTCTTCTGTCCTGGACCCTCACGCCGCATTTTCTCAGTGCTTCTGTCGAAGGATTGGCCAAGCTCGCCAACGCGGCGCTGCCAGAGCTGGACCGATACGCCAAGGAGTATCGATCCAAGCCCAATATCGTTTACATCGACTTCGTAGATAGCAGCGTAACTTCTTCCATCATCGCCTTGAACTTCAATGGCACTTGACTCAACGCGCGCCTGGTAGCGCGATGATGCGCCCGAGAAAGGCAGGCGGTGAGAGATCACGCTGGTCTTCCAGCAGCCCTTCCAGCAACGTATGGCTACGGGCTGAAAAGGGCGCCGATTTCGGCCCTGCCAGATCCACATTCAGCAGCAGTTGTTCGCTGACTGCCAGCGGTTGATCAAAAGCACTGCGATGGAGGCTGTGACACAGGTGCAGGCGCTTCTTGTCGAAGCCGACGATTTGCGTCTGCACCCACACCTCGGTGCCGAGCTTCACTTCGTGCAGGTAATTGATGTGCGCTTCCAGAGTGAATAGCGAATGGCCACTCTGCCCCCGGCTGTCGGCATCCAGGCCGATGCGCTCCATCAGCGCGTCGGTTGCATAGCTGAAAATCAGCAGGTAGAAGGCATCGCGCAAATGCCCGTTGTAATCGACCCAGTCCTCCTGGACCGGGGTGCGGTAGGTGATCAGTGCGGGCATCGTCGCCTCCTCAATCGCTGAACGACATGCCGTGGCTGGCCTTGCTGGTCTTCACCGCTTCCAGCACCGCCAGCAGCGTGTCATCACGGTAGCGCTCCAGCGCGGCGATGCTGCGTTCGCCCAGTTGCTCGGAGGTGCCGTCCACCACATCGTCGATCAGCTTGTCGGTCAGCTCCGGTGCCGGCAGGTAGGTCCAGGGCAGTTTCAGCGCCGGGCCGAACTGCGACATGAAGTGGCGCATGCCGGCATCGCCACCGGCCAGGGTGTAGGTGAGGAAGGTGCCCATGAACGACCAGCGCAGGCCGGCGCCGAAGCGGATCGCATCGTCTATTTCGCCGGTGGTCGCCACACCGTCGTTGACCAGGTGCAGAGCTTCGCGCCAGAGCGCTTCGAGCAGGCGGTCGGCGATGAAGCCTGGGACTTCCTTGCGCACATGCAGTGGTCGCATGCCGAGGGAGGTGTAGATGGTTTTCGCCGCTTCGATGGCTTCGGGTGAGGTGCGATTGCCGCCGACGATTTCAACCAGTGGCAACAGATACACCGGGTTGAACGGGTGGCCGACCACGCAGCGTTCCGGGTGGGTGGACGACTCGTAGAACTCGCTGGGCAACAGGCCCGAAGTGCTCGACCCGATGATCGCATCAGGTTTGGCTGCAGCGCTGATCTTCGCGTGCAAGTCGAGTTTGAGGTCCAGACGCTCTGGTGCACTTTCCTGAATGAAATCGGCGTCGCGAACGCATTCCTCGATGGTCGTGACGAACTTCAGACGGTCTTGTGCTGCACCCGGCGCCAGGCCTTGTTTCTCAAGCGCAGGCCAGGCGTTACTGATGCGTTTACGCAGGGCCTGCTCGGCGCCCGGCGCCGGGTCCCAGGCGACCACGTCCAGGCCGTGGGCCAGGGCGCGGGCGACCCAGCCGCTGCCGATCACGCCGCTACCCAGAGCGGCGAAGGTCTTGATCTTGGTGATGAAGGGCATGTCGAGTCCTCGGGGTGAAACAAAATCTTTAGGGTTGATGCCGACCCTGTAGGAGCGGCTTCAGCCGCGAACACCGGCGAAGCCGGTGCCATCCACCGCGGCGTGTGCTTCGCGGCTGAAGCCGCTCCTACAGGGAAAGCGGCGATCAGCGGCGTTTGAGGTTCATTTTTTCCCGGCCTTCTGCCGGGGTGAGTACGCGGCCACCCAGGCGGGTGATGATCTCGGCGGCACGCTCCACCAGCTGGCCGTTGCTGGCCAGCACGCCTCGGTCCAGGTACAGATTGTCTTCCAGCCCAACCCGCACATTGCCGCCGAGTAGCATGGCTTGCGCTGCCATGGGCATCTGCATGCGGCCGATGCCAAAACCGGCCCAGGTGACGTTGGCGGGCAGGTTGTCGACCATCGCTTTCATGGTGGTGGTGTCGGCCGGTGCGCCCCACGGGATGCCCAGGCACAGCTGGAACAGCGGGTCTTCCAGCAGGCCCTCTTTCATCATCTGCTTGGCGAACCACAGGTGGCCGGTATCGAAGATTTCCAGCTCGGCCTTCACGCCAAGCTCGGTGATGCGCTTGGCCCCGGCGCGCAGCTGCGCAGGGGTGGAAACGTAGATCGCGTTGCCGTCGCCGAAGTTGAGGGTGCCGCAGTCGAGGGTGCAGATTTCTGGCAGCAGCGCTTCGATGTGGGCCAGGCGCTCCAGCGGGCCGATCAGGTCGGTGCCGGGGCCGAATTCCATGGGCGATTCGCCCGGGCCGATTTCCAGATCACCGCCCATGCCGGCGGTGAGGTTGACGATGATGTCCACGTCGGCTTCACGGATACGCTCCATGACTTCGCGGTAGAGGCTGACGTCGCGGCTGAAACGGCCGGTTTGCGGGTCGCGGACGTGGCAATGGACCACGGTGGCGCCGGCCTTGGCGGCTTCGACGGCGGATTCGGCGATTTGCTTGGGAGTGACTGGGACCAGGTGGCTCTTGGCGACCGTGTCGCCGGCGCCGGTGAGGGCGCAGGTGATGATGACGTCGTGGTTCATGGATTGGTTCCTTGTGGTGTCTGTGCTGGCCCTTTCGCGGGGCAAGCCCGCTCCCACAGGATCAGCGAGATCCTGAGTTTTGCGCTGTACCTGTGGGAGCGGGCTTGCCCCGCGAAGAGGCCGTATCAGTTGGCGGTAAGCTTGAGGTTCTCAGCCGCAGGCTTGCCATCGAAGGTGGTCACCCCCTCAAGCCAGCGCGCCTTGTCCTCGGGATGGTCCTTCAGCCACTGGCGGGCCGACTCCAGCGCATCCTTGTGGTCGAGCAGCGGCTGCATCATCCGGCTCTCGTCCTCGGCGCTGAAATTCAGGTTGGCCAGCAGCCGGTTGGCGTTGGGGCAGCGCTCGGCGTAATCCGGGGCGGTCACCGTCCACACCGTGGCACGGCCTTCATCCGGGCCCAGGGCGTCCTGGCTGTCGCCGAGATAAACCATGTCGATGTTCACGTTCATCGGGTGCGGCGCCCAGCCGAAGAACACCACCGCCTGCTTGCGCCGCACGGCGCGGTCGACCGCGGCGAGCATGCCGGCTTCGCTGGATTCGACCAGCTGGAACTTGCCCAGGCCGAACTGGTTCTTGGCGATCATCGCCTTGATCTGCGTGTTGGCGCCGGACCCCGGCTCGATGCCATAGATCTTGCCGCCCAGCTCTTTCTCGAACTTGGCGATGTCGGCGAAGCTTTTCAGGCCCTTGTCGGCCAGGTACTTGGGCACGGCCAAGGTGGCACGGGCGTCTTCCAGGCTCGGCTTGTCGAGCACCTTGACCTGCTTGGCATCGACGAACGGGGTGATGGTCTGGGTCATGATCGGGTTCCAGTAACCCAGGAACATGTCCAGGCGCTGGTCGCGGATGCCGGCAAAGATGATCTGCTGCGAGGCGCTGGTCTGCTTGGTCTGGTAACCCAGGCCGTCGAGCAGCACCTGGGCCATGGCGCTGGTGGCGATGACGTCGGTCCAGTTGACCACGCCCAGGCGCACATTCTTGCAGGCCGCAGGCTCGGCGGCGAAAAGCGGGGTTGCAACGATGCAGCTCACGGCAAGGGACAACAGGCTGCGGCGGATCAAGCTGTGCATGGTGGCTCTCCATCGGCAGTGCATATTGTTATTGAGGGCGGCCTCTGCGGGCCGTGTGAATACGCTACGCTGGCGCCAGGGTGGAAAATCGCACCCTGGCGACCAACACTAGTACGGAAGCGACCACCTGCAACGTGGAGCATGCAATGCCGCAACTGATTCATTTCCTGCTGCTGCCGGGTTTCTCGGCCATGGGCTTCATCAGTGCCCTGGAGCCGCTGCGTGTGGCCAACCGTTTCAAGGGGCCTTCATACCGCTGGCGGGTGCTGAGCCTGGATGGCGGCGCGGTTGAAGCCAGCAATGGCATGTCGGTGAACGCCGATGGCGCGTTGGGGGAGGGTGAGTCGGGCGGGATACTGTTGATCGTCGCCGGCTTCGAGCCGCTGGCCTGCTACGGGCCTGCGTTGCAGCAAGCGTTGCGTCGCCTTGATCACGAAGGGGTGATTCTCGGTGGCATCGATACAGGCCCCGTGGTGCTTGCCGAAGCGGGCCTACTGGATGGCCATCGCGCCACCTTGCATTGGGAAGCGCTGGATGCCTTCAAAGAGCGCTATCCGCGCTTGCATGTGACCCAGGAGCTGTTCGAAATCGACCGCCGGCGCATCACCTGCGCGGGTGGCACCGCGTCCATCGACCTGATGCTCGACCTGATTGCCCAGGCGCATGGCAGCGAACTGGCGGTGCAGGTGTCCGAACAATTCGTGCTCGGGCGTATCCGCCCGCGCCAGGACCACCAGCGCATGCAGATCGCCAGCCGCTATGGCATCAACAACAAGAAGCTGGTGAAGGTGATTGGGGAGATGGAGCGCAATACTGAGCAGCCGCTCAATACCCAGGTGCTGGCGGAGGCGGTGCAGGTGACGCGGCGGCAGTTGGAGCGGCTGTTTCGCTTGCACCTGGATGACACGCCGAGCGGGTTTTACCTGCGCTTGCGGCTGGACAAGGCGCGGCTGTTGTTGCGCCAGACTGACATGAGTGTGCTGGAGGTGGCGGTGGCGTGTGGGTTCGAGTCGGCTTCGTACTTTACCCGGTGCTATCGAGCGCGGTATGAGCGCTGCCCCCGGGAAGATCGGCTGGCTCGGGCGGTTTGAGGTGTGTCAGGGCCGGCCTCTTCGCGGGGCAAGCCCGCTCCCACAGAGATCTCCAGCGTCTCTGTGGGAGCGGGCTTGCCCCGCGAAGAGGCCGGCACGGAATTACTGTTGACCAATGGACTGCAAATATTCCGACCGGTCATCACTACGCTGCGCCACGCAGGTATTCCAAGCCGCCTCAAAAGCCTTGCTCCCAGGCTTCTCGGCATAGGTCTCGACCTTGCAATCGGCATCCCGCAACTGCGCCCACAGCTTCTCGGCCGCCTCCATTCGCGCGCTGAGCGCCGAGGCCTTGTCCGCTTCATCGGCATACTGGTCGCGAATACGCTGGATCAGGTCATCGTACGCCGACTTGAGCTCACGCTCGGCAGTCTGCTTGTTGAACGCCGCGCAGGCATAGGTCTGCTGGTCGCTGTCGACGTTGTCGCAAGGCGTGCTTTCTTCCTCGCCAGCCTGAGCGCCGCCAACTACGGCCAGCAGCACCAGCCATGCCAATGATTTCATCCTTATTCTCCTCAACAGGCGGACCAATCGCAGGATTCTCGCTCAGCCGGGGGCACGGCGATAGCTCTCTGACGAAATGTTCATGAAAGCATCGAATGGGTCGTTATCGAGACTGTCTCTCATCCCCGAACGCCGTGCCAGACACGCTCATGTCGCGCATTGACGCTTTCGGCAAACCCCCTGTCGTTTTTGCATCGGGGCGTCTCGGGGCACAGGCATATGCTGGCCCCAAAGCGCCGGCAATAAGGTTTGGCGCCAAACCATTCAATAAAAGGGGACAGCCTGATGAGCCCAGCCGAATTGCACGCCGACAGCATCGTCATCGACGGTTTGATCATTGCCAAATGGAACCGCGAGCTGTTCGAAGACATGCGCAAAGGCGGCCTGACCGCAGCCAACTGCACGGTGTCGGTCTGGGAAGGGTTCAAGGCCACCGTCGACCAGATCGCCGCCAGCCAGAAGCTGATCCGCGAAAACGGCGACCTGGTGATGCCGGTGCGCACCACTGCCGACATCCGCAAGGCCAAGGAGCTGGGCAAGACTGGCATCCTCTTCGGCTTCCAGAACGCTCACGCATTCGAAGACCAGATCGCCTACGTCGACGTGTTCAAGCAGCTGGGCGTGGGCATCGTGCAGATGTGCTACAACACCCAGAACCTGGTCGGCACCGGCTGCTACGAGCGTGACGGCGGGCTGTCTGGCTTCGGTCGCGAGATCGTCGCCGAGATGAACCGCGTCGGCATCATGTGCGACCTGTCCCACGTCGGCTCGAAAACCTCCGAAGAAGTCATCCTCGAATCGAAAAAGCCGGTGTGCTACTCGCACTGCCTGCCGTCGGGCCTCAAGGAGCACCCGCGCAACAAGTCGGATGAAGAGCTGAAGTTCATCGCCGACCACGGCGGCTTCGTCGGCGTGACCATGTTCGCGCCGTTCCTGGCCAAGGGCATCGACTCGACCATCGACGACTACGCCGAAGCCATCGAATACACCATGAACATCGTCGGTGAAGACGCCATCGGCATTGGCACCGACTTCACCCAGGGCCACGGCCAGGACTTCTTCGAGTACCTGACCCACGACAAGGGCTACGCCCGTCGCCTGACCAACTTCGGCAAGATCATCAACCCCCTGGGCATTCGCACCGTCGGCGAGTTCCCCAACCTGACCGAGACCTTGCTCAAGCGCGGCCACTCCGAGCGTGTGGTGCGCAAGATCATGGGCGAGAACTGGGTCAACGTCCTCAAGGACGTCTGGGGCGAGTAAGCCGCTCTCCAAGCCTGATAGCCCCTGCCAGCAACGCCGGGGCACCCACATAAAAATTTTTATGGAGTTGAGTTTCCATGGCCAAGATCGCCCCGCAATTGCCAATCGAAGTCGACAGCGAGACCGGTGTCTGGACCAGCGACGCCCTGCCGATGCTGTATGTGCCACGGCATTTCTTCGTCAACAACCACATCGGCATCGAGGAAGTGCTGGGCGCCGACGCCTATGCCGAAATCCTCTACAAGGCTGGCTACAAGTCCGCCTGGCACTGGTGTGAGAAAGAAGCCGAATGCCACGGCCTGGAAGGCGTAGCGGTATTCGAGCACTACATGAAGCGCCTGTCCCAGCGCGGCTGGGGCCTGTTTGAGATCCAGGACATCGACCTGGATAAAGGCACCTGCAGCGTCAAGCTCAAGCACTCTGCATTCGTGTACGTGTACGGCAAGGTCGGGCGCAAGGTCGACTACATGTTCACCGGCTGGTTCGCCGGCGCAATGGACCAGATTCTCGCTGCCCGCGGCAGCAAGATCCGCACCGTGGCCGAACAGGTCTACGGCGGGTCGGAAGAAGGCCACGAAGATGGCCTGTTCGTTACAAAGCCGTTGTAAGCCGGAGATAGCGTCATGGCCTTCGAAGCAATGTTCCAGCCGATCCAGATCGGCAAACTGACCATCCGCAACCGTGTGCTCAGCACCGCGCATGCCGAGGTGTATGCCACCGACGGCGGGATGACCACCGACCGCTATGTGAAGTACTACGAAGAGAAGGCCAAGGGCGGTATCGGCCTGGCGATTTGCGGCGGCTCGTCCGTGGTCGCCATCGACAGCCCGCAGGAGTGGTGGGCGTCGGTCAACCTGTCGACCGACCGCATCATCCCGCACTTCCAGAACCTGGCCGACGCCATGCACAAGCATGGCGCCAAGATCATGATCCAGATTACCCACATGGGCCGTCGCTCGCGCTGGGACGGCTTCAACTGGCCGACCCTGATGTCGCCGTCGGGCATCCGTGAACCGGTGCACCGCGCCACCTGCAAGACCATCGAGGTGGAAGAGATCTGGCGCGTCATCGGCAACTACGCGCAGGCCGCGCGGCGTGCCAAAGAAGGCGGGCTGGACGGCGTCGAACTGTCGGCGGTGCACCAGCACATGATCGACCAATTCTGGAGCCCGCGGGTCAACAAGCGTACCGACGAATGGGGCGGCAGCTTCGAAGGCCGCATGAAGTTCGGCCTGGAAGTGCTCAAGGCGGTGCGTGCCGAAGTCGGCGACGACTTCTGCGTAGGCATGCGCATCTGTGGCGACGAGTTCCACCCCGATGGCCTCAGCCACGAGGACATGAAGCAGATCGCCGCCTACTACGACGCCACCGGCATGCTCGATTTCATCGGCGTGGTCGGCTCGGGTTGCGACACCCACAACACCCTGGCCAACGTCATCCCCAACATGAGCTACCCGCCGGAGCCGTTCCTGCACCTGGCGGCCGGCATCAAGGAAGTGGTCAAGGTCCCGGTGCTGCACGCGCAGAACATCAAGGACCCGAACCAGGCCACGCGCATTCTCGAAGGCGGCTACGTCGACATGGTCGGCATGACCCGCGCGCACATGGCTGACCCGCACCTGATCGCCAAGATCAAGATGGGCCAGATCGACCAGATCAAGCAGTGCGTCGGTGCCAACTACTGCATCGACCGCCAGTACCAGGGCCTGGATGTGCTGTGCATCCAGAACGCCGCGACCTCCCGTGAATACATGGGCGTGCCGCACATCATCGAGAAGACCACCGGCGTCAAACGCAAGGTGGTGGTGGTCGGTGCCGGCCCGGCTGGGATGGAAGCTGCTCGCGTGGCGGCCGAGCGTGGCCACGATGTGACCCTGTTCGAGAAGAAAGAGCAGATCGGCGGGCAGATCACCATCGCCGCCAAGGCCCCGCAGCGTGACCAGATCGCTGGCATCACTCGCTGGTATCAGCTGGAACTGGCGCGGCTGAAAGTCGACCTGCGCCTGGGCACCGCCGCCAGCGTGGACGCCATCCAGGACCTGCGCCCGGACGTCATCGTGCTGGCGGTGGGCGGTCATCCGTTCGTCGAACAGAACGAACACTGGGGCGCCGCCGAAGGGTTGGTGGTCAGCAGCTGGGACGTGCTCGACGGCAAGGTTGCGCCGGGCAAGAACGTGCTGGTGTACGACACCATCTGCGAATTCACCGGTATGTCGACGGCAGACTTCATCGCCGACAAGGGCAGCCAGGTCGAAATCGTCACCGACGATATCAAGCCAGGCGTCGCGATGGGCGGCACGACCTTCCCGACCTACTACCGCAGCATGTACCCCAAAGAAGTGATCATGACCGGCGACATGATGCTGGAGAAGGTCTACCGCGAAGGCGACAAGCTGGTGGCGGTGCTGGAGAACGAATACACCGGCGCCAAGGAAGAGCGTGTGGTCGACCAGGTGGTGGTCGAGAACGGCGTGCGGCCTGACGAAGAACTGTATTACGCGCTGAAGGACGGTTCGCGCAACAAGGGCCAGATCGATGTGGAGGCGCTGTTCGCCATCAAGCCGCAGCCGATCCTCAGCCAGCCGGGCGAGGGCTATTTGCTGTATCGCATCGGCGACTGCGTGGCCCAGCGCAACGTGCATGCGGCGATCTACGACGCCTTGCGGCTGTGCAAGGACTTCTGATCGCACCGCCTCGTTAGGGGCGGGACTGGCCCCCTGTAGGAGCGGATTCATCCGCGATGAGGCCGGCACAGGCAAATGTGTTGTCAGTGCCGACGCCATCGCGGATGAATCCGCTCCTACAGGGTCCGCGCCGCCCTTCAGAGTGGCGCAAGAATTTAGCTGTTGTGGGAGCCTCCCATGTTGAACACCCTTCTACCCATCCTGCTGTTCGCTGCCCTCGGCCTGGCGCTGCTCGGCGCCGTGCGCCGGGTGCGCATGTGGCGGCGTGGCCGGCCGTCCAAGGTCAACCTGCTCGGCGGCCTGCTGGCCATGCCCCGGCGCTACCTGGTGGACCTGCACCACGTGGTCGAGCGCGACAAGTACATGTCCAAGACCCACGTGGCCACGGCGGGCGGCTTCGTGCTGTCGGCTGCACTGGCGATCCTGGTGCACGGCTTCGGCCTGCAGAGCAAGATCCTCGGCTACGCCCTGCTGGTGGCCACGGTGATCATGTTTACGGGCGCTATTTTGGTGTTCAAACGCCGCCTGAACCCGCCTGCGCGCCTGTCGAAGGGCCCGTGGATGCGCCTGCCGAAAAGCCTGCTGGTGTTCGCCGCGAGCTTCTTCATCGCCACCTTGCCGGTGGCCGGCATCCTGCCCGCCAACACCGGCGGCTGGGTGATGGTCGGCGTGCTCGGCCTGGGCGTGCTGTGGGGCGTGTCGGAGCTGTTCTTCGGCATGACCTGGGGCGGCCCGATGAAACACGCCTTCGCCGGTGCCTTGCATCTGGCCTGGCACCGCCGCGCCGAACGCTTCGGCGGCGGGCGCTCCACCGGCCTCAAGCCGCTGGACCTGGAAGACCGGACCGCGCCGCTGGGCGTGGAAAAACCAGTGGACTTCACCTGGAACCAGCTGCTCGGCTTCGACGCCTGCGTGCAGTGCGGTAAATGCGAAGCCATGTGCCCGGCCTTCGCCGCCGGCCAACCGTTGAACCCGAAAAAACTCATCCAGGACATGGTCATCGGCCTGGCTGGTGGCACCGATGCGCAGTTCGCCGGCAGCCCATACCCCGGCAAGCCAATCGGCGAACACGGCGGCAACCCGCACCAACCGATCGTCAATGGCCTGGTCGACGCCGAGACGCTGTGGTCGTGCACCACCTGCCGCGCTTGCGTCGAGGAATGCCCGATGATGATCGAGCATGTCGATGCCATCGTCGACATGCGCCGCCACCTCACCCTGGAAAAAGGCGCGACCCCAAACAAGGGCGCCGAGGTGCTGGACAACCTGATCGCCACCGACAACCCGGGCGGCTTCGCCCCGGGCGGGCGGATGAACTGGGCGGCCGACCTCAACCTGAAACTGCTGTCGGAAGTGAAAACCACCGAAGTGCTGTTCTGGGTCGGTGACGGGGCCTTCGACATGCGCAACCAGCGCACCCTGCGTTCGTTCGTCAAAGTGCTCAAGGCTTCGGGCGTGGACTTCGCCGTGCTCGGCCTGGAAGAGCGCGACAGCGGCGACGTGGCGCGCCGCCTGGGCGACGAAGCGACCTTCCAGCACCTGGCCAAACGCAATATCCAGACCCTGGCGCAGTATAAGTTCCAACGCATCGTCACCTGCGACCCGCACAGCTTCCATGTGCTGAAGAACGAATACGGCGCACTGGGCGGCGATTATCAGGTGCAGCATCACAGCACCTACATTGCCGAACTGATCGCCGCCAAGAAGCTCAACCTCGGCCAGCACAAGGGCGGCAGCGTGACCTACCACGACCCTTGCTACCTGGGCCGTTACAACGGCGAGTACGAGGCGCCGCGCGAAGTGCTCAAGGCGCTCGGCATCGAAGTGCGCGAGATGCAGCGCTCGGGCTTCCGTTCCCGTTGCTGCGGCGGTGGCGGTGGTGCGCCGATCACCGACATCCCGGGCAAGCAGCGTATCCCCGACATGCGCATGGACGACATCCGCGAGACCGAAGCCGAGCTGGTCGCCGTGGGTTGTCCACAGTGCACGGCGATGCTCGAAGGCGTGGTCGAACCGCGCCCGCAGATCAAGGACCTCGCCGAGTTGGTAGCCGACGTGCTGATCGAAGAGGAAACCCCGGCGGCCCCAAAGTCGCCAACGGTCAAACGTGAACCTGCGGAGGTGCACTGATGAGCGACATCATCCGCCGCGACCCACGCGCCGAGTGGATCGCCCGTAACCGTCTGCACCCGCTGCACGCGGCCATGCAGACGCAACAAACCAGCTGGATGGGGCCAAACGGCATTATCCGCAAGAACCCTCATGCCATCGCCGCCGGCTTCATCGGCCCCGCTGGCCTCAAGCGTATCGACCGCAGCGGCGCCCAGCAGGGCACCGGGGTCGGCGGGCGGCGCACGGCAGCGGCGGCTGTGCAGTTGCCGCTGCACCAGGTGCCGGCACCAGCGTTCTACATTGCCGTGGTGCCGGACATGGTCGGTGGCCGCCTGAGCAGCCACGACCGCGACCTGCTGGGCCTGGCCCACAGTCTGGCCGGTAGCGACGGCGCGGTGCTGGCTGTGGTGTTTGGCGAGCACAAGGAAAACAACTTTTCCACAGCCGGCGTTGACCGCTTGCTGGTCATCGAAGGTGAAGCGTTCGAAGGTTATGCACCGGAGCAACTGGTGCAGGGCCTGCGGGCTGTGGATAACCAATTTGCGCCGCGCCATTGGCTGCTGCCCGACAGCCGTACGGGCGGGGGCGAACTGGGCCGACGCCTCGGTGCCGCACTGGGCGAACGCCCGGCGACGCGGGTCTGGCAGGTCAAGGATGGGCAGTGTATCGGCCGTGCCGGCGCTGGCCAGCAAGACCTGCAGCGGGCGGTGCCACGCTTGATTCTGGCGGCGGCAGAGTGTGCCGAGCCGGTCAGCGAAACGCGGCACGAAGCGCTACCGGTGGAGTTGTCCACAGGCGTAGCGCGCAGCCTGTCGCGTATCGAGGACCTCGGTTCGGTGGCAGTCGACCCGGCCACCATCGCCATGGCCGAAGCCGAGTTCATCGTGTCGGGCGGCAATGGCGTCAAGGATTGGGACCTGTACCACCAGGCGACAGCCGCCCTCGGCGCAACCGAAGGCGCCTCGCGGGTGGCGGTGGACGACGGCTTCATGCCGCGCAACCGCCAGGTCGGCGCTACCGGTACCTGGGTTACGGCGCGGGTCTACGTGGCTGTGGGTATCTCCGGCGCGATCCAGCACCTGCAGGGCATCGGCGCCTGCGACAAGGTGGTGGCAATCAACATGGACCCCGGCTGCGACATGATCAAACGGGCGGACCTGTCGGTGATTGGCGACAGTTCGGCGATCCTCAAGGCACTGATCGAGGCTGTGGACAACTTCCGCAGCGGCGGTCAGCGTGACGCGGCATAAGGGCACGAGCATGAGTACGAAAGTCATCAGCCTGGTTTCCATTGGTGCTCACCCGACTTCCGGCCGTGCTCGGCGCGCCGAACAGGATGCGCGTGCGGTGGAGCTGGGTTTGCAGCTGGCTGGGGATAACTTGCAGGTGGTACATGCTGGCGATCCGCGTGAAGAGGCGTTGCGGGCCTACCTGGGCATGGGGCTGGAGCATCTTGATGTGCTCGAACAGCCGGCGGGTGCCGATGTGCTGGGCGTGTTGGGCGACTATCTGCGTGATGCTGGCGCTCAACTGGTGCTGACCGGTAGCCAGGCCGAGACTGGCGAGGGCTCAGGCATGTTGCCATTCCTTCTGGCCGAGAAGCTGGGCTGGCCGCTAGTTGTGGGGCTGGCCGAGGTGGAATCGATCGATAACGGCACCGCGCAGGTTCTGCAGGCGCTTCCACGTGGCCAGCGGCGCCGGTTGAAGGTGCGACTGCCGTTGCTGGCGACTGTGGATAATGCTGCGCCCAAGCCGCGCCAGAGTGCCTTCGGGCCGGCGCGTCGGGGTGTGTTGGCGGCGCGTAACGTAGCGATCGTCGAGGATGAGCTGCTGGCTGAAGCCGAACTGCAGCCCGCCAGGCCCCGGCCTAAGCGGCTCAAGGTGATCAAGGCCAAGAGCGGTGCGGACCGGATGAAAGCGGCCACGGCCAAGGCCAGTGGTGGTGGCGGCAAGGTGCTGAAGGATGTTTCTCCACAGGAAGGGGCTGAGGCGATCCTCAAGCTGCTGGTGGAGGAGGGGGTTTTGCGCTGATATGGCACGGGCTTCGCCCATGTTCGCGGGGCAAGCCCGCTCCCACAGGTACTCCACTGCCCTTGGGTTTAGTGCAATACCTGTGGGAGCGGGCTTGTCCCGCGAAGCGATCTCGAATCATTTACCCACCAATTCTGTTCGCCAAGGTGTGGATAAAGTGTTCACGCTTCGCTGTGAGCCACGGCTCGCAAGGCCTGCACAGATATGATCAAAAAGTGATCAGCCTTGGTGATGGCCATCCCAAATCAGCCGGGTGAATATTTGAATGAGTTTCCCACAATCGCTGTTGGCGGCTCTGTGGATAATATGTTCGGCAATATCTACAACCCGCGCAGCCATTGGCCTACAGGAATATGATCAATAATTGATCAATCACGCCTAATATCCCGCCAGATCAGTGTTTTCAGTAGCTTAAGCTGTTATCCACAACGATTTTGGCCTGCACGTTCTTTCTGCACACAAAATCTGTTGGTCCTTCTGTGGACAAGGTGTTCGATTAACGCTGTGAGCCTTGAAATCATGGGCTTACAGAGATTTGGTCAAAAAACGATCAACCAACATTTCCATCCGCGCCCTTTCACTGTCCACAACCCCTGTCGATAGTTCTGTGGATAACATGTGCCAAAGCTCTGCATGACCATGTAAAACGCCACGGCTGACGCATCAGCCGTGGCGTTTTCAATGCAACGTACCGTTACTGCGCTTTCACTTCCTTCAGATACGGCGCAGGCTCTGCACCAAGGTTTTCCAGCACGCGCTGGCTGTACCAGTCGATGAAGTTGACCACGCCAAACTCGTAAGTCTTGGAGTACGGCCCAGGCTGGTACGCCGTGGAGTTGATCCCACGCTGGTTCTCTTCCGCCAGGCGGCGATCCTGGTCATTGGTTGCATCCCAGACTTTGCGCATGCGCTCCGGGTCGTAATCCACGCCTTCGACGGCATCCTTGTGCACCAGCCACTTGGTGGTGACCATGGTCTCCTGGGCGCTGATCGGCCACACGGTGAAGACGATGATGTGGTCACCCATGCAATGGTTCCAGGAATGCGGCAGGTGCAGGATGCGCATCGAGCCCAGGTCCGGGTTCTTGATGCGGCCCATCAGCTTCTGGCAGGCCTGCTTGCCGTCCATGGTCATCGACACGGTGCCCTTGAGCAGCGGCATGCGCACGATGCGGTTACGCAGGCCATGGCTCTTGTGCAGGTAAGGGATCTTCTCGGCTTCCCAAGCGGCGGCAGAGGCGGCCACGTGGTCCTTGAATTCCTGGCTGGCGCGCGGGTCGTTGGTGTCGTCCCACTCCAACAGGGTCTGCAGCAGCTCCGGGTGCGAACCGCTGCAGTGGTAGCACTCGCGGTTGTTTTCCAGTACCAGCTTCCAGTTGGCCTTTTCCATCAAGGTGGTATGCACCGCCACCTTGGTGTTCTCCATGTCGTACGGTTCCATGTAGTGCTCAAGGGTGGTCAGGAACTCGTCGATGGCCGGCGGATTCTCCGCCAGGCTGATGAAAATGTAGCCGCCGGCGACTTTCACGTGCACAGGCTTGAGGCCGTATTCCTTCATGTCGAAGTCGGCGCCCATCTCGGTGCCGGCGAACAGCAGGCGGCCGTCCAGTTCGTAGGTCCACTGGTGGTAATGGCACACCAGCTTGGCCACCTTGCCCTTGTCGCTGACGCACAGGCGCGAGCCGCGGTGGCGGCAGACGTTGTGGAAGGCATGCACCTTGCCCTCGGCACCGCGCACCACGAGGATCGGGTTCTTGCCGATCTGCAGGGTGATGTAGTTGCCCTTAGCCGGGATCTCGCAGGTCATGCCGGCGATCAGCCATTCCTTCTGGAAGATCTCCTGCATGTCGATCTGGAACAGACGCTCGTCGGTGTAGAACGGCTGGGGCAGCGAGTAGGTGCGCTCGCGGGTCTGCAGCATCTCGGCGGTGGCCTTGCGTGCAGGTTCCAGTGGATCGCCCAGGCTCAGGGTTGCGGTGACGTCCATCGTGTAATCCTCGGGGCCGTGTGCGGCCGGCAAAAGGTGGCTAATCGTTGTTGTGGTGCCGCAAGACTGGCTGCCGAAAAAAGGCAGCTTCTTTTGCCGTGGAGTGTGCGTCCGAAGGCGCCGCGAACCGTATCCATGGGCGACATGGCCGATTTGAATTACGACGCGCCAGCCCTTGTAGCGCGGGGCTGGTCGCGATAAGCACGCCGATGTCGCTGGCAGGAATGTACGACGTGTTCAGCTTGCGCATTATCGCAGCCATAAAAAGGGCCATTGTCGGCCGCTGGAGATGAACATGTCCGATACCTTCCTCAATCCGGTCAGCACACAGACCTGGGCCAACGGCCGCCACATCGTGCGCTGCGTCAAGGTCATCCAGGAGACCTGGGACGTGCGCACCTTCTGCTTCATGGCCGACCAGCCGATCATGTTCTTCTTCAAGCCCGGGCAGTTCGTCACCCTGGAGCTGGAGATCGAAGGCAAGCCGGTGATGCGTTCGTACACCATTTCCAGCTCGCCGTCGGTGCCTTACAGCTTCTCGATCACGGTCAAGCGCGTGCCGGGCGGGCAGGTTTCCAACTTCCTCCACGACACCATGCACGAAGGCGCCGAGTTGCCGGTGCACGGCCCGGTCGGGCTGTTCAATGCCATCGACTTCCCGGCGGGCAAGGTGCTGTACCTTTCCGGCGGTGTCGGCATCACTCCGGTGATGTCGATGGCGCGCTGGTTCTACGACACCAACGCCAACGTCGACATGGTCTTCGTGCACAGCGCCCGCTCACCGAAAGACATCATCTACCACCGCGAGCTGGAGCAGATGGCGTCGCGCATCCCCAACTTCAGCCTGCACATCATTTGCGAGAAGCACGGGCTGGGCGAGCCGTGGGCGGGTTACCGGGGTTACCTGAACCAGCGGCTGATGGAATTGATTGCGCCGGACTACATGGAACGCACCATTTTCTGCTGCGGCCCGACGCCGTACATGACGGCGGTCAAGCGCATGCTCGAAGCGGTTGGCTTCGACATGAAGAACTACCACGAGGAATCGTTCGGCGCGACGCCGCCGGAAGCCAAGGCCGATGCCGTGGAGCACGCCGAACAGGCGGCCGATGCGCCGGAAGTGGATGTGTCCGATCTCAATCTGGTGGAGTTCATTGGCAGCGAGAAGAGTATCCGCGTTGCGCCGGGTGAGACTGTGCATGCGGCGGCGGCGAAAGTCGGGCTGATGATTCCCAAGGCTTGCGGTATGGGTATCTGCGGGACTTGCAAGGTGCTCAAGCTGGGCGGTGAGGTGGAGATGGAGCACAACGGCGGGATTACCGAGGAAGACGAAGCCGAGGGCTACATTCTGTCGTGCTGCAGTGTGCCGAAAGGGGATGTGCGGATCGATTACTGATCAGATGGCTTCTTCGCGGGGCAAGCCCGCTCCCACAGGTATTGCGCTGAACCCGAATGCAGCGGGGTATCTGTGGGAGCGGGCTTGACCCGCGAAGAGGCCCTCAAAGTCAATGCATTCTATTCTTGGCCATCTCAATATCATTCATCAAGGCTTTGGCCAAAGCACTCAGATAATCCGCGGCACCCAGCAACTTGTGGTCATCTTCCATATCCCCCTCACGAACCAGATGCTTGATGTAGCCCAGAAAACCGACACCTGCTCATAGACATCATCGATGGGAATACCCGGCTGTACCCTTAGCAGGTGTATGGGCGGGTTACCCACTTCGAGGAAAGTTTCTGCTCCTATGGTCGCTACGGATTTGATTACGCCCGTCATGGTTTCATCCCTCCGCCTTTTGTCCATAGAGCCGATCATGAACATGCTCAACCAGAGAATGCGCGATCTCTGTGGCATGCATGGCATTGCTCAGCATGTTCAGGCCATGTTCGCCGGCGCGGGCGCGGCAGTGTTCGTCGATGGTTTCGATGACACCACGCAGCAGCTCGCTGATGTGAGCCAGGGCGTCGGGTGGGTTCATGTCGGATTGATGGGTGAAGAAGGGGGAAGTGATGGGTTTGCGACGTGGTGGGTCGGGGACGATTTTCTTCATGATGTAATTCCATTTCTCAAGAAAGGAACTACCACCCGAATCTTTCTCACGGATTGAGGGTGGCAGCCGTACGCAGGGTGAGAAAACCGAGGAGAATTGGCAAAGACTCGGCCAGGACGAAGCCTGCCCACGTACGGCCACCATAAAGGTGCTACCAAAATCTACCTGTCAGGTTCTCACACCCGGTCGCCGAAGCGACCCGAAAACGTTATCCCTGAGCCATTTCCCCGACAACAGCGACACTTCAGCAGCGCGCGTAGGATAATTCCCAAGCATGCCGATCTTGAAGTATTTGGTTTCAAGTTCAGAAATGTCTTACGGCTGCTGGCCCTTTCGCGGGGCAAGCCCGCTCCCACAGAAGTACAGTGCATAACATTCATTGTGGGAGCGGGCTTGCCCCGCGAAGAGGCCCTCAAATCCACACAGCATCCCAATGTAGATAATCGCCAGCACGGCGAACCAACCCCGCTCTTATGGCATTGGCCACGATATACCTGGCCACATGCACAACATTCTCCTCACGGCGCAAGGCATGGTCCTGATAGCCCGGTTGCCATATCTTGCGGCGCGGCATACCGAGTTGATAAAGCGCATGACTGCTGCGCGACTTGAACCTGCGCATCAAGCAACACAACGTGCCGCTTCGTAATTCGATCAGCCAATGAACATGGTCTGGCATGACCACCCAGGCCAGGGACCGGCACAGTCCATCGAGCTCGGTTTGCCTCAGTTGGTGGATGACGCTGCGGGCGAACTGGAAGTGGGTGAAGATCCGTTTGCGCTCGTGAGTGACTGTTGTCAGCAGGTAGAGCCCGCCTGGCTGAGAGAAACGGCCACGGCGCAAAAGGTGAGATTGGGCACGGTCCATGTGTTGTTCCCTTTGAAGATTCAGGGAAACACTAGGTCAGCTGGGATAAGTGCGAGGTGGGGAATGGTTGCGGGATGTTGGGTGGTAGTGCCGGCCTCTTCGCGGGGCAAGCCCGCTCCCACAGTGGATAGGGATTGGCAATCCAAACTTGTGGGAGCGGGCTTGCCCCGCGAATGGGCCGCATAGCGGCCCCTGCAATCTCAGGTGCGGAACCGAGCCACCAGCCCATTCAGGTCCACAGCAAGGCGCGACAATTCAGCACTCGCCGCGCTGGTCTGGTGCGCTCCGGTCGCGCTCTGCACCGACAGGTCATTGATGTTCACCAGGTTGCGGTCCACTTCCCGCGCCACTTGGGCCTGCTCTTCGGCGGCACTTGCGATCACCAGGTTACGTTCGTTGATCTGCGCGACCGCACCAGCAATGGTGTCCAGCGCCATGCCGGCGCCCTTGGCGATGTTCAGCGTCGACTCGGCGCGCTCGGTGCTGGTGCGCATCGATTCCACCGCCTCTTCGGTGCCGCCCTGGATGCTGCCGATCATGCGCTCGATCTCGCTGGTCGACTGCTGGGTGCGATGGGCCAGCGCGCGCACCTCATCGGCCACCACCGCAAAACCACGGCCTGCTTCACCAGCGCGCGCCGCTTCGATTGCCGCATTCAGTGCGAGCAGGTTGGTCTGGTCGGCCAGGCCACGGATCACGTCGAGCACCTTGCCGATGTCGCGTGACTGTTCAGCCAGGTGGGTGATCAGCTTGGCGGTGGCCTGCACATCGCCACTCATGCGCTCGATGGCGCCGACGGTTTCCATCACCAGGTCACGACCGTCACCGGCTGAGCGGCTGGCTTCGCCAGAAGCTTCCGAGGTGCTGACCGCGTTGCGTGCCACTTCTTCCACGGCGCTGGTCATCTCGGTGACGGCGGTGGCGGCCTGTTCGATTTCGTTGTTCTGCTGCTGCAGACCTCGGGCGCTTTCATCGGTGACGCAGTTCAGCTCTTCGGCGGCCGAGGCCAACTGCGTAGCGGAGCCAGCAATCAGTTGCAGGGTGTCGCGCAGCTTGTCCTGCATGCGCGCCATGGCTCGTTGCAGGCGGGCGGCTTCATCGGTGCCGTCTGCACGGATGACCTTGGTCAGGTCGCCGTCGGCGATCTGCTCGGCCGCCTGCAGGGCTTCTTCGATCGGCTTGACGATGCTGCGGGTCAGCAGGAACGCGCAGAGGAAGGTCAGCACGGCGGCGGCGATCAGCAGCCCGATCACCAGGGCGAAGGCCGCTGAATACTGGCTGGCGGCAACTTCATTGGTTTCACGGGTCTGGTCGGTGTTGATGCGCACCAGCGTGTCCATGACCTTGTTGATCTGTTCGGAGTTTTCCAGCAGGTCGCGGTTGAGCAGGGTGCGCAGGCCTTCGAGGTCGCCGGCCTGGCTCATGCTGCGCATGCGCGATTCCAGTTGGCGGTACTGGTCCAGCAACTGGCGGTATTGCTCGAATGCGGCCTTTTCGTCCGCAGCTGTCACCAGCGGCTCGTAGGCGCGCCGTGCGTTGTCGATCTGGGCGTTGCGCTCATCCAGCAGGCGCAGGGTGTCGCGCTGGGTTTCCGGCTCGCGGTTGAGTAGCAGGCGGTAGGACAGCGTGCGCAGGCGCAGGTTGAGCGAGGTCAGTTCGTCGAGGGTCTTGATGCTCGGCACGCTGATGTTTTCGATGACAACACCCGCCTGACGGATGTTGCCCATCTGCATCAGCGAGAAGATACCCAGGCCGAGCATGAGCAGGCCGATCAGGGCGAAACCGAGCAATGCGCGCGGGGCGATATTCATGTTGCGTAGAGACATGGGGAGAGGAATCCAGGCAAGGGAGGAAGGCGCGGTCCGTGCGACAAAATAAGACTTGCCTGGCTATCGGTCGTGACCGGCCAGTCTTGAGCGTGAACGAGCAAGTTTGTGAGCCAGCTAACGATTTACCTGACCGGCGGTTGATCCAGGTCGGAACAAGAACCCGGATACCCTGTCAATCTGCGGGGTAAGAAACCTTAAGAATCCGTTATTTAATGGCGATGGCTCGCGCTTTTCTTTATCGTGTGCGCCCTTTGCAACAACTGAGATATCCCCATGCTGGAAGCCTCCCTGAATCAAATCGAGCAACTGGTCAGCGACCTGATGCAGAAAAACGCTCAACTCACCGAGCAGAACACCGCCCTCGGCCAGGAACTGGCCCAGGCCAAGGAAGAAAACGAAACCCTGCAGCTGTCGCTGATGGAGCAGGAAGAGAAGAACGGCGCCACCGCCGCGCGCATCCAGGCGCTGGTTGACCGTGCGACCGCAGGTGTCGTCGGCGCATGAGACTGCAAGCGCAGCCGGTCAATGTCGTGTCGATCCTCGGCAACGACTATTCGATCAAGGCGCCCGAAGGCCAGGAAGAAACCCTGGCGCAGGCGGTACGGATGCTCAACACCGCCCTGGCCGAGACCAAGCGTTCGTACCCGACCCTGATCGGCGACAAGCTGCTGGTGCTGGCCGCGTTGAACCTGTGCTCCAAGCAGGTTGAACTGCAGAAGGAACACCAGCAGACCCTCGAGCGGACCCAGGCGCAGATCGACGCCACGGTGGACGCTATCGTTCGGACCATTGCCGAACAATAAAATCCCTGTAGGAGCGGCTTCAGCCGCGAACCAGGCGACGCGGTGGATGGCACCGGCTTCGCCGGTGTTCGCGGCTGAAGCCGCTCCTTGTATCTCGACTTTCGCCTCCCAAGAGGCGAAAGTTCTCGACTGATCATCGAGGGAAGGTCTTGAAGCGGAGCCGCTCCTAGGGCATCGAGCCCG